>JANWYJ010000017.1 GCA_025055115.1 Gemmata sp.
GGGAGGGCCACCGCCGCCCGGACCGCTCATACCAAACCCACCGAAACCGCCACCGGGAGGGCCACCGCCGCCCGGACCGCTCATACCAAACCCACCGAAACCGCCACCGGGAGGGCCACCGCCGCCCGGACCACCCATGCCAAACCCACCAAAGCCGCCTGGCGGACCACCGCCGCCCGGGTTTTCCGTGGAGCCACCCAATCGGAAGTTGAAACCCCCACCGGGTGGACCGCCCCCCGGGCTGCCCATTCCGGGGCCGCCACCACCTTCAGGGCGACGACCAAAGCCGAATCCACCCGGGCCGCTGCCAGAATCGCCACCCCGTCCCTCTTTACCGCGACCGGGCTGGGCCGGTGTTGGCGTGGGGTCTGAAAGAATCGCCAAAGCCACTAAGGCGACGAAGGGGAAAATACGTTTCAACATGGTCGCTTCACCCTCAACGGGGCCGAATCTGGCAACTGTGATATTACTCCACAACCGGGGTTTGTGTCAGTAGGCAATTCCCTAAGTCTCATGCTACTTTCAGATTTCAGGAAACGGTCGCCACCAGGGTCAGGTACTACTTTCCGATTTCGCGAAGCACGCGCCGCCGCGGCAACTACTTGCAGAAACCCCCATCGCTGGCCCGGAGAGACACGGACTGCTCATTTCTTGGGCCATTTTGCGGTCAAAATCGGTGAATGAGGGGGGCTTGGGCCGTCATTCCTTTTGGAACTCATCATGAAGATCAGGTAAACTGCACAGGACCATCGACGCTCACACGAGAAGGATACGATCTGCCATGTTTTGGTATTTTCGCCTCTGCATTGTGCCGGTGATCGTGGTGGTTGCCGCCACGACCACGGGGGTGGCTCAGGAGCCGATCCGTCTGGTCCGCACGCCAGATATTTCCCCCGATGGCAAAACTATCGCTTTCAGTTACTTAGGCGATATCTGGACGGTGGAAACTATCGGCGGTGTGGCCCGACCGGTGACGATGCACGAGGCCCACGATATCCACCCTGTTTTCAGTCCTGATGGCCAATATATCGCCTTTAGTTCTAATCGCTACGGCAGTTACGACGTTTTTGTCGTGCGGGCGGTGGGTGGCAAACCGCGGCGGCTGACCTTTGACAGCGCCCCAGACATGGTGACCGGGTGGACTCCCGATGGAAAAGGGGTCGTGTTCTCGTCACCCCGTTCGCCGGCTTTTCCGGCGCAGACGGAGTGTTTCGTGGTTCCGGTCGACGGTGGGGCTGAGCGGAAATTGCCGCTGTTTGAAGGTAAAGAGGCGCATTTCTCCCCGCGTGGCAACGCCATCGCCTTTGTTCGCGGCCCAGGGGTATGGTACCGGCGGGGCTATCGTGGCTCAAGTAATGATGACATCTGGATTTGTGGCATCGACGGCCGGGAACCGACACCGATCACCACCTTTGACGGCCAAGATAGCTATCCGATGTTCAGTCCCGATGCCCGTAAACTGTACTATGTCACGGAAAATGGTAGCCAACCCGGTTGTGCCAATATCGTCTATCAGCATCTGTCGTCGAACTGGCTTCCTATTGGCAAACCCCGACCGTTGACGCATCATACCCACGACACGGTGCGCCGGGCACGCATCAGCGGCAACGGGGAATGGATTGTTTACGAATGTGGGGCGGATGTGTGGGTCGTCAGTACCCACGGCGACACGCCGCCGCGCAAAATTGCCATCGAAGTCAACGCCGACGACAAATCCAACACCGAGCGCTCCCTCACCTTCACCCGCGATGCCACCGAGTATGCCATTTCCCCCGACGAAACCCACGCCGTGTTGGTCATTCATGGGCAACTGTTTCTTACCAAAGTGCCGCAAGGAGGAAAATCCACACGCCTGACCGAACACGCTTTTGCCGACCTCAACCCCACCTGGTCGCCGGATGGCAAAAAGATTCTCTTTGCGTCCGATCGCAGCGGCAGTATTGATTTGTATTTGCTCGAAGCCGACGATCCCGAACACCCCGAATTAACCCAGGCCCACCGCTTCAAAACCACGCGGCTGACCGATACCGTTTCGGAAGAAATCGGGGCGTCGTTCAGCCCCGCCGGTGACAAAATCGCCTTCATCCGGGAAGGCAAGCTGTGGACCATGAAACCCGATGGCAGCGATCCGCGCGTCATCGTCAGCGAACAGAAGGTTCTCGACTACGATTGGTCTCCCGATGGCAAGTACATCGTTTACTGCCGCATGGATGGTTCCTTTTCCGCCGAAATTTACATCACCGCGACCGACGGCAGCGGCGCACCGGTGAACATCTCCCGACACGCCACGTGGAATAGCGATGTCAGTTGGAGCAATCGCAACGGCAAAATTGCCTTCGTGGGGATGCGCCGCGGCACGTATTCGATGCAGGTGGTTTCGTTGCAAAAACCGGTAGCCGACGGCAGCCCCAAACCCGCCGCAGATCAGATCGATTGGGACGACATTCACCTGCGCGTCGAACGCCCCAGCACGATGAGCGCTGAGTACGGCATGATCTCGCCCGATGGTTTGCAAGTGGCTTTCCGGTCGCGCTCGAATGGGGATGATTTGTGGGTGGCCAACACCAATGGTTCCGCCCTCACCCGGATGACCACCGGCAACCAGCGCCCCAGTTGGATTCGCTGGTCGAAGAAATCGCCCGGCACGATTTACTTTCTCAATGGTGCGGGCGAATTGCGCTATGTCCGCACCGGATTCAACTTTGGCACACCACCAGCCGAACCCAACAAAGTGCCCTTCAGTGTGCGCATGACCATTAAGCAAAGTGAAGAATTTGCGGAGATGTTCGCCCAAAGCTGGCGGGCCTTGGCCAACAACTTCTACGATCCGCAGTATCACGGTGTTGATTGGCAAGCCATTCGCGCCAAATACCGGCCGTTGGTCGAACACACCGCCACGCGCGAAGACCTCTACGCCCTCATCAGTATGATGTTCGGCGAACTGAATGCCTCCCACCTGGGCATCAGCGGCAAACTCCCCACGCCCGACGAGTGGACCGCCGATCTGGGTTTGATCTTCGACGAGACCTACCCCGGACCGGGCTTGAAAGTGGCCGAAATCCTCAAACGCGGCCCTGCCGACAAACGAGGTATCGACATCAAACCCGGCGATGTCGTTCTCGCTATCGACCGTGTCCCGCTGACCGAACGTGTCAACCTCGCCCAACTTCTTAATAACAAAGCCGGGGAAGGGGTTCTGCTCGAAGTCGCCCGCGACCCGAAAGATGCCAAAACCCGACGGAAAATCGAAATTGTGGCCGCCAACCGCACCACAATTGCCCAACTGATGTACGACCGCTGGGTGCAGCGCAACGCCGATGCCGTGGCCCAGGCCAGCGGGGGAAAAATCGGCTACATTCACATCCCCAGCATGGATGAACCGGGGCTGGATGCGTTTGTTCGGGCCCTCTACTCCGATCACTTCGACAAAGAGGCGATCATCATCGACGTTCGCTACAACGGCGGCGGCTTCACTCACGACCAGGTCCTCAACTATCTGGTCGGCAAAGAACACACGTTTTTCCGCCAACGCGACGGTGGCGAAGGGCTGGTTTTGCGGGCCACCGATCGGAAATGGACCAAACCGATGGTGGTTCTTATCAACAATCGCTCGTACTCCGACGCGGAAATCTTCCCTCATGCCTTCCGCACGTTGGGGTTAGGGAAACTCGTCGGTCAAACCACGGCCGGGGCCGTGATCGGCACGGGGGGAACGTACCTCATCGACGGTTCGTCGTTCCGTTTGCCGCGGATCGGTGTGTTTACCAACAAAGGCGTCAATATGGAGAAAGAAGGGGTGAAACCCGATGTGGAAGTGGACATAACCCCCGAGGATTGGCAACGGGGTATCGATACGCAATTACTCACAGCCGTTGAAGTGGTGACTCGCGACGTGATCGCCTGGAAGAAGGCGCGACGGCAGGAACTTGAGGCGATAGGCCGCGAACCGTCGGCCGTTCCACCGGCACCGCTACCAGTAGCGCCCCTGCCCCGACCGCGGCCAACCCCCGCGACACCAACGGCCCCTCCCGGTTTCATCCCAATGGCGGACGATTAAGGCCTGTTCGCTTTTGGGACATTCGTTCATTGTTTGCTTTTTGGACATTCGTTCATACCGTAAAGCTGTTGTGACAAGAGGCATACGCTTGTGCCAGAGCTGGAGGCATACGCTTGTGCCGGAGCTGGGTTCCGTATCTGAACATGCGTTCCGACATGGGACGCTAGGCACCCCATCGACACAAACACTGTTCTGAACAGGCGTTCGGTCGCTGGAGCCAGCCATCCCACCGACGCAAACCGTGTGGGCAAAATCTGAGCAGATGTTCGTGTTCAAAATATGAACAGACGTTCCTCATGGTTGTCGCGGGGGTGCGGAAGTTGTCGCGGGGGTGCGGAAGTTGTCGCCGGGGTGCGGAAGGAATGATGGGAGTTCCCTTCCACATTCTGGCCATGCGAGCCAGGAACTCCCAACGCCTTCTCAATCGTCGGTCGGGCAGCTGGCCATGTGAGCCAAGAACCCCCCAGCGCCTTCTCAATCGTCGGTTTCGCGGCTGCCCACCACGACGATCCCTCCGGGGCAGCCACCGATGGGGAACGTGGCGACGATTTCCAGCGATTTCAGCGATAAGAGTGAAAGAGTCCCGTCGCCGGGGTTGGTGAAGATGGCGTACTGATACTCCGCGTCGAAGGCGATGTCGTGGTGGCCGAAGTGTCCTTCCACGGCGCTGCGGCCCACTCGGAGTGATTTCACCACTTTGGCATCAGCGAAATGGCCATCGCCATTGGGGTCGAGGGCGATGATGTCGAGGGTGTCGTCCGCGTCGACATCTTTGGCATGATCGTGGAAGACGAAGGCATAATCCTTGCCCCACGCGGTGTTGACCACTTCTGGGGATGTCGGCGTGGTGCCTTTTTTGACTGCCAACGGGACGAACACGGGTTGGGGGTTGGCATCTTTGGCGTTGAGAATCGCCAGGGCGGCGTTGTCGCTTTTGCCGGTGGTGAAGATGACATGGTGGCCGTGGGTGGCGAAGGCCCCGGTACGGCGGGGTTTGTCGCCTTCGGTCCCTAGGCTGATGTGGTGAATTGTCACTTGGTCAGCCGTTAATCGGGCCTCGAGATCGGCTTCCACCCAGCAGATGCCGTCGGCGGGGGCGAAGAAGACCTTGCCGGCGCAGGTTGTCGCCCCGTGGATGACACCGGTAGGCAGGTAGAAGGAATACGCCGGTTCGCTTTTGGCGTTGGTGGTGATGGGGGTGACGTCGACGCGGCCTTTGTTAGGTCCGCCACCATCAATCCAGCACGAATAGCCCACGCGATCGTTCACCACGGCCAGCGTAATGTGGTTACCACCGCCGACGATGAACCGCGGTGTATCTTTGGTCAGTTGTCCGTGGGCGTTTTTCTCGTAGCGGCTGGGATCGAGTCGGGTGTAGCCGTTGAGTTTATCGTTGGCCAGATAGAAACGCCCGTTGTAGACGTAGAGATGCGCGGGGTTGCCTTGCTGAGTATCGCGGCGGGCGTCGATCACTTGCGGTTTGTTTTTGAAAGTCCAATGCCCGTGGTCGCCGTGGTCGATGTAACCCACTCCGGAGTGGATCAGGACCCAGCCGCTTTCCCAGGCACCGTCGGCATCGTCACGAATCCCGGCACAGATCAGCCGTTGCGCTTCTTTCATCTGAACCCATTTCTGCCGCGCTGGATCCAGCGGCTTGAGGCCGTCGATGTTGGCCAGCGGTGAAAGGGTGAAGCGGTTCTTCTCATCCACCAGCAGATCGGCCCAACGGACAGTGGCGGTGCTGTGGTCTTGGACGAAGATACGGGCGAAGGGGCGGGCTTTTGGAGGGGCCGCCGGTTGTGGAGTCGGTTGTGGATGTGGCGGGGTCGTCGTGGTCTGGGGTGAGGCGGTGGAGGGGTTGGCCTGTTCTGGCGGGGTACCGTTGCCGACCGCGTCGCTGGGGGCGCAACCGCCAGGAGCTGTACAGAAAATGAGCAGAACCGCGAGGCGCGTTGCGGTGATCCGCGTTGCGGTGATCATCGTGTGTCTCCTCGTTTGTGAAGTTCGTCACTTGTTCGGGAGTGGGTTGTGGCGGATGCAAATCAACTCGGTGCCGGTGCGGATGAAGAATGCCCCGTCGACCGCGGCCACACCATAGACCACATCTCCGACAGCGGCATAGCGTACCGCCTCGGCTTCCTCTTTGGGCCGTGGCGGTCCGCCGCCGGGGCCTTTGCCTTCGGGGGGTTGGGGGAGGGTTTGTGCGGCCGCTTTCTTGGCGGCTGCCAGTCGGGTTTGATATTCTTCGGGTGACCACAGCCGGTTGCTCGCCACCTTGTCGAATTCGCCGCCGGCTTTGAGGACGGTGGTAATCCCCGACTTGCCGAAGAAGTAGATGTACTCGCCTGCGGCAATCGGCGTGGCCCAGACCTGATCGTCGAGCCGTTCCGAGTACTTCTCTGCGCCGGTTTTCAAGTCCAGGCAGTAGACTAACCCCAGTCTGGTGACGAAGTAGACGTGACCCTCGTGAACCACTGGGCTGGCGTGGTGGCTGATGGCCTTTTGGCCTTGCCAGAGCCGTTCGAAGTGGAATTTCCCGCCGGAGTGCGTCAGACGTACCAGGCAATTCGATTTCGCGGACGCCACTGGGTCAGGATTCATCCGGTTTTCCCCCGCCCCGATGACGATCATATCCCCCTGGGGTGTGGGCGAAGGAATAGTGTTGCCGGTCAGTCCGTCGAGCGTGGCCACCACTTGACCGGAAGCAGCGTCGTAGGCGGTGAGGGAGCCGCCACCGCTGGCCAGTACAAGCGGCTGGTTGTTGATGACGGTCACGACCGGGGATGTCCAGGCAGTCCGGCTGGGGCGTTCGGCTTTCCACAATTCCTTCCCAGTGGCTTTATCCACCGCCAGCAAGTACGACGGCCCCGCATGATCGACCTGCACGAACACAGCTCGCCCCGACTGGGCCAGGGAACTGCCCAGGCCGTGGTTGTTCTTGATTTCGCCATACTTTTGGGTCAGCGCGACGTGCCAGATCAGGCCGCCATCGTGCGAGTGAGCGAACAGGTCGCCACTTTCAAACAAACTGTAGATATTTTCCCGATCAACCACCGGGGTCGGGGCGGCACGGCTCATCATGGGGTTGTTCTTCCCCGTCTGGCTGGCTGAGTATTCTTTTTTCCACACGATGTGGCCCGTTTTCGAATCGAGGGCCAGGATGAAGAGTTTCTCCTTCTGCGGCCCATCAATCGCGGTCAGAAAGACCCGATCCTTCCATACCACCGGCGACGATTGACCATAGCCGGGTAGCTCAGTGCGCCAGGCGATATTCTCACGGGGCGACCATTTCACCGGCAATTGGCGTGCGGTAGTACGGCTGGTGCCGTCGTTGCGGAAACCGAGCCACGTATCGGCCACGGCCGGGTTCGCCCCCACCCACGCCGCACACACAACGATTGCAAGCATGCGCTATTCTCCTGAGATTCATGAAAAGTCGTTGAGAACTCAAAAGTCGTTGAGGACTTCCCCCCCTGCGCGGGTGCTGAGCGCCCGCCAGGTGGCGATGTTGATAGTATCACGCACGAAGCGTACGCTGCCATCGGCCAAGGCCACGTTCACGCCGCCGCTGAAGTTGCTGCGGGCTGCGAAGAAACCGTTGCCGTGGGCGGTGACGTCGGGGTTGGGATCGTTCGGACGCAGGAAGGTGTTGAAGCTGGTGGTGCCAATGTTACCCCAAATCCACATGCTGCCGCGACCACCCCAACGCCCCGGATAGTCGAGGTAATTCGTCGCGGTCAGTTGCGGGTCGACACCCATTCCCGGCGTGGGCAACGGACGATGGTTGCCAGCATTGATCGTCTGCCGGCGCGGCCCTGTCGGCGGGTCCGGCTCTGTGTTGTACCGCCCCAACAGGGCTTGCGACAACATCAGTGTGTTCGAGGTGCCATCGGCAATATCCGTCAGGCGCGTCCGTGAACCATACCAGAACAGGCCATCGGTCATGGCGCGGATGTCGCCACTGCGGCTACTGCCATCCGGGTTCAGACCGGTGCCAGTGCAAACCATATAACTGATGCCCGCGGCGGTGACAAAATTGCCTCCCACTGCCGGCAAGCGGTGGACTGTGTTATTCACAGGGGGCTGATTATCCGCGGGGCACAGAAAAGTGCTGATCGGTGTTGCAGCCACATTGACATACACCGGATTGAGCGCTGCAAACGGCCAACTACCCAGCAGAAGTGGTTGATTCACCGGGTCGATGGTGCGCCCCAAGGCCTCTTGCTCGATGTACGGCAGCACCAAAGCTTGAGGCGAAAATCCCAACGACGTGATCCCAGCCATGCCCGGCAAATGACCGTGGGCATTCTCGTAATTGTGCATCGCCAAAGCGATCTGCTTGAGATTGTTCTGAGACTTCAAGCGTGCGGCCGCTTCGCGCACTTTCTGCACCGCCGGCAGGAGCAGACCGATCAGAATGGCAATAATCGCAATCACCACCAATAGCTCAATGAGGGTGAACGCCCAGGGAAGTCGGGAACGGATGGTCATGGCTCCTCTCCATTACGAGGTATGAGAAGGCAGAGACTATTATTACTAGGTAATACCAAGTCCATCAAGTATCAATTTTCCCAAAAAAAGATGAACCGTGTTCAACGGCTCCGTGCCTGAAGATGTGGATCGTTTGAGACACCCGGAAGGGCGCCAGGGGGAGGGGGCTTCTGGCCACACGGCGGGCGGTCGGCCGCTATCGGAAGCGCGGTGAATGATCTTCGGGGGGCTATCCTCGGCGTATCGTTGGGGTTGGGGTAGGAGTCCTGTGGGGGTTGGGGTAGGAGTTCCGTGGCCGACCGGACAATAACCTGCCGGGGGAAGCTATCCCGGTCGTGTCGTGGCTATCCCGGGCGTGTCGTGGGGGTAGCGCTGGGGTGGCCACGGTCTGGGGCTGTCGCCGCGTTGTAGCAAGCCGGAAATACTGGAAAGGGATGTATCCTGAGTGGTGGTGCGGCCAGAGGACCCAGTGGGGGAAGCTGTCGTTGTTCACCCATCGGCAAGCGCGTGGAATCAGTGGGGAAACTTCGCTATCGGCCGAATTTTTCACTGGCCGAGAAGTAAAGTGTGGGGAATCGCTTGCGAGATACGCGGGATGAACTAAGGTTGTATGCTTCCCGGGGAGGGACTTTGCTCGGATGATGGCACCGGGCGAGGCGCCGAGCGTGTCACCAACGTGTATGACCACTGCCGACGATCCGTTGCCAGCGCTGATGGCCGCCTTGCGAAGCTCCTGCGCAACGGAACGGTTACGGGCCGCCAAGGACTTAGGCCGTTTGGGCTGGCTGGCCCGTGATGCCTTGCCAGCGCTGGTCGCCGTGTTGAACGACAGCGATCATCGGGTGCGGGAATCTGCGGCCCAGGCGATTGGCTCGATGGGTCCGGATGCTCTACCCACGTTAGTGGCGATGCTGGGCCACAGTGATAAATATGTACGGCGGCATGCGGTCTGGGCGTTGGGGAAGTTAGGGCCGTTGGCACGGCCGGCGCTGGCCGAGTTGTGTTCGGCCTTAAAAGATACCGACCCGCGCACCGCCTCCGGAGCCGCACAAGCTCTGGGAAGCATGGGGGCCGACGCCGCGGAAGGCGTGCCAGCGTTGGCGGAAGCGATGCGCGGAACCAATATCGTCCTGTGCCGTTTGGCGTCGAAAGCCTTGTCGCAGATTGGATTTCCGGCCCTTCCGACCCTGATAGCCCATTTGCACCATGCCGATCCATTTGTGCGCGCGGAATCGGCTTTGGCGATTGGGTGGATGGGTCCGGCCGCGGAGGCGGCCATTCCGCATCTGGCACAAGTGGTTCAAGGACCTCAGGTCCCCCTCACGCCCTCCCCCACGGCTGCCGTACCGAACCCATCCGGCCCTCTTGCCGTTTCTGATAGCCAAGCTGTCACGCCGCCCCAAGTGGCCGACGATGGCACACTTTCTCCTGAGGTGAATTGCCGGGTGTACGCGGCCCAAGCGTTGGGGCGTATCGGCTCGGCGGCACTCCCAGCTCTCCTCGAATTACAACAGTCCCTTCCGCTAGCTCCCGAACCGGTCGGGAAAGCCGTGGAACAAGCGTTGCGTCTTGTTCAAGGGGCATCCTGAGGATTGGCCCTGAGCGTGTATCCTTATCCGCATGCCGTGTGTCCTGCGTATCCGTGTGTCCTGCGTATCCGCATGCCTTGTGTCCTGCGTCGCCTCGGGAAGCGTGTGGCGGGCTTGGGCCAAGGTTCCACCCGACGATGGGTCGGCTATTGAACTCTCGGGTGTTTCCGCCTCGTGGGGGAGGTGATCCGATTCTTCGTCACAAGGCCAGGGCTGCCAGACGAAACTCTCTGGTGCTTCCGTCCCGTGGGTGGGGTCTCGGGGGGCGCGAGGGCCGTCTGTCGGCTTCAGATAATTTGCTTGATGGGATCGGCTCCTTCGACACCCACCAGTTTTTGATCCAATCCGCCGTAGAAATAGGTGAGTTTGTTGGGATCGAGTCCCATTTGATGGAGCACCGTTGCGTGCAGATTCTTGACATGGAAGCGGTCGTCGACGGCGAAGTTGCCCAGTTCGTCGGTTGTGCCAACACTCACGCCGCCCTTGATACCTCCCCCGGCCATCCATGCGGTGAAACCATAGGCGTTGTGGTCGCGGCCGGTGCCGACGGCGTATTCTGCGGTGGGTTGGCGGCCAAATTCTCCGCTCCAGATGACGATGGTGCTGTCGAGAAGTCCGCGGCGTTTGAGGTCGATAAGCAGGCCGGCGATGGGTTTGTCGGTGGCTTGGGCATGGGTGGTGTGGTTTTTGACGAGGTCGCCGTGAGCGTCCCAGTTGTAGTCGTTGTGGTTGCCACCGGAGTAAATTTGGATGAAGCGGACACCGCGTTCGACCAGGCGACGGGCCAGGAGGCATTTGCGGCCGAAGTCGTCGGTTTTCTTGTCGCCGATGCCGTAAAGCTCCAAGGTTTTTGGGGTTTCTTGGGAGAAATCGACGGCTTCGGGGGCGTGTTGTTGCATTTTGAAAGCCAGTTCGTAGCTGGCAATGCGGGCCATCAGCTCGGTGTTGTCGGTGCGCGTGGCGAGGTGGTGTTCGTTTTTTTCTTTGAGGTGGTCGAGCAGTTCGCGTTGGGCTTCGCGACTGGTGCCAGGGGGTAGCGCTAGGTCGTGGATGGGGGTTTTGTCGGCACGAATGGGGACACCTTGGTAGGCCGCCGGCATAAAACCGCTCGACCAATTCTTCGGACCATTGATGGGGCCGCCGCTTTGATCGAGCATCACGACAAACCCCGGCAGGTTTTCGTTTTCGCTACCCAAGCCATATGTGACCCACGACCCCAAGCAGGGGCTGCCGCTGAGCAGCCGCCCAGTGTTCATCATCAGCAGGCCCGAGCCGTGGATGGGGCTTTCGGCATACATACTGTGGATGAAAGCAATGTCGTCTACACACTGCCCAAGATGCGGGAATAGATCGCTGACCATTTTCCCGCATTGGCCGTAGGGTTTGAAGGCGAACTTCGGGCCAACGATACGTCCTTCGTTTTTGTGTCCGCCGCGGCCAAACGTTTTCACCTTGATGGTTTTACCATCGAGTTTGGCCAGTTCCGGCTTGTAGTCGAAAGTATCGACCTGGCTGGGACCACCATACATGAACAGGAAGATGACCGCTTTGGCCTTGGCCGGGAACATCGGCTTTTTGGGGGCCATGGGGTTCACGAAGCGTTGTGGGGCTTTCGTGGGGGTGTTGGCCAATAGCGGGTCGTTGTGCAATAGGGCGGTCAGCCCCAAGGCTCCGAAGCCGGCTCCGGCTTCCCAGAGGAATTCGCGGCGCGTCCGACGGCAGAATTGGCGATCGGTGGGGGGCATGCGTGGGGAGCCTCGCAAGGTTGACCCGTGGGAAAAGGTTGGCCCGTGGGAATGTAATCAGTTCGCGTCGAGCAAACGTCAGGGGTGATCCTGTGTTCCCGACCTCCTCAGTAGCAGCTGACCTACTTTCCTACTTAGTCGGTACTTATTAGTAGGTACTTAGCAGCTGACCTCCTCAGCAGCTATTCTAACTACCGGTGTGGCCCTGTGAACATCTTCGTGGCAAATTTTGACTCACAGAACCACCGCCGGTCAGAAGCCTGGGGTTTGCTTGGGGTTGTCGTTGGGTGTGCGGCTCTGGTGTTTTTCACATTCTGGTGTTGTTCACATGATGAGGCGGTGTTTGGCGGCTTGGGCGGCATTGCACGCGGCACAAACGCCGCGGATGACCAGGGTGTGTCCGGAGGGCCGGAACAGATGTTCGCTGGAAACCCGTTGGAGGATGGCTTCCAGCTCAGGGCTTTGGAATTCGGTCATGGAATGGCAGCGTTCGCAGACGAGGTGATCGTGGGCGGGGTAGCCGTAGTCGTGATCGTAGACCGTCCGATCGCCCAATTCGATCCGGCGGAGCAAGCCAGCGTCAACCAGTTTGGAGAGTGTGCGGTAGACCGTGGCCCGACTGACCCGTTTTTTGGCCGCTTTGAGTTTTTCGAGCAGTTCATCGGCGTCGAAGTGAGAGTGACGCGCAAAAATGTACTCCAGCAGTTCGCGCTGTTGCTCGGTGAAGCGTTGCGGTTTGGGTCGGCTCGCGAGATATTCGCGGAACTTATCTTGCGGCGTCTGCGACACCGCGACAGCAGGCAGTGGCACAGGATGTCCTCCCTCCACATCCGAAATGACACCCCTATTCTAGCAATTCTCTGGGGGATGAAGTGTCAGACGACGTTCGCCCGCCCCGTGGACACGGAACTGAGGCGGGCGGGTCCTCGGAGAGTCAAGACGTCAGAGGGTATCTTCAATGCGACGCAGCAACGCTTCCTCCGCGAGTCGCCATTTGTCCTCGGTTTCGTAGGTCCCGTCAGCGATTTGTTGCCGGATACGGGCCACCAATTCATGACGAATACCCTCGGGGCTGGGGGAGGGACGATCGTGGACGCGGTTGGTCGGGGGGCTGGCAGGCTGGGAGCAGAGCGTCAGCTTCCATCGGTACCAGTGCCGCGGTGAAGTCTTGCGCATAGGGGAAGTATCTCCCTGCCGGAGGCGGACGTTGTGCAGAGCGTTGCAGGCAGCTGCGAGCCAGCGGTGGTAGGTCTCACTTCACTGCCACGCTGGAAGGCAATTTTCATACCCAAATATTGACACAACTGGTGGAATTGCCGAGTCGTGTCGGATTTTCGGACAGTGGGGTCGCCGCTGGCGTTCGGCGGCCAACAGCTTCACTTCGAAACACGGTTCACCCGTTCAGGCGACCGCATCCCATTCTACACCTGTCTATCGTCGTGTGTGCAAAATCCCTCGCGAGAATTTGTCCGGTTTGCTCTTCGCGCGACCCCTGAAGGAGTTCAGCGCACGCTTTACTCAGGGGATGCTCATCAAGCGGTTCACGCCGTCGTCGGTTATTGTTTGTTGCTCAGGAATTGGGCGAATTGCCTCAAGCTCGTGGGGGCAGCGACTTCTTCCTCAACGTCCCATCTTTTGGCCCAACGTCCCATCTTTTGGCCTAGGTTAGTACCCAGTCTAAGTTCTGTCGATGGGGGTTAGGCACAACACAGCCCATCAGAAACAGACGATCAAGCTTATGGGGCATCGATAACCCTCCCTCAGAGCGTGCAAGTGTGCTGGCTCCGCTCATCCAGCCGTCGTGTTGTCCAGGCTATCCCGAGGGCGTTGAGCCTAGGCTATCACATCGGCGAATGAGCGCAAGTGATGCGGTGCCAACCGCTCCAGGGGTTCTGTAGGGGCTGGCCGTAAGTTTGGTAAATTTTGGAAGTTCGCTGTACCAGTCATGGTGGCGGCTTCTGGACGAATCGACGGTCGCTGAGTGTGAGGATTTTTGGCACGAAGAAGCCTGACGAAGTCTTTGGTAGGGGTCTGGGTAGCGGCGTCGTGGAGGTCTTCGAGACACCCCAAAAAAACTGCTATAACCGCTTCGATCGCCGGTTTTTAACAAAATAGAAAAATCTTGTCGGTTCCGAATCCACACGCTTGGGGAACGCGAATTACGGGGGCGATGAGAGAGGGCGGTGGGGGTGAAGGGGTATTCACTCCAACGCTCCTCTGCGATCGGCGGAGGTCGCCGGTCGCCACGGATTAGGCTCCGAGGAGTATTTCTGATGAAAGTTCGGTTAATGGCTGCGACGGTGGCCGCGGGGATGATGATTGCGGTTTCGGCCCGGGCGGATGATGCCAAGACAATCGCCGAAATCGTTGCCGGTTCGAAGGACCACACCATCCTCCTGAAGGCCGTCACCGAAGCGGGCCTGGTCGACACGCTCAAAGGCAAAGGCCCCTTCACCATCTTTGCGCCGACGGACGAGGCTTTCAAGAAGCTGGGTGACGAAACGATCAAGAAAGCCTTGGCCGACAAGGATTTGCTCAAGAAGATTCTGCTGGCCCATGCGGTCGAAGGCGCGGTCATGGCGGCTGATGTGGTCAAGCTGGACGGCAAGGAAGTCAAAACCCTGCAAGGCACCGCTTTCAAGGTGCAAGTGCAAGGCAAGAACGTAACGTTTGGCGGGGCTAAGGTGACGAAAGCGGACGTGAAAGCCAGCAACGGGGTCATTCACGTCATCGACACGGTTCTGATGCCAAAGTAATTGCCAGATAAGAACTTACACGCGGTGGGCCTGCACCGACCAGGCCCACCGCACGCGCTGTCGGCCGTGTCAAGGGCCAGCCTTGCGCCGCGGTAGCTCATCTTCGTACGCTTTCACGATTCGTGTTACCAACGGGTTGCGCACGATGTCCGATTGATCCAGATGGACAATCGCCAAACCCTCAATATCGCGCAACCGCTGTACGGCATCGGCTAGACCACTTTTCACCGTTCGCGGCAAATCTGTCTGCGTCAAGTCGCCGGTGATGACGATCTTCGAATTGGTGCCCATACGTGTGAGGAACATCTTCATTTGGGCCACCGTAGCATTCTGCCCTTCGTCGAGAATGATGCAGGACTGATTCAGGGTGCGGCCCCGCATATATGCTAAAGGAACAATCTCAATCACCTCATTTTCCAGATATTTTTTGACGACTTCCGGGTCCATGATGTCGGCGAGGGCATCGTAGAGCGGCCGCAAGTACGGGCTGATTTTGGCGACCAAATCGCCAGGAAGGTAACCCAGCCGTTCGCCAGCTTCCACCGCGGGCCGAACCAGCACAATTTTGCGAACCTGCTTACTTTTGAGTAAGGCGACGGCCCACGCTACCGCCAGATAGGTTTTGCCCGTACCGGCCGGACCCACGCAGAAGACCACATCGTGAGTCTGCAGGGCTTGGATATAGCGGCTCTGGCCATCGGTGCGGGTCCGGAGACTGCGGCCGCTATCCATCGCGACAATCGGAGCACCACCACGGGCCGTTCCACTTTGCACCACATCTAAGACCGTGGCGACATCTTTGGCCCCGATTTCTCCCTGTTTGCGGGCAATTTGCCGCAATTGCTGAAACGCCCGTTCAAACTGCTCCACCCCTTCGGCACTGCCTTCCATCCGCAGTTCCCCCCCGCGATAGACAGCTTTCACATGAAGCGTATCACGCAGGGAACGCAGATATTGATCACGGGGGCCAAACAGCATCACCGCTTCGTCACGGTCTTCAATCGCCAAGGAACGAGTCACACTTTCGGACATGGTGCGTTTTCCTGAAACGATGTCACCTCCACCGAACAGAGGTCAGCGCGGGGGTGGGCCATTCACAACGGCGGGCCGACCCAGGCCTTCGGTGTATGGCATGGCTGTTCTTCCTACCGTGTCAGCCGGCGCGGAACCACAGATACCCCACCGGAGCCGCCAGCAGCACCGAATCGATCACATCGAGGATGCCACCGAAGCCCGGGATGGCATGGGAAGCATCTTTGGTTTGGCAATCCCGCTTGATGAGCGATTCGGCCAAATCACCCAGAACCCCGGCCATACCGACCACAATCCCAAAGGCCACCGCTTCGACCATACCATTGTGAAATACCGGAGCCAAAAACGATAGAGCAACTGCCACACCAATCCCCGTCGCCATGCCGCCGGCGAAGCCCTCCCAGGTCTTTTTGGGGCTGAGGATCGGCGTCATCTTGTGCCGTCCGAAAAATGTGCCGGTGAAGAAAGCCCCAATATCGTTCCCCTTGGGCACAAACACCACCAGCGCGAGCATGATGGTGGAAACATCCGGTTCGGCCAACCAGCGGATTTGAATGAAGAAACACGGTAGCCAACCCAGGTATGTCAGAGCCAGCAGCACCAGGGCCAGACGGGGAATCGCCGCCCCCGGTTCGCCGTGGTAGTGGTGCATTTCTCGCAGAAAGGCTACCAGGAACACCCCGACGAACACCAGCACCAGCACCGCCCACGGCGTTCGATCTTGGAGCGACGTCGGTTCCGTCCCGAATCGGCCAGCGATTGCGGGATACCAGTTGGCGCTCAGCAGCAACAACACCCCGGCGATCACCAGCCCTTCCGGGGGGCGAAAAACCGGGGGAAAGAGACGTACCAGTTCCCGCGCAGCGAGAAAACCGGCTACCAAGACCACGCCCCACAAGCATGGAAACCCGGCCCAGCCCGATTGGGCCAATCGGGTATCGCCCCACAGCACTCCGGCGGCCCCCAAGGCGAGCAAGGTGCCAACGAGCAATCGTGTACGGATCATAGCGGAACCCGTGAAGACAGCCGGCCTCTCCTCCCACGAGTGCCCATGCGGGGATGCCATCGACCCGCGATCAAAGCCCCCAGAGACTCAAGGGGGGATAGGTTGGCGGCAGGGCGTGTCATGAGGCTGCGTCGGGATTCAGACCGCCAAAGCGGCGTTCGCGGTGGGCATAGGCACGGAGGGCTTCATGCAGCAAGGGGGCGTCGAACTCCGGCCAGAACTTGGGTGTGACCCACAACTCCGCGTAGGAGATTTGCCACAACAGGTAATTGCTGACGCGCATCTCGCCGGCAGTTCGGATGAGAAGGTCGGGGTCGGGCATGCCTGCGGTGTACAAGGCATTGGTGATGGTCGATTCATCGATGTCGTCGGGTTGCAGCTCACCGCGTTGGACACGAAACGCCAAGGTCCGCACCGCATCGACAATTTCGGCCCGGCTGCCATAATTGATGGCCAGGCACAGCGTCAGCCCAGTGTTGTGTTGGGTGAGGCGGATATTTTCCTCAATCTCGGTCAGCACTTCCGCCGGTAGCCCGCCGCGGCGACCGATGACGGTAAAGCGGATATTTTGTTCCAGAATCTTGGGTCGCTCGGCGAGCAGATACTGCTTCAGCAGGGTCATGAGGAAGTCGATTTCCGGCTTGGGCCGTTTCCAATTCTCGGAACTCAGACAGTACAAGGTCAGTTGACCGATGCCCAAGCGGCAGCATTCCGCGGTGACAACATCAACGGAGTAAGCCCCCTGGGCATGGCCTTCGGCGCGTTCTTTGCCTTGGCGCTGCGCCCAGCGACCGTTGCCGTCCATGATGATCGCAATGTGCCGTGGCAGCCGAGCCGGGTCGAGACCGACCGATTGGGCGTAGGCACAAGGATCGTGAACTGCCGTCATACCACCCTGACCGCGACCTGTTGGTGAACCCAGATTGTCTGTGAGCCAGTCCGGCAGAAGCTGCGAAAGCTCTCCGTGTGGGTTTTATACGACAATTGTTTGTTCCCGATCCGGCCCCACCGACACGACGCTCACCTTCAGCCCGATCAATTCACTGATACGTTCCACATAGCGACGCGCTCCGGCGGGCAAATCCGCCAGCTTCCGCACCCCAGTAATGTCTTCACGCCAGCCGGGGATCGTCTCGTAGATTGGCTGGCAACGTGCGAGTTGATAGGCATCGCTGGGGAAATGGGTCAGCCGTTGGCCCTCAAGTTCATACGCCGTACAGATTTTCAGCTCTGGTAGCCCACTGAGAACATCCAGCAGCATCACGGTGATTTCGTCAGCCCCCGCGAGGGTCGCCGTGTAACGCACCGCAACAGCGTCGAACCAGCCAACCCGCCGCGGCCGGCCTGTCACGGTACCGTATTCCCGGCCAATGCGGCGGATACGCTCACCAATCCCCTCGGGTCCGTCGGTCAGTTCGGTCGGGAAAGGGCCTTGACCGACGCGCGTTGTGTACGCTTTCACCACACCGATGATACGGGTGATGAATTTCGCTGGAACACCCGCACCGCCCCAAATCCCTGATGGCAAACTGCTGGAACTGGTGACATAGGGGTAAGTCCCGTGATCGACATCCAGTAAACTCCCCTGCGCGGCTTCAAAGATCAGCCGTTTGCCGGCCCTGAGAGCGTCTTGCAGCAGGCGGCTGGTGTCGCGAACGTAGGGTTGAAGCCGCTGCGCGTAACCGAGGTATTCCTCCGCGATGGCCTCGGGGTCGAAGTGACGCCAGGCGGACGCTTGGCCATTGGCTAGGGCCATCATCAACCGATTCTTGAAGGGGACAATGAAGCGCAACCGCTCACGCAGGTGGTCGCCATTGAGTAAATCGCCCACGCGAATACCGAACCGCCGCCCGACTTTATCCTGGTAGCACGGGCCGATGCCGCGACCAGTCGTCCCGATCTTCCCCTCGCTGCCGCTTTCGAGCAACCGTTCTTCTTCCATATGGTAGGGGAAGATCACATGCGCGTGATCGCTGAGGAATAAATGACCCGAAACGTCGATCCCGCCGTGGGCCAAGGAATCGACCTCTTCAAGAAATCGCGGCGGGTAGATGACGACCCCATTGCCAATAACCGAGACGACACCAGGGCGAATCACCCCGGTGGGCAGTAGCGAGAGTTTGAAAGCCTTGCCATTGACAACCACCGTGTGGCCGGCGTTGGCACCGCCATTATAACGCACAACAATGTCGAAGTCGTTGCCGAGCAGATCGACGATCTTTCCTTTGGCCTCGTCGCCCCATTGCAACCCGACCACACATGTCCCGGGCATGGTTTACCGCCGCTGTTGACAACTCCAAGAACACCCAACCCGTCTCACGCTAGTCCGCAGTCGCGAACCCGTCAAGGGTGCTCGCCACAGGATGACACGGCCAGCGTGCGGCCAACGACCGCCGTTGGACCCTGTCTTGAACAAATAACGCCTCAATGACGCCGCGAATCGATCTAATCATTGGACAGCGGTGAACAAGGCGGGTGGATCAGGAGTCTGTCTAATCATCGAATAGTCGCGGACAGGAGTGGATCAGATGTCGGCTGTCACGAAGGTCGCAGCCGCTCGTCCTAGATCGGCGTCATCGCCAAGACGGCTCGGTGGATCAGATGTCGGCTGTCACGAAGGTCGCAGCGGGGGCGTTATCGCCGTTCGGGAGGGTCCGTTCCCATGCCAGCAATTGCCTTTTGCGTTCTAACCCCCCAGCATAACCACACAGTTGTCCATCACGACCGACCACGCGATGACACGGCACCAAAACAGCCACCGGGTTGGTGGCACAGGCCCGAGCCACAGCGCGGGCCGCTGTGGGGCGACCGATGGCCACGGCAATATCGTGGTAACTGCGTGTTTCGCCGTAGGGAATGTTCTGAAGAGCCTGCCAGACACGTTGTTGAAAGGCGCTGCCCTGAAGGTCCAACGGCAACCGGGGCAGTGGCCCACATCCGGCGAAATAACGCTGTAACAGCGCTACCCAATGCTTCAATTGGCGATCGCGGGGGGATGCCACGGCGGTTGGGAAGCGTTGGCGGAGCGTCGTCTCCCATTCGTCGCGGCTTTCACCCCATGCGAGCCAACAAATGCCCTGGTCGGTCGCGGCAAGCCCCCACCATCCCAGTGGGCTATTGGCGATGATCCAGCGAATGGGTGAGGTGGGGCCGTTCGGGGTTCGCATGGGGCTATTTCCGGTTGGGTGGAAAACGAGCGTCAGTGGGTGCAACCACCCACCGACAGAGGATGTCTGCGTGCTGGTGATGGGGTCAGGTGTTGTCGGGAGCTAATCTTTTTTCGGTTCTGGGTTCATGTCGTTGTTTTTTTCGGGCGAATCCACAATCACCCGCGGCTTTTCGGGTTTGTTGATCTCCGCCGGAGGCCAGATGACCATCGGCTTGGCGTACTTGGGCGCCGCATCGCGCAGGCAGACAATCAAACCATTATTTGCGGCCAGATAAATCCGGTCATTGGCGGTGTTCAGAATATGGACATTGAATTCGCTCAGGTTGGCCGAACCGAGGGGAACAGCGCGTTTGCGGGCGGTATCGGTGGGGCGTTTCGCATCGTAAACCAAAAGACGCCCTTGCCGGTCGCGGATGTAAACGAACTCTTCGTTGGCGCCGATCAGGGTATCGGCGTTGTTATCGGTCCTCCAGAGGATTTCGCCGTCGGCCCGGCGAACACAGACAACACCGCTATCGTCGCCGGAGGCATAGACGTGGTCTTTGGTGATGAACGGGGAGTGGTTGTTCAGCCCCCCCACATCGCTGCGCCACTTGACTAATAAGCCGCCGGAGAGAGTGCCGCTGGAGGCGTCGATGCCCACCAACAGACCGTTACCCATCGGGACGTAGTGCTCTTGACCCGACGACGATGGCCGAGCGGCGATCGGGGCGGTAAGCCGGTCGTTCACCTCGACCGTGATTTTTCCGGGTTCGCTGTTTTTGTTGATAGCTACCACAATGTTATCTTCCGTGACTGCGTAAACCCGGGTGGGGGTGAGGTTCGGTGGATACAGAATCCGTGCCGTGAGGGCGTATTCCCACCGCAGAGGGGGTTCGATGGGCTTGGGTCGCAGGTCGGACAGCAACATCGAGCTGGAAACCGAAGGCATTTGCATGGCAATCGAGGGCGTTTGCTGCACGTAGCGGCCCGATTCCAAACGCAAATGATAGGGTTGCCGCAGTGAGGCCAGCGTATTGAGGGATGGTGCCGGAGCGCGGTTATCCAGGGAGTAAGGGGGAACCACGCTCGGGAGGGTGGAGACCGACGGCGTGCGTTGCCCCGTGGCCCCACCGACGGGGGCTTGCAAATCCTTGGGTCGGTAGCTAGTTCCGAATTCATCGGGGGGAGGGGGGGCCAACCCACCGGGAGGATAACGCTTCAGCAGATCGTCGACCGGGCTAGTGGCTGTCGATTTGGACGCTCGCGCCAGTGGATCGTCCGAGGGTTTGAGCGGATCGTTGATGGTGATGGGCCGCGGTAAGTTATACACGGCGATGCGGTGGCCCCCCCCACTGCCGGAACGCAAGCCCAGAACACAATAGACGCCCGATTCGTCGGCGACCAAGCCCGCGGTTGGTGCGGCCCCCAGCTCGGCGACAAATTCCGTGGCACCGGTGTAACGGTGGAAGGTGTAAAGCTTTGTCAGATAAGCACAAAAGACAAAGCGCGAGTTCGCGGCCACCGGATGGGCATTGCCGTAAGAGCCGTTGCCAAGCCGGGCCACCCACTGAATCCGACCGGTCAGAGCATCGAGGGCCACCAGTACGCCGGTCCGGGTTTGAACGAACACTTGATCGTCGAGGGTTTGGATTTGTAACAGCGCGTCACGATTACCTTCCACCGGTAAGAATTGGACCCATTCGGTCTTCAGATTCAACCGTTCCAGCACCGCCTTGTCCGGCGGTACCGCTTTCGAGTAGACGTTACTTTGCTGGGCGGAAGCCAACATACAACTGAGAACGGCCGCAACCACGACGACCAAACACCGCTGCCACATGGTGCACTCCAACGGCTACAGAAGGGCTATCTCTTAAGCATAACCAATTTTCGTGCGGATTGTGAGTGCCAATCGGGTGTTGAAAGTGTGATCGGCATTCTTCTGCGGATGGGTCGAAGCGGTTGTAGCGGGGGGTTATTTTTTCCCCTGTTGCCGTTTTTGGCGGAAAAAGTCGCTCAGCAGAGACGCACAACGTTCGGCAAGTACACCGCCGACGACATGGGCCCGGTGGTTGAGGCGGACATCGGAGGTAATTTGATATAACGTCTGACAAGCTCCGGCTTTCGGGTCGGTACACCCGTAGACCACAGCCGGGATGCGCGCCTGGACGATGGCCCCCGCGCACATCGGGCAGGGTTCGAGTGTGACGTAAAGAATGCACTTTTCCAACCGCCACGATCGCAAGGCGGCCGCCGCTTGCGTCAGGGCGATCATCTCGGCATGGGCGGTGGGGTCTTGCAGTTGTTCGCGCATGTTGTGGGCTGAGCCGATCACGCCGCGTTCGGGATGGACGATCACGGCACCCACGGGCACTTCATCTTCGCGGGCTGCAGCGGCCGCTTCTTGCAACGCCAATTCCATATGGTGACAATGAAACGGGTGTGCCGGATCGCCAAAGGCCAGATCAAACGGATTCTGGAAGTCCATGGGGTTGCGTCGGGCACCGTTCACTTCACCACTTCATTGAGGGTATAGTACGCTTCGGGGTGAAGGACGGGTTCCCCGGTGCGGCTCTGCACGCCCTCGAGCCGGAAGTCGTACACCCGCCCTTTCCGCAGCTGCGCTACCGGCACCATCAGCTTCAGACCATCGTCACTGAGTTGGACCGGCCCGATCGGTTCTGCGCGGACATCCACCTCCGGCCCACCATAGCGGCTCTCATAAACGTAAGTGTACGAGCTGACCGTGACAGCTTTGTCGCCCACGGAACGAGGATCGACCGGTTGCGTGAACGTCAGCTCAAAGCCCTCTTTCTTCAGCGCAATATGATGAATCTCCATCGGTACCCGCCCGGTGTAGATCAGACGCTGCAAGCCGTAGGGTTTGCCCCCCAGCGAACCCCAGCCGCGATTGGTTTGCCCCACAAACAGGCTGCCATCGGGGGCAAAAGCCAGCCGGTTCACCCCGCATTGAAAACCGGCCCGGAAGGGGAAGCATGCCCCTTGGTACTGACCGTTGACCTTCTCCAACGCCACCCGCATCACCACCGCGTTCGTTTGATCGCCGACGAAACATTGCCCCGCGAACGGGCCGAACTTCCCGCGCGTGGTGTCCCATACCGGTTCGGTGACCGATTTACCCATCCGCCCGTAGGGAAACCAGATACACGGCGGACTGAGAGCGGGGTATTGATCGCTGCGGTTACCCGTTTTGCTCCCACCGTCGTAACGCAGACCGCTGGCCACCTGCGTGGGAACTTTCCCCGCAAACGGGGAATCCTTCACCCAGCGCAGCGACGCCTGATGGCCGAAGAACTGCCCCCGTTGAATGTGGTGCATCTTGTTCGTCACCACCCACTCACCCTGATTGTCGCAGTAAAATAGATCGCCTTCGGGTGAGAAGTTGATACCGTTGGGCGAGCGCAGGCCGTAGGCGAACGGTTCCATCTGGCCATCGGGCGTGACTTTCACGCACCAGCCCCGCCACGGTGCCTTGGCTTGATGCCCACCACCAAAGCCGACGTTGAGCGTGATGAAGAAGTTACCGTTGGCATCCCGCGCTGGGCCGAAGGCGAATTCGTGATAATCGCCCGAAACGCCCCACTTGTCGCATACGGTGATGTATTCGTCGGCCACCCCATCGCCGTCGCGATCCACGATGCGGGTTAACTCCGGCCGCTGGACCACATAGACGACGTTATTGGATTCCACGGCCATCCCCAGGGCTTCATGCAATCCGCTGGCGAATTTCGTGATGCGGATGTCGGCGGGATTTTCAGCCGTTGGATTGTGGATGAGGTAAATATCACCGCGGCGGGTGCAGGCAAGAAGTCGGCCATCCGGGCGGAACGCCAACCCGCCGACTTCCAGGACACAATCGTTCGGCAGCGGGATCGTTACCATTCGGTAGTGCTGGTCTTCGCCGCGTGCTGGTTGGGCCACAGGGACCTCGCGGTGGGCGGGGAAATCGCGATCGAGGCGGCGGCGGATGGTCGCAGGAATGATCTCGGGCAATTCAGGGGCAATGTAGACCTTCCATTGACCAGCATCCTGACCAATTTTCACCAACAGTTGGTTTTTCCCCTCCTTGACATCAATCACCACAAGGTCCTGATCGGGGGCTGCGGCTCGGGAGTACGGTTCGTGGTAGACGCGTCGGCCATTGATGAACACGCTGAGGGTATCGTCGCTGCCGAACGACAGCGGCCAGGCAAACGCCCGAGATGATTCAAATTCATGGTAGAGATAAACGACCCCGTGGGTGCGGGCATCGGGGAAAAGCTTTTCCAGATCGAGCACTTCGCCCAGGCGGAAGTCGGTGTATTCTTTCCAGCCAATCACCGTCCCCTTTTTCCCCTTATAAGTGGCTTTCAGATCGACTTTTTCTTCGGGGGGGTAGGCGAAGTCGAAGCCGGCCCGATCGGTATTATCAAAAGGCCCAACGTAATACCACTGGCCTTCGAGGGTGGGGAGTTGGAAGCTGGCCAGGGTGGCCCGGGCACTGGCGGCTCGACTGCCTTTGTTGACGTATTCGCCCGTCGCAAGTTGCGGCTGCGCTGAGGTGGAAACGAACAGCAGAGGGATTGTGAACAACGTGAGCGTCAGGCAGCTGAAAACACGAGCCATTGCGACTCCCAGAACGAATACGGGGAGGATTGGGGGGCTGATGTCAGCCAGTGTATCCGCACGGGGGGAAGGACTCAACCGTGAATCGCGAGGGGGTGTGCGAAGCGGGCCAGCGTGAACACTCCGAATCCACTACGACCGCTTCGCGGGCCGCCGGGCTTAGATGGTTTAGGCTTAGATGGTTCATTAGGCTTAGATGGTTTATTGGCTGCGACGGACACTCCAATCGGCAATGGCTTCGAGAAGGATGCGGCACTCGTTGCGTGGCAGTCCATCGAGGGCCTGCTTGGCGGCGATGGCGCGTTCTTCGGCTTGGCGTTTGGCGTAGGCGACGGATTGGGTTTTCTCCAAAGCCGCCAGGACCCGGGGGCCGAGGTTGTCATCGCCGCGGCGCAGCGCGTCGCGCAGTTGGGCGGCTTCGAGAGGAGGGAGACGGTTCAAACAGTGGATGACGGGGAGAGTGAGTTTCTGTTGCGCCAGGTCGGTGCCGAGGGTTTTGCCAGCGGTTTCTTCGTCCCCAATCAGATCGAGGACATCGTCGGCGATTTGGAAAGCCCAACCCAACCAGCGGCCGTAGTTGGCCAGTCGGTTGGCCGCTTCGTCGCCCGCTCCGGCATAGAGGGCACCCAGCCGCCCGCAGCATTCCGTCAGAGCTGCGGTTTTGCCGTCGATAATGTCGAAATAGTCCGCTTCGGTCAGTTCGAAGTTGCCGCGCTCGGTCATTTGCCGGAGCTCGCCGGCACAGACGCGATTGGTCACTTCTCCGGTAATTTGGCAGGCACGCAGATCGACGGTACTGGTCAGATGGAAGGCGTGGGTGAAGAGCAGATCACCCAGGAGAATGCTGACTTTGTTGCCCCAGACGGCGTTGAAGGTGTTTTCATGGCGGCGGATCTGAGCTTCGTCGAGGACATCGTCGTGCACCAGCGTCGCGGTGTGGATCATCTCCATCGCGGCGGCGAGGGTATGGTGCGCAGGGGTGACTTTGCCCACCGTTTTGGCGGCCAACAGCAACAGGATGGGCCGAAGGCGTTTGCCGCGATAATGCCGCAGATGGTCGATGAGAGGGCCGAATCGGAGGCGGTGCGGGGCCAGGGTGCGGTCGAACAGGGCTTCCACTTCGGCCAGATCGCCGAGGATCGGTGTGGGCAGCAAGGCACTGATCGCCGCAGACACTCGTTTGGCCTGGGTGGCCTCGGGAGTGGGTAGAATGCCGCTGATCAGAGCGGGCGAACCAGTTGCCATTGCGGTCCCCATCACGCGGCCCTCCAGCTTGTGCCGCAACCCGGAAAACATATGCTGACGGTGACGACTGTCAATTCCCGATCGGAACTGTCAGGTCGATCCACGAACAAAATGCCCGCTGGTGCCGCCGTCTTTCTCGTCGAGCCGGATTGTTTCAATCGTCATGGCTCGATCCACCGCTTTGCACATGTCGTACACCGTTAAAGCTGCCACACTAACCGCAGTGAGGGCTTCCATCTCAACACCGGTGCGGGCAAAAACCGTCACCATGGCGGTGATATGCAACTGATCCGGGGCCGGGTAGGCAAAATCCAGCTTCACCGCTGTCAGCGGTAGGGGGTGGCACAGCGGGATGAGGTCCGCGGTTTTCTTCGCCGCCAGGATGCCAGCGAGTCGGGCGACCTCGAGCACATCACCCTTGGCCAATTGCTTGTCGCGGATGAGGGCGAGGGTTTCTGGCTGCATCCGGACCACTGCGGAGGCCCGGGCCAAGCGGTGCGATTCACTCTTGTGGCTGACATCGACCATCCGGGCTGCGCCGAGGTCATCGAAGTGAGATAGGGGGGTTGTCATGAAGAGATCGCGACGTATTGCAAAACACCTCTAGTTGCTCATCACCATAGGAAAATCGCAGCAAGACAGCACCGGTCCGAGGCGGGAGAATCCGTTTTTTCTCCCAATAGCTGTGTCGTCATGCACAGTTCTGACGGGATGCCCCCCGTGGGCTGCACTGTCATGCACGGTTCCGACGGCATGCCTCCCGTATGCCCCCCGTGGGCTGCGTTGTCATTCACGGTTCCGACGAGATGCCCCCGACCGTGACGATGGGCTGAGCCGCGGAACCTTTTTCGAGTTCGGCCAAGAACTGCCGGGCTGGTTCAAAGTGCGGATTGGCTTGCAACGCGAGCTGCAATTGCGCTTTACTCGCTTCCGGGTAGCCCAAATGATCGAGCAGACCGGCCAGATTGTGCCGGGCTTGGGCCTCGGGCATGATCGCGCAGAGAGTGGCTAAGGCCTCGTCCCATTGCCCGGCCATCGCGTAGCAGAAACCGAGCGTTTTTTTCACCGTCCGGTTCTCCGGATCAATGTTTTTGAGGGTGTAGTGACACCACGCGATCGCCCCGGGGTAATCCTTCCACCGGGCGTGGACCATTGCGATTTCATGGCCCAAGTCCGCATCGCGGGGATGATGCGTCAAGCAGCGCTTGTACATTTCGATGGCTTTGTCACGCTCATCGACGCGGACATAGTAACGCGCCATACCCCGCAGAGCGGCTTTGCTCTTGGGTTCTTGTTCCAGGGCTTTCTGATACCCTTTGCGAGCTAAATCGAGCAGCGTGTCGCGACTGCCCGCAGCCGTTTTGGGATCAAAGGCTGCCTCCAGTCGGACATCGGCGATGGCGACGAGAGTATCGGCAGCCACGGGTTTATTGGAGTCGGCCGGTGCCACTTCAACCGGAATAGCCGCCGGCGCGGAATTCCCGCCCCACAACGAACGCAGACCCGTGTGATGGTCGGATTGTTGCGGCCAGACAGCGGGCGTGGGGGGCATTTCGGCCAGTGGATCGGCACGCTGGTGACGGCAACCCACAGTGCCCAGAACAACCATGCCCCAGACCCAGTATTTCCACAATGAGCGGCCATCCATGGCCTTTCCTCGCATCTTCCGATAGACAAAGGGTTTGTGAACGATGACACTTCGGAGGACCGCAGCCAGGATCGTGACCAATCCCGGTTCCTTCCCAGGCCAGAAATTTCTTCGCTCAGGTGAACTCGACAATAAAATCAGGTGAACTCGGCAATAAAGCTGGCCGCCGCTTCGGCGATCAGGTCGCGCGTTAAATGCACTGGTTGCCGTCTATATCGGCAAATCGATTGCACGGTTTCCAACAAATCGCGACAGTCCGAAGCGCGGGGGGTGCGGCCGCGGGAATAATACCGTTCGTACAAGTAATCGACCGCGGATTGGTCGTAGTTCATGCCGAGCCGTTTGCAGTTAGCGGCAAAGATGCGCTCGTAAACTTCGCGGGTGGGAGCACTGACGCCCACCTTGTGACGAATCCGCCGTAAAAAGGCATCATCGACCAAGGCTTTCGGGTCAAGGTTGGTGCTGAAGATGATCAGTTGTTCAAAAGGCACTTGGAATTTTTTGCCGCTGGCGACGGTGAGGAAATCGTGCCGGTCTTCTAGGGGCAGAATCCAGCGGTTGAGCAAATCCTTGGGGCTAACCAATTGGCGGCCAAAGTCGTCGATCAAGAAGACGCCACCGTTGGCTTTGAAGTGAATCGGCGCCTGATAGAATTTCGCTTCGGCATTATATTTGAGGTCCAGCATTTGTAGATTGAGTTCCCCCCCGGTGACAATCACCGGTCGGCGGATGCGGACCCAGCGTTGATCGACGGCCCCATGCGATAGCAGCTTGCGAACCGTGGCGTCCGCATCGTCAGCGTAGTCGTCCGCGGTGTCGTCGATGACGTGCAGTGACGGATCGTAGACGGTGATGATGTTGCTATCGGCCAAAAAGGCATAGGGGACGTAGATCGACCCCCCCGCGGTATTCATGAAGTCGCCGATCGCCCGGGCCATGGCGGTTTTCCCGTTGCCTGGCGGGCCGTAAATGAACACCGATTTGCCGCTAATAATCGCCGGGCCGAGGTTGTTGAACATCTCCTCCTTTAAGACCAGATGGCTGAAGGGGGCTTTCAACACCTCGGGATAGCAGACCAGACCCGTGACCGTTTGCCGGTAGCATTGTTCCACATAATCCTCCAGCGGCACTGGGGCTGGGCCGACATAGGCGCATTGCTCCATCGCGGCTTTGGCGCGTTCCCGGCCCAAATCGGTCAGACTGAACCGGTAACTCACTTCTCCCACCAAATCCCCGCCATCGACTTGGAGCAATTTCTCATCTTTGAGAAATTTCAGCGGTTCGCGGATGACCTTGAAGGGCAAACACAAAAATTGGCTCAAATCACGACCGATCATCGCCCCGCGGGTATAGACGGTGCGCAAAATCATGTCGCAGACAAAGCCCAGTGACAATCCCGACTCTTTGAGCGATTCGGGGGAAACCGGAGCTTCCGGAGCGGGATTCGTCTCCCATTCGGCCACCGCGACAGGCTGATGTAATGGCATTGGCAATTCTCCTCCCACCCACACAGTTACGGCCGTTCCCAAGGGGCACTCTTTGCCACAACTCTTGTTTCTAGCATCACTTGCGCCACTTGCCGCGCGTGATAATGAAGAGGCAGATCGCGCCCACCACCAGCGTGCCCATCACAATGCCGTTTTGTTGTTGAAAGACGCCGGTCCAGTGTTTGATGAAGCCATCCCAGTAGTTGGCCAGCAGGGCTGGGGCCGATGATTCCGCGGCCAACGCCGGGGAAGTGCTGAAAAATCCGACAATCAGCGCCAGCAGGAAGGAAAAGTTGTAGCGCAAGGTCATGGCGCGGAGTCCTCCAGGGGGGCACATCGAGTTTAGGACACGAACTGCAGGCACGATGGCGATTTGGTGTACGACCGTGGAACGCCGTCGGTCGGCGAGGTATCACCACTGATCAACGCACGGCGGGCACGATGGCGCTGGGGTGTCACCGTGCCCGCCGTTGTGGTGCCGTGGAAATGATCCGGCGTATCAATAGCCGCCAGGGCCGGTACCGCCGGTTCCACCAGGAGCTGCCCCACCAGGACCAGCACCGCCGGCTCCGCCCGGAGCGGCAGCCGCGGGGGCGGTTTGTTGGATGTTGACGAGCGAACCGCCGCCACCTGTGCTCAAGGCCCCGATACTGGCCGAACCGGTGATGCCGCCGGTGTAGCCTTGGAACGAGCCACGATAGGCTCGGGCAGGCATGTCGGCGGGGATGCCCGGAGTCGCTGGGTTGTGAACGTAAATTTCGTAATCGACAGGAGTTAAGGTTTCGATCGTCGCCAGGTATTTCCGCATCGACTCGGCCCGTTGGGCGGTCAGTTCGGCCCGCAGATCGCGGATTTTGTCAGCGTTCTGCTCCGTCAGGGGGAGGTCGGCATCCCCGACAGCTTGGATGTACAGGCGCGGATCGGGAGCCGGACGGGTCCGGGCTATGGAGAGCAATTTCTCCCGGCCAGCGGCGTTGAGTTTGTCGCTACCAGGTTCAAAGTGATAGCTGAAGAGCGTTTGGTTGAGAATGTGGCCATTGTGAACTTGCTGGGCGAAGGGGGCTAGCACCGCCTGCCGGGCCGCGTGCTGATAGCGTTCCGGGTAGCAAGGATCGACGGCGTTGCGGTAACAATCGCCGATAATCCCATGCCCCTCGCCCCGGGTGGTCGCGGTGTGAACACATCCCACCGAGGCTAAACCACTTCCCAGAAGCGCAGCCGCTGCGGCCGCGCGGATCGTTCGGTTCATCGCACTCCTCCTTGAGACCGGGGGGGCCTGCGACCCCACAGCCGGGTTATCCTTTCAACAGGTTCTTCTGGATTTGGATGGCCGCCGGGCCGACCAACACCACGAAGATCGCCGGGAAGATGAACAACACCAGCGGGAAGATCAGTTGCACGGCGGTCTTCGCCGCTTTTTCTTCAGCCAGTTGCCGCCGCCGGGTGCGCATCGAGTCGGATTGGACGCGCAAGGCTTGCGCGATCGAGGAACCAAAGCGGTCGGCTTGAATCAGGATGGCCGCCAAACTGCGGACATCGTCTACACCAGTGCGCACGCCCAAATCGTGCAGCACTTCGCGGCGCGGCCGGCCCATCTGCAACTGAAGATTCGCCAGGGCAAACTCTTCACAGATAACTTTGGCGTGTCCCTTCATTTCGTCGGTCACTTTTCGCAATGCGGCATCCAAACCCAGACCCGATTCGACACACACCACCAACAGATCGAGAGCATCGGGCAGGGTGAGGAAGATTTCTTTTTGCCGCGTGGTCCGCAAATGCCAGAGCACCACTTGCGGAAGGTAGAACCCGATACCGGCCAATGCCACTGTCCATTGAATCGACTTCAGGGTGAAGCCATCTTTGAGTAAGAAAAAGAAAAGAGCCGGGAGGAGGAAGGCGGCTAGGCAAACTACGCGGATGCCGTGATATACGGCGGCGGCATTCTCGCTGCGAAAGCCAGCGTTGGCCAATTTGATGCGCAGCGAATTCTTCTCCAATTCGCTTTTGGGTTCCATCATCCCGCCCAAATTCTTGAAGGCTTCTTGCAACCCTTTGAAGCGGTTGTTGGTCTCGGCCTGCGACATTTCGATCTCGACCAACGATTTGGGCCGGCCGATTCGCTCCAAGCGCTCTTCGGCCTGACTGTTACGGTTGGAAATCAAGGACAACAGCCAGAATGTGCCCGCCACAATGGCAATGAACGTGAAGACGGGCGTTAGCTCTTCAAGGGTCACGAATGCGAGCAGTTCCACGGTGGTACTCCGGTTGTCGGTTCACAGGAGGTCGATATCGGGTGGCGGATGGCGTTGGTCGCCGAGGGGCTATTGGGCCGCCGCGTGACGGCACTGCCGCCCCCAAGCCGCACGGTTACACTTTGATGTCCACAATTTTCTTGATTGCATAAGAGCCAATGAGCATCAGGACGATAGCTCCGATCGACATTTTCACACCCATGGGGTCCTTCCACAGCAGTTCGACATAATCCGGCTTCATCCACAACATCATCAAAAACAAACCGATCGGCAGGGCGATGAGGACGACACCGGACAAGCGGCCTTCCGCGGTGAGGGCTTTCACCTGGCCTAAAATCTTGAAGCGTTCGCGGATCACATGGCCGATGCGGTCGAGGATTTCCGCGAGATCGCCCCCCGTTTGCCGCTGAATGGCCACGGAGGTGACGAAGAATTTGAGGTCGAGGTTGGGGACACGCTCGCACATCCCTTTGAGGGCTTCTTCGAGCGGGATACCCAGGTTTTGCTCTTCGTAGACACGGCCAAACTCTTTGGAAATGGGACCGGGCATTTCTTCGGCGACCACATGCATGCCCGCCGCCAGCGAGTGGCCAGCCCGCAACGCCCGAGCCACCAGTTCCATCGCGTCGGGCAGTTGGGCGGCGAATGCCTTCAGCCGATTGGCCCGTTTGGTGTACAGCCACAACCACGGCAGTGAAAAAAGCCCCAAGGCACCCATCGGGGCAACGTAAATGTTGACGAGCCAAATCGAGAGAGCGGCACCGAGGACACTGAGCACCAGCGAGACGCCGAACAGGGCACTCGGTTTGATGTTACAATCGGCCTGTTCGAACAGCCGGGTGAGGTTGAAGAACTCGGGTGTCAGCCGGTCCATCAGCGTTTTTTTGTCCACTTCCTCGAGGGCTTGTTTGAGCAGCAAATCGGCGGAGGAATCGGTCCGCGTATTGCGCCCCACGAGCTGATCAAGCCGTTCGGAGGCCCGCCCCTCATCGTTACGGCGGAGAGCCAGGTAGAGCAAAATGACCATCGCGACGACAAGGCCGCCGACAATCACTGGCAGGAGAATCGGATTCATACGCGGTACCTGATGCAGGGTCTCAGGGGCCGATCAGCCCGGTTTCGGTGGCGAGTCAGAAATTTCTGGCGGCGGACGAACGGGAGTGTCGGTCGTTGGTTGACGGAATGGCCCGTGCTCCGTCGCGGTCTGTTCATTTTCTGGACATATGTCCATAATATGGACATTTGCTCCCATTAATCACGCATCAGGACTCGTTCCGCGAACATATTCGAGGGCAACTTCACCCCTTTGGCCTCGAGCCGGGCGATGAAGGAGGGGCGTACCCCGGTGGCCTCGAACTGCCCGTAGGCACGGCCGTTTTGGTCGATGCCCAGTTGCTTGTAGCGGAAGATGTCCTGCATGATGATGATGTCTTGTTCCATGTTCATCACTTCGGTGATGTGGGTAATTTTGCGGGGGCCGCCTTGGAGCCGGTTGGCCTGGATGATCAGGTCGATCGCGGAGCTGATTTGTTGCCGCATCGCTTTGACGGGCAATTCAAAGCCGCCCATCATGATCATCGTTTCCAAGCGGGTGAGGGCTTCGCGGGGGCTATTGGCGTGGAGCGTGGCCAACGAGCCACCGTGGCCGGTGTTCATGGCCTGCAACATGTCGAGCGCTTCCGCACCCCGGACTTCGCCGATGATGATGCGTTCGGGCCGCATCCGCAGGGCGTTGCGCACACAGTCGCGCGTGGTGATGGCGCCTTTGCCTTCGATGTTGGGGGGCCGAGTCTCCAGCCGCACGACGTGGTCTTGCTGCAACTGGAGTTCGGCCGCGTCTTCGATCGTGATGACGCGTTCATCGCCCGGGATAAAGCTGGAGAGGGTATTGAGCAGTGTCGTCTTACCGCAACCGGTCCCCCCCGAGATGATGATGTTGAGCCGGGCTTTAATACACGCCTCCATGAGCATGGCCATTTCGGGGGTGAAGGCTTTGTAGTTGAGCAAGTCTTCGAGCTTCAGCGGGTTGGAGCCGAAGCGGCGGATGCTCAGGCTGGGGCCATCCAAGGCGATCGGGGGAATGACCGCGTTGACCCGTGAGCCGTCGGGCAAGCGGGCATCGACCATGGGGCTGGTTTCATCGACGCGACGGCCGACTTTGGACACGATCCGGTCGATAATTTGCATGAGGTGGTCGTTGTCGCGGAATTTGACATCGACTTTTTCGAGTTTTCCGCGGCGTTCGACGTAGCACTTGTAGGGGCCGTTGACCAGAATATCGCTGATCGTGGGGTCTTTGAGGAGGACTTCGAGCGGGCCGAAGCCGAGGGTTTCATCGAGCACTTCTTCGATCAGTTTTTCCCGCTCGATGCGGTTGAGCAGGGGGTTTTCGGTGTCGCAGAGGTGTTCGATGACGCGGCGGATGTCGCGGCGCATGGCGTCACTGGAAAGATCGCGCACGCGGGTGAAGTCCAGCCGTTCGACAAGTTTGGCGTGAATTTGCCGTTTCAGTTCTTCAAAGTTCTTACTATGGCCGCCCGGCCCGCCCACACTGGGGCTAGACAGGCGGGAAATACTGCTGGCACCGCCAATGCTATTGCTGCTGTGCAAGCTGTTGAGTTTCGAGATTCCTTGTTGAAGCCGGCTCATGGTGTCACAGTTCCTAGAAAGGGTCCAAGGTCAACCCGTGGAGAGTTCGGGGCTACGGCGCGATGGCCCCGAAGGAGCGATCGCGCGGCTGTGTACTCGGGTCTATCTTTTGCTGAAGAACCCCCATTTGCTGCTTCGGGAATCTTTGGGGTTACTCACGGGTTTGCCATAGAGGGCTTGCGTCAACCCGTGGATGCTTTGCTGAACCCGGGATTTGGGGGCATGGCGGATCAGTGGTTCGCCCGCGACCCGGGCTCCGATGACAGCTTTGGTATCGTTGGGAATTTGCCAGAAAATCGGCTTGCCGATGACTTCCTCGGCTTTCTTGAGACTGATGCCTTCCTCCACCGCATCGGCCCCCAAGCGATTGATCACAACACGAACCTTCTCGCCGAGATTCTCATCGCTATTGAGGCTGTGAATGAGCCGCACGACGTTGCGCAAGCTCGACAATTCCAACTGGGCTACCAGCAGAATCACATCGGCCATGCGCAGGGCCATCAGGTCGGTGGCTAAAAGTGATTTCGACAGATCGAGAACCAGATGGGTGTAGCTGATTTTCAGCAGGTTCAGGATGCGTTCGACGTGTTGTTCGTGAACAATGCTGCTTTCGGCGATTTCCAGGGGGTGGCGGAGGATCGACAGGCCACTGGCTTCATGGCGGGCCATCGCGCGGCGGAGAAAGTTCATATCGAGCCGTTCGATATTCCGGGCCAGGTCGGAAATCGAAATATTCTCATAGCCGGAGACTTCCAGAGCGATGTCGGCGTCGCCGAGGGCCAGGTCGAGGTCGATGAGGGCGGCGGCGTTATTGGGGTCCGCGGCCAGGGTCGCGGCGAGGTTGACGGCCAGTGTGGTTGTACCGACCCCGCCGCGAGAGCCGAGTACGGCGATCATCGACGAGGCCCCCGTAGCCCGCATGGTCGGGCTACCAAGAGCCTGTTGTTCACCGTGGCCGCCCGTTTCCCCCAAGGCGCGGCGGAGGGCATTGAGCATATCTTCCAAGCCCACCGGGTGCGTCAGGAAGTACTTGGCACCCTTTTGCAACGATTGCAATAGGGCTTGGTGGTCGTAGCTGATGGTCAGAATCGGCAACGTCGGGTATTCCACCGACAGTTGGCTGATCATCTGCAGAGCTTTATTCTTATCGGCGTCGAGAGCGACGATCGCTAGGTCCGGCATCGACTGCTGAATGACTTCAAAGAAATACTCGTAGCGGGCGCATTCCGCTTCCAGCCACACGAAGTCCACGCCCAACAGCAGTGTGCGGAGCGATTCGCGGGTCGATTCCGTCGGGTCTACGATCGCGACGCGTTGCATATGCACTTACTCAGCTCGGTGATACGGCTGCGGTGTTGGCTGCGGCTCAAACCCCGAGCACCCGGCCCGGGGTTCTGGCCCATTCTGGCGCTACGCCTGCGGCGGCCTCGCTAGCGGGGTTCGCTTCCCGTCACCGGCGGCGGTGGCCAGGAGCTGGTGGATTCCTCGCGGACCGGCACGGCCGGGATGGCCGGCAAAGTCGCTGGCTCCGGCATCGGTGCAGGCACCGCACTGCTACCATTGGCCGGTGCAGGTGGAATCGGGGCCGGTGGGGTGGGCGCGTAACCACCGGTGGCCGCATGTAAGGGACCGGGAACCGGCGTGGGCAAGCAGGTGCCGTTTGGCCCAGTGCAAACGTTGCCAGCACAGGGATATTTGCTCAACGTCGGGTCGCACTTGTACGCGGCGTTGTAGCACTTCCCGTTCCACACCTTGCGTTGTCCCCGTGGCGCTTCCAGGATGTTTTCCAAGAATAGTTCATAATCATCGGGCGTGCGGGTTTCTTGTCCCGGCAAGCGCTTCGGCGTTTGACACTGGTCCATCGGATGGACTAACCGCGGTGTCACCAAGATCACCAATTCGCTTTCACGCGTTTCATAGCGGACTGAGCTGAGGGCCGGCCCGATGTAGGGCAAATCCCCAATGAACGGCACTTTGCTGGCCGAAGCTTGCAAACTCGTTTGAATCAGTCCCCCGATGGCAAACGTTTGGCCCGACTCCAACAGCACCGTCGATTGCACGCTTTGTTCCGAGAAGCCGGGGCTAAGGGCACCACCGACGTTAATACCCAAACCCTGGTTGACCGCGGTCACGCTCGGCCGGATATCGAGCCAGATCATGTTGTTGCCGTAGACGATGGGCACCACTTCCAGTTGCGTGCCGAAGGGAACCAGCGTCACACCGGGACCGGTAATGCCCGCGGTTTGGCTGAGGATGGCCTGTTGACCGCCAGCCCGGAAGAACGCGGGACGGCCGGTTTGTGTCACCACCTTCGGTTCGGCCAAGAATTTGGCTACGCCTTCACTGCGGAGAGCCTGCAAGGCCCCGAAGAACTTGTCGGGGATGATGGCTAATTGCAAGTTCGCATTCGGATTGAACATCGGTCCGGCCGCAGCGCCGCCGACGCCCCCCCCCACGGCCCCACCCATTTGTTGTGTCCCCAGCAGGCCGCTGATCAGACTGTTGAAGGACGTACCATTGCCCGCACCGGGCAAGGCGAAGTCGAAACCACGCGCTCGCAGCAGGTTGCGATCCACCGAAGCGATGACCACATCGATCTGCACCTGCTGCACGCCGCCGACTTGGATCGCGTTCACCAGGTTATTGGGGTTTCCGCCCACAGCGCTGGTGGCCAGGCGCGTGATGGTGTCGGCATCTTGCGGCGATGTCACATAACCGCTCAGAACGATCACATTGCCGACTCCGGGTTGGACATCGACGTTCGAGGTCGGCACTGTCCGTTTGATGACGTTGCGGAGCAGGGCCAAATCCGGCTGAACGACGACGTCGTATTTCAACGCGGGTTTATCCTTCTGGACGATGGTCAGTTGGCTCAAACCGGCGATTTTTCCGGTCAGAAGCAGTTTTTTCGGATCGTTCGGATCGAGTCGCACACCGAGGATGTCTTCGCGGCTGACCAGGATATCGCTGGGCGGATCGGTGAGTTTCGGATCGAAACTGGCCAAGCCGCCCAAGGGGACGATCAGGGCGCCGGTTTTCGGGTCGACTTGAACCGACGGGGGCGTTTTCGGGTCCGGTGGCTGGGCGTGCCCACTGAGGGTCGCCAACATGCCGACGGTCAGAGTTATCACCCACGGCAGGGACCGCAGGGTTGTCTTATGGCGGTGCATCCTTTCACCTCTCCTCGCTTGGGGTTCGGTTCCTGGCCTGGCGGCACGGGTGTGCCCGCCAGTTGGGATCGAATCACGGTCGACATTGGCCGACCGGGGCGTTGGCCGAGGGCTGCGGTTGTGTCCGGGAAGCCAGCTCGGCGGATATATTCCCCGGGGGAACTCGCCTTCACCCGAGGAACGATGGCTCTCACTCAATCGGCTTCTCACGCGGGGGGTCGTCTGGCGTTTTGGGCGTTTCGGGCATCGGGTGAGTCGCCGACGATTTGGCCGCTTGTTCGGGCGTCAACTCGGCCAGTTTCTTCCACTGTCCGGGGGCGACTTCCACATAGCGGTGAATGCGGGTGCCGGAGGCCGAATGAACCGCGACATCGTGGTAGTTCTGTTTGATCGGCACGGGTTTGACTTCGGGTGTCGGTGCTGGTTTGGGCAGGGTGAAGGGGTCTTGTGGTGGGGCTTTCGATGAGGCCGCACCGATCATAAAGCCTGTCACCCATTGACCTTTCGCTACACCAGTCTTGAAAACCTGACCCACATATTCGCTCAAATCACGCACCGCTTCGCTGGCATAATCTTTCGGCAATTCTTTCCATTCAAAAGACGTTGTAATCAGGTCGTTGGTCAGCACGGTATTGGGTTCGATATCCCGTTTGGCGACGAGGACGGACGTGGTGGCAATGCTCGGCGGCGGAGCAACCGGGGGTTCGGGCGACGGGGCTGGCGCCGGTTTAGGTTCCGTTGTTGGGGGCGTTTTGGCTGTCGGCAGGGGGAGGTCGTTGGGGTTCAAATGGGGTCCGTCGGGCGTATCTTGACCACCGGGTTGGGCCACCAAGGCTTTACTGCCGCGTTCGTCGGAGAGTAGTTTGATGATGGCGTCGAGTTTATCGTCGTTGGTTTCGTTCGGATTGCTCGTTTCAGGGTGACGGAGCATCAGTTCCAGGTTGCACCCGCGGCTTTTGGCCAGCGACAACACCAAGGCTTCTTTGGGTTTGACCGCGAACGACACCATATTGAGGGTGGGGAAGACACCATTGCCTTGATAGGTTGTCTGGGTATCGACTGCGACAACGAGCATGTTCACCAGCAGCGGGAAGGCTTTCAGTTGGTTACTTAAACGCACACTAGCGATCACATCGACCCGGCTGCCCGGCCCGACGAAACCTGCAGCGGCCTGGCCGACGCTGACTGGCAGTGAGACCATGTTGTAACCCGGTGGCAGTGTAATGGCTCCGCCTTTGAGCAAGTCTTGGGGGTTGAAGGTTTCTTCCGCCCGCAGCGGTCGCGACAGGCGCTTGTCGACCAACTCCTCGATGTTGGTGACATACGCGGGCGGTAAAGCATCTTTGGGTACGCTTTTAATTTTCACGAGTTTGTTCAATTCCTCGCGGGTGATGGTTGTGCCGACGGGTAAATCTTTGGCCGCAACAATCACATCGATTTGTTCCACTTGACTTTTGGCGTTCATTTGCGACGTCAGGAATGCCGCCGCCAGGCCGCATCCGACCGCGATGACCATCAACACCACATTTTTCTGTTTCATGGGTGCATTCCCTCGGAGACATTGACAGACGAACGTTGAACAGTAGCGGGCCAATCGGCGGCCGCTGCGCCGAAATCTCCGGCTTGGCATCAGCCGCGGTCGTGGAACCGAGGCCGCACACCCAGAACCGTTCGGCGAATCCTCCGGCCGGGGTGTTTGGGCTGGTGCGCACAACCTTGCCGGGTTTGCCGAGCTTTTGTGGTGTCGCGTCTTTTCTCCCCGCCAACTCCATCGGCAGGGGAGGTCCGGTTCCTTCAGTCTTTCACAACTTCGGGATCGTACTGAAAATTCGCAGCTTGCCAGTTCTATAGTTCACCGCGATAACCGCTGACGGTGCGAGTCGATGATTTTGTCGGCTTCGGGTGAAAAATGGTGACGCCTGGCAGTTGGGGTGCTTTGGTGGACTCAGGCCATCAGCACCAACATGTACAGCAAGTACATGATGAAGCCGACGCACAGCGGAATGCCATAAGGCAACTTAGTCCAACGGGCACGGCGCGCCTGGGCCTGTTGGGTGGCCGCGGTGATCTGACCACTGCCTATCATCCGCAAGTCGGCGAAGATGTCGCGTAGCATGCTGGCGTTTTCTCCAAAGCGACGCCGCAGCAGAATGATGACCAGACCAAAGGCCCCGCCGACAATCGCCCCGAAGGCGAAGGCCCAAAACACCACACCGAGTGCGTGCAAGCCGCTTTCATGCGTTGTTCCAAAGTACGCTCCCACCCACGCCCCAAAGCCCATCTGCATCTTGACATCACCTTCGCCGACACCGCGGATGGCCAGCATGGGGAACAGCAGCACAAAGCCAACAACGGTTGCGAGGAAGGCGATCCCGAAGCCCCCGCGGCCCGCATCCACGGCCAAGCCGAAGTCGTGCAAGGCCCCCAGCATCCAGCCGCTGAGAATAAGAGGAAGCGTGATCCAATTGGGGACTTTCAAAGCCCAGCCATCAATGAAGGCGGCCAGAATCATCCCGAAACAAACGACCACCAGCGGTCCCGCGTTGAGGCCAATCGGCCACAGCGCCGCCCAGACCTGGGAAGCGACCCACGAGGCCGCGACCCACAACAGCGCCACAAGCGGCATGCGGGCCATCTGGAGCAGAAACGCGCGATCCAGACCCAGGGAATCCTCAGGATTCGCAGGGCAGGTCAACGGCATGGGCTGTTCCAACACAGGAGCAGACTGGCTCATGGATCAAATCACCTCATCTGTGCGCGGGGGTTGGGAATCCGCCTCGGTTCGGGGATTGCCGGCGCGACACGAGCCGGGTCGCGTCAGCGCCCGGCTCGTGTCCCTGGTCCGTCCGAGGCTTGTCGCTTCCGATCGACCGCATCAGGTGGTGGTGCCACCGGCCGGCGGTTGGATCGACGAGCCGACGAAGCTGAAGGTGCTGTTGGCGTTCGAGCCGAGCGTGGTGATGGCGGCGATGCACACCACAATGATCAACGCCAACATCACGGCGTACTCGACAGCCGTCGGGCCATCTTCCGCCTTCAGGAACGACACCAAACTCTTGGTCAAGCTGCGCATGGTCACAATCTCCCGTGGAAAAGAAACAAACACCAATCCGCGATGCATGGGTTCCCCATCCGCACACATCGCCTGTGGCCCCACTGTGGCACCCTCAGGTGCCGGTTGAGCTGCTGGGTGGTTTCACACCTTGCAAGCTCAAGTCGCTGTACATCTCGTTCGTCGTGCCACCGATGTTGCTGACTGCGGCGATCAGGACCACAAGGATCAACGCCAGCATCACGGCGTACTCGACGGCGGTCGGGCCATCTTCCTTGCGTAGGAAGGCGACGACCCTTCGGGTGAACCGGCCGAGCATGGCTTCTCTCCGGGTGTGTTGGACGAGCCGGCTGGATGGCGGCGGCGGTTCCACGCACCGGCCCGCTGGCGGTCTCTCCCGTTGGTCACAGATTGTCGGGGCGAATAGGAATCTGTCGCCTGTTCGGCTTCCCCTAAAATCGCCGTGGCAATCGGAGCCAGGGGGGTTGGTTGTCAACCGCGCCGGCATGGCCAGACGACCCGTTCACACTCGAACCGTAGTACGGCCCCCGATGGTGTCAAATCGTTGGCTGCACGAATTTCGCTTCCCTTGACGGGAAATCCGACGCTGCCCCACCCCCACCGCTAAAGCCATGTGGCGAGTGTCGCGGCACGCCCTAAGAGTTGCACCAAACGCTGAACAAGAGTTTCGATATCAGCAAAAAATTCCCGCTTCATCACAAGTCGCACCAACCAGCCAACCAGCGAGCAAATCACACCCGTCGCTGCCAGTTGACGGACCATCGCTTCTGAAAACGGTACCGTCCCGGCGACACGCTGATACGCCGCCATGGCCGCACCCATTTGCTCATCATTTCCCGCTGCGTAATCACCCCACAACCGGGCGACATCAACCGCCGGATGATCAACCGCGACCGCGCCATAGTCAATAATTCCGCAAACTTCATCGCCGTTGAACAGGATATGCTCCACGCGCACATCGCGTAAACACAGTTGCAGTGGAACCGAACGGCCCGCCAACTCTCGCAACTGCGCATCCACCCGCGGAACCAGGGAACGACAAGTGAAGTACGCATCACGGAGAAACGGCTGGAGTCGGGGGGGAAGCGTCGGCCATTGGTGAGGACCGATCTGCCAAAGCGGTTCACATTCCGCCAACACACGCAAACGATTGACTACAGCCGGGCATACGCCCCAGTGGGGTTCCCCCCGCCACAGCTGATGCAATCGGGCTAGCGCAGCCCACGCCGCCTCGACTTGGGCGAGCGTAGGTGCGTAACGAGGTTCACCCTGTTTCCACTCGCAGCAGTCCCAGACGCGGCCAGCCAAAAGACACACCGTGCCGCCGGTACCCGCCAGCACCCGCGGCACAAACGAGAGCGCTTCGACGCGACGCATCTGCGTGTGGATTTCCCGAACACGCTGGTCGGTCACACGCGCCGGCCAGGCTTTGATGGCGAGTCGTGGGGTGTTCTTCTCGGTTCCACACCACACCACCGCGCCGCTCAGACCGCGAGGGGCCGGCGACCACACCAAATGTCGGCTCTGCGGCGCAAAGAAGTCGAGTACCGCCGCAGGGGGAACGTCAATAGTAGTGTTCACATTGTCAGTTTATCCGACATGACCACCACACTCAACGCGAGCTACTGCCGGATTTTCCGACAGCCGCTGAGGCCGGGGTAGCGTTCCGCGCTGCCTTCGCCAACGGGTCGGGATACACACCAAAAACCAGTGTGCCGCCTGCCAACGCTAACGCCGCCAGAAACGTCGGAATCGCCCTCGATCCCTGGAGCGGATGAAGAGCTGTGCGCAGATACATCACACCAACAACGCGCAAATAGTAATACGCCCCAATCGCCGCATTGATCGCCGCAACGATCGCCATGACCTGATAGAGATTGCCCATCGCCGCCGTCGGCGCGGGGGCATTCAACGCACCCATGAACACCGAGAGCTTGCCTGCGAAACCCGCGGTCAGCGGTAAGCCGATCAGGCTGAAGAAGAAGATCGCCATGAGGGCTGCGGTCACCGGATGCGTTTGGCTCAAGCCAGCCAGATCGTCGATGGCTTGCACCGGTCGTTCGGGGGTACTCAGAAAGACGACCAACGCAAAGACCCCGATCGTCATCATTCCATAAGCGACCAGGTAAACGAAGAGGGCTTCCAGACCGACGACATCAAGCGTTGTGGTAGCATCGGGAAGCGAACTGGCGACCACAACGCCCATGAGCATGTAACCACCATGGGCCACGCTCGAATACGCCAGCATCCGCCGGACGTTGTCTTGCAGCAAGGCAAGGACATTGCCCACGGACAT
>JANWYJ010000046.1 GCA_025055115.1 Gemmata sp.
GATGCAATCCTTTCTTATCGGTATCGCCAATATACATCGCCGGCCGCTTGCGAACCGGTTCAAGACCTTCAAGAACCTGAATATCTTCGGTGCGATATTGGGCTGGACGGACCGTTAAAGCGCTCATGATGTCTCTGCCATCCATCAGTTCTAGAATCAAGACAATAAATCAGCAAAACAATAGGCGAGGGATCAAGCCTGTTCCATACAACGTTATGATTCAGTGAGACTCTCCATGAGACTCTCCATTTTTGGGAGCGTTAGCTTTTTTGCCTTCCACGGCGTCCCAATCAGTTAACTCGATCGGCGGCGGGATCACCCGGACAAAGCGTGTTCGCGCTCCAGGACGATCTCCTTTGCCACCGCGGTTGCGGCTCTTGATGGCCATGCGGCCAAATTCTTGAGTCTTGCCACTTTCGGTCTCCAGCACCAGTTTGTCGAAGCGGCCACCCACCAAGACACCGCCAAGGCAATCGTCGTTGGGTTCCAGTTTGATCCCGAAGACTCCCTTCCCCACACCGGATAAGATAGTCACCTGATCAATTGGGAAGTGCGTGACATAGCCACCCGTGGTGGCCAGCATCACCCCGTCCTCATCACCGACCAAGCGAACCATCACCACTTTGTCACCCTCTTCGAGTTTGCAGTAGCGACGACCGGCTTTCGTCGATTCAGTCCGGAATGGGGTCAGTGGTGTACGAAGAACATAGCCGTTTTTCGTGGCCACGAGCAAAAACGGTCCGCCTGGGGTCTCGTTCTTGTTCGGTCGGTCGGGGGGGGTGAATCGCGGATCGGTGGTCAGCGCGGCAAGAATGCGAACTCCATCGGCGAGCTTGAAGAATTTCGTGATTGGCTCACCGTAGCCTGCCGTTGCTGGTACTTCATTGATCCGCATTGTGTAGGCCGTGCCGTCGTCGGCGAAGAAAACGACATGGTCCAACGTACTTCCGGGTACGACGGCAATCACTTCATCGCCCTCTTGCACCCGAGTGGATTCCACCGCAGCCAGCCGCGCCACACGTTTGATCCACCCATTCCGGGTGAGGATAACGTTGGTGTTTTCCCGCACAATGTAGGCTTCTTCGTCGAACTCCAGAACGTCTTCGTCGCTCGCCATCCGGGTTTTGCGCCGCTCTGGGAATTTCTCGATCAGTGCTTCCAGTTCACTTTTGATGACACCCCAGAGCTTCTTTTTCGAGGCAATGATGCTTTCAATTTCTTTGGCGCGCTCTTTCTTGTGCTTGAGTTCCTCAAGAATTTTCTGAATTTCCATCTGCGCGATTTTGTACAGTTGTGCGTCGAGAATGGCCGTCACTTGTTCGTCATCGAGCTTGAAGGTGCTTTTGAGTTTCTCGGCCGCATCGGGTTTGCCGCTACTATTGCGGATGATCTTGAGAGCCTGATCGAGGGCGTTGAAGATGATGGCGAAGCCTTCGAGAATGTGAATCCGTTTGCGGAGTTGTCGCAGTTCGTATTCAAAGCGCCGCTTCACCGTGACGAAGCGGAAATCGAGGAAATGCTGCAAGAGTTCTTTGAGGCTCAGCCCGTCTTTGGGGACCAAGCGGGTGCCATCGTCGTTGGGCACCAGCGCGGTCATATTGTAGGAGTAGGTTTTTTGCAGTTCGGTGTGTTTATAGAGATACGCCATCACAAGATGCGGATCGGTTCCGGGTTTGATTTCCAGCACCAACCGCAAACCATCCTTTTCATTGGATTCGTTCGATTGACCGATCAGTTGTGGCAATTTCCGCGACTCGATGATCGCTCCGATGGCGTTTTCCAGCTCCCCTTTGTCCACACCATAGGGAATGGACGTGATCACGATTTGCTTGCGGTCACGTTCGAGTTTTTCTTCTTTCCATTCGCCTTGAACTTTGATGGTTCCGCGGCCTTCTTCGTAAATTTTGCGCAGAGTGGGCCGATCGGTGATGATTTTGCCACCCAGGGGGAAATCGGGGCCTTTGATTCTGTCCAGAAGATTGGCCACCGTGCAATCGGGTTCATCAATCAGCAGAATACAGGCCTTGAGAACCTCCGCGAGATTATGGGGGGGAATTTGTGTGGCCAAGCCCACGGCAATACCGGCCGTGCCGTTGACCAATAAGTTGGGGAATTGTGCCGGCAGGACACTCGGTTCGCGACGTGTGCCATCGTAGTTGGCGACGAAATCCACCGTTTCGCTGTCCAACTCGTTGAGAAGCAGCTCCGCGGTGCGGGTGAGTTTGGCTTCGGTATAGCGGTAGGCCGCGGGCGGATCGCCGTCAACCGAACCGAAATTCCCCTGCCCCAACACCAATGGCACCCGCAGCACCCAGTTCTGCGTCATACGCACGAGGGCTTCGTACAACGCGCTGTCGCCGTGGGGATGGTAGTTGCCCATCACTTCGCCGACGATTTTCGCACACTTGAGGGCTTTTTTGTCGACGGTCAGGTTGAGGTCGTGGTACATCGCATACAGAATGCGTCGCTGCACCGGTTTGAGGCCATCACGCACATCGGGTAACGCCCGACCCGTGACGACGGACATCGCATAGGTGAGGAAGCGATCGCGGACCTGTTCGGCGATCGAAACCGTTTCAATCACTTCAGCCATGAGCCAACCTTCCCGCAACAAACCGCCCTGTGGGGAGCGAGTGGGTACCATAACCCCCCGCTCCTTCTATCTGAACGGGTGGATAGTTTATCATAGCAGATGGGTGGACCGGACCAAGGTCAGTAGTGGTCCCTGGAAGAAAAACAACCCCCGATGCTGCGGGGGTTGCGTTTCCGAGAAACTGGCAGAACCCATCCGAAGTGATTGTAGGGGCTAAGTGGGAAGGTTTTCACATCTTTGATAAGCATTACTTAAGCACATTATTCGGTGGCGGGTACATTTTGCAGCAATTCTCCAAATCGGCGAGATATTCCGCAGTCACTTCGGAGAAACCTTGAATTTTCCACAAGCCCGTGAGAACTTTCCCTTGGGGTGTTGTGGTGCCTTTGATCATCCCTTGAATGACTCTCTTTTCCGCTTCCGTGGTAAAGATGCCTTTGCGATAGACGATCACCGCGGGGGGAAACGCGGGCGATTGATGGAGAATGCGCAGTTGTTTACCCACACCAGGTTTATTGCTTTGGTAGCCTTTGAGGGCCATCGCATCCACCAACGCGGCTGGGCATTGACCCGTAGCGACGGCGTCGAGAGCATCTTCCACCGTGTGGCCATTCAGTTGCGCTGGGCAGCAGCAACCGGCCGGCAAGTTGATTTTCAACCGATCGAAATATAAGTGGCAAAAGGCTTTGGTGCTCGCCGGAATTGCCACACTATTGCCTTTCAGATCAGCGGGAGTATCGGCGCGGCTATTCACATGGACCACCAAGCAGGCTTCCAACTTACTCGACGGCACCGAGATCAACAGAGGAACGAGGTTGTTATCATTCTTCACCCACGAGTATTCAAACCCATGCAGCACCGCGACATCGTATTCGCTTTTGCGGAGCTTGTCTGTAATTTCGAGCCAATCTTTGGCCACGATGATGTTTCCCTGAAAACCTGTTTGTTTCTCAAACATCGATTGGAACGGCTTGGCGGCGGGACCAATAACCCCCGCTGGCACACCGTTGAACATGTTCTGCGGCATCGCAATCCGCAGCGGCGGGTCGGCGGCCTGCAGCGGGAGAATCGGCAGCACGGCCACGGCCACTGGCAAAATGAACCCTTTCAACCATGAATCACCCACAAGACACCCCTTTTCCTGGAATGATCAACCCCTTCGGCCGAGAACTTCGGAATGGGCCTGACGCAGTCAACGTGTTTTCGATTCACGTAACAACGAAATATCCCTAAAAAACGAACTTCCATCGGTGAGCCGTCAACGCCCAGGGAATTCCGGGCGAATGCCGCCCGCTGTGACCCGTTCCAGGGCGGCCAACGCGAGTAAATACTCATGGACGGCCTGCAAATAATCGGCCTTGGCCTTGGCGACCGTCACTTGGGCAAACAGAAGTTGATCCTTGGCTCGGCTGTCGCGATTGGCATCGACCAAATTGGCCAACCGTTCACTGGTTTCATCCTGTTGTTTGGCGTAGCGAAGCCGTTCTGCGGCTTGCTCGAAGTCAAAGAAGGTGGTCTCGGCTTCCGCGATGATGAGATTGCGGGCCTTCTCGTACACTGCATCGGCGCGTTGGGCAAAAGCCATCGCCCGGCAGACGCGGTCATACTTCGTCCCGACCAACTGCGTGGGCATCTCGGGAAGAATCCCACCAGGTCGATAATCAAAAGTCGTTCGCAGCGAGGGGGGAATTTCCTTCGCGTGAATATCGGCTCCGGAGGCGAACGTTGGCACCACCCGGCGGAAGGGAATCTTGCCCTGGGCATAGACTTCGAGGCGAAAAGCATCCACTCCCGCAGCCGCCAAAACCAACTCCGGGCGTCGTTCAAGAGCCAATTCGACGACGCGCTCGACGGATAAGGGCACGTTCTGCTTCATCAACGGAAGTTCTTTGTCTTTCAACTGAAAGGGAAAGGATTGGGCATCAACCCCCATCACCTCCCGTAGCCCGGACAGAGCTTTTTGCCGACCCAATTTGGCCACCACATAAAGTTTCTTGGCTTGGAGAAGGCCATCTTCCATGATCTGCAGTTTGATCTTGTTAAAACCCTCCAGCAGTTGCGGGTCTTTCTCCTTCTCCAACAGTTCCCGGCCTGCATTCACAAAGACTTCGAGGTTGAAGACGGTGTATTCGGCGAGTTGTTGCTGCTGGCTGGCATAAACGGCTGTATAGTACAGGCGAATGACATCCTGAACGATTTCATTGTGCAATTTTTGGTATTCGGCACTGGTGGCCATGAAGCCCCGTTTAGCCTGTTGTTTGCGTATCTCCAAGTCGGGGCTGAGCAGTGTCGCCGCCGTTCCCATTTTGCTCAAGGAGCGGTACCCTATTTCCAAAGCCGCGGTGCTGGCTTGGACGGCTTTCAGCGATGGTTGCCGCTCCAAGGCGATGGCGATACATTCGCCCAAACTCAATTCGGGTCCCGAATCGACGTACTTATCGGTCAGGCCGTTTTTATCCTTGTCGGTCAGGCCGTTTTTATCGACCGCCCGCGGTTGGGGTGCCGGAGTGGGGGGCATCTGCGAGCGAATGGGTTGATAACTTGGCTGGGGGCGAACTGTTGCCGGCGGCTGACCAACAACCGTCGCCATAACCAAACCCGCCACCGGAACAAGACCAATCCACAGTTTCCATCCCGATACCGGTAATTGGGTTGGCAGTCTCATCGGGCCGTCCCCTAACCACTTTTCCACACCGCCACGATTCCCTTCGTCTCCACTAGCATCGACCCCCTTGACCAACCGCTACAACCACAGACTCCAGAAACTGTTAAACAACAGGTGGAGGGTAAGGATCATTCCACCTATGCCGACAGCTCCGGTAAAATGCCAATTTGACGAGGAGTTCGGAAACGAGGTGAGCCAGCCACGATGTATCAGATCACCCCGGCATTAGAGCGAGCCGTTGCCGCTGCGCGCAGCTGGGCCGATCGGTGCGGTTCCGAATCGGTCCAATTGCACCACTATGTCTTGGGTTTGATTGAGGAGGAGGAAGGACGAGCTGCCCGTGTGTTTGAATTATTGGGTATTTCCCTGACTCAACTGCGGCAGCAGTTGGTCGACCAGGCACCCTGCCCGGCACCGCCACTGAACACACTCTACGAGGCTACGCGCGTCTGGACTTTGGCCCATCGCGACGGCGTCGAGCTTCTTTCCGACGCTTTTCTGTTGGCAGTGGTCCGGGCGGATGAGCATTTTCAGCAAATCGCTACCACGTTGGGTTTCGCTCCCGCCAAACTCGAGAAAATATTAAAACCGACGCGGGAAAATCCTGCCCCCAAGGGGCCATCGGTTCAGGGACCATCGGTTCACGACGACGTGACGCGGTCACAGCCTTCTGCCGAATCATCGCTGTCAGCTTCGCCACAGGCGATCGAAACCACCAGTGCGTTCGACCAGAGTCTGTCGATCGACCAATCCCCTGGTCGAACGATCACAACCCCTATCGACACCGCACGCGTCATCGATGCCAACCTCAATCGTGCTCGCGAAGCCGCCCGCGTTGTGGAAGACTATTGCCGCTTTGTGCTCGAAGATGCCTATTTGACACAACTGCTGAAGACACTTCGACATAGCATCGCTGCGGCCGGCGCGACATGGGCCATCAGCGACTTATTGGCCGCTCGCGAAACACAAGCCGATGTCGGCACTCAGATTTCCACCACGGACGAATACCAACGCCAATCCCCACACCACGTCGCAATGGCCAACATCAAACGATTGCAAGAATCCCTCCGAACACTCGAAGAATTCAGCAAGATTTTCGACCACAAACAAGCACAACGGTTTGAAGCTCTCCGTTACCAGACCTATACCGTGGAGCGAGCGCTGGCGTTCGATAGCCGGCGGAGTCTGGCGGATGCTCGGTTATACCTTTTATTGACGCAATCGCAGTGTCAGGCCGCGCCGGAATGGACGCTTCGGCAAGCGGCGGCGGGGGGAGTCGACCTTGTGCAGATTCGTGAAAAACACATGAACGACCGGGAATTGTTGGCTTGGGCGAAGGTTGTTCGCCAGATCACCCGGGAGTTGGGAAAACTTCTCATCATTAATGACCGTTGTGATATTGCCCTTTTGGCAGAGGCCGATGGTGTCCATATTGGGCAGGAAGATTTGAGCGTCAAAGATGCGCGACGGATTGTGGGTCCAAGGCGATTGATCGGTGTCAGTACCCACAGCTTGGAGCAACTGCGGCAAGCGGTTGTGGATGGGGCCGATTATGTGGGAATAGGTCCGGTGTTTCCATCACCAACCAAACCCTTTGAGAGTTTCCCCGGGTTGGAATTTGTTCGAGCCGCAACCCGGGAAAGCTCTCTACCCGCGTTTGCGCTGGGGGGACTATCTGTCAGTAACATCGGAGAAGTGATCGCCGCGGGCGCGATCCGCGTCGCGGTCAGTTCGGCGATCTGTCAATCTCCCGATCCTCAGAGCATCGCCCGGCAATTGAAACAAGCTTTGCCCGGCATGGGCGGGTTGTAGTAAGAGTAAGCGCACGAAATTGGGTCGATGGCCGCTGAGTGACTGGAACAAACCTCTCAAAGTGACGAAATAGAGGAGGTAGGGTAGCGGCTTTGTGGGTAAATTGGGTGGCCGGGTAAAATGGGTGAAATATACCCGAATATACCGGTGGGTGTTGCTCCCGGTGTCGCCCGCATCACGGCACCGGCAGCGGTGGGCGTTTCTGAGGCCAATCGCGGACGGAGTCAGGGAATGGATGGACTTCGAGAACTTCTCGAGGCCGCCCGCGCCAACGGTTTGGTGACCGGTCACTTCCGTGGTTTGCTTCATATCGCGATCGGGCGTCGCGTCACAAAAACTGATGGCACCAAGGTTTCCGACGGAATGACCTGGCGACCGCTAGCCGCTCTGCTCAAAGCCATGCGCTTCGATCCGCAATGGGGCCGCGAAGTCGGGGCCGATCCCAACACCCTTTCTCCCCGCGATCGGGAACGTTACTGGTACGCGGTGATCGCCATGGCTGGTGTGGATAGCCCCCAAGCCGTGGCCGAAGCGGAAAAACTCGCCGAAGCCCTCAAACCGTTGGGCTACCTAGTTGGCCCTCCTCCTGGGGGATTGCGGGCTACTCAGGCTCCCTCGGCCAAGGACGCACCTCCTGCGACCCCGTCGCCGGGGGAAGAAGCCACCGAAAAGCCGAAAAAGAAAAAGAAGTAGTCTCCGTTCTCGCCCTTCAAAAGCTGGATTTGCTCGCGACGGTTTGAAACCCCGATAACAGCCGAGCGATGAGCCGTAGTCGGCAACTATCCCGGTGTTTGGAAACGTCCTCTACTTTTTCAGGGGATCAAACTGATCACGAACGAGAGCGAACTCCGGTTGCCTGTAATACCACTTCAGTTGTTCTTCGTTTTGGAAAACGCCGGCGCTGCGTGCTTTTTCCAAGCTGAGTGTGGCTTGCTTGAGGGCGTCGTGTAGTCCCTGGTGTTGGTCATCACCGGAAAGTTCCGAATCGGTGGTGATCTGCTGGGCGATGAGGCACCAAACACGTCCCAGGTCCAACCACATCCATCCTGGGTGGTTTTTGGTCATTTGGGCTTCAGCCGCAGTACGGGCGGCTTTCCAATCTTTGGCAAACACCAGTGACTGAATGGCAAACAGCTCATGTCGTGGGCGGATGCGGAAGTCGGGATCGCGCGCAGCCAGTGTGGCCCATTCTTGAGCGGCCTGATGATGGCGCTGGGTGTTGTTATACAAATGAGCACGACCCGTTGCGGCTTTGGCCCATGTTTCGCGAGCCGGCCGATGATTGGGAAAGCGGTCTAACAAACCCACTGTTAACGTGATGGCTTGATCGTACCACTTTTCGGCCTCCGTATATTTTCGCTGCGCTCGGAGGAACTCGGCCAGATGGGTGTATCCCTTGGTTAATTCGACCGTAGCCAAAGTTTTGTCAGCATGAGTCTTGGAGTATTCCTCGAAGATCGCCAGCGCTTTCTGAATCTGAGCCTCGGCTTTCTGGGGATCGCGTGCGTTCAAGAAACGGCCATACACCACCAAGGCATGAGCATATTCGGGCACCGTTTGGGCATCGGCTGAGGGATGATTCATGATTTGCTCGCGCGTGGTTAATGCTTGCGTCAACGCCTTCTCCGCTTCGTCCCACTTCGCGGTCCTGGCCAGAACTTGCGCCCGGTTCATTTGAGCCGTCGCGAGCCAACGGAGATTTTCCAGCGAACGACCGCAAACCGCCACCAGTTCCTCCGCCACCAACAGTTGGTCCCGAGTGGCGGTTTCCCAAGCCGTGGGCATATTCATCAGTTGATAAAGATGTGTGAGTTGTCCATGTATTTCGACCGCTTGACGCCGAAAGACTGCCGCTTTCGGTTGTTGGCGGACGAGATCATTAACAATCGCAATGGCGTGGCGATAGCAAGTCTCAGCCAGCGTGGGCTGCGACGCAAGAACGAGGGCGTTGCCAGCGTTCAGGAGGGAATCAGCCTGACGGCTGCGCGGTTGCATGTTATCAGCTTCGAGCTTGGCCCAACGCCCGGCGGCATCCGCCGCCAACCGGTACTCACGAGCCGCAACATCATAGTTGGTATTGAGATATTCCAAAAATCCCAACCAATGGGAAACATCGGCAATATCGTCGAGCCACTCCGAGGTATTGGGTGCATGTTGGATGGCGGCATCGCGAAACGCCCGCACTTGCTTGATAAGCGTCTCGCGAGCGATGCGAAATTCGTCGTCCTCGAAACGGGGATGCCGCGACAATTCCCGAAGGCTTGTCCGAATCGCCGATCGGGCGATCTGCAAGTGAGCTTCCGCGATCGCACGGGCGGCGTCCGCCTGCTGTTTCTGCTCAACCGCAAAAGCAGCTTGCTGATGGGCACTTTCACGAGCTTGTTCAGCCGCCATCTGGGCCGCAGCGGCTTTGGCGCGTTCGTCTTCGGCCAATTGCCGGGTCATTTCCGCGGCGTGCAGAGCCTCCTTGAGATGATCTCGGGCGGTTTCCGCGGCGATGCGTTGTTGCTCCGCCTCGGCGTGCGCGGCCATGGTCAGTGAACGCAATCGGCGTTCCTCACTGGCCGATTGCGCCCAACCCCAGGCCAGAGCTGTGGTCACAAGAAAGCCAATGGTGGTGAGGGCCAGATGAACAGCCACCAGCGGGTTTCGTCGGGTCCAGCGCCAGATTAGCTCGGTTCGGCTGATGGGGCGAGCGGCGATCGGCTGACCTTGTATGAAACGGTCGAGATCATCGGCCAGTTCTCGGGCCGAAGGGTACCGACGCCCCGGCTCCTTCTCAAGGCATTTGCCCACAATGACTGTCAAATCCTGCGGCAGCCGAGGCACCAACTTCCCCATGGGAACTGGTTCGGTGCGGAGAATCTGATTCAGAATATCATTCGGATTCGACCCGACAAATGGTGGCTGACCGGTCAGCAACTCGTAAAGCACGGCCCCCAAGGCGTAAACATCGACCGCGACACCCACTGTATGGCCTCGAACTTGCTCGGGGGCCATATAGTTGGGCGTGCCATAAGCGACTCCCGTGATGGTGAGCTGGCTTCCTCCTTCCAGTGACTTGGCCAGCCCAAAATCGGTCACTTTCGGGATAAAAGTGAACGGAAATCCAACTGCGTCCGACGGTTGCAACCGATCAACACCCGTGACAACCGAATAGTGCGCGGCACTGGCCACAGCCGAAACATCCGCTGGCAAGCTCATCGGCGCAAGCAGAATGTTGGCCGGTTTGATGTCGCGATGAACGATGCCATGTTCGTGAGCATGTTGAATGGCTCGAGCAACCTTTGCAACAATCCGCGCTGCGACGAGGGGTTCCAAACGTCGGCCGTTTTGCCAACACCGCAGGGTTGGGCCTTCGACCAGCTCCAGAGCCATGTAGGCAAAGCCAGCATGCTCCCCGACATCATAGACTTGAACGATGTTGGGATGATGCAAGCGCGCAGCCGCTTCCGCTTCAATCCGAAAGCGGGCTTTCTCCTCCGCACTGGCCAGCGGACCGCCCAAAATCACCTTCAAGGCCACCATGCGGTTCAATTTTTGTTGCCGGGCCTGATAAACCACGCCCATTCCGCCGCGACCCAATTCCCCCACAATCTCATAACCGGGAAATTCCACCGGTGCGATACATACTCGCCGTTGCGGGTTGGAACCGTTCACAGACGTCGGGGATATTGCGGCTGAAGCCAATGGAGCGAATTCCAACGGGCGGGCGTCGGCAGACGGCCAGCGATGGGTCGAGTGTGGCATCATCGGTCCCGGCTGGAGAGAGAGTGCTCTACTATACCATCAAAAGCTACTGAAGAATCGAACGAGCATTGTCGAACGAGCGATTTTTTGCGGGAGTTGAAATGTTTTGCTAAAGCGGAATAACTTGCCGTCGCGGTTTCAATGGGTCATCACCTCGGCGGGAAAAGATTTGGCCGTGGACCTCTGCGACAAGTACCCCAGGAGGACGTGCCTATTCGTGTTGGACGTCGTTGCGGCAAAAGATTCGGTGGCGAACCTCTCAGATAAGAAGGCCGCGGTATTGGCGTTTCTCCAACAGTTTCGCCCAGCAGGCGTAATCCGTCTGGTCCTGCTACGGCAGGAGTAACTCGCATTTCTCCGTGGTACCTTTGGTATCTGTTACACGAAATGAACGCGGTGGTGTTCACCACCCAACACAGGGGGGCGGTGAGGTCACCCGGTAACAACGGGAATTCCACACCAATATCACCGATGTCCCGAAAAACCTTTAGCGACTCGGGGAAGTTCCTACGACTTCTCGCCATCAAGGCTCAGGCTCAACGAGCCGACACTGTGCTCAGGGGGCGAAGGCCAGACGACTCACCCACCACGGTGGGGATCGCGAGCACTCAAAGCGGTAGGGGTTGCTTGCGCTGACAGCGGATCAGCGTCATGACAATACGCTGACAACGGATCAGCGTCATGGCGATACTCAGAAAGAGGCCATCCGGTGTCCTTC
>JANWYJ010000076.1 GCA_025055115.1 Gemmata sp.
TGACCCATATTGCCTTTGCGTCGCTGTGGGTGTTGCCGGTAATCGCCGCTCGACCCAGCGTGCGCTGTGGTTACGCGGTCGTTTCGGGGGCGCTGCACCTGGTATTGTCGTATGTGTTCAACTACCGCTGGGTGAACACCCCGCCCAACGGAGTCGATGGTGGCCCATTGGGGTTTCTCACTTGGTCGATCCCCCTTCTGGCGGGCACACTGGCCTCTGATGCGTACCAGGCCATCCCCGACCGCTGGCGGTTGGCAATCCGCTTGGGGGGGGCGGGCCTGGCAGTGATGGTTGTGGCGTATGGTCTTTCCTGCCTTCATCTTGCGCCTTCCGACATCGACCAGTGGCAATTCCGCGTCACCGTGTCGGCAGTCCCTTGGCCGCTGACCCCTGTGGATGCCAAACCACCGACCAACGACCTGTTCACCATGAGCCAGCGCTCCGGCAGCCTCACCTACACGCTCTTTGGGGCGGGGGTCGCGCTGACTGTGTTGGCGCTGTTTGTGGTCGTGTCTGATCTGGGCCGGTGGCAGGTCGGCCTGTTCCGGACGTTTGGCTCGAATGCATTGATCAGTTATGTCATTCACGATGTCGTCTTTAGTTCGGTGAAAGCGTTCGTGCCGCGGGATGCCCCCCTGTGGTACGTCGGGGTGAGCTGTACCGTGGCGATTGGGATTTGCTACCTTTTTGTGCGTTCTCTGGAGAAGCAGAAGATTTATGTGAAGCTCTAGCTATTTCGGGGAAGCTCCGAGCCGTTACCGTGCGCCCTCTTGCCGCTGCCATCGGGTGTCGGTCCTTCGTCGAAGAGGATTGATGGGAAGCTCCGAGCCGCTGCCGTGCGCCCCCCGGTGCCCCGCGCCCGCGGTGGCCGGGAAATACCGATTTTTCTGGCCGTTGTGTTCGCAGTGCGAACCCCAAGCGCTCCGCGGCGGCGGCGGCCAGACGGACGGGAGTTTTCTACGGCCAATGGGTAACGATCGAACGCCGCGAACAAGGCTACAGCCGCTGAGATGTCGCGCCGATGGGGCGGCAGGCGTCCAAAGGGCTGCCTGAGCGGGTGGGGAAGCCGCCTGTGGACCGAGGCGGCCGCTCAGTTGTAGCGGAGGGCTTCGATGGGATGGATATGGGCGGCCCGGCGGGCCGGATAGAGAGCGGCCAACGTGGTCAGCCCCACGGCAAAAATCATCGAACCAAGCCACAACCACTGGGGGAAAATGAAAATTGTGGTGGTGAGCATTTCGCGTTCGCCCATCTGTTGATCCAAAAGCCCGCGGACCCAATCATCGGCCCACACGGCCAAGCCGCGAGCCAGCGCCAGCCCCACGACGGCCCCCATCAGGCCGATGATTGCCCCTTCGAGTAAAAACAAGGCGAGGATTTGTTGCCGGGTCGCCCCCACGGCTCGGAGAATGCCAATCTCTTTGGTTCGCTCCAAGACACTGGTGACCAAGGTGTTGGTGATGCCCACCGCCGCCACAAAAAGGGCGATGAAGGCGAACAGATTCAACCCCGCGGCGATGAGCGTCACCTCGCGCTTGGCGGCGGTGAACCATTTGGCCGCGGAGTAGGTCCGGAAGCCCATGTCTTCGATGGCTTGCACCGTCGCCGGGAGGTCGCCCCCGGGTCGGAGGCGCACATCGGCCGACAGAAAGCCGCCGTCGGCGGCCCAGGGCAGTTGGCGGAAGAGGGTTTCGCCGCTGGGGGGCGGTAGAAAGGCGTGGGCGGTGGCCAGTTCCCAGGGGTCTAACGGGGTACGTTTCTTCCGCTCGGCGCGCGTCAGCAGGCGGACTACGCCACAGATGCGGTAGACGCCGCTGGCGATCTTGCCCGAATCGGCGGCCCGTTCGCGGTCCGGGTCGGCGGGTTGTTCGAACAGTTTTTGCAGCTCGAGTTTCTCCGCAGCGCTCAGTTCGATGAGGTCGAGTTTGTCCCGTAGTAGAGACGTGAGTTTTTCCAGAACCTGCCATTGGCCGCGGGTCAGCTCTTCGGGTGGCTTGTGGCCCAATAGAGCGCGGGCGAGGGCGAATTGTTGGGTATTCTTGACGCCGCCGACATCGAGTTTCACGCTCAGGCCTAAAATTTTGTCCAGATCGGCATCATCACGAAAGCCCAACTGATAGGCGACGAGTTCGGAAACGACCAGCTCGTCGGTCGCCTTCGCCTGGGGCAGTCGGCCGACAATAAGCCGTGGGGTCAGTTCGTCGAGCGGTCCGCTGATGGTGAAGGCGGGTACGGAAGTATCGGCGGTGTCGGCCCAGATGCGGCCATCGCCGCTGCGGTAGGTGCGGATTTCGGCCACATCCGGCAGGGCCGCGATAGCCGCGCAGCGCTCGGGGGTGAGCATCTGGGGCGGCCGAACCAGGCGCTGGGCGGTATAGCGTTCGATGAGGGCTTCGCGGAGCCGAGCTTTGCGTTGTTCCGACATCTGGCCGAGCACCTGGATTTTCTCCTGCTCGGTTGCGGGAATGCGGCTTTCGTCGGGCAGGGGATCATCGACACGAACCACAATCCGCCAGAAATCGTCGCGACCTTGAAATTCCGTGTCGATGAAGGCGCGTAATCCCAACCCCAAAGCGCAACTGAACGCCAGCGCGCAGGTGCCGATGGTCACTCCCACCAACGTGAGGGTGGTGCGCATCTTCTGGCGCCACAACCCGTCCAAGGCCAGACGAACCAAGGCTAGCCGATTCATCGTGTGTGCCACCCCCGAGTGTACCCCGTCAACGAGCAACGGCGCGGTTGGGTTGGGAGGGAATCGCCCAAGCCCCCTGTTGGCAAGCCGGCGCGGTTTGTACAATTCTCGTATTCCCTCCCGAAGAAGCGGATCAGGGTGATGCGCCGGGGGGAAAGGTTGGTTGAACTATCCCGTCGCTCCTGATGGTCGGATCGTCGGGGCTGTAGTTTTTCCCACAAATTCACTTGGGGCTGTAGTTTCTCCCACAAATTCACTTATGGTCAATCGTAACCTCCTGCGCCAATTCGACGCTCCCGACGACGATATCCCCGAGCTGGACACGCGCTTCCAGGAAGAAATTCACCGCTGGATCGCCAGTGAAGAGCAAGAGTACGAACCCAACAAGATTGTGACCGGCAAGGTCCTGGAAATCCGCGGCGAGGATGTCGTCGTGGATATTGGCTTCAAATCCGAAGGTATCATCAAACTCGAAGAATGGAAAGAAGAAGGTAGCGATGCGCCGCTGCCCAAACCGGGTGATACCGTCGAAGTGCTTCTGGAAAGTGCGGAAAGTGAAGACGGCACCATTGCCTTGTCGTACCGCAAAGCCAAGCGACAAAAGGAATGGAATGCCATTTTGCAGAAGCACAAAGAAGGCGACGTGGTGACCGGCAAGGTGCTCAAGAAGATCAAAGGGGGCCTGTTGGTCAATATCGGCGTCAATGTCTTTTTACCGGCCAGCCAGGTCGACATTCGCCGTCCGCAAAGTATCGACGAATACATCGACAAAACGATCGAGTGCGTCATTCTGAAAATCGACGAGCAGCGGCGCAATATCGTCGTCAGTCGGCGCAAACTGATCGAAGACCGCCGCCGCATTCAGAAAGAAAAGCTGTTGGCGGAATTGGAAGTGGGGCAAATTCGCAAAGGGGTGGTCAAGAACATCGCCGAATTCGGGGCGTTTGTCGATTTGGGGGGTATCGATGGCCTGTTGCACATCACCGATATGGGCTGGCACCGGGTCACCAACCCGCGCGACGTGGTGCAGATCGACCAGGAACTGGAGGTGTACATCCTGCACATCGACCGCGAGAAAGAAAAGATCGCTCTGTCGCTGAAGCACAAAACGCCCAGCCCCTGGCAGAACATCGAAGAACGCTATCCGGTGGGCAGCCGGCATATTGGCGAGGTGGTCAACATCATGCCCTATGGGGCTTTTGTCAAACTGGAACCGGGTATCGAAGGTTTGGTTCACATTTCGGAAATGTCGTGGGTCAAGCGGATTGCTGACCCCAAGGAGTTGGTGCAAATTGGCGACAAGGTGGAAGTCCAAGTTTTGAACATCAACCACGAGAAGAAGGAAATCTCGCTGGGGATGAAACAATGCCAGAGCAACCCGTGGGGGGATGTGGCCAAGAAGTACCCGCCGGGCACCATCATCACCGGCGTGGTCCGCAATCTGACCAACTACGGCGCGTTCATCGAAATCGAGGAAGGCATCGATGGCTTGCTGCACGTTTCCGATATGAGCCATGTTCGCAAAATCTCCAACCCTTCGGAAATGGTGCAAAAAGGCCAAAAACTGACCTGTGTCGTCCTGGCCGTCGATCAAGAACGCAAACGGGTGGCTCTGGGCCTCAAACAAATGGGGCCGGACCCGTGGGAAACCGACATTCCCAACAAGTACAAACCCGGCCAGAAGACCCGCGGCAAGGTCACCAAACTGACCAACTTCGGCGTGTTTGTGGAATTGGAAGAAGGCTTGGAAGGCTTACTGCACATCTCCGAGCTGTCCGACGAGAAGATCGAATCGCCGGAAGAAGTGGTCAAGGTGGGCGATGAGGTCGATGTGAAAGTGCTCCGCGTCGACACCAAGGAACGCAAAATTGGCTTGTCGATGCGGAATATCGACGATCCGACGGTACCCGACGACGTGCCCGACATGCCGATCGAAGGTCCGGAAGCCGAGAAGGCTATGGAAGCGACCAAAGCGGCCCGCGAAGCCAAAAAGGAGACCCTCCGCGGCGGCACCGGGGCCAGCGGCCCGCTCTTCCAACTGCCCGGCCAAGACAACAAGGACGCCTGAACCATCCCCGAACGCCGCCTCGGGCGGCGTTTCTTTTTCCCCCAAAGCCCAGACCTTTTTCCCCCCAAAGCCCAGACCCCGGCGCAGGAAGTACCCCAGCAGACTTGTGCAATTTTTGTACACCCTATGGGCCTTCGCCACGATCTTGTCCTCCTTGGCCAAGAAGGAGTCGGCAAGCCCTGGCGGCGACCCTTTTTGCGCGGCGGACTGCGGGCAGTTCCCTATTGCCAATCGGGGGTTGCGTGCGTACTTGGTGTCGGAGAGGCTCTTTTCACACCCCTGGGTATTTTTCGGCCTTCTGCCTATCGAGGTGCCACGATGGTTACTGTACGGACAAGCCGCGCCGCGGCGCTGGTTTTGGCCTTTGTGATCAGTGCCGGGTTATCGTCGCTGTCGGTCAGCGCCCAACCCGGCCAAGATAAGAAGGACCCGGCCAAAAAACTGGCTAAGTCCAAACTGAAAGTCATTGTCCCGCAAGACGATGCGATTTTGTTGATCGAAGGCAAGGAAACCAAAGTGACCGGCAAGGAACGGGAATTCGTCACCCCGGAATTGGAAGTCGGCAAGCTCTACGAATACTCTTTTGAGGTTCGCTGGGAGCCGAACAATTACACGAAGATGACTCGCACCAAGTCGATTGAGTTCAAAGGGGGCGAGGACATCATCGCCGATCTGAGCAAAGCCGATCCCAAAAACCCCGACAAGGCCGTCATTCGCTGGGTACCCACACCCGACGATATTGTCGAAGAAATGATCAAGCTCGCCGGGGTGAAAAAAGGCGATATTGTCTATGAACCGGGTCCTGGCGATGGTCGCGTGCTGATTGCCGCGGTCAAAAAAGGCGCAGAGAAAGCCGTAGGCATCGAATTGGACGAAAAGAAGGTCGAAGAAGCCCGCGAAGCTATCAAGAAAGCCGGTCTGGAAAAACAAATCACCATCATCCAAGGCGATGCTCTCAAAGACCGCGACTACAGCGAAGCGACAGTGGTCTTCTTGTACATGGGCAACGAGTTCAACAATCTGCTGCGGCCGATCCTCGAAAAGCAACTCAAACCCGGCACGCGCATCGTCTCGCACCGCTTCACGATGGGCGACTGGAAGCCGGATAAGTCCATCGTCGTGACCGGGGCGGATGGCGACGAATACATGCTGCACTTGTGGATCATGCCCGAAAAGAAGAAGTAACCGCCCACCACGCCAGCGACAGGACAACCGAGCCACAGCCGGCTCGGTTGTGCTTTCGTCAACCGGCCCTGCGCTGAATAAAATCCTGCCGGCGCTCGTCTATAAGAATGCCGTCGTGACTGCACGACGGTTTTTTGGCCTTCCCGAAAGAGAGGACGTGGATGATTCGCCAACTGATGCTGGGGATGGTGGTGGTGCTTTGCAGCGGGATCGCCACAGCCGCCGACTTGAAGTCGGGTCCGCAAGCCGGCGACAAAGTGCCCGGTGCGTTCCACCCCTACAACGTCACCGGGGAAGACGCTGGCCAATGTGCCTGCTTGTACTGCAAAGCGGGCGATAGCCCCGTCGTCATGATCTTTGCCCGCAGTAGCGACGACCCCAGGATCCAGCAACTTCTCAAAGCTATCGACGCCGAAACCGTCAAAAACGCCAAAGCCGAAATGCACAGCTTTGCCATCTTCATGGGCAACAAAGACCAACTCATTCCGCAACTGAAAGAGGTGGCCCAAAAAGCAGAACTGAAAGCCACCATCTTGGCCATCGAAGACAAAGAAGACCCCATTCCCGCCAAGTACAACCTCAACCCGCAAGCCGATGTGACGGTCATTCTTTACGTCGATCGCATCGTGAAAGCCAATTACTGCTTTGCCAAAGGAAAACTCACAGATAACGACATCGCCGCGATCGTCAAGGATGTGGCCAAGATTGTGAAGTAACGGTTCTTCTGGGCGGCGGCCGCCCACCGCCTACCCATATGGCTGCTCCCGTCTTACGCACACGTCCACTTACGCACACGTCCACCGCGCCTGAAGTTTGTGTTAAGAGGTAACGTGTTCTCCACCCAAACTGGCTGCTCCCGTCTTGCGCACACGTCCACTGCGCCTCTTGTCCGGTGGATTTTGTGACAAGGACGTTTGCAAAAAATGGACTTGACAAGCGACACTCTCTGACAATACGCTCACAGCAAACTTCCCAAACCAACCTGCCTCGAAAGGCGGCGAGAAAGCCACCGACCGGCTCTTGTGCGGCCTGATTCGCATGGTGCGGCCATTTTTTCCATGCCGCAAAGGAAATTTGGCCCCAAAATTGCTAAAGTTTTGAGAAGTTAAAACCGAAAGCCGACTGCGGTCGTATTAATAACGGATTGTCGGCAATGCCGCCATCCAACTTGACGAAAAAATGAAAAAAGACTGAAAGATCGGCTCGGCAATCTTGTACAATCCGAAGTAGGAGCGCCGCGGGAATCATCTCTGACCTTCCCCCGGCACGATCCAGGAGGGACATCTCATGCTGGTGCTCACCCGTCGTCCAAGCGAATCAATCATCATCGGCCACAATATCAAAATCACCGTCGTCAGTGTCGGTCCGGGACGCGTGAAACTGGGCATTGAAGCCCCACCCGAAATCCGCATCGATCGGAAGGAAATCCACGACCGCATCGAGCAATCGGCCGATGTCCTGGCGGCGCTGGGTGACACAAACCCTGACCCTCAAAACACTTCCGTTGTTCATGGTCCCGACACGGCCTTCTTGGTACCGGCAGCCACCCCGGACGCCCCCTCCCGCTCCTCGGCCGCTCAACGGCCTGCCCCCCCGATCCCTCACGGTTCTGACACCCCCGCGACCAACTCCCGACTGCCCCGCAAACCACGCTGACTGGTTCCCACAAGACCTTTGCTGATTCCATTTACGTTTGCTGATTCTATTGGCTTGATTTCTCAGAATCTCATCCTTCCGCAGAGGAAGCGCTGCGGAAGGATGAGTCGTTGAACGGCCGGTTGAGCCGCCCTTCGCCATACCTTTCTTGACCAATACCGATCGTTTTTCGGGGAAGAGTGTTGCCATCGCCGTGCGTTGGCGTCGTAATAAGAACAAAACGGCCGCGGAGAGAACACCATGCGTGGTTTATTACTGGTCATGGTCTGTGCAATAATTGAACAGGCCCTGTTCGATTTTGGCACAATCTCTGAGTGCCACAGCGCGTCAGCACCGCCCACGACAGCGAAGGAAGCGTTCCAACCCTTCCAAGGATTGATCGGCTCTTGGAAGGGCCGCGGCACTCCGGAAGGCAACAAGGATGAACGCGCCGCCGGAGCGTGGGAAGAAAAAATCACTTGGGAATGGAAGTTTCAAGACGGCGACGCCTGGTTGCACATCCGCTTCACCGGCAGTAAGCATTTCATGCATGGCGACCTCCGCTACACTCCCGCAGGCGATGCCAGCGAAGCCCGTTTCACCCTCACGCTCAGCTGCTCTGATCGTTCGACGGCTACCTTCGCCGGTACCTACGACGCCCAACTGCGCGTCTTAACGCTAACGCGTACCGATGGCCCAGCGACTGAAGAGCAGCGGTTGGTCTTTAGCCTGCTACATCCTAACCGCTACCTGTACCGGTTCGATGTTCGCCCAGCTCATACCAAGGTGGCCTTCACGAAAAAATACCAAGTCGGCGCGACCAAAGAGGGCGAGGCGTTCGCCCAAGTGCCCAAAGGCCCTGAATGCATCGTCAGCGGCGGACTGGGTACCATCACGGTGGTTTATAAAGGCCAAACGTATTACGTGTGCTGCTCCGGTTGCCGCGACGAGTTCCGCGCGCATCCCGAAAAGTACATCCGCGAGGCCGAAGCCAAAGCGCAGGGGAAATGAGCGGATCGCCCGCGTCTATTCCCGAAACCCAAGCCATAGCGCCAAGGAAATGAGCGGATACCTCCCGCAATCCCGCCCTCCCGATGCCGGCGCGGTCCGACGAGGCGGTGCTTATCGAGACTGTCGGCAGGGAAACTTGGAGCGACGGCGACCATCCGCACATCGCGACTTCCAACGAAAGGGACGGCCCCGGCGTTGAGCCAAGTAGCCCACCGCCGGGGCGCGAGTTACAATCCAGTCTGCCAGTTGCGGCATCCGTTGAGGAGCATCATGAAGAAGCTATTCAGCTCTGTGGGGCTAGTCGGATGGGCCATCGGAGCCGCAATCGCGAACCCCCCTTCGCCCGAACCGATGGTGCCACTGCCGCAACTGGTGCAGCAACTCGGCGCCGACGATTTTCGCACGCGGGAGAAGGCCTCGGCCAGCCTGGAGAATGCCGGTCCGGCGGCGATTCCTCACTTGCAGAAGGCATTGCAAACCGACAATCCAGAAATACGCCTGCGGGCGGCAGCGATTCTGGCGAAACTCCAACGTACCGTCGATAGCACCGAACGTCTGGCCGCACGCCGCGTGGCTTTGAACTATCGGAATATGCCGCTGGGAGCTGCTCTCAACGACTTCCGCAGCCGCAGCGGCTTACCCATCCAGCTCGACGCCAGCCAACTGGCCGATCCCTTCCGTCAGATCACGCTGCAAACCGAGGAACTGCCCGTTTGGGAAGCCCTGGAAGCCTTCTGCACCGCCGCCGGCCTGCGCGAACGCTTCCACCACGAGATTGATTTTCCCAAAAAACCGACCGCCGACTCCCGCCGCTACATCTCCCTGCCGCTGCTGCCAACCGCCGAACGGGTACCGATTGTTCTTGGGGATGACGACGGCGCAGCGCCGCGAGCTATCGGCGACCGACGCACCGCAGTGCGCGTGCTGGTGCTGCCGCCATCGTTCCCCGGCCATCGCACGATTTTGGGCCGCGGTGAAGTGGTGCTCTGCTTCGACATCATGCCCACCCCCGGCCTGAAGTGGCAAGACGGCGCGACGGTGAAAATCCGCCAAGTGATCGACGATGCCGCCCGTTATGGCAGTGGTGGCAGTCGCCGCGACCACCCCGCGCCGGCCGACGGTCAGGAGGTGGTGGCGTTCGCTGCGCCTGGCGGGGCGGTTTTCGGCCCGGGGGGGATACGGTTCGATCCCACCGGACGGCCCATCTATCCCGCCACGATTCCCAATCCGCGCATCGTTCCTGTGTCGTTGAAGCTTGGTACTCCGCACGCCAAGAAACTCCGCCGGCTCGAAGGGACGGTGGTGGGCGAAATCGATGTGGCCCATCAGCCCCTCATCACCGTGAAAGACCCCATCCGCTATGTCGGCAACAGCTTCTATGGACCCGGCGAAGTGCAACTGAAGATTCGAGGCGTCAACGAGCACGGCGACCAAGCCAACCTCCAGTTGGAATTGGCCCACCCGACGCCGTGGATGTTGAACGCCCGCCGCGGCTGGAATCCCGGTGGCATCTGGCCGGAATCCCCGCAATCCACTCAAACGATGCCCACCGTGCGGCTCTACGATGCCTCCGGCCGCGAGATCACCACCAAAATCAGCAACTACTTCGTCAGTACCTCGAACGACGACCAACTGTATGAGCATACGTTCTCACTGAGTTATGCGAAGACCACCCATCCCCCGGCTAAGCTCGTGGTGGTGGGTACGCGACCCGTGGTGGTCGAAGTTCCGTTTGTCCTGGAGAACGTGCCGTTGCCGTAAGGGCCTGTCCGATTGGTGATGCGTAAGTGCCTGTCCGATTCGTGATGAACGTTGCGGCTGGTTGAGAACGTCGTCCTTTCGCCCACGGGTGGTCGCGGTGGGGGAGCCGCTGGCTGCGCCCCGGCTCCGTTCGAGGCTCGGTCGTTGTCGTGCCCAGACGTGGTGACGTATCCGCAGGATTACTCGTGGGGATGTAGGGATTACTCGTGGTCACTTGTTGCCCCATCCTTCAGGCACCAAGCAGGTGCCCAGACGTGGGGATGTAGCCGCGGGATTGCTAGCCGCGGGCCTTGCACTGGTCAACCGACTGGTCATTGCGTTCATCTGTACACAGATGTAGCCGCGGGATTGCTAGCCGCGGGCCTTGCACCGCGGCGCGACGTTCGGACGCAGTTTCTCACAATCTCTATTCTCTCACAATCTCCATGAAAATAGCCCCATCGATCAAAAAGTTGAAAAAATTCTGCACTCTTGGTCAGTATCTGGACAATTTCGCGTGCTAGCTGGGGTAGCCGTCAATCAAAAAGTTGAAAAAATTCTGCACTCTTTGGCAGAATGCTCCTTGACGGCGCAACTTACCCGGTTTTACAGTGGGGAATGATGAGAAGCGGCGCAGGGTGTGCGGGGATGGCACACCTCCGCGGACATCGGCCGTAGCCGCCGACCTCCGCGGGACCATGGGGGTATTGCGGCCCGCCGGAAGGGATTCCGCGGCCCGTGTTGTGGAGCCGGTATTCCAGATGACCGACTCAGGACCAGACTGACTCCTCAAAAAATAGACACCAATGCTCGTACTGTCCAGAAAAAAAAATGAGTCGATTGTGATTAACAATGACATTGTTATCACAATTGTCGAAATCCGCGGCGACAAGGTCCGGCTGGGAATTGAAGCTCCCAAGGATGTTCCGGTGCACCGGCAAGAAGTCTATGAGGCGATTCACGGTATCAAAGCCCCGGTGCCGACCATGAGCGCCAAGCCGGACGACACGAACAACCGTGGTTGAAGGCCTCCGTGGGCCGGCCTGATGCTCCGCTCTGAGGCGACAAGCCTGGAGCCGGTTTCCCCCCTTATTCCTTCAACGGTTGCTAATCCTTCCGCTGTGGCAGCAGGGGATCGAGTTGAAGATCGGTTCTCCGTTGTTGCCGATCTGGAACAGCGTTCGAATCATCGTGATGGTGGTGAATGACAATATCGTGATGGTGGTGAGGGACAATCGCCCCCCGCACAAGCCATCGTCGCTGTCTGGAATCGTGTTCTCAGCATCGTGGTGGTGGTCAATTGAGACTGTGCATCCACTCTCGCGCTGCGTGTGTGTTTGAAAATCGTTCGAATGATCGTGGTGGTGGTGAGAGCCGGAGTTGCCGATCGGTCCTTTTCCCTCAGCTCTTCCACCAAGGCGTCTGATCTTCTGGCCAACCATGACTCGCACCGTCGCTGTGATCGGGGCTAGCACGGATCGCCGCAAGTTCGGCAACAAGGCCGTTCGCGCTCACCTGGCCGCAGGCTACACCGTCTATCCGGTCAACCCTCAGGCCCTCGAAGTGGAATCGCTGCCCGCTTATGCTTCCCTGAGTGATGTTCCGGCTGGCCCGTTAGATCGCGTTACTGTGTATGTGCCGCCGGCGATCGGTCGAACGATCCTGCCGGCGATTGCGGCCCGCGCCCCGGCGGAAGTGTGGTTCAACCCCGGTGCCGACGACCCCGGGGTGTTGGCCGAAGCGCGCCGTTGGGGGTTGAATGTCATCGTGGGGTGCAGCATCGTGGCCTTGGGCTTTTCCCCGCAACAATTTCCCGACGAATGAAGCATGGACTCCGGCTTGATTTGTGTGGCGGTTTGTCTATAGTCCCGCGCCTTCCAGGAGAGGACCATACAGCCGGAGAAACCGCGTGGGGAGCGGGCGGGTACCAACCTGTGTCGGGCTGGTCGCGTTACTGGCGATGCTCTGTGGGGCGTCGTGGGCGGCGGCTCAACCGGTGCGCCGCGTTGCGGAATTAGCCGATCCGTGGGCCGGCCTTTCCCTTCCGACCGAAGGCGAGATGCCGCCGCCGGCGCTGGTGCCGCCCCGCACGGCGTATCAGCCCCCTTCGCCCCGCGAGCCGGCCGGCAATTCCGCGCCGCCTTTGGGTCTAGCACCTCCCACGGCCACCCCCAAAGCCCGGATTATCACCTATGGTCCACGCTACGGCCCGCCTCCGGATGTAGAAGGCACCGACTTGCCCGATGGCACCAAGCGGTTGCTCATCACCGGCGGGGTCGTCTTCAACATCGCCAGTCTCGACGGCAGCGAACGCACGGAATTCGCCACCGATCACGCCGTGGTGTGGATTCGCAACGCCGGCGACCAAGTGGACATCAACGGACTGATCACCGAAGGCGGTGGGAAGAACGCGGTCGAGGTATATATGGCCGGCAACGTCATCATCCGCACGACGCAAGCCGGCAAAGGTCAGCCGATCACGCAAACGCTCCGTGCTCAGGAAGTCTATTACGACACGGCCAGCAACAAAGCCGTCGCCCTCCAGGCCGCTTTGGAGTTGGCCATTCCGCAAGTGCCTGATGCTCTGCATATTACCGGGCAAGAAGTGCGCCGGCTCGACTTGGAAAACTGGGAAATTCTCCAAGGTTCGGCCAATGCCAGCAAATTGCCCAGCGATCCCGGCTTGCGGCTCGATGCCCAGCGTTTCACGCTCAGCCAACGGTCCGTGGTGCGGCGGAATATCTTCGGCATTCCTTTCCGCGATGTCCGCACGGGTCAACCCGTGGAGTATCTCGAACAGATCGTGACCGGGGAGAATGTGGTCACGCGGCTGGCCAATATTCCGATTTTCTATTGGCCCAAAGTGCGGCTCGATGCGACCGACCCCCTTGGCCCGCTCGAAGGCTTCAACTTCGGTGTCAACCGGCAGTTCGGCACGCAGTTCGGCACCACCTGGGATATTTACGAGCTACTGGCCCTGCGACCGCCGCCGTCGCACAAGTGGCGCTTGAATCTCGACTATTTGACGAAACGCGGGCCGGCCGCCGGGACCGACTACCTCTACCGCGTACCCAGTGAATCCCCCGACGAGCCGCCGCTGGGTCAGGGGCTGATCCGGCTTTATGGCATTGTGGATGATGGTTTCGACCTGCTCGGTGGCCCCCGCGGCATCGACCCCCTGCCCCCCAACACCCGCGGCCGGGCCTTGTGGCGGCACCAACAAGAAATTCTCGACAGCCTCTACTTCCAAGGTCAGCTCGGCCTGCTCAGCGATAAGAACTTCCTGGAACAATTCTACAAGAACGAATTCGACCTTGGCCCCAACCAAGAGACCTTCGCCTATCTGGCCTGGCAGCGCCGCACCTACGGAGCTACCCTCTTGACGCAGCAACGTGTTGGCCAAGCCTGGCAACCGCAAACGAATTGGCTGCCCCGGATCGACGGCCACCTCATCGGCCAGACGTTTCTGGATGACTGGTTCGTGTACAGCGCTCGGGCCCACGCAGCTTATGCCCAACTGCGCCCCGCGGAGTACAACCCCTATTCCCTGCTACCCACCGATCAACGCACCGACACAGGCCGCTTCGGCCTCTGGCAAGAACTGAGCCTGCCTTTGCCGGTGGGGCCTCTGAAGTTCACACCCTACGGGATTCTCGATCTGACCGAATACACCCACGACCTCAACGGCAACGAGATTGGCCGCATCGCCGGTGGCGGTGGGGCACGGGCCAGCCTGCCGTTCTCGCGCCTCTACCGCGAGGTCAATAGTGAATTGCTCAATCTGCGCGGTTTGTATCACAAAGCGATTCTCGGGGCCAACTACCGCTACATCCAATCGAATGTCCCGTACACACAACTGCCCTATCTGGACCGATTGACCAACGATGCGATCGACCAATCGTGGCGCTACATCACACCGCTGCAATCGACCTTGGTGCCAGGGCCGGACGGTCTGGCTTTGCAGAATGCCGCGGGTGTTAGCGTCTTCAATCCGCAGCAGTACGCCATTCGCCGCCTGGTCGAGAACCGCATCGACACAGTCGACGATATCCACGTGCTGCAATTGGATTTGCGGCAACGCTTCCAAACCAAACGGGGCTATCCGGGGATGGAACACACCGTCGATTTCCTCACCGTTGATGTGTCGGCCTCGTACTTCCCCGAAGCCAACCGCGACAACTTCGGCAACCCCTTCGCCTTTTTGGAATACGCGACATTGTGGAATATCGGCGACCGCACCGCGATTGTCGCCAACGGCTGGTTTGAACCCTATGAGAACGGCAGCCGGTATTGGAACGCCGGGATTTATCTCAATCGCACCGACCGGACGAACTTCTTTGTTGGTTATCGGCAAACCGATCCGCTCAATAGCAAAGCGGTGACCGCGAACGTGGCGTATCAACTCAGCTCGCGGTACTTTGTCAGTCTGGGTGCCAGCTACGACTTTGGCATTCAAGCGGCCTTGTCGAATTCCTTCGCGCTGACTCGCACCGGTACCGATCTGACGGTCACCCTCGGTTTCACTTATACCGCGTTTGTGAACAACTTCGGCTTCCAGTTCCTGATCGTGCCGAATCTGGCGGCGAATTATGGGCGCTCGGTCGCTCCGCTGACAGGCCAGGCGCTCGGTCGCCGTTAGCAGTCTCTGTAAGCTCCGGCGGTGCTGCAGGTATCTTCTGATGTCCCGCGTCGGTGCGGGTGGGGTATCACCACCAGAGGAGGCCGCCATGAAGCCCTTTGTCATCGCTGCCGTGCTGGCAGCGGTTCTGACGATGAGTGCAGCGCCGGTCGCATCGGCACAGTGGGTTGTGCAATCCCGCGGCGTGACGCCGTACGGAGCGATCGTAACGAATCGTCAAGTGTACAACTGGGATCGTATCCAATCCTACAACACCTATGTTTCCCCATTGGGAACGGTGAAAAAACAAGTCCTCTACACCGATGTGTGGGGCAACCGCTGGGGCCGGGCCGCAGGCTTCAACCCTTTTCTCGGCGTCGGCTATGACAAAACGTTTGTTCAACCGAACCCGCTGACTCCGCAACCACTTTTTGTCGCGCCGAATCCGCGCTGGGTCAGTCCGGGTTGGGTCAGTCCGGGTTGGGGGCGGCGCTGGTAGCGAGGTCCCTCAGGCGAGCGATCGCCGACCGGTCGCCGGAGGGGCGCCAGAAACTTCGATGAAGTGGCAATCCGCCAAGCGCTGTTCCTCATCATCGCCCACGATGAGAAGCTTGCCACCCAGGCAGCGCGTCGGGCCACGGTCCGGACAGATGTAGTCGGTTTCCAACCCCAGGGCGAAGACCCCCTCACCCCGGTACGATGCGGGATACACCAAGGGCAAGTCCACGTCGCGACGGCTACCATCGCGAAGTGTGAGTACCGCCGGGCGGTAGAGTTGGTCGAGCCAGCCGGCCGGCGGCGCAAGCACCACCTTGTGCAGAGCTTCCCACGGCACCCAGAGGTATTCTCCTCCCCAAAACACCTCCAGAACGGAGGCGAAGCGGTCGTCAGCATCGCGCAGTTGGTCGAAAGGCCGGCCATCGATGAAGCCATGCACCATCGGGCTACGGGCGTCGGCGGCATCGATGGCGTGCAGGGCTTGTTCAGGTTGTGCCCGCCGCAACCACTGCCACGCTTGCTGCCGGCGCGATGCATGGGGCGGTGGCGGTTCGGGAAAAATCCGCGGTGGGCGGCCTAAAACGCTGCGCTGCCGCTCGCTGCGCAACAGCCGGTGTAAGCGGCGTTCGCTGTCCGCGGCAGCGGGCGTGTCGTCGAGGGGGAGTTGGGCCAGATGGTGAGAGATGTCGCGAAACCGGCCCATGAAGAACAGTAGATCGATCAATTGCCGCCGCAACTGGGGGTTGGCGGGGTCCGCGGCGATAGCGTGCTGTAGCTGGGCCAATGCTTCGGCCAGGCGGCCTTCCGCCAAAAGATCGTCAACCGTCATACCGTCATTCTACGTCGTGCGGTGGTTTGGCGTCAGGCGGCTGGGGCCATGACTGCGACGGGCTGCGGAACGGTCACGGCGGGCGCCCCCAGCCGCGTCAGCTCGTCGGCCACCTGCCATGGCGTCAGCCGGCCTAACGCGGTCGCTTGCACCATCAATTCGGGGAAACGGGGGGTCCTGGGGGTCGCGGGGCGGATCACCGCCGGCCCGACTAAAACCACGCGCACGCCGTTGATGCGTGGCACCGCGGCCAGCGGCTGCGTCGGCCACAGCCACTCGCGACACCCGCGGAAACCGCTGGGCAGCGTGCCCTGAGGGCGCAGGGCCGCGGGTGTGTACAGTTGGATGTCGCGGGTGAAATCGACTGCCAGGCGCTCGATCAGTTGCCCCACGTCGGCGGCTCCGCGTAACAGCCAGCGCACCCCGCTGCGGCGGAGGGGGTCGAGTACCAGAAAGACTTCATCATCGGGCACGGCTAACAAGTCTACAAGCCGCCGGGCCGCCGGACAACACCCGGCCAGAAGCTGGGCCGCCGCTGCCAAGTCCAAAGCCCGAGCCAAGCGCCGGACTTCCACATGGCGAAAAAGTTCGGGCATTGCGGCGTCGATGTGCGCAGCCAGTTCGGCCCACGGCGGCATGCGGTCACCGGCGGCGACGAGTTCGGCTTGCCGTTGCGGGTCGAAAAAGAATAGCGGGGGTTCCTGCCATCGCGATCGGTGCCGCTGAGCCGCGGCACGCCGGAGTTCTTCGCGCAACGCCAGCAGACGCGGACGCGCGATGAAAGCCACATCGGGTTGCGCGTCCACGGGTGTCCGGGCCGCAGTGGGTGTGAAGACATCGGCCGCCATCGGCACATCCTCCCTGATGAGCCGGGATAGATCATTCCGCTTGAGCCGGGATAGATCATTCCGCCGCCCCCATTAGACGGTGAACCATCGGCTGTTGCAAGCCGAACTGGAAGTCGCCCCGCGGGTCGCGACCCTATCGCCCCGCGGAGTCGGCCCACGTCGCGGGTAGACCACAATTCAACCGACGGATTGTCCCCGTGCGGGCCGCGACCTTCTCACCGAGCCGCATCGGCCAGCTCCGCACGTTCTTGAGTGTCGGCGAACCAAGCCAGGTCATCCATGCTTCTCACCGAGCCGCATCGGCCAGCTCCGCACGTTCCGCCGCCGGGTGTGCCAGAGTAACAACCACGCCGCAACCGTGGCCCAGCGCGGTGCTGGCGTTGAGGAAGATGGTGCCGTCGATCTCAGCACGCCCGGCGGCTTCGTGAATGTGTCCGAACACGTGCAGCCGTGGTTGGACGATCTGCACGCGCTCGAAGAGTGTAGCGCTGCCGGCGGACTGGCCGCGGTGGGTGCGGTCGAGAATCCCGCGTGGCGGGCCGTGCGTGATGAGAATATCCACCCCCGCGGGAATCGCTTGCCATTTGGCGGCCAGTTGCTCCTCCGGCAGCATGAAGGCCCAATCGAAGAATGTGGGCGTCCATGGGCTGCCGTAGAACGTCAGCCCAGCGAGGGTGCAGGCGGCATCTTCGAGATAGATGGCGTGGGTGAGCCGTTGCCGGGCGGCGGTCGGAGCCTCTTGAAAGGCGAAGTCGTGGTTGCCAGCGATGACCACTTTATGGGGGTGTGGCAGGGTGCCCAGCCAGGCGTTGAAGGCGTCGATGTCCTCGAGTGTACCGTGCCGGGTGCAATCGCCGGCGTGGATCAACACATCGCCCGGGGGAATGTGGGTGTGAGTGTGAAAGCCGTGGGTATCCGCAACACAAACGATCCGCACCATAGCCCCTCCCAACAATCCGCCACGGCGACCCCAGTTGTGCCGTCGCGGGCCGCCGCGACGGGCGAAAGCGATCCTCGTTGGCGTGGCCTCGCCGGTGGACGCGCTACCGGGTGCATGTTACCGCAGCGCCCCGTTCACGATACGTAGTCGCAATCATGCCCCCGGCCGGTGGACACGCGACCGGGTGCATCTTACCGCACTGCCAGCGTTTTCGCGAAGATGTTCTCGGGTCGGGACTTCCGGATGCGGTACGGCTCAACCAGGGTCTGAAGACGGTAAGCCCCGGCGGGCGCGGAGTTGTTCCCCCAGCTCGAACAGTGCTTTACTGAGCAACCGCGACACCCGTGATACCGACAGTTGCAGCACCGCGGCGATTTCACGCAGGCGCAAGTCGTCGCGGTAATAGAGCGTGATGGCCAGCCGTTCTTTTTCCGGCAACGCGGCGATAGCGTCGGTCAGTTGTTGCAGCAGTTCGTCGCGTTCGGCATCGGCTGCTGGTTCGGCGGCGGTCACCATCGGTTCGAGGCCGTTGGGTTCGGCGGCTTGCTCCCAGGATACGGTTTTGGTGAAACGTTCGGCGGCCAGGGTATCGGCGACTTCATCTTCGGTCAGTCCGGTGGCCGCTGCCAGGGCCGCGACCGTGACGGGGTGTGGCAGTGTGCGATACGCCTTGCGGATGAGGGCGATACGCCCTAGAACATGTTGCGGCAGTGGGCTATTGCGACGCAATTCATCGACAATCGCTCCGCGGATGCGTAGATAGGCGAAGGTTTTGAATTGGGCATTGCGCGTGGGGTCGAACTTGTTGGCCGCTTCCACCAAGCCCAAGACGCCGGCCGATTCGAGGTTCTCCACGTCCACGTTGGCGGGCAGCTCGCCCACCAGCCGTCCGATCACGTGCTTGACCAAGGGGAGATGTTTGAGAATCAGATCGTCGCGGCGTTGTTGTTCCGCGGTCCGCTGATACGCGCGAACGGTTGCACTGGGTCCATTCATGATGCTGCCACTCAGACCCTCATCGCCACAAGACACTCACCCTTCGGGGCCGCTGCCGACCACTTATGGTCGGCGTTCGCCGGTTGGGTCGAACAGCGCCCCGACGGCGGAGGGACTCGTCGTCAGTAAATCCTCCGGTCGGATCACAGCGACGGGTTCCATCAACAAATCGTTGGGAATTTCCTGATACGCCACCACGACCAAATCGGGCAAGGCGCGGACCAGGGATTGCCGCACGGCGCGGCGCAGGCTGGAGTCGCACAGTAGCGCCACCTCATAGCCGCGGCTGTTGGCTTTGCGTAACTCGGCGGCGAGTTTGAGCGTCAGTTGTTCGAGCCGGGCCGGGTCGAGCACCAATTGATTCCCCTGCAGGGCGCGGCGCAATTCCACCTCCAAGCGCGGATCGAGAACCAGCGCGCGAATCCGCCCGTTCGGATCGCGGAAGCGATCGACCACGGCCCGGCCAATATCAACGCGGACCTTTTCCGCCAGTTCGGCGGGGTCTTTGATGGTTGGGGCGTAAACGGCCAGACTCTCCAAGATGCGCGGTAAGTTGGAAATCGGTACCCGTTCATCAAGCAGAATCGTCAGCACGCGATGGAGGGTGCCCAGCGTGAGCATGTTCGGGATGAGATCATCGACGACAGCCGGAGAGGTTTCGCGGACTTTGTCGATCATCGCTTTGAGGTCGTCGCGGCTGAGCAATTCGCCAGCATGACGGCGGACGATTTCGCCCAAGTGGGTGATGATGACGTTGGCCGCGTCGACCACAGTATATCCCGCGGCCTCGGCCCGATTGCGGTCGGCATCGGTGATCCACTTGGCGGGCAGCCCAAAGGCGGGTTCTTGTGTGTCTTCCCCGCTCAGGGCGATGCGGGCCGCACCACCCGGATCGATGGCCAGCCACAAGTCGGGCCGGACGCGGCCACGGGCGACCTCGCGGCCACTGATGAGAATGCGGTAAGTTTGCGGTTCCAATTGAATGTTGTCGCGGACACGTACCGCGGGTACCCACAGACCGCTTTGCTTGGCCAGATCGCGGCGCAGGCCGCCAATCCGATCGAGTAATCCCGGTCCCTGTTTGGTCGACACCAGGGGTATCAGCGCCGCTCCAATTTCCAAGCTGATACGATCGGCGAGGGTAAAATCTTCCAAATACCCTTCCACCGGGGATTTGGGCACTGCCGCAGCCGGGGTGGCCGCTTCCGCAGCGTCGCCCGCTGCTTGCCGCCCCGCGCCAGTCAGCCGCTGCGACAACAGAAAGAGCATGCCACCGAGGACCAGAAACGGCACGGTCGGCAGGCCCGGCAGGAGGGCCAACCCCAGCATGATGTACGCCCCCAGGCGCAGAGGACCGGCCGCGGCATCGAACTGGCTGCCAATCTCCTGACCCAAACTGCTCTCCGAGGTTGCTTTCGTCACCAGAATACCGCTGGCGGTGGCCGTGATGAGGGCGGGAATCTGCGTGACCAGCCCATCCCCCACGGTCAGCACCGAATAGGTGCGAATCGCCTCGGCCAGGGGCATACCTTGCGTTAAGCCGATGATGAATCCGCCGATGAGATTGATGGCCGTGATGATGATAGCGGCAATGGCATCGCCGCGAACAAAGCGGCTGGCCCCGTCCATCGTGCCGTAGAATTCGCTTTCGCGCATCAGCTGTTGCCGCCGCCGCCGGGCTTCGGGTTCGTCGATGAGTCCGGCGTTCATCTCCGCGTCGATGGCCATTTGCTTGCCCGGCATCGAGTCGAGGGTAAAGCGAGCTGCCACTTCACTGACCCGCGCCGCCCCTTTGGTAATGACCACAAACTGAATGACAATCAAAATCAGAAAAATCACCAGACCCACGACCAGATTCCCACCCACAACAAATTGCCCGAAGGCTTGGACGACTTCGCCGGCGTTGGCATTGAGCAGGATCAAACGCGTGGTCGCCACGTTCAAGGCCAGCCGGTAGAGCGTCAGCAGCAACAACAGCGACGGGAAGGTCGAAAACTCCAGCGGCTGCCGTACCGTGAGCGTGATCAGCAGCAGCAGGATCGTCGCCCCGATGTTGAGCGTCAGCAGCAAGTCCAGAATCAGCGTCGGTAGGGGAACCAGGAAGACGATGAGCAGCCCCAGCAGTGACACCGATAACAGTAGCTCGCTTCGCGCTAACAGCGGAGCGTTGACACGATTCGGGTTCAGCCGCGGGTCGGTTGCCATCGGATTCCGTTCACATCGGTTACTGAGATTTAGAACATACTGGCGGCGGCGGGGGGGGAGAACTCAGCTCAGACCTGATTTTCACCCCGGCGCGAAATTTCCGCCCGGACCCTGCGCCGGGCCTCGGGGTATGCCCCGCTGCCGGTACACCAAGGCCAGCACTTCGGCGACCGCCCGAAAAAGCGCAGGAGGGATCGGTTGGCCGAGGGGAACACTGTGGTAGAGGGTGCGGGCCAACGGCGGCCGTTCGAGGACCACCACCCCCTGTTGCCGAGCCAGTTCGGCGATGCGGCGGGCTAGTCCCCCGCGGCCACGGGCCACGACCACGGGGGCGTCGTCCTGCAGGGTATTGTACCGCAAGGCGATGGCGTAGTGTGTGGGGTTGGTGATCACCACCGTAGCTTGGGGTACGGCGGCCAGCATCTTCCGTCGCGTGCGTTCCCGGGCGATCTGCCGCAAGCGGGCTTTCACCAAGGGGTCGCCTTCGTCTTCTTTCAGTTCCCGTTTCACCTCATCTTTGGTCATGCGCAGCGACTGCTCAAAGCGGTAGCGTTGATAGGCATAATCGAGCAGGGCCACGCCCACGATGGCCGCGGCCAGGAACACGGCCAACCGCAGCACGATCGCCCACGCAGCCGCCACCGACCAGGCCAGCGGCCCGTGGCTGAGGGCTGTCAGCACGCCCAGCCGGCCTTCGAGGATCAGGTAGGCGACCACGGCCAACGCAGCCACCTTCAGCAGCGTCAAGCCGGTTTTGACCAGTGAAGCCAGGGAGACCAATCGCGATACCCCCTGGGCCGGGTTGAGTTTCTCGAAGTCCGGAGCGAGCTTCTCGGTATTGATCTGAAACCCGGCCTGGGCCACACTGACCGCGACTCCCACCGCCAGCAGCACCCCCAGGAACGGCCCGAGGGCGACCAACACGCGTAGGAACGTTCGGCTTAGCAGTGCCACCGCGGCTTCTAGGCCAAAATCCGGTTGAAACTGCGGCGGCCTCGCGTGATGCAGCACATCCCGCAGGGCGTACCAAATATCCGTCCCCAAGTACATCAAAGCGATCACACCGGCCAGCAGAACCACGCTCCCCACTAGCTCGGCACTGAACGGCACCTGTCCCTGGCGGCGGGCCTCCTCCCGCCGCCGTGGCGTCGGTTCTTCGGTTTTGGACTCACGATCGATGTCTTCGGCCATTCGCCGTTCTCACAAAACAGCCGCCAGGAGGTCGCTGACACGTCCGGTCAGGGCCGTCATTGTCCGCACCATCTCAGGCAGCAGAAACAAGCTGCCCACAAGAACCACCAACACCTGCAAGGTGAAACCCACGGAGTAGATGTTGAGCTGGGGCGCGGTCCGCGCCATGATGGCCAGGGTGATCGCCAGCAAAAACAGACAGGTGGCCAGCGGCGCAGCGAGCAGAACCCCCATTTCGTAAGCCACGGCCAACCCAGTCACCATCGGTCCTGTCTGTGGGATGGTCATCCCGCCCAGGGGGAAGGTGGCGAACGACGCATGCAGGGCCGCGAAAACCACATGATGACCATCCACCCCAAGAAAAACGAGGGCGGCGGTGGTTTCGAAGATGGTCGTCAGAGGGCCGGCGGCATCACCGGTAGGGCCGGGCAGGGGGGCAATGTTCAAACCCACCTGCTGGGCGACGAATTCCCCCGCCACCCGGACGGGTAGTAAAAAAAGGTTTAACGCAAACCCCAGGGCAGCACCCAGTAGCGCCTCTCGCACCAACGTCAGCCCATAGCGGACCGAATCGATCGCGACCCCCGGAGGCCCCGCTTGTGGCGGCGAGGCCGAACCGAGGTAAAAGCCGGCCAATGCCACCACCAGCCCGATCCGCACCCCGCGCGGCGTTCGCGCCCCCCACAGGGGCATCACCGCGACAAACGCCCCCAACCGGGCCAGCAACAGACCCGTGAATACCGCCAGTTCCTGTGTCATGACCCCGCCTCCACGGCATAGGCGAGCATCCGTTGCATGAACGCGACCGCTTGCTGAAACGAGAACCCGAAGGTCAATACCAAGGTCAGACCGACCAAGATAATCCGCGGAACGTAACTGAGCGTCTGATCCTGAATGCTTGTCACCGTCTGAAAAATGCTCACCACCAACCCCGCGGCCAGGCTCACCACCAACGCCGGCAAGGACACCAGCAGGGCAACAACAAACAATTCCTGTGTCATGCGAATGACCAATTCCATCGTCATGGCCATCTCCGGCGCGGGCTTGGGCTGCGGACCCGTCAGGCGTAACTGGCGGCCACGGCATAGCTGACCCAATGCCAGCCGTCGGCCAGAACAAACAACAAAATCTTGAAGGGCGCTGAGATCGTCACCGGCGGCATCATCACCATCCCCATCGACGTCAGCACACTGGAGACCACCAAATCGACCATCAGAAACGGCAAATAGATGCAGAAGCCCATGATGAAAGCGGTTTTCAACTCGCTGATGACAAACGCGGGAATCACCGTCAGGATCGGCGTTTGTTCGGGTTCTTCCAGCGTATGCTGGCCCGACAGGTGGAGGAACAGGGCCAGATCGCGCTGCCGGGTATGCCGCAGCAGGAAGCGTTTGTGAATGTCGAGGCCTTTCTGGATCGCGGCGGGTCCGGGGAGTTGTTGGTTCAAGTAGGGCTGCAACGCGGCCTGGTCGATTTCCTGCAACGTCGGCTGCATGATGTAGAGGGTCAGGAATAGCGCCAACCCGGTCAGGACGAGATTGGGCGGGATGTTCTGTGTGGCCAAGGCTTGCCGGGCAAACGCTAACACAATGACCACGCGGGTAAAACAAGTGGTGGTCATCAGTGCGGCGGGCAAAAGCACCGACAGCCCCAAGGCCAAGGCCAGTTGCACGGGAGGCGAGAGATTCTGGAAGTCCAGCCCGTTGGGACCCAAAAGTTGATGCAACTCGCCCATACCCTCCGCCTCCCTGCGTCAGCGCCTGCTGGAGGCTTACCCCGGGGGGGAAAATCCGTCAAGCCAAAGCCGCATGCTGCCCGGGCCACTACACTTCACGGGCACCGGGGGCGACTGTCCCGACGTTGGAGGTCGATGGGCTGCGCTCACCGAGCATCGGCCTTTCTCCGCCGTCGTGGTCTGGCGTGGGCCGCGGCGGTTCACTCCGGCGGACCACCAGTTGGAGAATTTCAGCCGGCGATACAGACGCGGAAGCGACCCGCGCGGCCCGGGTCGCCGCGGCAGCCGTGGGCGGCAGCGCCGGCGGTTCCGGCCCCGGCCCGGGCAATTCCAGCAGTGTTTTCACCCCGTGGCCGTCGGTCCCGATGAGCAAGCGGCGTGGACCGGCTTGCACCAGATGAATCACCCCCGGACCAACGGCGACAGAAGCGATGGTCTCCAGCGGGGTTGAGGCACTGCCCCGAGCCGTCTTCGCCTGCAGCCACCGGGCGACCAGAACACACAAACCACCGACCACGACCAACCCCAACCCCAACTTCACCAGAGAGGCACCGATTCCGGGAGCGGTCGGCGCGTCCGGGGGCACGGGTCGGGACGAATCCCGCGTGGCTGGGGCGTCCGGGGGCACGGTTCGAGCCGAATCCGCAACGGGCGACCGTGGCCGCGATGACGCCGGCGACCAACGCGTACCCGCAGCGAGCATCGGCAGGGCAAAGCCGACCGCAACCACCACCAGCCCGGCGGCGATCCACGCGGGTAAGAGCTTCCGTGGTGAGGGTGTTGATCGTGGGTGTGCCATGAGGTCCCTCCGTTGGCAAGTTCCGGATGACGCCGATCGTGGGTGTGCCATGAGGTCCCTGCGTCGGCAAGTTCCGGATGACGCCGATCGTGGGTGACGATGATCACAAGGTTTTCGAGGCCGTTGTGGCGGCGACACACCGGCGTTTCCCCGCTGCGACGCGCTGGGGCGATGGGCGATTCGGGGCGGAGAGTGCCGCGCCTGTGCGCGTGGCGGCACATCGGCTTGGGGAGGGCCGCGGCGAACGGGTGGGGGAGATCGTTAGGGGGTTTTCGCGGCCCCTGGCGCAGTTGGAGTCGTGCGGAGGCGGAGCATGCGGTCGATCAATTGCGATCCGAGCGACGGTTCGAGGCTTTCCAGAATGCGGGCGGAGTTGCGTTCTTTCATCTTCACGAGAATTTTGGCCGCGGTGTCCATGCGGCCTTTCTCGGCCATGTCCTTGAGAATCGGCGCGGCCGCTTCCGGTGCCATGGCCTCGTACATGGTGGCGAGTTTGGTGATGTTGGCATCTTCGAGGGCGTTGTATTCGACCGTGCGGTTGTTGAGGTCTTTGAGCATAGCGTCGAGTTTGCTGGTCTCGGCGGGGAGGTTTTTCAACTCGGCCATCACCTGTTGCAACAGGTAGTCGTTGCGTTCGCGTTGTGTTTGCAGGTCGCGCAGGACTAATTCGATCTGGGCGGTGCGACGTTCGAGCCGAGCTTCGGTATCGCGCAGGCGCTTGAGATCGGCTTCGCTGAGAGGCGAGGCCGGCGGTTCTTTGGTCGCGGGCGGGGGTTTGGGTTCGGTGATTTCTTTCGGCTTGCCGTTTTTTTCGAGAGCGGGTTTCTCTTTGTCCGGGGGGGGCGTTTTCTCCTTGTCTTTCTCCGCGGTTTCCTGTTGTTGCTTGGCTTGTTGGAGCCACAGCGATAGCGCGGCGGAGACGGAGAACAAAAACATCGCCAATAGTCCGAGAATCAGGAAGTTTTTCATTGTCGGACTCAGGGCCTGGGGTAGCCACGAACAACGGCACGGGTTCGTGTCGCGTTGGTGTGACGTATTGTCGCGCGTCTTTGCGGCGGTGTCTAGGCCACTGCGCCGTGGGGGCGGCGGAGGGCGCTGGTGTCGTCGTCAGGGCGACGGTGCCAGAGGCGGAGGCTGACTTCGTCGAGCTGCTGCTGGTCGGCCTTGGCGGCTTCGCGTCGCCATTGTTCCCAGTGTTGGCGGCGGAGAGTGGCGATGGCTTCGACCTCGGTGGCCAGTTGAGCGCGTTCCTGGGCCGCGGTCAGCAGGCGTTGCTCGGCGCTGGTTAATTCTTGTTCGGCCGTACGTAGGGCGTGGCCGAGGCGTTCGGCCATGTCAGCGGCACAAACCCATTGTTGGGGTGTCATGGTGCGGCCGATGGCCTGCGTGAAGCTCTCGGCGATGCGGGCCAGTTGGGTGCGGATATGCTCCACGGCCGCTCGGGCCTGTTCGACCGCTTGGACAGCGCGCTGTTGTTCCAATTCGGCCAGCCGCTCCAGTTGTTGTTTGACGCGCAGCAGGCGTTCGAGTGAAAATTCAAACCGTTTCACAGTGGCCTCCCACGAACGTTGCGCCGCTTATGGCGAAGCGCAATAGTGGTGTCAAGCCAAAGTGCCCGCGGCGACGGGGCAGGTGGGGCAGTCCGGCCAAGCGGCGGCGGATCGGGACATGCCGCGGGGCGTTGACAGCCGGAGTTACCGGCAAGCGGCGCAGCGTGTCTCAGTTCGAGCCGTGGTTGTGGGTTTAGAATTTCCATTCTTCGGCCAGTTGGAAGAGTCCGGCGCGGGTTTGTTCGAAGCGGGAACGTTCGCCGATGTCTTGCTTGAGGAACTTCTCGACGCGCGGCATCAGTTCAATCGCTTTATCAATGGCGGCATTGGAACCGCGGACGTAAGCCCCGATGCGGAGCAGGTCCTGAACTTCGGCGTAGGTCGCCAGGATGGCGCGCAATTTGCGTGCCGCCTGCGCGTGCGCTTTATCCACCACGTCGGTCGCGACCCGACTGATACTGCGGGCGACATCAATCGCCGGATAGAAACCGCGTTCGGCCAGTTTGCGGTCAAGGACAATGTGGCCATCGACCAGACCACGCACGTAATCGGCAATCGGTTCATCCAGGTCGCCGCCATCGACCAGAACGGTCAACAGCGCCGTGATACCGCCGACCGCGGCGTTGCCGAGCCGTTCCACCGTATTGGCCAGAGTGGTGAAGACACTGGGGGTGTAACCGCGGCTGCTGGGGGGTTCGCCGCGCAGCAGCCCCAGTTCGCGTTGGGCCAAAGCCAGCCGTGTGAGGCTATCGATGACGAACAAGACATTGCCACCACGCTCGCGGAAGAAATCGGCGATCGCAATAGCGGCTTGCGCAGCCCGAACCCGCATCAGCGGCGTTTGTTCGCACGTCGCGACGACGACAATCGAGCGTTGCCTGCCTTCTTCGCCCAGAACATCGTCAAGGAAGGGTTTGACTTCCCGGCCGCGCTCACCAATCAGAGCAATGACGTTGACATCGGCTTGCGAACCTTTGGCAATCTCGCCCAGAAGTGTACTTTTGCCCACTCCAGAGCCAGCGAAAATACCGATGCGCTGGCCGCGACCACAGGTCAACACCGCGTCGATGGCGCGAATGCCGGTGACAAACGGTTGGCGGATGGGCTGCCGCTCGAGGGCCGGAGGGGCCGCGCCATGCACCGACTTCATCGAACAGCCGGTGATGGGGCCGCGGTGATCGAGGGGGCGGCCCAAACCGTCGATGACGCGCCCCAACAGGTTGCCGCCCACGGGAATGGTGGCGCCTTTGCCTTTGCGCATCACGGGCATGCCGGGCCGCAGATCATCGGCCGGGTCGAACGGCAGCATGTAGGCGATGTCCCGTTCAAAACCGATCACTTCCGCCAATACCGGTTCCCCGCGCTGGGGGATGATGTAGCAGTGGTCGCCCACGGCGGCAGGAATCGCCGAGGTCATGATCCCGGTGACGCTGCGCAGCCGCCCGCCGATACTATAAAGTGGCGTTTGCGTAATACTGCGACTCATCGCCGACAAATCCAAACCGAGCATTACTTCAAACTCCGTAACAGTTCCTCACGAATGTCTTCAAGTTCACGGGTGATGTCGGAAAGCAGCATCGACTCCCGGCCCTCAACGTGGCAGGCACCGCGGGCCAGGGTAGCATCGGTTACGATCCGCGGCGCCTCCGGGCCGGTCAGCCAGGGTTCGTCGCCGGACGGGCGGAGGCGGCTTTGCAGAAGCTCCCAATCGGCCGGGTTCAAACGCACCACCACGGGCACATCGTCGGTCATTTGTGCGATCATGTCGCGGATTTTGGCGTCGATGGGGAAGTCGTTGGCGGTGATGCGTTCATGCAACAAGCGCGTGGCCATGGTGGTGGCCAGTTCGATGGCTGCGCGTTGCCATTGTTCGATGCGGTTATGTTGTTCGGCGCGCAGTTGAGCGATCGCGGTCTGCAACTGTTGCAACACTGTGGCGATGGCGTGGCGCTCAGCCTCCAGTTGTTCAAGCCGTTCAGCCGAAGCCTCGGTTTGGCTGGCGGGGGGGGGGGGAGTCGCGGCCGGACTTGGTGGGGCAACCGAGGCGGGGACGCGGGGCGGAGGAGCTTCGGCCGCGGCGGGTGTTTCCGGCAACAGCGATTGCGGCCGAACACAACGAACCTGCCGCAGCGGTGCATGAAACCGAAGGCGTGTGACGACTGGGGCGACGGACATACCCATACAGGCTTCCCCGCGGGGACGACACGCCGTGGCGTTTCCACCGCCACGACCCCTCCCACCCATGATGGCTCTTAGCCGCGGGGCGTGAAAATCGCAAGAGCCACTGGGTTGAAATGGGAGGCACCGAAAGATGGCTTAAATTCAGGCCGCAGGCGAGCTACAGCACGGGAGTGTCGGAATTTTTTGCAAGATTGTTCCGCGATTTGGCAGACGGCGGCGATTTTTTTACTCCGGCCTGAATACGCCGCAGACCCTCAGGGCCGCAGGCCGGCCTCCCCCGCGGGGGTATCGGTGGCCGGTGGCCGGATGGCTCGAGGCCAGCCTCACGACGAGAGCCGCCGCGCCGCGGATGGTGTTGCCGACGATTGTTGCGGCGAATTCTTGGCTCATCCCATACTGGATCGACCGGTGCCGCCTCATGGTTTTCTCATCTGCGGCTGTGGCTCAGCGGAGTGTCTGGCGCGCTGGGGCGTCGCGGTGTCTCAGTTTCATGGTTTTCTCATCTGCGGCGGTGGCTGAGCGGCCTAGGATCTTCGGTTATTGCTCAGTGGCAGAAAATCTCCGGCTATGACTCAGTGGCATAGGATCTGCGGTTGTGGCTCAGCGACCTGAAAGCTCTGGCGGTTGTCGGTGGATGCCAGCCGTTGGTATTTGCCAGGTCTGTATTTGCGGCTGAGCGGCATAAAATCTCGGGCGGTTGTCAGGCTTTCGTGGCCGTCTCATGGTTTTCTAATCTTCGGGTGTCACTTCTCCATCTTCTTCGGCTTTGCGAACAGCGGCGATGACTTTGGCTTGGGCTTCGCGGATGCGGGCGGCGGAAACAGTACCCAACAGTTCGCTTTCGTCGCGCAGTACGTCGCGGGAGCGGCTCGACATGTTGCGGGTCACTTTGTCCATGATTTCGGCCGTAACTCCTTTGAGGGCCGTAGCTAACGTCTTGACATCGAGTTTGCCCAACAGCACTTGCATTTGTCGATCGGGAATGCGCAACAGGTCTTCGATGCGGTAGAGCTTTTCGAGGATTTTGCTGGCTAGAACCGGGTCGGCGGCTTCGATCTGTTTAATGACCGGCAGGCGTTCGGCGCGGGGTAAAGCCCGGATCATGTCGGCCAACTTTTCGATCAGTTCGTCGGGGTTGGGTTCTTTGGGCAACTCGGTGAGGCGGCGGGCTTTGGCGGCGACCGCGTGGAGCAGTTGGTTGATCATGTGCGGGCTGCGGGTGGTGGGTTTGGCCATCCGCAGGGTGACTTCAGCACGGAATTCCAGCGGCATGCGTTGCAGCACTTTGCCGGCTGTCGCCGGATCGAGCGTAGCCAGAACGATGGCCACAGTTCCGGGTTGTTCGCCCTCGAGGGCACGTGCGACGATGTCGGGGGCGAGGGTCCGCAGTTCGTCGGCTGGGGGCGGAGGCGGGGGCGGAGGCTCGGGAGCGGGCGGCGGGGCTGGTGCCGCGGCCGGCGCCGGGCGTTCGACAATCCGTTGCAGGTCGAAGAAGTGGGCGAGGGCGGCGTCGATTTCGGGACCCGGGGGGGAGGCGGCCGACGGTTCGGCCAGACGTGCCCGCAGGCGTGCCGCCTCCGCGGGGCCGAGGCGAGCTAAGATCGTCTCGACGATCTCCGCCGGCATCAAGCGCAGCAGTAATACCGCAACATCAACACTCGGGGCTTCGGCCATCCGCACTCCGCATTCCGGTTAGCTGGCCGGGGTTCCCAACAGCGATCGGAAGATCGCGGCCACCCGCTCGGGATCGGTGCGGGCCATGTCGATCAACCGATTCAGGTCATTGCGCCGGCGCTCTTCTGCTGTCGGTGGCGTAACCGCTTGTGGCGCAGGAGCTTCGGGCAGACGCCGCCGCCGCAATACCAACAACGCCACAATCAGCACCACAAGGAAACTGGCGATCGCCAAACTGAGGTTGCGCGCCAGTTCCACATACAGCTGAATTTGTTGCAGTTGCGTCAGGGTCTCGTCCGGCTCGGGGGGGCCGAGTGGACCGGTCAGCTTGACATTGGTGAGTTTAACCTCATCGCGTCCCGGACGGAAGCCGACTGCCTGCTTGATGATGTCTTCGGCATCCGTAGCACTGATGACCGCTTGGCCTTCGGTCGAACTCAGATCGACCAGCGCCGCGATGGTGAGGCGAGTCACGGCGGCCATGCGGTCTTCCAATTCCCGGACCGTTTCGGAGAGGGCGTAGTCGGTTTGAACGGTTTCTTCCTGTGAGGTGGTGGTGCCAGTGCCGGCGCTGGCGGTGGTTCCCCCGGCGCGGGTGAGGTTGCTCGTGGCCCCCGCGACGCCGCGCGCGGCCACGCCGGTGGTTTTCGACGACATTTGCCGTTCGCTTTTGGCCACTCGGCCATCGGGCGCGTAACTCCGCTGCATCTCCTTGACGCGTTGAAAGTTAATGTCGGCACTGACTTGCACAACAGCCCGCCCCGGGCCGAGATGCTGAGTCAGCATCTGTTGCGCTTTGTTGGCCAGGTATTCCTCCAGTTCGCGGCGGTACTCCAACTGCGGGGTAGGCAGCTGGTCACGCTCCGCCGCGTTGGGATCGGAGAGCAAGCGCCCGTTCGAATCGACCACCGTGACATTTTCCGGCTTCAGCCCTTCCACACTGCGCGCCACCAGCGCCACGATGCTGGCCGCGGTGGCGCGGTTCATCACCGCTCCGGGTTTCAATTTAATGACCACACTGGCCGTTGGCGGCTTTTCACCCCGAACAAAGTAGGTTTGCTCAGGTTTGGCGATCAGCACCCGGGCCGACTGAACCGGCTCCAATTGCATGATGGAGCGGGCCAGTTCCGCTTGCAGCGCGCGTTGATAGTTGACGGATTGCACGAAGGGAGTCGTCATCAGCGAGGTTTCGTCGAACAGTTCGTAGCCTTTGCCACCCCGGGTGGGCAGTCCGGCACTGGCCAAGGCCACCCGGGCTTCGGCCAGCCGCTGCTGAGGAACCAGAACCGCGCTGCCATCGGGCGATAGCTTCACCGGAATATTCTGGGCCGTCAGGGTCGTGCGCATCGCCCCGGCTTCATCTGGTGCCAAATCGCGATAGACCGCCACATAGGTACTGCTCGACAAATACGCCACCACGCCCAAAGCGACCAGCAACGCCACGCCGGCGGCGACCACCAACACCCGGCGGGCCAGCCCCAGCCCGGCCCAATACTCCCGCGCTTGGGTCCACAGACGACGCAGCGTTTCCATGATTCGATCCTCTGTCGTCGCTTCTGCGGCATCGGCCAGCAGCACCGGCTCTCCATGGCGGCGGCCGGTTCATTCACCCCGACCATGCCGCGGCCATCGCCACCACCGCGCCATCAAATCTGCATACGCGTCACTTCCTGAAATGCCTCCGACAAGCGATTGCGCAATTCGAGAATCAGGCGGAACGACAGATCGGCCTGGGCCACGGCGAGGGCCACCGTATGTAGGTCTTGGGCTTCGCCGGTCGCCAGGGCGGTCACGGCCGCATCGGCCGCCGCCTGGGCCTGCCGGTTGTTATCGAGTAAGCCGTTGAGGACGGTAGCAAAACCGCTGCGCGCCGCCGGAGAGCTATCCCCGGCTCCAGGCGGTGGGGCCAGGGGGGCCAGTGGGGCCAGGGGGGGCAGGGGGGGCAGAGGCACCCCAGGGGCCAGAGCATCCAGCGGCATGGTTTATCCTCGCAACAGAACGAGTGCTTGTTCATTCATTTGGCGGAATGTTTGGGCCGTCCGCAAATTCGCTTCATAGGCCCGTGCCGCGGTCACCAGATTGACCATTTCGATCGGTAATTGCACGTTGGGCATGGCGACGAAGCCGTTGGCGTCGGCGTCGGGATGGCCGGGCAGGTAGATGCGGGGCAGTTCGCTGGGGTCTTCGATCAGAGCCACGGCCTGAACGCCGCGGAACGCGGGAAGCCCCAGCGGTCTCAGGGAATCGTCCAACACTTCCGCAAAAACCACGTCTTGCCGGCGGTAGGGGCCACCGTTGGCGGAGCGGGTGGAGTTGGCGTTGGCGATGTTGTTGGCGATCACTTCCATCCGTAGCCGCTCGGCGGCCAGGCCCGAGGCGCTGATGGCACCGGCGCCCAGAACGTCTTGGAATGGCATACGCGACCTCCGCATTCTCTTTCTCATCTTCGTCCTGTGGCGCGCCGCTGGGGGTTAGCGTCCGGCCACCGCGGCGCGCAGTGCGGCGATCCGACTGGCGATGATTTGGGCCGCCGCTTGATAAATCAGGGCGTTTTTGCTCAGGCTGTTCATTTCTTGGTCAATGTCCACGGTGTTACCATCGACTCGTTCGGGGCCGTCGGCGATGACCACGCGGGGCTTGACGAGACGGATCGCGTGCGGGTCGGCGGTGGCTAGAGCCTTGGCCAGATCGGCTTCGAACTCCACCGTCTGGCGCCGGTAGCCAGGGGTATTGACATTGGCGACGTTGTGGGCAATCACCCGATGGCGGAGCGTGGCCGCATCCAAAAGCGGCGCCAGCAGCGTTAATCCGGGAATGGTTGGTTCCATGGTGGCCGGTATCGGTCGTTGGGTGCTGGTAACTTGAATCGGTTGTAGGAATTGTGCCCAATGGTGGTGGAAGTGCTCGAATTTCTCGCGCTTGTGGAAGAATAGACTAAAGTTGTGCTATGCAAATACCTTGGGCTGAGGGTGTGAATCTGGCGACGGTCCCGACGGGTGGCGGGATCGTGGCCCGGGTGGTGGCCGGGTCGGTTCAGCAATTGCCGATCGGGGAATTGCTGGAAGCGACCGTGACGGCGGTTTCGCCGCGGGGCACCATCTTGACTGTGAATGGTACGGCTCTGACGGTTCGGCCTCCGTATGCCCTTACTCCGGGGGCGGTGGTTGGGGTCCGTGTGCCGCCGCAGGCGGCCCCGGCGGCCGTTGCGATACTCGAATTTCTCCCCGCTGCGTCGGCCTCCGGTAAGCTTGCGGTCACGACCGCAACCCCAGGGGCTGCGCATGCTTCCATCGCCGCAACAGCTTCCATAGTCACAACTTCCGGCCTAGCCTCAACGGCCGGAGCCGGGGCGAATGCGGCAACGATTGTCCTGTCGCCCACGCAACCGGTGGTGGTGGACGTGTTGCAGCGGCACGCCGAGGGGTCTTTCCGCGTGCAGATCGAGGGGCAGGAGACGTTGGCGCATTCCGCGCTGCCGCTACTGGCCGGTGCGCGCTATGTTCTGCAGGTGGAGCGCACGCCGCAGGGATTGATGCTGCGGCCGCCGGCCATCCCATCGTCTGGGTTGTTGCCGGTGGCCACTGCCGTGTTGCGAACGCCCGCGCAACCGGTGGTCGAAACGGTGCCGGCGTTGCAAGCCGAGATCACGCAATTACTTACGTCGCCATCGACGTCGGTGGTGGAGCCATTGCCGCTGCGGCAGGCCGCGGCGGGTGTTACGCAAACGCTCCAGGGACTGCTGCCGAATCCGCCGCGACCGTTACAGGCCAACGAAATTCAGCGCTGGGTGGAGCACGGGGGGCTTCTCTATGAGGCCAAGTTGGCACAAGTGATTGATAAATTGGAAGTTACGAGCAATAATCCCACCGAAAAGCCACCAGAAGCGTTTTCGGGGAAGTCGGCGGCAGCAACCGCTTCCGAGACCGAGCGTGGGGAACCGGCGGGTGTCCGACTGGTCCACGCGGCCGAAGCCGATCTCAAGGCCGATTTGTTGCGGTTGTTGCAGACGGTGCCGCAGTTGGGGGCGGCGGTTCGGCCGTCGTTGCTTTCGGCCACGCAGGCGGTGCTGACGGGGATTGAAGCGCAGCAGGCGTTCAATGTGTTGGCGCAAAGCAGTCATTCACCGTATGTGTTCCAGGTGCCGTTGGCCGAAAATGGCGTGTGGCGAACGCTCCGCCTGGCGTTGGAACCAGAGTATCGCCCCGGGGGAGCGGACAACGCGCCACACGGACGCTTCCGCCTCTTTATGCATGTGCCGCTGCAAGAATTGGGCGAAACGTGGATCGACGCGGGGCTGGCCGGCGACCAATTCCGGGCCACGATCTATCTTGATCGGCCCGCGGTGCGGCAGCGGGTGGAAGCCGCCTTGCCCGAACTGCAGGCGGAATTGGCGGCGGAAGGCTTTGCCGAGGTGCTGCTGGCGGTGCGTGCGGCCAGTGAGTTATCGGAGCGGCAACGGAAGCAAGCCGCGGCGATGCAGGCGGGCCGACCGGAGACCGTTTCCCGGCTCGATGTCCGCGTCTGAGACGGGGCGATGCTCGACCAGGCGGCTGTCGGAAGGGGTGAAGCTGCGGAATGTCTGTGTCTGCGATGAAGTCACTCTCCGGTTGTGCCCTTCGGGGTATGGAAGGATCGTCTGGGTCCTGGGCCGTTGCGGTCGGAAGCGAGGGGGGGCGTCAAGCCGGTAGGCAACGCTGTCGTTACTCGGCCATAAGGATTGTCGTTACTCGGCCATAAGGATTGTGATTCGATGGGTTCGGAGGCGCGGAGGGGGCGTGATGGCGGAGAATGCTGCTCGTAGGCGGGCCGTGGCATTGCGTTACGATCCAAGCCGCGACGCCGCCCCGGTGGTGGTCGCCAAAGGCCAGGGGCGTTTGGCCGAGCAGATTCTAGCGCTGGCCCGCAAAAATGCTGTTCCCGTGCGGGAAGATGCCAATTTGGTTCAGGTGCTCAGCCGGTTGAAGATCGATCAGGAAATTCCTCCGGAAGTGTACCGCGCCGTCGCAGCCATTCTGGCGTTCTTGTACCGCGTCAACCGGCCAGCGTAGGCGAATCGGAAGGGGGCGAATCGGGAGGGGGCGAATCGGGCGTAGGCGAATCGGAAGGGGGCGAATCGGAAGGGGGCGAATCGGGAGGGGGTGAGGCGGAACTTCGGCCCCCAACCACCGCGAGCAGAGAAGCGATGCCTCCCACGCAGCGATGGCTGACAACCAGGTATCACGTCCCCAACAGGCTGCCCTCCCACACAGCGATGGCCAACAACCAGGTATCACGTCCCCAGCAAGCCGCCCTCACCGCCAGGATGGTGGAACGGGGGTTTCCCCACACCGCGGTGGCCGTCTTGTGCGGGTATTTCTCACGCACGAGCGTGGCGGCCCGATACCCACAGACGTGCCAAC
>JANWYJ010000085.1 GCA_025055115.1 Gemmata sp.
TTGTGAGCAAACCGGGCCGTGGAAGGAAGTTGGCCCGGTTGAATTTACGGCTGGTGAGTGGCCAAGATGGTTTGAACAACGCTCAGCAATTGTTCTTTCGTGTAGGGTTTGGCTAGGTAGCCATCGGCTCCGTGGTGAGGAAAATCGGCCTCCGGGCGGCCGCTGGTGAGGATGAGGCGCGACTGCGGGGTGAGGTTACGGAGTTGAGGAATCAGTTCAAGGCCCGTTTGGTCGGGCAGTGTGTAATCCACGATGATCAACGTAAACGGTTCGGTAGCACCCTGCACACCGGCTAGCGCATCAGCGGCCGTAATCGCTTCTTCCACCAGAAACTGATTCCGCTCCAACATCAAGCGTGTGACGGCCCGCACCACCTGTTCATCGTCGACTATCAGAACCCGCTGTCGCGCAGGGGTTTCAACCGTCGCGGCCATATGACAACTCCATGAAGCTAACTCGGTCAAATTCATCCGGCTTTCATCGGCCGCGATGAATCGCTTAGCTTGTTGCGATGCCCAACTGTCGGGCGATACCGCGGAGTAGCTCATAGTCGGAAGCTGGTCGTGTTGGGCTTTGTGGGTGGGTGGTATCGCTGGCGATCCAGCCGCGCAGCTTCAGAAACATCGCCGCGGAATGCTTGTATGCCGGCACCGGTTCACGGAACGCTAAAAAACCTAAATATTGCAACACATCGTTCAGCTCGTAGAAGCGAATGTCGCCTTCGAACCAATAGCGGTCGCGGAGAGCAAAAAGATCAGGAGCGAACGTACTCAAACCGAGTAAGTAATCGCTGCCGTACATGATCATGTCGATGCCTAAGTCGTTGCCGGTGAAGATTTTAAAGTCAGGACGGACTGCGTCCCGCAACTGCAGCCGCTGCCACTCCCACTCCCGGCGCAGCGACGAATGCTTGGCACCGATGCATTGGCGAATGGTCATCAATCCCCGGAAGGCGTCGAGACTATAAATCGCTCCAAAGGGAGCAAACATCGTGCCTAATTCAAAGGCGATAAACTGATCGCAATCCCGGCCGATCGCCTCGTATGCCGCAATCAGTTCCGCCTCGGGCAACCGGGTCAGACCATAACTTTGAAAAATCACCGGCGTACCGCCCCGCGCGGTGATAGCATCCACCGCGCGCCGGTACCCATCAAGATCGAACGACGCTCCCGGGTTGTCACTCACAAATGCCCCCGCCACAAAAGATTTCCCACCCAAAGCCGAACGAATTGCATCTAAAGTCGCAATTTTCTGTTGTGGCGATAACAGATGGCCAAAGCCCGTATCCATGTTGATGGCAGGAATCAGTCCGGCTTCGGCCGTCCGCACACAGTGGGCCGTAAACCCCGGCCAATCGATGGCACCATCGGCCGTAAACGGCAACAAGACCGCGGAAATTCCGGTGATGCGACGGCGGGGGCGAATCATCGCCACGGGGTTGATCGGCTCCAGAGCAGTCATCGCGGTTCCTCTCAGTGGAGTTGGATGAACATTGTGGTGTGGGGGCATCATCGCTTATACACAGCGAGTGCGGCGAAGGAAGAAAAGATTCCTACGGATTCCTCGAAATTCGGCTTGCCGTGGTCCGTGCGAGCGTTGGCGGAAGCAAGACGAAGGCTTTCTGGCAGGTGAACCTGGTTCGGCATATGATTCTGCACAGTTGAGCTACTTGGATACGGGAATTTTCATGTCCACTTATGCTTGTGACGCAGCGGCGATCCGCGACGCGGCCCAACGTCTGGCCGGGATCGTTCACCGCACCCCGGTGATGACCTCCGAGACTTTCAATCGGTTATCAGGGAAGCAGCTCTTCTTCAAATGCGAAAACTTGCAGAAAGCGGGGGCGTTTAAGTATCGTGGGGCCACCAATGCGGTGTGCCGACTCTCGGCTGCGGCGGCCGCCAACGGGGTAGTCACACATTCCAGCGGCAACCATGCGCAGGCGTTGGCCCTGGCGGCCCGTCGGCGGGGTATTCCGGCGTATATCGTGATGCCGAAAACAGCCCCGGCGGTGAAGAAAGCCGCAGTCGAAGGCTACGGTGGCCGCGTGACCCTCTGCGAACCCACCCTGACCGACCGTGAACGCACCGCCAACGAACTGGTGGCCCAAACCGGAGCAACGCTCATTCCCCCCTTCGATCATCCCGATGTCATCGCCGGTCAGGGAACCACCGCGTTAGAATTGCTCGAAGACGTACCCGACCTCGACGCGATGATCGTTTGCGTGGGGGGCGGAGGGCTGATCGCCGGTTGCACCATTGCCGCCCACAGCCTCCGACCGGCTCTTCGTGTCTTTGGTGCCGAACCCAGCGGAGCCGACGACGCGGCCCGTTCCAAAGCGGCCGGTCAGTGGTTGCCTCAAACCAACCCCAATACCATCGCCGATGGACTCCTCACCAGTACCGGTCAGCTCACTTGGCCAGTGATTCGCGATCGGGTCGAACGTATCTTCACGGTCAGTGACGACGAAATCCGTGCCACCATGCGGCTGGTGTGGGAGCGAATGAAACTCATCGTCGAACCCAGTGGCGCGGTGGCGGCCGCGGTCGCTCTCAGCGAGGCCTTCCGAGCGGTCCGCGATATTCACAAAGTGGGTGTGATCTTCAGTGGCGGAAACGTGAATCTAGACCGACTCTATTGGTAACTGGACCGACTCTATTGGTAAATTGCTGAAATTACCGCCGTCTATTGACCGGCGCGTGGCGGGGCCGTGTAACTGGGCAAACTTCTGGGCAAACTTTACGGGTGACCTCATTCTCCGCACGCGGAGAAACCACATTCGGCAGCGCATCGACCGATCGAGAGCCAGCCGTGTTGATTGTGATGGCCGGATTACCAGGTACAGGGAAAAGCACGCTGGCTGGGCGGCTTGCCGATGCCCTGCCGGCCGTGGTCTTGTCGAAGGATGTCGTTCGTGCCGCGTTGTTCCCCCCACCGGTACTCGATTATTCGCCCGCTCAGGATGAAATCGCCATGACCGCGATTTACCATGCTGCCGAGCTGATCCTACGGACCAACCCGCGGCAGCACGTCATTCTTGATGGTCGAACATTTCGCAAACGGGGACAGTGGGCGCCTGTTCAGAAATTGGTCGCGGTTGTGAACGTTCCGCTGGCGGTGCTGGAATGTGTCTGTTCCGATGACATCGCCTGCCAGCGGATCGCCGAAGATGCCAGGATCGGTACCCATCTGGCCAAAAATCGTACACCTTGGCTTTACTTTCAGGTCCAAGCCGAGGCTGTGCCTTTGGCAGTTCCCCGGCTGACGCTGGACACCGGAATACTTCCGTTGGAGGACTGTGTCCGCCAGGCGATGGCGTACGTTCAGTCGATGGGGTGAAGTTACTTGGGCATCGGCATTGAAGCAGGTGCGGTAGCGTTTTTGAGTTTCTCGACGGTCGCTTTCGCGGTGGCCAGTTCGGCGTTGGCTGCGTCGAGGGTGGCTTTGGTCGAAGCGACTTCAGCGTTGGCTGCGTCGAGGGCCGTTTTGGTAGCTGCCACCGCGTCGGTCGCAGGCTTGACCATCGGCATCAGCTCTGCGACTTTCTTCTGATAGGCCGCGACTTGCGCCATGGCCTCGGCGTGGGTTTTGGAGTGCAGGGCGAATTGGTCTTGCGCAGTTTTGAGCGTGGCGGCGGTCTCGGTGGCTGTTTTTTTGGCCTTATCCCATTCTGCGGTGGCGGCGGCGAGGACCTCGGCTTTCTTTTTGGCCAGTGTGGCTAGTTCGGTATTGTCCGGGGCTTTGGCGGACGCTTCCGCAAGTGTTTTCGCCGCAAGGTTTTCCGCATTCACCAATACCTCCCAAGCCACGGCTTTGGCGGCGGCGGCTTGGGCCGGTGGGGTGGCTTGATCGACGGCGGTTTTCGCCGCGTTCATCTGGGTCTGGGCGGCGGTGGCGGTGGCGGTGGCATCGGTGACCATCTTTTGGGCGCTGGCCAGGTCGGCAGTGATTTTGTTCGCCTTGGCAACAGCGGCATTGTGGGCGTCGCTGGCGGTTTTGGCTTTCTGAACGGCCGCGTCGTAGGCGGTTTGCGCGCTGGTGAGTTTCGTTTGCAGGGCTGCGACAACCGCTTCGGCTTGCTTGAGCCGTTCGGCGGCCGACGGCGGGTTGGCGTCGAAGTTGGCCACGGCTTTGGCGTCGGCAGTCGTCCACGCTTTGACTGTGCCGCTCCAATCTCCGGCGATGACGCGGGCATTGTCGTGTGTGACCGCGACTTGCAGTCCTAAATCCGGGAGAGCTTCGAACGTTTTCTGGAGAGTTCCGTTTTGGTCCCACAGTTTGGTGATTTTATCGCGTCCGGTGGTCGCGAGGCGGCCATCGTGGGTGAAATGAATGGATGTTGTACCCCCCGGATGCGCGTTCCAGTTCTTCAAGAGCGTGCCGTTTTCCATTTCCCACAAACGCACGCTGGCATCTTCGCTGGCCGTCGCCAGGACGTTGGAATCATCCCGCCACGATAGATCGGTAATCATCGCGGTGTGGCCACGCAGGGCGAAGAATTCACGCCCGGTGTAGGCTTCCCACACCCACACCCCCCCGTTGCGGTCGCCTGTGGCCAAAAGCACACCATCGGGGCTGAATTCGACAGCCGTGACCCAATCGGTGTGTTTTTTGATTTCGTGAAGCACTGAGCCGTCGGCGGTGGAATAGACGCGGACAATCTTCGAGGGGCTGCCGACGGCGATCTGGGTTTGGTCGGCGGAAATGTCGGCGGCGAGAATCGCGTCGTTTTCGAGGCCAACTTCAAGCACTTTCTCCCCGGTTTGGACTTTGTACAGCACCGCTTTGCCGGCTTGCCCGCCGCGGCCTCCGGCGACCAGTAACAACTGCGCATTGCGGGAGAACTTCAGGCTGTGGATTTGCCCATGCTCAAAGGGAAGAAAGCCGAAAAGTTCGCCCGTATCGGTGTTGTAAAGGATCACCTGTTTTTGACCGCCGATCGCCACCAGTGGTGCCCAGGGGCTTGTCGCCATCGCCAGAATGGCGCCGGGGCGACGTGCTCTCACGATCGGATCGAGCTTAAGCTGTCCGAGTTGGGGCAGGGGGGGCGGTCCCTCGGGCCGGCCTTTGACGATGGACTTCAGGCCGATGTCGGTATTCTTGGGGGGCAGCACCACTTTGCTGGTGGCGTTGGCTCGTGCACCTTGTTCGATCCACAGTTTGAGGATGGCGAGTTTATCATCGGGTATTTTGTTGCCACTGGGGGGCATCTTTGGTTCTTCGAGGTGGGCGGCGAGGGTATAGAGCCGGGATTTCGCCGGATTGCCGGGCACGACCACGGCTCCCGAGGAGCCGCCCTGATTCATGGCGGCATAGGTGGCGAGGTTGAGGTCGCCCTTTTGTTTGTCGTTACCGTGGCAGTTGATGCAATATTGTTTAGCGATCGGTAGAATGTCGTCGTCGTAGGTGGGGTTCTGAGCATCCGCCAGCACGCGTGCGGGGCCGGTGAAGCTGCCCAGGGCCACCACAACGCCAACGATGTTGAAAACCCAGCGGTTCATGCCAAAATCCTCAGCGAATCATGATGCGTGGCCGTTGGCGGGTCTATTGTTCCGCCGCCGGTGGGTTGTGGGTTAGTGGTTGAACATGAACTCTCGGGAGTTCAGGATGGCCCAGAAAACATCTTCGAGCGCTTGCTGTTTGTTGGGCGATTGGTCGACCAAGGACAGCAGCCGTTCGAGTTCTTCGGCTCGGGGGGGGCGAGTCAGGGCGCGGATGTACAGATATTCGATGATCTGGGCGGGGGTTTTCTTCTGTTGCAGCCACTGGCCCACGAGATTGCCTTCACGAATTTTCGGCTCGACGGTGTTGCCGTTGAGCAGATGCAGGCTCTGCGACAAGGTGGGTTCGAGGCGGACTTCGCAGGAGCAAACGCTTTCCCGCGTCGGGCGGCCGAAGGTGGTCAGGAAGTAGGTGGTGGTGGAGCCATCGGCGATCTGGACGGCGCGGGCACCCAAGGGCAGGCCGCCGAATTTGTTCTTGGTGTCGGTCACTTGGGTGATGATGTCGAGCATGGTTTCGGCGCGGATGCGGCGGATGGGTCCGCGGGCGAAATTGCGCGTGTCGCTTTCATTGGTTGGTGTGGGGGTTGTGCTGCGCTGGTAGGTCTGCGAGGTGCAGATATCTTTGACGAGTTTCTTGAAGTCGTACTTGTAGGTCGTGAAACGTCGGCCCAGTTCATCGAGCAGTTCTTGATTGCTGGCGGGGTTGGAAATGCGCACATCATCGACCGGATCGATAATCCCTTGGCCGAAGAAGTGATTCCACACCATGTTGGCGAGGTTTTTGGCGAAATAGGGGTTATCTGGGCTGGCGAGCCATCGGGCCAGCACCTCGCGGCGGTCTTTGCCAGCAACATCGGCTTCGGCACCGCCTAAGAACTTGGGTTTCATCGGGCGGCGATGCACCGGGTGGTTGACCTCACCACCGCCGCTATTGAAAACAATCACTTCCCGCGGATCGTCGCCGCCTTTGCGGCCCACTTGGGTGAAGAAGCTGGCGAAGCCGTAGTAATCGTCCATCGTCCAGCGGTCGAAGGGGTGGTTGTGACATTGGGCGCACTGAATCCGCATGCCCATGAACACTTGGGCGACGTTTTCGGTGATTTTCAGGACGTCGTTTTCGATCTGGTAGTAATTGGTCGCCGGGTTTTTGAACGTGCCGCCACTGGCGCTGAGCAGTTCTTGAACCCACTCGTTGGTCGGTACATTTTTCGCAATCTTGTCTTGCAGCCAGTTGTAGTAGAGCAACATGGCCTTATAGCTGACTTGATTGGTCGACCGAATCTGCAGCAGTTCGGCCCACTTCAGCACCCACAATTCGGCGAATTCTTTCCGTTCCAGAAGCTCGTCGATGAGCAGTTCGCGTTTGTTGGGCAGAGTGGACACCATGAAGCGGGCATATTCTTCCGGAGTGGGCAGAAGCCCGGTGATATCCAGATAGACGCGGCGAATGAAGGTGGAGTCGTCGCAGCGGCCGCTGGGTTCGATGCGGAGTTTTTTCAGCTTCGCATGCACGAGCGTGTCGATGTAGTTATTCTCGGGGGGATTTTTCCACTCAAACTGCAGACCTTTGGGTAGGGTGATAAAGGGGACCCCGATGGTGAACGTATGGAAGCGCGCCATGATGAACGCTTCTCCCCGTTCGCCGGCGGTAACGGTGCCATCGCCCTCAGCGGCAATTTTCGCCGCGGTGTCATTGTTGCTCAAAAACAAGGCCAGCGACGTGACATCGCGATCGGTGCCATCGGAATATTTGGCCCGGACGATAATGCGTTGGGTTTCACCGCGGCCGTCGAGCACCGCTGACGGTGGGAAGACTTCCAGGCTCACCGGCAGGGCGACATCGGGTTTGTCGAAGGGGGCATCGGCTTCGAGCCAGCGGATGAGGGTTTGGTAGTATTCGTCGCCTTCTTTGATCTTTTGCCCGCCCGTATGGGGGACTTTGCCGGTGGCTTTCTCGATCAGCAGGCTCTCGGCGGGCACGGCGAGATTGATACGTCGGCCGCTCAATTCGCGCGTCAGTCGGTAGTAATCGCCTTCGGGATCGAAGCCAAACAGGGAAAGGCGGAAGCCATCTTTGCCGCGGGCGGCCCCATGGCACCCCCCCGCGTTGCATCCGGCACGCATGAACACGGGCATCACGTCTTGCTTGAAAGAAATGGGCCGGTCTTCTTGGGCTTTCGTCACTTTCACCGGGATGGTGACGGTTTGTTCGCCCCAACGCACATGCATTTCCGTACTACCGTCGGCCACCGGATAGACGGTGGAACCTTGCCGCTTGACCAACGCGGGGTTGGCAAAGCTCACCTGCGCTTGCCCTGTGACATCGCGGGTGATGCCGTCGGGTTGGGTCCACTGCACGATGAACGACTGTCGGTCGCGGGCGGTTTCGAGGTTGATATCGGGTGGATAAACCGCCAGTTTCTGGGCGTACGATACGCCCCCACTGGTGAGCAGAACGCTGAGTGAAACGAGGTAAGCGAATCGCATGTTGTCGAACCTCATGCGGCTTTTACAGTGTACGGTGGAAGCGATGATGGCTGTCTGCTGTCAGCTCGGCCACGTTCTCGCATTGTTGGGGCAGCGTCACTTCTTCGGCTCTTCCTTTTTGGGTGTGGGAGTGCCTGCCTGGGCGGCCTTTTCGCGCTCTTCGGCCTCTTTGCGAAGCTGTTCCAGTCGGGTCAGGCGTTTGGGGGGCATGTCCGTTTTGGGTGGCGGGGTGGGGGTGGGGGGCGGTGTCGGGGTAGTCGCCACTTTGGGCGGTAACGGCGCATCGATCCGCAGTTGCGTTCCCCCGGTGTTGCCGATGATGGTTTCACCGTCTTTGACAATCACCACTTGGGCATACACCCCATGCTGCCCGACGGGGCTGGTCTTGTCGGCGGCAATCGGGATCGCGAATTCCTTCGTGTCTTTGGTGATTTCCACCACCGGTGCCGTGGTCTTGGCCGGTAGGCCAATGAGCGTCACTTTCGCCGGACCTTCAAACGGCGTGTTGACCGTCACTTTGCAGAATAACTGCGTTTCTTGCCCCTGTTCGACCGCGGGACGTTCCATCGTCAACGACACAAACGGCACGGCCACTTCGAGGGTGAAAAGTTGGCTGGCGGTCCACACCGGGCCTCGGCCCGCGTCGGCGACGGCGTGAACCGCCGTTTTCCACTTCCGCGGCGCGGCGTTGGGAGCCGCGTTCATTGGCAAGACACACTCGGTTTGCCCCTCCGGAATCACGGCCGAGCCTTGAATCCCCAGTCCTGGGGGGGTCCAGAGTGGGAAAACCGTGATGGCCCCTTTGAAACCTTCCGCACGCTTGGCCACCACCCGCAGGTTGTACGAACCGTTTTGCACCAACGGCACTTTCGGTTCGATCACTTCAATCGAATACGGGGCTGCTTCCCCGACAGCGACCGCGGTACGGTCAAAAAAGTGCCGCATGAAGGGGGTATTGTTGATGCCAACGCTGAAGACCGCGTCGAAGGTGGTTTGGCTGGGCACCGGGGCCTTCGGATCGGTGTGGGTGGCCGTGATGGCGGTCAGCCCACCGCCGAGGGGGGCATCCGGCTTGGCTTCCAGAACCACCGGCAGAATGTTCAACCCCGCTTCGAGAGTTTCAGCGCTGACGGTCACTCCGGGTGGCAGTTGCTCAAAGCCGATAGTCAATGGACCGCCGAAGTCGACCCGGTTGGCGATCACCACGGTGGCGTAACGACCGCCGCGGGGAACAGTGATCGTTTGCCGCTCTTGATTCAAAGGGTTATTGCCATCGACCCGGGGAATCGTTGTGGTCACCAACGGCTGGATCGGGGTGATTTCGACTCGGTAGAAGTAATCAGGGCCGCCTTTGTTGAGGTGGTCGCGAACCCACAGGGTGTACTCGCCATCTGCGGGCACGGTGAAGCGCAGATAGCTATCTGGCCCGCCGCTATCGTCGTTGGCGGCCAGCCCTGCGCCGGTGGCGTTACCCACGGTAAGAACGGGATCAAGCGGCGAGCCGAGTTGCCGGGCATAGCAGCGGATGTCGAAAACTTGCCCTTTTTGAGCGGTGAACTTGAAGAAATCGCTTTCGCCGGCTTTGGCGATGATGCCATTGAAGGCTCCTGGGGCCGTGCCGGGTGTCGCGGTGGCGATACTGTTGTTATTCCCCGTTTCGTTGACACTCGGCAGATCGATGACTCGAAACGTAAAGCCAGTGGGTGCAATACCTTCGGGCGTCTGGCAATGGAGGCGCCAGTGCGGCTGCGGCTTCTCGGGCAGCTTCACTTTCTGTTGGATGGGTCCGGTGGGATCGCCAAGAAAAGTCACCTCCAACTCAGCGCCCGGTTTTCCACCAGCAGGGAAGACCGCAGTCGGTCGGGGAAATGTTCCCACATGCAGACGGTATTGGCACGACGGATTCCCGCCGTAGGCGCTTTCGCGGACTTGGATGATGTACTTGCCATCCGCCGGAACCACAATCGAGCAGCCCCCATCTTGCCCGGTGAGGGGGGAATCGTCGCCCGTGGCCAATTCAAACCGCCGGGCATCCAAAATCGCCACATACGGATCGAAGAAAGTATTGCCAATTCGCATCCCCTCCACTTCCACCGACAACCGCTGCCCCTTTTTGCACTCGACCACAAAATAATCCTGATCCTCGTTGTCGATGACCCCATGAACGGTCACATTCAAGGGAATCGGCTGCGGTTTGTCGAATTCGCTATTCGGTTCGGTCTCGGCAATCACCGGCAACGCCCCGACCCAGAAGGTCCGCAGTTCGGAAATGCCAGTGGCGGTGCGGACGCGAAAGGCGTGTTCACCCAGCCGGCAATCGGGGGCAATAGCCACCGTGACTTTCAGGGTGGTATCCGTGACAACTTCCAGCTTCTTGACGCGGATTCCCGGATAGTACACGAGCACTTCCTGAGCGTCCGCCAACCGGGCACCTGAGAAAATCAGTTCCACGTCCGTGCCCCGTTGCGCTCCCCGCGGCTGAATGATGCCCAGCGCTGGCGAGGCCGCCTCCAGTGACGATACTCCCCCCAGACACACAGCCAGTCCGCACAACCACGGCACGAAACGTTGGGTTCGTTGTTGCTGGTTCATCGTTGCTTTCTCAGGTCGTTCTGACAGGGAACATCAACGCCACGGGGCGGGTGAGTTTGTGAAACATGGCACAAGCGGCGGACCTCGTGGTACGAGGTCCGGCAAAACGCTGTTGCGTGCCAGGGAACGCTAGGCGAGCAATTCCTTGCGGGTGTGGCCTTCGCGGACAATGTCGATGGGCCGATCGCCGGGCGACATCAGCTTCTTGTCGGCGTCGATGCCCAAGCAGTGATAGACCGTATGGGCCAGGTCTTCGACGGAGAGAGCGTCTTGGTCCGGTTCGCTGGCGGTAGCGTCGGAACGGCCGTAGATGAAGCCTTTCTTGATACCGCCGCCGGCCAGAACCACGGAGAACACCTTGGGCCAGTGGTCGCGGCCGGCGGTGCCATTGATTTTCGGTGTACGGCCGAATTCGCTACTGACCATCACCAAGGTGCTATCGAGTAAGCCACGATCTTTCAGGTCGGTGATCAGCGTGGCGAAGGCCTGGTCAAAGGCGGGCAGTTGGCTTTTGATGCCGGCGGCGATGTTGCCATGCATATCCCAGCCGCCGTAGGTCAGGGTGACGAAGCGCACACCGGCTTCAATCAGCCGCCGGGCCATCAGCAGGCGTTGCCCCGCGGGATTGCGGCCGTAGGTGTCGCGGAGTTTGGCATCTTCCTTGTTGATGTCGAAGGCTTCGCGGGCTTTTTCGCTAGCGATCAACCCATAGGCGCGTTGGTAGAAGGTGTCCATCGCGGCGATGTTATCGCTTTTCTCTTTGGCAGCAAAATGGGCATTGACCGCATCGAGCATGGTGCGGCGGGTGGTGAAGCGTTCGGGGGTGACGCCATTGGGCAAAGCCAAGTCTTGGACGCGGAAACCGGGGTTGGCCGGGTCGCTGCCGAGGCTGAAGGGGGCATAAGCCGACGACAAATAGCCACTGCCGGCGTCGGGCGCAGGCATACTGGGAATAGCCACATACGGCGGCAGGTTGTTGCGAACTCCCAATTCGTGGCTCACCACACTGCCCAGACTCGGATACTGAATCGCTGGGCTGGGCCGATACCCGGTGAACATGTTGTGGGTACCGCGTTCGTGAGCCGCTTCCCCGTGCGACATGGCTCGGCAGACGGTAATCAGGTCGGCGATGGCCGCCGTTTTCGGCAAGCATTCGTTGAAGACTTCGCCCTCGATCTTGGTTTTCACCACACCCATCGGTCCGCGATACTCGACCGGAGCGTTGGGCTTGGGGTCCCACGTCTCCTGGTGAGCCGAACCGCCGGGTAAGAAAATGTGGATGCAGGCCTCCGCTTTGGGTTTCTTCGCTGCCGGTTCCGCCGCTTGTAAGCGCAGGTAGTGGTCGAGAGTTAACCCCAACGCGCCAACAGCGCCCACGTGGAGAAACATCCGCCGGTTCAAGGGCGACCCCGGGCAACGCGACAACAGATTCATCGGCAGTACTCCTGTCGAGAGGCGGTAAGGGTGTAATGGTGAGGAAATTGGGACGAAAAACCGAATTTTTAATCGAGCAACGCGCTCGGGAGGGCAGCGTAGGAGAGAAATTTCGCCATGTAGCAAAGATTCTTCAGCAGCAATATCTAGATATAGCCACAAAAAGCAGTGCCGTCAATTCTAAGATCGGGTTTCATTGACAGAAGCCTCCTATAATCCCCGAGGCTTTTGTGAATGAGATGTGAAGATCGTCCGGTTGATACTTCCTAGCTGCGGAGTGTTCAGCATGAATCCTTACCCATTACGAATCGTGGCCGGGATGGTCTTGTTGGTCGCTATCGCCGGCACTGGCCCCCAGGTGGCGCTAGGGCAAGCGGAGAAAAAATACGGACTCATCGAGAAGAAGACCTATGAGTTCAAAGAGGCCAATAAAGAGATGGAATATGCGCAATACATTCCTTCCCAATACGATCCGCAGAAGAAGTATCCACTGATCATTGCCCTCCACGGGTTAGGAGGCCATCCGCAGCAGTTCATCCGCACGCGGGGGCTGACACAAGAGGCTGAGAAACGGGGGTATATTGTCGCGGCTCCAATGGGCTACAACACGCGCGGCTGGTATGGGGCACCCGTTCCCAAATTCACAGCCAAAAACGACGACCCGGCCAATCTGGCCGAGCTGAGCGAAAAAGACGTGATGAACGTTCTGGAACTGATGAAGAAAAACTACAACATCAACCGCGAACGTATCTACCTGATGGGGCACTCGATGGGAGGCGGCGGAACCATCCACATTGGCCTCAAATATGCCGACGAATGGGCTGCCCTCGCCCCCATCGCCCCAGCCATCTTTGGCCATCGCCCCAGCGAACTCGAAAAGATTAAAACGATGCCGATTATCCTCGTTCAAGGAGCGAAAGATTCTCTCGTTCGCCCCGAGTTCGTCCGTCCGTGGGCCGAGCAGATGAAGAAACTGGAAATGACCCACGAATACCTCGAAGTGCCCGATGGCGATCACGGCAACGTTGTCGGCTCGCAGATGACGAAGATTTTCGATTTCTTCGATAAGCACGCACGGCCCCACCCGCAGAACCCGCAGAAAAAATAAAAAATCTCAGAAAAATAAAAAATTGTCCCCCACGGCCGAAAAAGATTGCGCATAATAGGAGTGTACGGGTGAACACAATGGCGATCGCCAGTTTCGATATTGAAGAACATCACCGCATCGAAGCGGCGGTGGGACTGGCGATCACACCACAATTACGCGCTGAATATGCGTCACGCATGGAGCAGGCGACACGCCGGTTGATGGACCAACTCGCAGCGCAGAACATTCGTGGCACGTTCTTCATCGTCGGAGAAATCGCCCGCACGCATCCGCAGCTGGTTCGCGATCTGCATGCCGCGGGGCATGAAATCGGTTCACACAGCTGGGATCATCGTCGCGTGCACCGGTTCCAACCTGCGACGTTTCGCGCCGATTTGCTCACCAGCAAAGATGCGCTCGAACAAACCATCGGCGCGCCCATCGTTGGCTTTCGCGCGCCGACTTTCAGCGTGATGAAAGAAACCGCGTGGGCCATCGACGTACTCGCCGATTGCGGTTTCGAGTACGACAGCTCGATCTTCCCAGTGCGGCACGATCGTTATGGAGTGGCCGACGCGCCCCGGGGGCCGTTTGTAGTCGTTGGGCCAGAGCGAGAAATGCTGGAGCTACCTCCGCTGACCTACCGGATGGCGGGTCTCAATCTCCCCGTGGCTGGGGGCGGGTACTTTCGACTGTTCCCAGTCGTCATGATGAAAGCTGGTCTGCGGCAAATGGCGCGCGGACCGGCTCCCCAAGTTGGCATGCTTTACTTCCATCCGTGGGAGTTCGATCCCGATCAACCACGGCTGCCTCTGCGCGGCCTGTCACGCTGGCGAACGTATGTCGGTATGCGACGAACGATGCAGCGGCTCACGCAGCTACTGAAGAGTTTTACCTTTCACCGAGCTATTGATGTGGTTCGTGCGATTCGCGCGGCCGGTTATCAACTGCCCCGCTACCGGCTCGCAGCGGCTTGACCGTGTCATGCCCGAGGCCGTCGTCCTTTCGTTGGTCGGTGACTGAAGAGCCAACAAACATCGCTTGGGAATTTTGAACCCAAGAAGTTCGTAATGATTCTGACGCGCGGCTGGTGAGCATTCAGTGTCCGCCGATTGCGTTTCCGCGTGATGGTTCTGACAGATCAACATATGGGTGTAGGAGGTGACAATCCCCAGTATCCCGCAGCCCAACACAATTACCCCTATTGCGACCGGCGGGCGACGCCGGGCAATGAGGCACACCGCGGCTACAAAAACCCCCACCCCTGCGGTTTTGTAAAGGGCCAAACCCTTCCAGCCGTACTGCTCCAAGCACGCCGCCGCAAAGGGGTTGGCTTCAAAGGCGCTCGGATCGGACTGCAGGAGCGTGAAGGTCATCAGCCAATCCACAACGCTCAGAAACGCATAAAGAATCAACCCCAACCCGATTATCAGCGGCCATACCATACGCGCACCAAGGTGTTGCGGAAGGGAAAGCCCGCCTGGGCGACCCAGGCCAGTGTGGATGCCTCCACGGAGTAAGCCAGTACGCACGCCTCCACGGAGTGAATCGGACGGGTGGGAACCGATCAGGCCAGCCCGTGGCTGAGAATTCGCCACGCCAGCGGCCAGTGGTTCTTTGAGGAGAAGTGTAGGTTATTTTCGCAGTTCATGTTGGGTAAAAAACGCTCGGCCCCGAGGTGTGCCATCACGGCGACACCGGGTGAAAAATGGTCCGCTTTCCGCCGCGATGACAGGCAGCGACCGGGGCGGTGAATTTCTGGCTGCCGTGTGGCACTCCCTGTTGGCTCATGAAACCGGTAAACTAATCATCAAGGCTGCCACGGAGATGGAGAAAGGATCATCATGTCGCGTTTCGTGATCGGATGTGTGGGCATTTGTACACTTGCGGCTGTCATTCCTCTGTCACCGACTTCGGGAAGTAACCATCCGCCGGTAACGGCGGCCGTGAAAACCGTAACGGCGGCCGTGAAAAAGTTGCCTAGCGCGCCGGTGGATGCAGCCACCGATGCCCAAGCCCCGGCGTCACAAACCCCAGGTGCCACCAACGCTGATGCCGAATTGGTCAAGACCGCGCAAGGACTGTTCCAGAATCTCCGACGCTTCACCCTCGACAATGGGCTGCGCGTCTATCTGCTGCCGATCCAAAATGCCCCCACCGTCACCACCATGGTGGCCTATCGGGTAGGTTCTGCCGACGAAGAGAAAGACCAAACCGGCCTGTCGCACTATCTCGAACATCTCATGTTCAAAGGCACAGCCAAGCTCTTTCCGGGTGACATCGACCGGCTCACCCAGCGCAACGGCGGCCAGAATAACGCCTACACCTCCGAAGATAAAACCGTCTACTTCTTCAACTTCGCAGCCGACCGCTGGCAGATCGCCTTGGAAATCGAAGCCGATCGGATGCGGAACATCCGCATCGACGAAAAGCATGAATTCGAGCAGGAGAAAGGCGCTGTCATTGCGGAACTTGATGCCGGCGAGGATCAACCGTGGGATTTAGAATACAAGACGCTCCTGACGCTGCTGTGGCCGAAAGATTCGCCGTATTCGCATCCGGTCATCGGGCAACGCGAACATGTCCGCGGAGCCACCGCTGAGATCATCAAACGACACTACGACAAATGGTACTACCCCAACAACGCTGCCTTGGTCGTGGTTGGGGGCTTCGATCCTGACGAAGCTACCAAAAAGATCAAGGAGCTATTTGGCCCCATTCCCTCCGGTGAGCTGCCACCGCGGAAAAAACCGACCTTCTATCCCGAACGTCAACAACCCATTCGCAAGGAGTTGGAATCGAAATTCGATGTTCCGCGCCTGATGATCGGCTTCAACGGCGTCACTGTGGGCAGCGCGGAAGACCCAGTGTTGGATGTCATTCACATGATCCTCTCTGGCGGGAAAACCTCTCGGTTGTACCGCAAGCTAGTGGAAGACGAACGCATCGCTGCCCAAGTCGATACCGGCAACGAATCGGGCCGCTATCCTGGCTGGTTTGGCATCTATGTCGAACTGTTGAAAGGCAAAGATCGCCCCAAGGCCGAAGAACTGGTGTTCGCGGAGTTACGGAAACTGGCCACCGAACCGATCAGCGATGCAGAACTCAACCGGGCGCGGCGGAAGATTCTCGCGTCGTTCATCTTCTCGCGGGAAAGTGTCATGTCGATGGCACGAGCCATTGCCGACACGAGCATCTACCCGGTCGCGGAGGATGTCGCCACCTTCTTCAAGCAATATCTCGAGGCGGTTTTGAAAGTATCCAAGGACGACATTCAACGTGTCGCGAAACAGTACCTCGACCCCAACAAAGCTGCAATCGTCTGGAGTGTACCCAAAGATGAGAAGAAGCAAGGTCGCCAGGCGCCGGCTCGCCCTGAGCCAGCCCGTCCGGCCCTACTAGCTCGGCCTAGCGGAAAATGGCCTCTGGCAGCACGCCACCACGAGCGCGCCGAAGGTGGTGGCGGGGCCGGGTCATTTTCGCTTGCGGCAGCACAGCGCGTCGTTCTCCCCAATGGGCTGACGGTCATTTTGCTGGAAGACCACCGTTTGCCAATTGTGGTGGCATCGCTGGAAGTTGCGGATGTCCGGCTGCGGGAACCCGCGGAGAAACTGGGTGTGGCCACCCTCATGGGCAACTTGCTCGAAGAGGGAACGACCAAACGCACCGGGAAAGAGATCGCCACATTGATCGAAGATACTGGTGGTAGTTTGTCGTTAGGAGCTACGGGTGGCACGGTCCGTGTATTGACGCCCGATACCGACTTGGGTCTGGGGCTACTGTTCGAATGCCTCAAAACACCCAGCTTTCCGGCCGATGCCCTGGAACGCAACCGTGAACAGCAACTTTCTGCGATTGCCGATGCCGAAACACAACCGCGGACACGGGCGCGGCAGCTGTTTCTGTCCACCGTTTATGGTGACCATCCCCTGGGCCGACCGTCGCTGGGCCAACGGGAGATTGTCGAGAAACTGACCGCCGACGATGTCCGAGCCTTTCATGCGCAAGCGTTTGCTCCGAACTTCTCCACCATCGCCATCGTCGGCGATTTCCCAAGCCGGGAGATGATGAAGAAGATTGAGGCTCTCAGTCGCGACTGGAAAAAATCGACAGCCGCCAAACCGGAGCTGAAGGCTCCGCCACCACCGCAAGGCGGTGAGAAGATCGTCAGCGATGCCAACGCCGCGCAAGTTCACGTCTTCCTCGGCCATCTGGGCATCACGCGGAACAATCCTGATTACTACAAGCTGTTGGTGATGGATAATGTCTTGGGGGTGGGTCCGGGCTTCACCGATCGGTTGTCGGCCACCATCCGCGACCGGCTGGGGCTGGCGTATACCGTGACGGCCAGCATCACGGGTTCGGCGGGGAAAGAACCTGGGGCTTTCACCGGTTTTGTGGGCACTTTCCCCAAGAACTATCTCGATGTGAAACGGGCGTTCCTCAAGGAAATCGACAAGATGCGCGACGAATTGCCCACACCCCAGGAAGTCGAGGATGCCAAGAAGTACCTGCTGGGCAGCTTACCGTTCCGCTTTACGACGCTCTCAGCGATTGCCAGCGAACTGCTTGCGGCCGAACGCCACGGCTTGGGTTTCAACTACTTGGAAAAATTCCGCCAGGAAGTGGCTGCGGTCAGCCCTGCTGATGTGCAAGCGGTGGCGAAACAGTATCTCAACCCCCAGGGCCTGGTGATCGTCGCAGTCGGGGCCATCGACCACCATGGTAAGCCGTTGGCGAAGAAATAGCCCGCGGAAAACCTTTCATGGTAAGCCGTGGACGAAGAACATGGTAAGCCGTTGGTGAAGAAATAGCCCTCGCAAAACCTTCCGGCGTGGGGCAGCGTAGAATTGTTCAGAAGCCTCGGACCGTTTCTTGTGCGGAGCCGCGGATCATGAGTTCAAATACGAATCCCCTCGGGTCGATGAATCCGGAGTATTCCCTGACTGCCCCCAGTGGTGGTGGTTGGGGAGCGACGTTCAAGTTGATCGTCCCGTTGGTGGTCTTGGCCGGGTTGGTTTTTGGTATCACCTTCATTTTGATGTACACACCGACGCCTGAAGAGAAAGAAACCAAAACGAACGCGCCCAGCGGCAGTACCGGAGGGCCGCCGCTGTACTTTTTCACCAGCGCCCGCAGTTGGGACCCTCCCCAACTCACCGGACCTTACCGGAACTTGTGGTTGCTGGCGCCTTCGGCGAATAAAGAGCCGTCGCAAGACCCTCTGAAGTTCAACTTCACCGCGCAAGACCGTCTCTTCCAAGGCTTCTACGAACCTGGCGATACGCTGCGACGCACCCAATTTTGGTTCGAGAATCGCAACAAAGCGCCGGTGATCATGGAACTGAAGGACCTCAGTTGCACCGCGTGTACTGGCGGCCGGGTGATTGCCATTCCGCCGGCGGTTACCCGCAACCTGCTGCACCACGTCGCGCTGGCGGCACTTCCGGTCGGGCCGTTTCACGCCTTCGGAGTCGGCCTGACGCAACCGGCCACCGAGCTATCCTTGCATACCCTTCCTTATGCTCAGGAGCGTTTGCCGCCGGAATCCCGCGATGTGTCGTTTCAGCATTATCGTGAGCAGCCCGTGGCGTTCAAAATCCCGGCGGCCCCGACGCCCGAAGACAAATGGGCACCGCAATGGGGTATTCTCGAACTCACCTTCAAAGTCGGGGGCGATCAAACCAAATCGATCAGTGCCGATTTCGCGGTTCAGGTGGAAGGCAGCAAGCAGTTTGTCGGCAACCGCTTCCTCATCATGTACCACGCGGGCAAAGCGTGTGAATTGTCGCGAACGAACATTGACTTGGGTCGAATTCCTCCTGAGGCGGGCGATCGGACTTATGACGTGCTCCTGTACTCCACAACCCGCGGCCCTGGCTCGGAATTCGGCGACCTGGAAGAACCCCATAGCATCGTCCAATTCCTCAATGGGGCCACCGATCCGGCGCGTTTCGTTCAAGTGACCAAAGTGGAACGCATCGCGGATGATAACCTTGTCGATGTGGAAAGTCAGGTCAAGCAGCGGGTCCGCTCGGCGTATCGGCTGACGATCACCGTCCGGCCCAAGGTGGGGGAAGCCCGGCCCGACATCGGAGCCTTCGACCGGGTGTTGGCGATCACGGCTGGGGGTGTGACGCAACAGTTGAAGCTCAGCGGTATCATTATCGGGCCAGTGCGGCTGGAACCGCCGGCGCACGAAATTTCGCTTGCCAGCTTCCGCGGCGCGGAGGTGTTCCGCTACGAGGCCAAATTGGTCACCGAGCGGGCCGGCATCGAACTGGAAGTTCTTCCGGCAGAATCCAAGCCGGAAAACTTCGTCTACGAACTCGAACGCCTCCCCGACAACGGCAATCAAGGGCAATACAAGTTGAAAATCACCATCCCCAAAGGCCAGTTTGGACAAGTGCGTGGGGAGATTGTGCTGCAAGTGAAAGGACCCGGTGCGCAAAAGATGCGCATTCCCCTGCGCGGATTGGCCATTTCGTCGAAATGACAGCAAGCGGTGGGTGTGGTGGAGAGGGCGAAGTGGCTTGTGGGCTTTACCCAAGCCGCATAACCGGACCGGGTCGATAGGCATCTGCACTGGGACGTTCGCCCTTACTCGACACCCCGCCCACAAGCGACCGAACTAATACCGTGGGACGGATTCCGCCCGGCTTATCCGAGGACCAACCCGTATGATCCGTACACGCCACGACTCACGGCTGAAGTTGGTGGGCTTGTTCGGCCTGTTCGCCACGTTCTTGGCCACAGCGTGTATCAGCCCGCCGGCCACGAAATCGTCGGCTCCGTCGGACGTGCAACCCGTGTCGGCGGTGGTTCCGGCGGCCGAGCCTTCACCATCCGGACACCCCGCACCGACCCGCGTTGGCGGAATGCCGTTGTTTGCCGCCTGGCCGAAAGACCGAAAACCCGATGTTGTCCTCATTCTCAGCGGGCAGACCTTTGGCTATTTGCAGCCCTGTGGTTGCAGCCGCCCGCAAATCGGCGGGTTGGAACGTCGCGCTATGCTCATCGACTCGTTGAAAGCCAAGGGGTGGCCGGTCGTGGGCATCGATCTGGGCGACCTGCACGCCGAAAAAACCATGCTGGCCCGCCAAGGTCAACTCAAATATGCCGCGACCATGCACGCCCTGCGCGAAATGGGTTACCTGGCCGTGGGCATTGGAGCTACCGAACTCAAACACGACCTTTATAAACTCATTGCCGAATACACACTCCAAAAAGAGCAGCGGCCATTCTTGTTGGCAGCCAACATTGTGGGAGTCGCCGACGGTCGGGTGATTCCACGACACGAGTATTTCCCTTCGCCCTCCAGCGCCGAGCGTGCGTTGATCGAGGCCATCGAAGTCGACAAGGTGGGGGACGTGACCGTCGGCGTGGCTGGGGTCGTTGGCAAGGCTTTGCAAGAAGAGAATCGCAAGAATAAATGGGACATTTCCATCGATTTCCCCAACGCCAAGGCGGCCTTAGAAAACATTGTGGCGACACTGGCCAAGCATCCGGCCAAGCCGCAACTGAACGTGTTGATCTTCCAAGGCCCCAGTACCGACGCGGCCAAGGTCGCCCAAGATTTCCCGCAGTTTCAGGTGATCTTGTGCCAATCGGATACTGACTTGCCACCCCTACAACCCAGCCAACCCACCGGTACCACCACGCAAGTGGTTCAGGTCGGCCACCGTGGGCAACATGTCGGGGTGCTGGGCGGGTTCAAAAAGGCCGATGGTACCTTCGAGTTCCACTATCAACTGGTTCCACTGACCGAAGAATTCATCACCCCCGGAACCGAAGAAGAAGCGAAGAAACGCAATCCGGTGCTTCCGGTCCTCGAAGAGTACGCCCAGCAGGTGAAAGCGGCTAACCTCTTAAGCCAATATCCGCGAGTGCCCCATCCCGAGCAAATCAAGGCTCTGGACCTCAACCCCCCAGTCAAACTGACCTATGTGGGGTCCGCGGCGTGCCAGGCGTGCCATGAGGCCGAATACAAGAAGTGGAAAGAGCATCATCACAGCCATGCCATGGAGACTCTCGAACGCTACGCCAAGCGACCCAGCCTGCGGAATTTCGACGGCGAATGCGTGCAGTGCCATTCGGTGGGCTTCCGTTACCGCGATGGCTACGTCGACGACAAGACCACCCCGCATCTGCGCGATGTCGGCTGCGAAAGCTGCCACGGCCCCGGCAGTGGCCATGTGGCCGCGCCGAAGAATCCGCAGTTTTTGGCGTTTCTCTCGCCGTGGAAGCAACCGGATGCCCCCAAACTGCCGGATGTGGAATTTATGAACAAAATGGCGGATATCCCCGCAGCCGAACGCGGCAAAATCGCCCTTCCGCCGGCCCAGCAGATTCTCATCAACCGTGTCCAGAATCTATGCATCCAATGCCACGATCACGAGGCCGACCCCCACTTCGACATCTATAAGAGCTGGCCGAAGGTGAACCACAGTGGCCTTGCGCCGGCGGGTGGCTGGCCGACCGAGGCCCCCAAAGCGAAGTAACCGACCACGAGTTGTAGCGGCCGGACCACCGCGGAAGAAATCCCCATGATGAAGGAGCCGAAGGCGAAGTAACCGACCACGAGTTGTAGCGGCCACAGCTGTCATGCAGGCCCCGGGAGAATATCCTCCGGGGCCTGGGTGGAATAGCGCCTGGGGGGAATGGAATGACGATGTGTCAAGCCGCTATCTGGCAACACACCTCTCCGGACAGCGGGCGCTGAGTCGGCCAGGGCGTAATCGGCGCTGTCAGTTCTGTGGTGGTGGCGGTGGCAACCGGCGCTGAGTCGGCCAGGGCGTAATCGGCGCTACTGGCCTTCGCGTTGTTGCCGTTCCCGCAACAGTGCACGCGTGGCCGCGGTTAACTCGATACCCAGTTCCTGCATTTGCCGCTGTTCCACTGGGGCAGGGGCACCGGTCATCAGGTCGCGGGCGCGTTGGTTTTTGGGAAAGGCGATCACGTCGCGAATGTTGGTGGTCCCGGCGATGATCATGGCCCAGCGGTCAAGCCCCCAGGCGATGCCGCCGTGGGGCGGGGCACCACTTTGCAAGGCATCGAGCAGAAAACCAAAGCGCGCCTTGGCATCGTCGGGGGTCATGCCGAAGATTTCAAAGACGCGGCTCTGAATGTCTTGACGGTGAATCCGGATGCTACCGCCGCCGACTTCGTAGCCGTTGAGCACCAGGTCGTAGGCTTTGGCCCGCACCTGACCGAGGGAATCGTTTTGCCACAAAAGGGGTAAGTCTTCATCCAGGGGAGCGGTGAAGGGGTGATGCATCGCGCTCCAGCGCTTCTCCTCGTCATCCCAGCCAAACATGGGAAAGTCGATGACCCACAGGAAGCGGAAATGCTCGGGTCGTGGTTGAAAAGGGACCGGGGTGTAGCTCTCTTTCTTCTTTTTGGCAGCCTCGACCTTCTTTTTCTCTGCGGCGTCGTGTTCCGCTTTCTCATCCCACCAATTCTTGTACAGCTTCAGACGGCTGGCCAGATAGGTGCGTAGTCCTCCGAGGGCGTCACACACCACGGCTTCAGAATCGGCAACAAACAGTAGGAGGTCGCCGTCGCTGGCCCCGAGGCGCTCGCAAAGTTGGGCTTTCAGCTCGGCGGGGAAGAACTTCTCGATCGACCCGATGAGCTGACCGCCTTCCACCTTCAACCACGCCAGCCCTTTGGCTTTGTAGGTTTCAACCACTTTGGGCAGCTCACCGCCGGGTTTTAGGGCTGTGTTGCTGAATTGGGTGGCAGCCCCGCGTGCGTTGATGGCCCGAACGACACCGCCGGCCGCGAGGGCATTTTTGAAGATGCTGAATTCGCTGGCGGCAGCGATCTCGCTAACATCAACGATTTCAAGACCATAGCGGAGGTCGGGTTTATCGGAGCCGTACTTGGCCCGGGCCTCGGCGTAGCTCATGCGCGGGAAGGGCGTCGTCAGTTTCACCCCCAGGCACTTCTCGAAGACCTCGACGGCGAGTTGTTCCATGAGAGTCAGGACATCGTCGCGTTCGACGAACGACATTTCGACATCGAGTTGGGTGAACTCGGGTTGTCGGTCGGCGCGGAGGTCTTCATCGCGCAGACAGCGAGCGATTTGGAAGTAGCGGTCGTAGCCGGCGATCATGAGCAGTTGCTTGTAAAGTTGCGGCGACTGTGGCAGGGCGTAAAATTCGCCGTGGAAAATGCGGCTGGGCACGAGGTAATCGCGGGCCCCCTCGGGGGTGCTTTTGCCCAGCATGGGCGTTTCGACTTCCAGGAACTGGTGAGCATCCATGAAGTCGCGGATGACTTTGCACAGCCGGTGGCGCAGAAGAAGTGTGCGTTGCAGGGAGCGGCGGCGCAGGTCCAAGTAGCGATATTGCAGGCGGAGGTCTTCGTTGGGGAGTTCTTCATCGGGAAATTCGGTGACGGAAAACGGCAGCGGCGGGCAGGGGTTGAGAACGCGCAGAATTTTCGCTTCCACCTCAATGGCTCCGGTCGGGATGTCGGTTCGCTCGGCGCCGGCCAAGCGTTTCCGCACCACACCGGTGACTGATAGCACCCACTCCCGTTTCAGCAGTTCCGATTGCGCGAACAGTTCCGGATTGTCGGCTTCAAAAACGATTTGCGTCAGGCCGTAGCGGTCACGCAGATCGACAAAGTTCTGATGGCCGAACTTGCGGGTGATGAGCACCCAGCCATTGAGTGTGACCGTCTGCCCGACATGCTCCTCGCGCAGGTCGTTGCAGGTGTGTGTGCGCTGCCATTGGGCCATAAACCTTCTCCCGTCGGATTCCATCAATCCCTACGCGAAGCGTCATTATAGGGATACGAGACGAGCACCGGCGGTTCGGCACGGTCGTCTTGGTGCCGCCGCATCCGCGGCGGGGCGTTGGGGAACTTTGTCATTGTGTCGCGGCGGCTACCATTCTTCTAGCATGTGGCGTGGGCCAGGATCGGTCAGGATCACCAACGGCGTGCGAATTTTGCTTGTCAGAGTGTTCCTTTCGGCCTAGCATGCGCGCATGAACATCGACCTGTCCGGGAAAGCCGCGTTGGTGTGTGGTGGCTCACAAGGGATTGGTCTGGCCGCCGCCAAGGAATTGGCCGCGGCCGGTGCCTGTGTCACGGTGCTGGCCCGTACGGCTCCGCCGCAGGAATGCGGTTTCGGTTTTCTCCAGGCCGATGCCCAGCAAGTGGAAACGCTCATAGCCTCGTTAGAAGGGCAACTCGGTGGGCCGGCGCGGTTTCATATCGTGGTCAACAACAGCGGCGGCCCACCTCCCGGACCGATCACCGAAGCGACCATCGAGCAACTGCTGGCAGCCTTTCGGCAACATGTGCTGGCCTCGCATTTGATTACGCAATGGGTATTGCCGGGCATGCGAGCCGCCGGGTATGGCCGCATTATCAATGTCATCTCGACCTCGGTGCGCGAGCCGATCCCCGGCTTGGGGGTGTCGAATACGATTCGTGGAGCGATGGCGGCGTGGGCCAAAACGCTCTCGCGCGAGGTGGGGCGCTGGGGGATCACGGTCAACAATGTGCTACCGGGGGCCACACAGACGGCCCGCCTGGAAGCGATTATTGCCCGGAAGGCGGCAACGACGTCGCGGGAGGAGGTGGAACGGGCGATGAAGGCCGAAATTCCCCTCGGGCGCTTTGGGACTCCCGAGGAGGTGGGCGGTGTCATTGCCTTTCTGGCTTCGCCGGCAGCCAGTTACATCAGTGGGGTGAGTGTGCCGGTTGATGGCGGGAGGTTGCAGAGTGTCTGAGCGGGAGCGATTCCTCAACTTCATCGGTGGTCGGTTCATTCCGCCGCAGGGGGGCGACTATTTACCCGTCTACGAACCGGCGACCGGGCAGGTGTACGCCGAAGTGGCCGCTTCCAGCCGCGACGATGTTCTGGCGGCCTGTGCGGCGGCCGAAGCGGCTTTCCCCGCGTGGCGCGATTGCCCGATCGAACAACGGGCCGCGCTACTCCAGACCATCGCCGACAAGATCGAAACCCACCTCGAAGACCTGGCCTATGCCGAATCGCAGGATACCGGCAAACCGGTCACGTTGGCACGCCGTGTCGATATTCCGCGGGCCGTGGCCAATTTTCGCTTCTTTGCCGCAGGGGTACAACACTTCGCCAGTGAGTGCCACCCCACGTCCGCCGATGTGCTCAACTATACGTTGCGGTCGCCACTGGGGGTTGTCGGTTGTATTTCGCCGTGGAATCTACCGCTGTATTTGTTCACCTGGAAGATCGCTCCGGCACTGGCCGCGGGCAATTGCGTGATCGGCAAACCCAGCGAACTGACACCGGCCACCGCGACGCGGCTGGCGCAACTGTGCTGGGAAGCCGGCCTGCCCCCCGGAGTGCTGAACATAGTCCACGGAACCGGAACGGACGCTGGCGAACCGATTTGTACCCATCCAGCGGTGCGGGCCGTCTCGTTCACGGGGGGCACGAAAACCGGTGCCCGCATTGCCAGTGTCACCGCGCCGCTATTCAAAAAACTCTCCCTGGAGCTGGGGGGAAAGAACCCGGTTTTGATTTTGGACGATTGTGATCTGGAGATGGCCCTGGCCACCACTGTCCGTTCCGCTTTCGCCAACCAGGGTGAAATCTGTTTGTGCGGTTCGCGCGTGTTTGTTCATGATCGCATTTACGATCGCTTCAAGGCCGAATTCGTCGCCCGCGTGCAGAAGCTGGTCGTTGGCGACCCCCGCGATGCTCGCACCGATCAAGGAGCGCTGATCTCCGAGTCGCACTGGGCGAAGGTGCAAAGCTATCTGGCTTTGGCTCGTGCGGAGGGGGGGACCATTCTGTGTGGCGGTGAGGTGGTGTCGCCGCCGGGGCGGTGCGCCGGTGGCTGGTTTCTGACGCCGGCGGTGATCGAAGGGCTGCCGGACCATTGCCGGACCAGCCAAGAGGAGATTTTCGGCCCCGTGGTGGCGCTGTATCGCTTCCACCACGATGATGAAGCGGTCCAACGGGCCAACGCCACGCCCTATGGCCTGGCGGCGGTGCTGTGGACCCGCTCGCTCGACCGCGCCCACCGCATCGCGGCTCAGTTGCAGGCCGGGATTGTCTGGGTCAACTGTTGGATGGTCCGCGACTTGCGCACGCCCTTCGGTGGGGTCAAGCAATCCGGTGTTGGTCGCGAAGGCGGATGGGAGGCGTTGCGGTTCTTCACCGAACCGAAGAATGTGTGTCTCCAGTTCTCCTGAGAATTGAGGTCATTGGGCCTTCTCCGAGAGGATGCGATGAGTGTGGTGAAGCGGAAGATTGTGTCCGAGCGGGCGGCGGAACCGGTTGGCGCGTATCCGCATGCGTGGCAGGTTGGTTCGTTGTTGTTTCTGTCGGGTATTGGCCCCCGCGAACGCGGCCGCCCTACGATTCCGGGTGTTCAGCTCGATGCGGCCGGGCAAGTGGTCGCTTACGATATTGTCGAAGAAGCGAAAGCGGTGTTTCGCAATATCCGGTTCATCCTGGAAGATGCTGGTAGCCGCTGGGAGAACATCATCGATGTGACGGTCTTTCTCACGTCCATCGCCCGCGACTTCCACGCCTTCAACGCGGTGTATCGCGAATACTTCGCAGCGATCGAACCATGCCGCACGACGGTGGAGGTGAACCGGTTGCCCACGCCGATTCATGTCGAATTGAAGGTGATTGCGACTTTGGAATGACAGCGACCGTGGTCTTGTTCACCCAACGTTTTCTCCAACGGTTGTGACGAGGAACTCTCCCATGCTGCGTGCACCGATCAACTTCCAACAATGGATCAACGATCACCGCGCACTGCTCCAGCCCCCCGTTGGCAACAAGCTCGTCTTTGAGGATGCTGACTTCATCGTGATGGTAGTCGGCTCCAATACGCGGCGCGATTATCACGTGAACGAGGGGGAGGAATTCTTCTATCAAGTCGAAGGCGACATGGTACTGAAGGTTCACGACAACGGTCAAATTGTCGATATTCCGATCAGGCAGGGGGAGATTTTCCTTCTGCCGCCGCGGGTGCCCCATTCCCCGCGCCGGCCGGCCCACACCGTGGGTTTGGTGATCGAGAAAAAACGTGAGCCGGGCCAACGCGACGGGTTCCAGTGGTATTGCGAGAACTGCGGCCACAAGCTGCATGAGGAATTTCTTCACGTCACGAACATCGTCACGCAGTTGCCGCCGCTGTTTGAGCGGTTTTATGGCGATGAAGCGAAGCGGCTGTGCCCGCGGTGCGGGACGCGCTTTCCTGATCCTGGCCCAGTTCCTTCAGCGGTCCAACCCCAGCCTGGCGGATCGGTTGCCCCTACGACACTTTCTTCAAGAACGTGATCCGTCCCGTGCTGACCCATTCGACCACAAAGATGTTGCCGTCGCGATCGAAGCAGGCATCGTGCGGGTGAACAAATTTGCCCGCTGGCCACTCGCGGGGTTGCGTGCGTAGCGGTGGCCCTTGGTCTTTCCCCAAGCTGGCGACCACCCGTTGCCGCCATTGTTGGTCTTCGCCCAAATGGACGATGAGTTGATTGTTTTTGTCAAAAAGCGAAACGCGGGCGTGGAGATCGGCAACCAGCAGAATGTCGCCGCGGGTTTTGGCATGAGCGGGGAAGAGGACGACCGCGCCGGATTTCGTGGCGTCGATGGCTTGGCCGTCGAGCGTGAAGCGCTGCAAGCGGCCGTTGGCCCGATCACACACCACCAGCACTGGTTTTTTCGGGTCGCGGTCGTCGAGCCATTGACCGTGCGGCGTCCGCAGTTGCCCCAAGGCGGTGCCGGTGCCGCCAAAGACCTTCACAAGCCGGCCGTCTTTGTCGTAATTGAGCAGGTAGTGGGAGCCGTAGCCATCGCTGACATTGAAGCCGCCGTCGGGTAGCCAACAAATGTTGGTGGGGTTGTAAGGTTTTTGGGGGTCTTCGTACTCCGGGCATTCGGGGCGGCCTTTCTTCCACACGATCTCACCCCGAAGATTCGTCTTCACCACTTTCAACTCGGGTGTCCAGGTGTTGGCGAGGTAGATGAACTCCTCACGACCTTCCCGACGAATTTCAATGCCGTGGCCGCCCATATGCCAATCCTGGCCGAACGAACGGACAAACTTCCCCTTGGGATCGAATACCAACACCGTGTCTCGGTTGGCCTTCGTTCCCTTGGTGCCTTGCTGAGTGATGTAGACGAATCCCTGGGAGTCGATGGCGACGTTGTGCGTGGTCTGCCAGCTGTAATCGGGGGGAAGCTCGCCCCAATTGTGGTGGCACTCGTACTGAAAACCGTCTACGCCGATGACGGGGTTTTTCACATCGGCTTTCCGGGTCATTCCCAGAAGAATGGGTCCACTTCCAGCGACGGCGGCACTGGCCAGAAATTCGCGACGATCCATGATGGAGAACTTCCCGTGAAAGAGAAAAGAGAAGGTGGTGTGAGTTTACGCCACGGGGCACTCCCACGCAACAACGGGTCGGCATGAAGTGTGGAGATTTCCTCCCAGGCTGGCAGCGCCGAAGCTATCCGGGAATCTGATCGCGGATGCCGCAGCCGTCGAGTAAACTCACACCAGGCCTTTTCCCAGGAGTCTCGCCATGCGACGCTGGTTTCTGACGTGGGCGGTTACGCTCGTGGTGGCTCTACCAGGCTTCACCGCGGAGCGGAAGAACGTGCTGCTGTTAATTGCCGACGATTTGGGCCTGGAAGTGGGGTGTTACGGCGACAAAGTGGCGAAAACGCCCCACATCGACGCTCTGGCCAAAAGCGGGACACGCTTCACCCACGGTTTTGCCTCCGCGGCGTCATGCAGCGCCAGCCGCGGTACACTCTTGACCGGCATGCCCACGCACATGTGCGGGCAGTATGGCCATGCGCACGCGGAACATAACTTCCACTCGTTTCGCCACGTGAAGGGATTGCCAGCGTTACTGGCACCCGCAGGCTACCGGTCCGGTGTGATCGCCAAGCTCCATGTGCAACCCCCAGAAGTATATCCCTTCGATGTGGCCTATGGCGGTAACGGCCGCAACCCGGTGCAGATCGCCGAGCAGGCTCGGAAATTCTTCGCCGATTGTGGCGACAAACCGTTCTTTCTGCTTGTCGGCTTTACCGATCCGCACCGCGCCGGCAAGGGTTTTGCCAACGAGGCCAAGTACCCCCCCGAAGTACCGGTAGTCCGCTTCGATCCCCAAACTCTCCCCGTGCCGTACTTTTTGCCCGACCAACCCGAAGTGCGCGCGGAATTGGCGGAGTATTATCAGGCCGTCGCCCGGTTGGATCATGGCGTGGGCTTGGTTCTGCAAGAATTGGCCAACGCTCGGCTCCACGACAACACCCTGGTCATTTTTCTCAGCGACAACGGCATTCCCTTCCCCGGAGCCAAAACCACGCTCTACGATCCGGGCATTCATCTGCCTCTCATCATCCGCAAGCCCGGGCAGAAACCGGGCATCACCTGCCGGGCGATGGTCAGTTTTACCGATCTGGTGCCCACGATCCTGGATTGGTGCGGCGTCCAGCCGCCGCCCGCGGGCAAGAAGGGCTACAACCTCCCCGGGCGCTCCCTGTTGAGTGTGCTGGAACGCGAAAATCCGGACGGCTGGGAGACGATCTTCGCCTCGCATCAGTTTCACGAAATCACCATGTACTACCCGATGCGCGTCATTCGCACACGGACCCATAAGTACATTCTGAACATCGCCCATGCTCTGGAATACCCCCACGCCAGCGACCTGTGGGCCTCGCCCACCTGGCAGGGCATCCTCCGACGCGGCGATCGGTTCATGGGCCAACGCGAAGTGGCGGCCTACCTGAAGCGTCCCAAAGAAGAGTTGTACGACCTCGAGAAAGACCCCAACGAACTGACTAACCGCGCCTCGGATCCGAATTACACCAACATCCGTGACGAGCTGCGCCGTCAACTGCTCGAGTGGCGCAAGAAAACTCAGGACCCGTGGTTGGTGAAGGAAATTCACGAGTGACGGACGAAAACCGGCCCCCCGCGGCCAAAGGTCTGGCCCAAATCCATTCCCGGTGCGGATCAGGACGATGGACCATGGAGCATCCGGCCGCGACTAGCCGGAAGCGGCAGGGCATCACCGTCTTCTGGTCTGGAAGATTTCATCGAACTTGCGGGCCACCGACAGGAACGCCTTCAGCAGGATGGGATCGTACTCGTTTTGCAATTCGGTGCTGAGCAAACGGACCACCTGGTTGTGACTCAAGGCGGGGCGATGGGGTCGTTTGGTGCGCAGCGATTCGTAGACGGCCGTGAGAGCCACGACCCGTGCCGCCAGCGGAATCGCATTCCCACGTAACCCCTCGGGATAGCCGGTGCCATCCCACTTTTCGTGATGGCTGCGAATCACTTCCTGGGCCAACCCCAGCTCGGGCATCGCGGCGTTGTAGCGCTGGCCGATGTCGGCAACAACCGTGGTGCCCAGCACGGTATGTTGCTGCACAATCGCTTGTTCTTCGGCATCGAGGGCTGCGGGCTTTTGCAAGATGGAACTGGGCAATAGCAGCATGCCGGCATCGTGCAGCGGCGCGATGCGAACGAGTAAGTCCAGAAAAGCGGTATCGTGCAGGCGGGTGTACTCGCCCTCAGGTGGCACGGCTTCGGCGAGAGTGCGGACATAGCGCCCACAGAGTTCGTGATAGCCCCGGAGAATCACGCCCAGTTCTTCGAGCATCCGGCAGATGGCAAAGGCCAACGGTTCGGTGGGCGAAAGCCGGGCCAGTTCGCTGTCGCGCGCTGGAGCTGGCGTCGGATGGACGGTGGCGCTGTGGGTTCCCGATTGGGTGGAACTATTGCCCCGTCGGCCCAGCAACCCCCGGGCCCGAGCGACGAATGCTGGCGGCAGAAAAGGTTTCTCGAGATAATCATCAGCCCCGGTCATCAGATAGCTGCCGAGCGATTCGGACGGCAGATCGCCAGATACCATGAGGGTGCGGGTCCGCGCGCTCATTTTTTCGTCGGCCCGCACACGGGCGAGAATTTCGGCCCCGCTCAGTTCGGGAATGTTGACATCCAGCACCAACAAATCGAAGGGGGCTTTCTCCAACTCGGCCCAGGCGGTTTTCCCGTCGCCGGCTTCAACGCAGATGCAATCACGCAGCAGACTGGCCATCAACCGCCGTAAGCGCGGATCATCTTCCACGATCAGTACCCGTGGGGCGGAACCGGCATCCGCGGCTTGCCGCAACGAGACCCAACGGCCAAAACCGGCTAAAGTCGCGGCCACCGCGCGGGCCGATTGATAACGACGCTCGGGATCAGGGTCGGTCAGCTTGGCAATCATACTGACCAGCTCATCCGGCATTTCTGGGTTGGTTCGCCGCAAGTCCAAGGCTGGAGCTTGGAGCCGGCTGGTCAGATCATGAAACAGATGGCCGGTTTCCGGGAATGGCTCTTTGCCCGTCAACGCCCAATACATGGTGGCCCCAAGGCTGAAAAGATCGGCGCGGGCATCGACCAGGTGAGCATCTTGGGCCTGTTCGGGGGCCATGTAGCCCACGGTGCCCAGCACCAGCCCCGGTTCAGTCATCCGGTGGCTGGGACGGAGGGCCAACCCGAAATCGAGCAGTTTGGCCTGCCCATCAGGAGTGATGAGAATGTTACTGGGTTTGATGTCGCGGTGAACCAGCCCGAAGCGATGAGCTTCCGCCAGCGCCTCGGCCACCTGACGGAACAATTCGCAGACTCGATGTGGCGGCAACGGCCCCTGATTGACGACCCGGGTGTGAAGATCGGCTCCCGGGATCAGTTCCATGACATAATAGTCGCGCGGGGGGCCACCGCGGGGGCTGTACCGCCCAGCATCCAGACAACTGACAATATTGGGATGCTGCAGCTTCGCCACGGCCCGGGCTTCACCATAAAAACGGTGCAGCAAGCGCGGATTCGCCTCCGCCGACCGAGTCATGACCTTGACCGCCACCTGCCGCCGCAAATGCACATGTTCGGCCCGGTAGACAGTGCCCATCCCACCGCGGCCCAAAACGTCCAGCAGCCGGTAATGGCCCAAGACCAGTTCGTTCTCACCTCCCTGACGGACCGTATCCGCTTGAAATGGCGTCAGAAGGTGGTTTTCGACCAACCGATCAAGAATATCCTCATGCCGCGATGGTTGCAGAATCTGCTGACGCACTTCCACCGGCAATTCATCCCATTCTTCGGGCAAAACGATCCATTTTTCGATCAGCCGCGTTAAACAGCCTTTCGGTTCGCTCCATTCCGCCGGCGGAATGCGTTCCCGGGGGGGAATGGGATCGTAATCCGCAGCGCATTGCGAGATGATCGACGACATCGGCAGCTCCGCTGATCAGTTCCAACAACCTGCAACTTTAGGATGCATTGCCCGAAGATGCCACCCAGCGTGGGAAAATGCCCACATGTCCCCAATCCCGCTATCACTTGAGGCCGCACAGAATTATTCCGCTCGCCGTGTAATGATCATTCCGCTCGCCGTGCAATGGGGCGGAAATCCCCAGCAAGTCACGCGGTGTGCTAGGGTTGTGGCAACTTTCTGTAACGCAATGAGTGCTGCCATGGCCGACGGTTGGGAGCAGCGATGGCTTGCAGACAAAACCGGTTCGATTTTCCGCAGCGATCCGGTCGCCACCGCCAATCTGCCAGAACTCGTCTTCAACGCCCACCCAGCTCCGATGTGGGTATTCGACACCCGCTCGCTGCGGTTTCTGGCCGTCAACGACGCTGTCGTGATTCGCTATGGCTATTCCCGGGATGAGCTGCTGAATCTGACGCTGCGCGAAGTGGTGGCGGCGGAAACCACCGAGTGGCTACTGCGGGAATTGGCCTCCGAAACCCTGCTGCCGGGAACTGTGCTAACCTGGCCGCACCGGACCAAAGCCGGTGTTCTGCTGCCCCTCGAAGCGATTGCTACCCCGTTGGCCGACCCCAATCGCCAGGCCTGGCTTGTCGTTGGGACTGATATTACCGAGCGACGCCGAACCGAAGCGGCCCTTCGCCAAAGCGAAGAACACCTGCGCAACATCTTGGCCCACATCCCCTGTGGAGTGTTTTGGAAAGATCGGGCACTGATTTATCTGGGTTGCAACGACCAGTTTGCCCGCGACTGCGGTCTGAGCGTCGCCGGCGAGGTCGTAGGGCGAACGGATGACGACCTGACCACCTGCACCGACGAAGTCGAACTCAGCCAAAGCCGCGATCTGCAAGTGATCCACAACGGCACCCCGTTACTCAATGTCGAAGAAACCCGGACGCGCCCCGACGGCATGAAAGCCACGTTGCTCATCAGCCGCGTCCCCATGCTCGATACCCACCAGCGAGTCATCGGCATTCTGGGGGTCTACCAAGATGTGACCGAACTCAAACGGCTCGAAATTCAGTTCCGCCAAGCGCAGAAGATGGAAGCTATTGGCCGACTCGCCGGCGGGGTGGCCCACGATTTTAATAATTTGCTCACCATCATCTCCGGCAATATCCATCTGATGCAAAGTGTACCGTCTGACGATCCGGAGTTTCCCCGCCTGTTGGAGGATGTTCGCGACGCCGCCGAACGCGCCGCCACCCTGACCCGACAGCTCCTCACCTTCAGCCGCAAACAACCCACCCGGCCCGAAGTCTGCGACCTCAACGCGATTATCACGGAGTTTCTCAGCATGCTCCGCCGCTTGATTGGTGACCGCGCCCGGATTTGCACCGAACTCCATGAACAACCCATTCCCGTCAAAGTCGACCGCAGCCAGATTGAACAAGTCCTGTTGAATTTGGCCGTCAACGCCAAGGATGCCATGCCCCAGGGGGGAACGATCACGATTGCTACAACCGCTGAACTTGGCGGCGAGCGCTGGGCGGTACTGCGGGTCGCCGACACCGGCTGCGGTATGACCGAGGAGGTGAAAAAACACCTCTTCGAGCCGTTTTTCACCACCAAAGACGTGGGCAAGGGCACCGGGCTGGGGTTGGCCACCGTCTACGGCATCGTGCAAAAAGCCCGCGGTACGATTGATGTCGATTCGACCGTCGGTGTCGGAACAACCTTCACTATCCGCCTGCCGTGGTGCGATGATCCCCCCAAGACTTCGACCACCTTGCCCAGCAGTTCTGTCGCGACGCGTCCCAATGCTGCCGTGCGGTCGATACTTCTGGTCGAGGATGAGGAACGGTTACGGAAAATGGCCCGCTTCACCCTCGAAGGGCAAGGTTTTTGCGTCTTTGAAGCCGATTGTGCCCATACCGCGCTACAGTTGCTCACCCCCGAGCGGTCGTGCGATTTGCTGATCACCGATATGGTGATGCCCGGTATGGACGGTCGGGCGCTGGCGGCGCAAGTGCGGACGCAGCGACCGGAAATCGGAGTGGTTTTTATCTCGGGTTTTGTGCCCGATCAGGAGCGGCTGGAGGGAGTGCCCGGAGCGTTATTCCTACCGAAACCCTTTACGCCCTTGGATTTAGTGAAAACGGTCGAACGGGCCTTGCGGCGTTGGCCGCCGGCGTCGCACACTGCTAGCCAACGGCGCTTTCCCGGTTCGTCCTAGGTATCTGTGCCATGAGCGGTCGGGTTTTCCTGGTCACCCACGATGCAACGACGCAACGCTTGGTGTGGCAAGCTTTTGCGCCTGTCCAGCACGAATGGGAAATACTCTTCAGTCGCGGTGGACCGGAAGCATTGCGGCTTCTGGAGGGAGCCGCGTTCGACTCGGTCATCCTGGATGCGCAACTGGCCGGCATTTCTTGCACCGAGCTGCTATTGGAAGTGCGTCGACGCCATCCGCGGACAGCACGCCTGGTGTTGGCCCCTGTGGGAAGTCCCGAGGTGGTCCAGTTGGTCGCGCTGGCCCATCGGGTATTACCCAAACCGTGCCCTGCGGCCGAGCTGGTCAACGCCGTCCAGCGGGCCTACTGTCTGCGGGAATTGCTCGGCAGTTCCTCGTTGGTGTCCGTCATTGGGCGGCTGACCAGTGTCCCGGCTTTGTCCACCCTCTACACGCAGATCGCCGACACCCTCATGCAGCCCGATTACTCCCTGGCCGCGGTGGGCGAGTTGGTTTCCCAAGACCTGGGTATTGCTGCCCGTCTGCTGCAAATGGCCAACTCGGCTCTCGTCGGCCTGCGCAAGCCCGCGGCGACCCCCAGCCAAGCGGTGAAAATCCTTGGCGCGGACCTGACACGCACTCTCATTCTCGCAGCCGATCTGTTTTCCCGTTACAACCCCCAGATGCTACGGCCCTTCTCGATTGAACTGTTATGGGAACATAGTCAGGCGGTGGCTGAGCTGGCCGCTGCCATCGCCACCAGCGAACGCGCCGACGAACGGGTAGTCCGTGAATCGGCCCTCGCCGGGCTTCTTCACGATATTGGCCGATTAACACTCGCCAGCCAACTGGCCGGCCCCTATCGGGAAGTGATGAACGCCATGCGGATCGACAATCTCCGCGCCGAAGACGCCGAACGGCAAGTTCTGGGAACGTCGCATGCGGAAGTCGGGGCCTATCTGTTGGGGTTATGGGGCCTGCCCGACGCGATTGTGGAAGCTGTGGCGTGGCACCATCACCCCAGCGGCTGCCCCAGCACCGGCTTTACCCCACTGACCGCGGTTCACGCCGCCGATACGATTCTACACGCTGCCGACAACGCCCAACCCGACGGCGAATACCTCGCCCGCTTGGGGCTGTCGTCGCGCTGGAGCGCCTGGCTGGCCTTGCGCGAAGCGCCGAAAGTGTTGACCTGAAACAGTTTCCGACAAGCGCAGGCGCTCCAGCGGCCCGCCAGCCGACATCACTTCTTGGCCAGGTTCTTAAACGTGATGTCCTGGAAAACGACGCGCATCTTCGGATAGCCAGCGTGCGCTTGGAAGGCGATAATCCCCTCCAACGGTGCCGGTGCTCCTTCCGTCACCTTCCCGTCCTTGTCCTTTTTGCCGGGCAGTCGGGGAAAATCTTGATCGATCATCGTTTCGCCGTTGATCTTAATCGTGATGCGGGTTCCTTGAGCACGAATGAAGTAGTCGTTGTAATCCGTTTCTTTCACCACTTTTTTGATCGTTTCGGGGTTGGCCGCTTTCATCATTCCGCCGACACCTTCGCCATACAAACTGCCCCAATAGCCTTTGCCCACATCGACTTGGGGGCCACGGACCCGGAAAGGCTGTTTGCTGTCTTTGTCGAAACGCTCGCTGCGTATCTGAATGCCACTGTTGCCAATGCCGCCGTCGAGCAACACTTTGCAGGTCAATTCAAAATCGCTGTATTTGGTTTTGGAACAGAAGAAGGTGTTGTATTTGGGGTCTTCTTTGGTTTCCCCGATGATGGTTCGTGTTTTGGGGTCGAGTTTCCAAATGTCGTCGCGGCCTTCCCAATTGTCGGGTTGGAGGAAGTCCGCGGTGTCATCGGCACGCAGCCACGAGGCTGGCCCGAGCAGAGCCAAGAAACTCGTCAGGGAGGTGAGCCAGCGGGTACGGTTGGAGAGCATCGGCAGGACTCCGGGAGTGTAAGATGCGGGAGAAATCCCGGTACTTGTAACCGGGACGCAGACATGCTTACGCACCAGACCGCAGAACGCAAGGGGCGTGTTGCCAAGCGGTCCGAAAAGACCTACCCTCACACCATTGTCGGCTCCGCACGCAAAACGTGTTCCGCAGGGCCGACACCCTCCGCGAATCGCTGCACCCACCAAGGAGTTGCCTGTGTCGTCTGCTTTGGCCGGCGGTGCCGCCCTGGCACCTGTGACCCGTTGGCTGGTCCTGACGGTCGCTGCCATTGGTTTTCTCTTCGATACCTACGAACTGCTCATGTTCCCGGTCATCGGAGCGCAAGCCCTCGCGGAACTGTTACGAGTTCCGCCCACCGATGATGCCGTGCGGCTGTGGTCGGGCCGCATGCTGTGGATGGCGGCTCTCTCCGGCGGTATTTTCGGCCTTCTGGGCGGCTATCTGATCGACCAACTGGGCCGCAAAACCGTCATGGTCGGGAGCATCTTCGTCTACTCGCTGTCGCCGGTGGCGGCGGCGTATAGTACCGAATTGTGGCAGCTGGTCCTGTTCCGTTGCACAACCTTCATCGGTGTGTGTGTGGAATTGGTCGCCGCGGTGACGTGGCTGGCGGAACTGTTCACGGAGAAGCGACAACGCGAAATGGCCATTGGCTGGACCTTGGCCTTTGCGTCCTTGGGCGGTATCCTCGTCACCGAGGTGTTTAATGAAATCGTGGCCTTTCTCCAAGCCCACCCCGATGGGCTGGCATGGGTGCCCGTCCCGGTCGCCGCCTGGCGTTACACCCTGCTGACCGGGCTGATTCCCGGAGCACTGATACTCATCTTGATGCCGTTTGTTCCCGAAAGCCGCATCTGGCAAGAGCGTAAAGCCGCCGGCACACTCCAGCGCCCCAGTCTGCGTGAACTTTTCTCCCCGGCTTTGCGTCGGACAACGATCGTCACAACTCTATTGTCGGCATGTGGTTACGCGGCAGCCTTTGGCGCACTCCAACTGACGCCCCTGCAAATGGCCCCTGGGTTGCCCGCCCTGGACCCCATCAAAAAAGAATACCTGCCGCAAGTCAAAGCTGCGGAAAAACAACTCGCGGAAGCCCAAGAGCGACTCCAAAAAGCCAGCACCGCCGACAAGGCCTCCGCCGAGGCGGCCGTCCAAGCGGCTACCAAAGCCCTCGCCAATGCTCGCAAGCCCATCAACGACGAGATCAACGCCAAACGGGGCAACATTCAACGCTGGCAAGAACTCGGCGGTCTGACGGGGCGGATTCTCTTTGCCATTTTGGTGGTGTATGTCGCTAGCCGCGTGTTGATTCGCATCTTCCTGCTACCCGGCGTGATCCTCTTTCCCCTCACCTACCTGGTACTTTACCAAAGCGACTACACGATCTTCGCCATCGCCATCTTTGTCTGTGGTCTGCTAACGATCGCGCAGTTCAGCTACGTCAGCGAATATTTGCCGAAGGTGTTCCCGGTGCACCTGCGTGGCACCGGCAGCGGATTTGCGACCAACGTCGGCGGTCGCATGCTGGGGACGATGGCCGCAACCCTCAACACCGAGTTGCTTGCCCCGCTGTTTTTCCCAGATGAAGGACCGGAGAAAAACCCCCTGCGCGTCGCGATGGCCGCGGCCATTATTGGCGGAGCCGTCTACGCTCTGGCCCTCGTGCTATCGTTTCTCCTGCCACCACCGCAGACCGAACAACCCCCACCATCCGCCGAGACAAGTTGAGTTGACGCCCCGGCGAACTTCCGCGAGCATGACGCTATGGGAATGAGCATGAAGAAGTTCGCCGCCATCGTCCGGCACGCCGTCGAGTCGTTGCCCGACGAGATCAAAGCCCATCTTGAAAACGTCGTCATTGATGTGGAAGAAGAGCCGTCCGTCGAATTCCTCCGCCAAGCCGGTTTTACCGACGAGGAAATTGCCGCGGGGGAATCCCTGTACGGCTACTTCATGCCGCTGGAGGGTGTCAGCGCTACCGAGATGCTCGAAAACCCCAACCGCATCATCATTTTCCGCAATCCTTTGGAAGAAGACTTCCCCGACCCACACGATTTGCAGATCGAAATTCGCAAAACCGTCGTTCACGAAATTGCCCACCACTTCGGCCTGACCGACCGCGACCTCGAAAAATTCGACGACAACCCGAATCCCTTCCACGATCCGTGATGGCCGCGCTGTGGCATCCGGCTGCACCTCGTTTCCGATCCGTGATGGCCGCGATGCCGCATCCGGCCGCACCGCTTTTCAGAAGCCATCTTGCCAACGACGCTACCGCGGGCCACGCTCGACATACACCCCGCTCCCCATGGGGCAGCTGATCGGCTGGCCGTGATCTTGGTAGTCCGCGGTCTTCGCCTTGCACTTTTGCGCGGGCTTGGCTATCCCCCCCCATCCCCGCGGAAGATATTGTCGTGAGGCTTGAATATGCCCCTGCCGGTGGCGTTAAGTCTGACTGATGTAACGGTACGCTATGGCGAGCGTGTAGCGCTGGATCGTGTCTGCTTGGAGGTTCATCGCGGTGAAATCGTCGGTTTGCTAGGCCCCAACGGCTCGGGCAAAAGTAGTACCCTCGCCGTGGCCGCGGGCCTTCTGGAGCCAGCTACGGGAACAGTCCAGATCGAAGGCCACAGCCGTGCTGCCGATCCTCAGGGCTTCGCCTTGCGTGTGGGTTTAGTTCCTCAAGAACCGGCTGTGTACGAAGAGTTCACAGCCTATGAGAATTTAATATTTTTCGGGGAACTGTATGGCTTGCGCGGAAGTGACTTGCGCCGTCGCGTGGTGCGCACACTGGCCCGGCTTCAACTCACCGAGCGGGCGCACGATCGGGTGGGGACCTTCTCTGGAGGGATGAAACAGCGGCTGAATCTGGCCATCGCTCTGTTACACGACCCCCCCGTACTGTTGCTCGACGAACCGACGGCGGCTCTCGACCCAGCGAGCCGCGATGCGCTTCTGGCCGACCTGACCCGTTTTCGCGACGACGGCCACGCCATTCTGTTAACTACCCACCACATCGACGAAGCGGAAGGCGGCTGCGACCGCGTCGCTATCCTGGCGGGGGGGCGAGTGGTGGCCTGCGGGGCAGCGGCCGAGTTGCTCCGCCCCCGGCAGGCCGATCGCGCGATTCTCTATGGGCATCTCCGTACTCGGCCACCCAAATTCCTCGAAAAAGCTCTCCGCCGCCGCCTCGGTTCACAAGTGGAATTGGAAATCACCGGCCGCCGGCTCCGCCTTGCGGCGGACAGCCACGAAGAACTCGGCTATGCCCTCGCCACCCTGCTGGCTGATGGCGTCGAGTTGGAGGCGTACCGCACGCCGGCCGGAGCCTTAGAACGGGCATTGCGGGCCGATCACTCCGCGGGGGGGCATGGCGCGTGAGCCGCAAACTCGAACTGACCTTCAGTTGGGCACGCAAAGAGTGGCGCCGGTTCTGGACCGACCGCCGCGCCGCCCTGATGGGCTTAGCCGTTCCTATCGTGCTCGCCTCGGCCTTCGGTATCATCTTCCACCGAACGCCGCAACACAACACGAAACTTCCTGTGGTGGTTGTGCTCGAAGAATCCGGGCCATTCAGCCGACAGGTGGCCGATGATCTGCTGGCCTCAACGCGACTGGAAGCCCAAGAACTGCCCCGCGACGAAGCTGAGGCCCTGGTGGCGCGACGGCGTGCGGTGGCCATCGTCTTGCCTCGTGGGTTGGAACAGCTGCAACACTGGCAGCCGGATAGTCCCGGCGAACGCCCCGTTCTGGTTCTTCTGCACCATCCCGGTGCTAGCACGGAAATGCAATGGGCTGAAGGAGTTGTGACGGAAACCGTCATGCAACGGCTCGCCCGCGAGGCCTTCGGCGCCGATGCCAACGCGCTGGCGCCGCCGTTTGGCGTCCAAGCATCGGCTGTCACCCCGCACCCGCAGGCGCAATTCAACTCCTACACCCACAGTTTTTGCGGCATGACGATTCAGTACTTGCTGTTGTGGGGTATGGAAAGCGGGTTGCTGCTGTTGCGAGAACGGCAACGCCCCGTCTGGCTCCGCCTGCGAGCCGCCGCGGTGCCGTTGTCGTGCATCCTGACCGGACAAGTCATCGCCACGGCCGCGGTCGCAATATTACAAATTGTCACCACCTTCACATTCGGCTACTTGGTCTTCGGGGTGAAGATCGAGGGTTCGCTCGTGGGCTTTGCGTTGTTGGCGGTCACGGCTGGCAGTTTGGCGGCGGCCACCGGTTTGACCGTTGCGGCTTTGGGCGGCACCGAAGAGCGCGCCCGCAGTGTCAGTATCCTGCTGATTCTGACCTTGGCCATGCTGGGCGGCTTATGGGTTCCGGGTTTTCTGCTGCCTGGGTGGGTCCGCGACATCGGCTGGCTGTTGCCTACCACCTGGGCGATGCACGGCCTGGAAAGCGTCACCTGGCAACGCGCCAGCCTGATGGAAGTTTTGCCGAGTATTGGAGTTGTGTTCGGATTCGCCAGTCTGTTACTTGTCCTGGCCACGGTGCGGTTAGGCCAGGCCGAACGGACTGGGCAACGCGGATTTGTTCAAGGAGCGATGCGATGAAACAATGGATGGCCTTCGCCGCGGGCTTGTGCATCGTCGGGCTTGGGGCGACCCAACCGCCGGCGGTCGCTGCGGAGCCTAAACCGCTTGAGCTGATCCTCGAAGATCAGTTTGAGCGAAAAGCCAACCTGACCGATCTGCGCGGGCAGGTCGTGATCTTGGTTTTCGGGGATCGTCGCGGCATGGATGCTTGCCGCACCTTGGGGGAACAACTCCATGTCTGCTGGCATCCGACCGCCAAAGGGCAGCCGCCAGCCAAAGCCCAAACCGCCCCCGTAGTACCCCTCGAGGGGCTGAAACCTGGGCAAGTGGCCCCCAACGTGGTGGTGATTCCCGTCGCCTGTTGCGGGAAAGTCCCCACCGCCTTACGCGGTACCATCAGCCGGCAAATCGCCAAAGGTTGCCCCGATGTCGTGGTGTGGCTGGATTATACCGACACAATGAAGAACCTCTTTGGCCTCAGCTCCGGGGAAACCAATGTCGTGGTGATCGATACGCAAGGCATCGCGCGGTGGAAATTCAATGGCACCATCGACCAAACCAATATGGATAAGCTCGTCCAAACCGTGCAGACCCTGCGCCGCGAAGGGGTGAAGTAGACCACCGGCCGTTGGAGCCTGCACGCACCCGAAGCTCGATAAAGTTCACTCCTGGGATAGGTGAACTGAAGTTTAATGTTCTATTCTCATCGTCAAATCGTCCTTTCACCCTCCTCAACCGGTTTCGCGGTGGGCTGAGGGCCGATACCTACCCAAGCATTCCGGCGGGATGGCTAGCGTGTGATCATCCGTGGTCGTCGGTTGGCCGCGCGCAAGGCGGATGGAACAAGGGAGGCCGACCGGATGATCCCACCCCGCGCGAGTTACGCCTTCGGCGCAAAAGTTGCATTGTTGACGCACTTGCGTTGCATTGTTGACGCAGTTGCATTGTTGATGCACGCAGTTGCATTGTTGATGCAATTGTTGACGCCACTACGAATTCCACAAACCTGAGGAGAACTATGTTTGCACTCACCCGACGCCAGTGGCTGCAATCGGCTGCACTATCACCCGTGGCGCTGACACTGTCTAGCGAATGGCGCTATTTCCGCGTTCTGGCGGCTCCCAGTGCCGAGGAGATTCAACCCGTCGTGGAGAAAGCTTTGGCCTTCTTCCGAACCAGCCAAAGAGAGGCGGGTAACTTCGGCGATCCGCGCGCCGGCGAACCAGGTCTGACCGCCCTGATCGTTGCCGCTTTGGTGAAAAACGGTGTGCCCGCCGACAATCCGGTGATCACCAAAGCCCTGAAGTATCTGGAATCGAAAGTCCAGAAGGACGGTGGCGTCTACGAGCGCGGCCTTTCCAACTACATGACGTGCCTGGCGATCATGACCTTCCAAGAAGTCAACCGCGACGGTAAGTACAACAAAACCATCGACAACGCCGTCAAGTACGTCAAATCCCTTCAATTCGCCGATGGTTTAACCGAAGACAACCCCTACTACGGCGGGGCCGGCTACGATAAACCCAACGCTAAGGCCCGTCCGGATATGTCCAATACGCACTTTATGGTGGAGGCCTTGCTCGCCGCCGGAGTCAGTAAAGACGATCCGAGTATCACCCGGGCGTTGAAGTATATCAGCCGGAGCCAGAACCTCGAAAGCGAATTCAACCAGTTGGCCTTCGCCAAGAAAGCCGGAGAAAACGACAAAGGCGGATTCGTCTACAACCTCGCCGATGCCGACAACCCCAAAAGTGAGAGGCGCACACCCCAAGGCGGCTTGCGCAGCGAAGGCGCGATGACCTACGCGGGATTGAAGAGCTTCCTGTACGCCGGTGTCAGCAAAGACGACATCCGCGTGAAAGCCGCGATCGCCTGGATCCGCCGCAACTACACCGTGACCGAAAATCCCGGTCAGAAAGACGCGGGCTTGTACTACTACTACCACACCTTCGCCAAAGCGATGGATGCCCTCGGCGAAGACCCCTTCGTCGATGCTAAAGGCATCAAACACGACTGGCGCCAAGAACTGTTCGACGAACTCAAGAAACGGCAAAAAGACAACGGTAGCTGGGTCAATAGCAATGGGGCCTTCCTCGAAAGCCTCCCCGAACTCGCAACCGCCTTCGCCATACTGGCGCTCAGCTACTGTAAGAAGAAATAGCAACTTGTCCGTCGACCAGGCCGTGGGTTGTTGGACCACAACTCACGGTTTTTGGTTGTTGAAACGCTGAAAGCTTCCGCTTCCACGGCCGATCGGCTCCACGGCCGATCGGCGGATCGTTCAACCCCTCATACGTTCAACCCCTCAGAGTCGCTGTGTCGGCCGACCCTCCGTGGAACCGACGACTGCGGCGTTCGCGCAAACTTGGGAATTGCCAAGCTTGGGAATAAGGACGCATGAACCAGCTTGGGAATGAGGACGCATGAACCAGGATAGTGGGCGTTCCATCCACCCGACGGTCGCAGCGTTCGCGCAAACTTGGCCAGGGCAACCCCCGGTCCAGCGGATGCTCCCGTATGGCGGCTTGCCGGTTTACCTCCTTCTTCAACGGCTGTCACTTCCATGGTCCGGTCCAGCGGATGCTCCCGTATGGCGGCTTGCCGGTCGCGGCGTTCGGGCAAACTTGGCCAGGGCGACCCGACCAACCAACAGCCGACGGGCAAGCTTGGCCAGGGCAACCCGACCATCCAAAAACCGACACAACACCTGGCCGCAAGACAAGCGCACGAACCGGCCAGACGTGCCGGAAAGACAAGAACCGCCAGGCTTTCTGCCAACTCCCGCGGTTCACTAAGCCTTCGTGACAATAAGTTCACTGAGCCTTCGTGACAATAAGTTGACGGGAGTGTATCGGAATCGAACCGAC
>JANWYJ010000023.1 GCA_025055115.1 Gemmata sp.
CATGACGAACGCATTCGATTGATTACTAATGATATTCGAACTGGCTTGGTATCGCAGAGGAATAGGGCCGTTGCCGAGGCCAGATCGGATGTCATTGCAATCATGGATGCGGATGATATTGCAGATCAATATCGGATTGAAAAACAATTGCAATTCTTAGTAGAAAACCCCACGATCGACGTTGTAGGAAGTAATTTACGAATCATAGGCGCGAAAAACGAAACAATAGGCTATAGAAAATATCCGACAACGCATGATGAAATATTAGCGACTATGCCCAAATATAATGCGATTGCCCATCCATCTGTTATGGTTCGAAAAAATGCACTGATTGCAGTTGGAGGTTACGAGGAGCATTCACCAGCAGAAGATTATGATCTATGGTCTCGAATGCTGATGGCCGGTTATCGTTTTCATAATTTAGTTGATCCACTACTGAATTACCGAGTACACCCTAATAGTCTTTCAAAGGGCAAGCGTATTAGAAATACCATATTACAGACGAGAATAATTAAAAAGAAATACTGGTGGCATCGTATGAGTTGCACTGATCGATTTCGCTTTTATGGAGAATCTCTGATTTCTATCATGCCACCAGAATTCATTTTGCAACTTTTCCAGTTGATGACTTACGGTAACCATTTGTAAGCAGTTCATGCCAGCGGTCATATAAAGTGGAGTGTTATGATGACAACAGCACTCTATGATCATTATCAAAATATGGCTGATTCACGAGGCAAATTGGCTGCTCTTTTTGCTAAGCAAATTATCTCAACTACTGGATCATTCATCAGTAAACCGCCTAGTGAATGGGACGTACTAGACGTTGGCTGTGGATACGGGCATACTCTTTTAGAAATTTCTAAAATCTGTCGGCGCGCAGTTGGAATCGAACCAACACCAAATCTATTCAACGAGGCTCTTAAACTTCTTAAACTAAAGCTCACTTCACATCAATCTAATTGCGTAGTCAGGCAGCAGAATATTTATGAATTAGATGAAACTGATGCTTATGATCTTGTTATTCTTGATAATGTATTTGAACATCTACCCGATCAGCCGCGAGCCTTGTCAATTATTAGTCGTTCACTGCGTATAGGTGGTGCTGCATATTTGCTGATGCCCAACAAGCTGTGGCCCATTGAGGTACATTATAAACTGCCCTTTCTTAGTTATCTACCTTTACAGCTAGCTAATCTTTATTTAAAAATAACTAGGAGAGGCACAGATTACACGGATGCTAGCTACGCTCCTACATACTTCCGTCTGTGCCACTTACTTAATGAACAAAAGGAATTTAAATATCAGTTCGTATTGCCTGCAATTCCTACCGCAACCATGTCTGGTTCACCTTGGCATTACCGATTAGGAATGCAGCTACTAAAACGATTTCCAGCTTTGTGGTTGATCTCTAAATCGTTCTTAGTAATCGCCCAAAAGACCAAATGAACCAATCATAATATTCATTTCGATTCAAACTCCAATTACATTCCAAACCTCATTTAGAAACGTCCTCGCTATTATGGTACATCCGTAATCTGTTGGTAAAAGTTGTTTCCCAATCTTCATGATTCCCCTCACGTGCTACATCCCAGCCCCGGCGGGCGGTGGCGGCGGCCGCGTCGTAGCGTCCGTGCATGGCATAGGCCCGCGCCAGGGTATCGAACATCTCGGGGTCCGGGTTTTCATCAACGACGATGGCGGCGGCCGCTAACCACAGTCCTTGGACCTTTTCTAACTCAACGGCGATTTTTTCTTGAGCGAATATCATGTTTCGGGCTTCGCGGGATACTTTCCGAGCCTGCGACCGATCCAAACGACGCACTTCGGACGCGGCCTGCTGGGCCTCTTCCTCGCGGCCAGCGGCAAGCAGCACGGCTGTGAGCACCATCCAGTTGTTCGCCACATCCGGCTGCTTGTCGATCAATTGTCGCATGGTTGCAACAGCGGCATCGGGCCGCCCTTGCGTCACTTGCACCCAGGCGAGATTTTGATAGATGCGAATTCCGGTGTAGTTGTTGAATGGCATTTTCGTGAGCTGCAGGTATAAACGCTCAGCCTCATCGAAACGGCCTTGGACGGCACGCAAAGGGGCCAATTGACGAGTGACGGCATCACTTTGTGGACGGATCGCCGCAGCTCGTTGCAAGGCTTCTTCGGCCCGATCCAATTGGTTTTGATTGATGTACAGTGACGCGAGCGAAACCCACGGTCGAATGTTGTTCGGCCGAGCGGCCGCTGCCGTTTCTAGGCATACAAGATGTGTTCGGTATGTCTCGTTGCGAGCATAGGTCAGCGACATCAAGACGATTGTCACTGCTGCCAGAAGGCTTGCGCCAATGGAGCTGCGCAGGCGGTCTGACGACACCACGCGGGCGAGGAGGGCGTCGGTTCCAAACACTGCCGCGATGGCCACAGAGGCTAAAGACAGATACATACGATGCTCAAATGCGGGGTCGATGATTGGGATGACAGATGATGTCGGAGCCAGAATGCCGAAAAACCAGAAACCCACGAACCCCCATACTGGGCAGAAATACAGCAGAACAATACTTCCGAGCAACAGTGTGCTAACGGCGACAAACGCCGGCCAAACATCCCGGATGGATTGCGCGATCGGCCAGTCGAGGTAATCCAACGCTTGGTGGACGGGCCAAACACTCAACCGCAGATAGTGCAGAATCACTTCCGATTGGGTCAGCAAGTAGGTATAGGGGGTCACAGATGGTAGCCCCATGCCCAAACCGACAGTGGTTCCGCCCCCCAGCGCCGTGCGCGCAAAGGGTATGAGGACGATGATCCATATCACGCCTATGGCCAGATACGCCAGCCAGCGCCCGCGGAGTTCTCGCCACGACGATGCCAGGAAGATGCGGTCGAAAATGGCAAGTACCGGGGGCAACGTGCCAGCCACTTCCTTACAACCCGCAGATAGAGCGAAGCTGGTGATAGCCGCAACATACCACCACCGCCTGCCCCCGGTGGCCCCACGCATCCACGCATAGAACGTGAACAGATAGAATAGCCCCATCATCGATTCGCAGCGTTGGATGATATAGGTGACCGCTTGGGTTTGTAACGGGTGAACCATCCACAGCAACGCCACCGCGAACGCCAGACCATCAGCTCGGGGTCCGTACCGGTCGGCCCAACGCGGTTGCCGCAGAACACGGCGGATGATGCCGAATAACGTTAACGTCGCCAGAATGTGAACGGCCCCGTTGAAGGCATGATAACCCGGAAGATTCAGCCCCCCCAGCTTGTAATTCAGTTGGATAGATAATCGAACGACAATCCGATTCCACTCCGCGATATAACGCTCAAAATCATCAATGTGCCGATGGTTTGTAATCCAAGACACATCATCGAGCACAAAGTCTTTCGTGAAGCTATTGCTGTAAGTCAATAAACCGATCAGCACCAATAGCGGAATCGCTTTCGGCCAGCCACTCTCCGGGGGCGGAATGGCTGCACGGATGTCAGGATTCATGGGGCGTTCCTCTTTGGCTCATGGGGCATGGGCGCCACCGGCCGGGGGGCTTCTTCCGGTCGGCGTACCGCCACGAACAGGCGCGAATAGCCATCGCGAGCCGGGATGGTCGATTCATCCAACACCACGGCCCAACGCGTGCTGTGGCGAATTTCCTCACACAACGCGGGATGAAAAGCCACTTCCACCACTACCACATTCACGCGCATCCGGTCCAGGAATTCCCACCAACCTGGCCCCCCCGACTTGACCCGCAAGCAATCGGCCCAATAGTTTTCGGGGAAAAGTTGGGCATGATTGAACATCAGCACCGGCGTGTCGGCAGGGAGCGACCAGAGCAAGTATTCCCCAAGCACTTCACTGGTGAACACCCGACCTATATAGCGGTCACCATACCACTGCCGCACAGTGCGTGCGAATTCCCGAACGCGTTCCGAGGATGCTGCAGGTTCACCCTGGAGTACTGCGGCGACATCATATGGCGTTCCAGCATGCAGCGCTGCGGGCACCGATCGCGGAGAACCAGTTTTGAGCCAGATCGATGCTGGCGAGACGATCACGGCGAGAATCAGCAACAGAATCGCCAGCACGGTTCGGCGGAAATCGGGAATACTCGTGGGCCCAGACCAGCCCCACCGCTCGGTCGCGGCCACCCAATGCGGTGCCGCGATCCACGGTACCAGAGGCAGCCACCAAGTCATCGCCCGCTGCTGGAACAGCGGCCAGACACCGAAGGTGACAATCAATAGCAACTGCAATGGTGAAAAAGACTTCGGACTGACTAATTGGGTGAGCACCAACAGGGCAACGGTGGCCAGGTACAGCCAGTGCCCCCCCGTCGGTTGCGAAAAATTCAACGGTTGCCATTCGGCAAAACTGCGCAAGTTGGGATGACTGCCAAAGCGGCTGACTTCGATGTAAATGTGTGGCCCGTACGGATTGAGAATGGCCACGGCCGCCAACGAGAGGATCAGAGCAACGAGCAAGCGATGAATCGCCTGATCCCGAACGATCTTCCCCCACCAATCCTCATGGTCGCGCCACACATCCAGGGCACGACCGATGAGGAACAAGCCCAGCAGACCGAAACCGACAACAAAAGAACCATGCCCGTTGGCCCACACGACCATCACCAGGGGGATGATCCCGCTCGCCCATCGCGTCAGGATCGGTCGACTGATGAGAGCCAAGAGGATGGCGAAACACAAAAACCCGAATAACTGGGGCCGCTGAACGGTCAAGGGCGTTAGCATCGCCACCAGCAGAAACAGCATCGCCAGACTGGCCCACAGCACCGAGTTGGCCACACGTCGGCACGCCAGGCCGACAAATCCGACCGCCGCGACCGCCACAATGGTATGAAGCAGGCGGATCAGCTCGACTCCCCCGGCCAGCCGCTGCGCCCGATCGCCTCCGGCCAGCGTTTCCCCCCATCGAAAAAGCTGGTAATAGCCGACCTGCGTCAACCACATGGCATCAAACATCGGTCGCTGTTTGTCGGTAAATGGGCTGAGGGGTTCGTATTGCGGCAGCGAACGGTGCTCAACGATCCATTGGCCGTATTTGAGATGCACCCAGAAGTCGGTGTGCCAGAGAGGGGGGAGCGAAAGCAGGAAAAATGCGCAACCCAAAACGACCGCGGCGAGAATTCCCCCGCGCGTCAAATAATAGGGTGCCAGGGGCGAGTGGGGATCGGACCAATCAATTCCAGAACCCAAAGGCCCGCCATCATAAGTGCTGAGGGGTTGATCGACTGGGGATTGCGAACTCATGACTGCTGGCCCACAAACGTGAATGGCGGCCGTTGCGGACGGCCGTTGTTCTGGTTGCCTAGCAGTATAGAACACCCCGACGCGGCCGCTGTCCCGGTTGCCTAACAGTATAGAGTACCCCGACGCAGCGGTGCCAGACCGAGCCGTCTCGGCAGCGAGAGGCTCCGGGGTCCGCGGCCGTTACGTTACAACGAAAAAACCGCCCGGCGTACAAGGCTCAGTTTTTGATTGAGAACTGCTGCAATAGCCTCGTCATTCCGGTTACAACGAGAAAACCGCCCGGGGTACAAGGCTCAGCTCGCGTGGCTGCGGGATGCTCCGGGTCCTGCGGCCGTTACAACCCCACGCCACGGTTGAGAGGTAGAATTCGCTGCTGGCAGCGCCGCCGCGTTGCCGACCTCGCGCTCAGCGCCGCAGCCCGACGTTCGTTTCTCCTCGTCGCCGGCTCGTTTCGCCCCGTCGCCTGCTCGATCGGATCATCACGGCCCGCCTGTCCTAGCCACCGCAGCCCGACGTTTGTTTCTCCCCATCGCTGCGTACGGCTTCGGCCATGACGCGCAATTGTATCACGCTGCGTTCTTGCTCTTTCTCCAAGTAGGCTCGGCCTTTTTTGACGTTGACATGATCCCACGGCAAGCGTTCTGTCACCGGGCGTGTCCGGGAGCGGTAGAAATCGACGTCAATGCCGAGGTCCTGGAAGGTTTTCCACCACAGGTGCGGTTGGAAGCATTCTTTCCAGCCGTCGAAGCGGGCGCCGCGGCGCCACGCCTCGTAGAGTGCGGGGGCCACCCGTCGATCGCCGCGGGTGAGAATCCCTTCCAATAAGCTCGTTTCGATGTCGTGTTGTTTGATTTTGACGAATTTATTGCGTTTGCGCCGGTGTAAATAGTCGCCGGCCCAGCGGAAGTACTCGCGGCTTTGCATGCCGTTCCACTGATAGGGCGTATGGGGTTTGGGAACGAAGTTGGAAACGCTGGCGGTGACTTCCTTGTACCGCCCGGTCACTTCCTTGCCCACGGCGCTGATGGTTTCGGCAAGTTCCACGATCCCATCGAGATCGACCACTCGTTCCCCCGGCAAGCCGCACAGGAAGTAGAGCTTGACATGGTTCATCCCGGCTTTGAAGGCTTCCCGGCAACCGGCGATGAGGTCGTCGTTTTTGATTTTTTTGCGAATTTGTTCGCGCATATCGTCGCGGGCCACTTCCGGGGCCAGGGTCAGCCCAGCTCGTCGCCACCCGCTCATCAGTTGCGGCACACTGCGGAGTTGATGGTTGACCCGGAGGCTGGGCAGCGACACATTGACTCCCAAGGGTGCAAAGACTTCGCGCATCCGGCGGACCAATTCTTCAAAATACGGATAATCGCTACTGGAAAGCGACAGCAGGCTGATTTCGTTCATCCCCGTGTTGCGGTAGCTCTCGAGGGCCGCCTGGACGATCGTCTCGACGGAGCGAACCCGCAGCGGCCGCTTGATGACGGTCGATTGGCAGAAGCGGCACTGCCACGGGCAACCGCGCATGATCTCAATGGCTATGCGGTCGTGGGGTGTTTGCACGAAGGAAACGACCGGTTTGGTGGGCAGAGGAATAGCGTCGAGGTCCTGGGTGATGGTACAGCTTTCGATGGTCATCGGTACTTCGGACCGGGTGCGGTGTACCGCGGCGATGGTTCCATCGGGGTAGTAGTCGAACTCATAGAAGGCCGGAGCGTACGCCCAGGTTGTGCTCGCGACCAATTCGGCGAGCATCTCCATACGACGCTCAGGCGAGTCATCGCCATCACGCCGGGCCGCTTCTTTCAACGTCATCCACTTGTCCATGACCCATGGCAGCGATTCTTCGCCGTCGCCAATGATAAACACATCAATAAAGGGGGCCAACACTTCGGGGTTTTGTGCTCCTGGGCCGCCGGCAATCACCAACGGATCCGAAACGCGGCGCTGGTGGGAGAAATGTGGAATGCCGCCCAGATCGAGCATGGTCAATACATTGGAATAACATACTTCGTACTGCAGGCTGAAGCCCACAACATCAAATTCGGCCAGTGGAGTGAAGGTTTCCCAACCATACAGTGGCAAGCGATGGTGGCGCAGTTGCTGTTCAAAATCGGGCCAGGGTGTGAAGGCCCGTTCGCACGCCCATTGCGGGTCGTTATTCATGATGGTGTACAACACCTGCAACCCGTGGTGGCTCATGCCGAGAGTGTAAGCATCGGGAAAGCAGAGGCAGAGTTTCCCGCGAACCTGGCGGTGATCCTTGACGACAGAATTCAACTCCCCTCCCGTGTACTGCGCCGGGGTATTCACCCGGGGCAACACCCGCAACACAGCCTCGCGCACAGCGGTATTCAACATACGGTCGCCTCGTGGTACCAATCCAACCCGACAGAACGATTATACCAATTGTGACGGCAAAGCCCCATCTTGAACCGGACGAAGCCTCCGTGCTTCGTTTTTCTGATAGGGCCGACTGGTGATGGTATCAGCCCCATTTCGAACCGGATCAAGCCCCCGTCGCATAGGGCCAGCGCGTCCGTCCGCGCAAGACGCTCTCGTCGCTGCGTTGACAACAGACATTTCTTTTCCTCAAGCGCGCAGCGACAGTGCTGCCGTCCGAGGGGAGCCTTTGCGTGGTAACCAGAAGGGGAAAAATGCCAAAAGCCTCAGGACATCAATCACGGATGACTGCGTTCGACCATTCGGCCGGTTCCCATCAGCCACCAACGATGACAGCCCCGGACCATGTCCGGGGCTGTGACGGAGGGGCCAACAATCGATTCCACGCCAGTCACTATCCGCGGCGTGAAGCCCTCGGTTGCGACCGAGCCGATTAGAGCCTCAAGCTCAACGACGAACGCAGCTTCGCCAGTGTATCACGCCACCCGGAATCGCCATCCTCCGTCAGGAAGCGCAATTTCTCCCGGAACTGAGTCAGACTTTGGGTCA
>JANWYJ010000010.1 GCA_025055115.1 Gemmata sp.
AAGCCCTCGGTTGCGACCGAGCCGATTAGAGCCTCAAGCTCAACGACGAACGCAGCTTCGCCAGTGTATCACGCCACCCGGAATCGCCATCCTCCGTCAGGAAGCGCAATTTCTCCCGGAACTGAGTCAGACTTTGGGTCAGGCGCTCCGCAGTCTGTTGCACCATCTGGGTATCCCGCCCGGGCAACCACGTTGGGTTGTCGGTACTCGTGTTGGCTGAGGTGACCGAAGGCACGATGGTGGGTGGACTATCGGGCGCGATGGGCAAGGACGTTGCCACGGCTTCCGGTCCGATACGTTCGAAGCGGATAGCGTCAGCATCGAGATATTCTCCCGCCTGACCACCCCCCAGACGCACCGTCACACGACCCCCCACCGCCAAACGCACCGTCCCAATATCCCCCCAACCCACTCCATCCACCACCCGATCACCCGGCGACTGCTCCTGATTGATCACCCGACTCGCCAACACCACTCCACCCTCATCCACCACCGTGTACACCGCATTCGTCGGACGATTCGCATGACCAAACCACGTCGCCGATATCCGATACGTCCCCGCACCCAACGTCGCCGTAAAATTCGCCGTACTCGTCGCTACACCCCAAAAAGCACTGGTCGAACCACCGTAATACACCGAACTCCACCAGGTCGACCAACCCGCACCTGCCGAAAAACCCGCACTGCCACTATCCACCACCACCACCGACACCGGCGGCGGACTGACCGGCGGTGGACTGACCGGCGGTGGACTGACCGGCGGCGGACTGACCACGACTGGTGGTGGCGATACCGGCGGTGGACTGACCGGCGGCGGACTGACCACGACTGGTGGTGGCGATACCGGGGGCGGACTCACCGGCGGCGGAGATACTGGCGGCGGAGACACCGGCGGTGACGTGGGGGAGATGATGGTCCCGGAGATGGAGTATTGGCCGAGGCTGCCGTAGTTGGAGTAACCGCCGGTGCTGAAGGTGTCTTTGCCAACACCCTGAATGCGTACATAATAACGTCCCGCGGACACCGTCATCGTGATCGATGCGGAAAGACTGTCGGGAGGATTGGCGGTGGCAATCACATTCCCTTGAGCATCCAACAATTCCAGCTGAATATCGAGATTGGGACCGATCGGAGCCGGATTCGCGGTGATCGTGATCGTGCCAGCCCCGGTCTCGAAGAAGAAGACATCCACATCCGTATTGCGCTCAATGATACCCGACGCAAACACGGTATTTCCGGTCACGGTGAACGGGGCAGCGGTGCTGAGGGTGTCGCCGACATCATCGGCCCGATAACCGAAACCGTTGCTGCTGCTGGTGATGATCGCCAGGTCATCTTGGCCGCTGTTATTCGCCCCGGGATAATCGCCGCGGCTCCATTGGGTAAGGTTACGGTGATAACCCACGCCCATAATCGGGGCCCAACCGGTTTCACCGCTGCCATGCCCCCCGTAGTAGGCGCTAGTGCTTGTGCCATGGTGCCGCAAGCCGAGGGTGTGGCCGACTTCGTGGGTAATCGCTTCGGCGACGGATTTTTCGCTCGAAAGATTGCGGGAGAAAACGAACGCCGGGGTGTCGGTATTCCACGAGAATGAGCTGATGTACGCCACACCGCCCGCCGAGCCGAACCACGAGCCGTTGCCGCCGATTACCACGCGCACACCCCATTGGGTATCGGTGCTACCGGTCCGGCGGAGCATCTCAATATTCGGTTCTTGGGTTGTCACATTGACATTAAAAGGTGCAAAGTCTTCGGCAACGCGCCGCCAAATGTTATAGATGTTCTGCAATTCCGTCAGGCTGAACGTTGAAGGATTGCCATCGATGTCGTAGGCCTCGGTGACAATCGAGGAACCGTAGCTGCTATTCCAGGGTGTCTCTGTGGTGATGTGGCCATCGAAATCGAGGTAGATGGTGTGGTTGGCTCCCGGGTTGCTGTGCAAGCGGAACACTTGGCTGGCATCGAAGCTGCTCCAAGCCCCGGCGGAGGTCCACGAAGCGCCCGTGGCCGAAGCGGTCGCGGCCATTTCCGCCAGCATCGCGGCGCAGGCACTGCAGCCGCAGGGGCCACCATGTTGCGGGCTACCGACCGGCGGGGGGAGCACACTCAAGACGGCCATCTTATTGCCGAATTGATCCGTGATTTCATCGCAACCAAAGACATCGTCTGTCGTTCCACTGAGAACCACCCGTTCTTCGAGCGATTCCATCTGCAGTTGCAAACGATCCCAGTGGCGGGACGTGAACGAACGAGTACCTTTCCCCAGTCGGGAAAACATTCCACCCAGGCGCATTCCGAGTCTCTCCACAGGGGGCGGGTTGAATCAGGGCAACCACAACACGCCGAGCCGATGCGAGGTCGGTTCTTCGTGGGACGGGAGGAGTTCAGAACCGGAGCGAGTGCGAGTTCTTTCCGGTTTGGCAGAACTCTAGATGACACTGTGGCGGAGTCAAAAGCGCCGGCCGAGGAAATCGCTACAATCGCTACAACCGTGACGATGGACTGTCAGCTTTTCGGACAACTCCTGGGACCGTCGACTTCGATCGTCAAAGGATATATGTGGTAAAACGATAAAAAAACACCCGGTCATTCGACCGGGTGTCGGATTTCTCGGCATGAGTTGGTATTACTTGCCCTTGCCGCCGCCGGCTTTCCACTTCACTTCAGTGACGTTGCCGCCATCAGTGGTGATGTCCAACTTGACGTTCTTGGCTTTGGGATTGGTCACCCGTTTTTCAAAGGTGTCGTAGTTGGATTCCTTCGCTTCGTCTTTCAACAGCACGGTGAACTTGGTCTTGTCGGTGATCTTGTAGGTGTTTTCCTTGTCTCCTTCCTTCACCTTCAATTCCTTCTTTTCCTTGTCGTAGCTGACAACCGTCACTTCGACGGCGACCACCAGACCCGCCATAAAGACGAGCGCAAACAGGGCCAACAACATCTTTCGCATCGCAGTTACTCCAAAACAGGTGTGGGGTGGATACGGTTGACGCGAGCGATCCACCAGAAGGCAGGTATACGCGGAGGTGATGGTAGGCAGAGGGATTCCGAAGAACAAGCACCACCTTATTTTCTCACAATTCTCTCATCAACAGCCACATGCGCAGCTCTCGAAAGCTTGTGAGCAACCATCCCCTCCGCGACATCCAACACCGCCAGGCGGCCAAAAGTTCCGCTGGCGACCTTCAACCTGTTTTTTCTCCTCAGACCCCTCAGACCGAGCGGCCGGTTGACCCGCCAGCACCCCGAGATCGATTTGAGACGAGATCGACTTGAAACGCTATCGCCATCGCCGCTGGATTGGGAGGACCAACTACCCTGTTGCCTGGCCGCAGTTTTCCGGCCATGATGAGGCCGATAGTCGCCCCGTGCCCGGTCTGTGGAGTTGGCTATGAAACCCTTCCTCCCTGTGGGGTTACTCACCGGTATCCTCCTGGTCACCGCGGTGGCCCCTGTGGCCGCCCAGAATCATCCTGCGGACTTGATCGTTCACAACGGTCGAGTTCTGACCGTCGATGCCAAGTTCTCGACCACTGAAGCGGTGGCCATCCGGGAAGGGACAATCGTCGCGGTGGGTACAAACACCGAGGTGTTGAAACTCAAAGGTGAGAAAACCCGTGTGATCGACGCCCAGGGCCACACGGTCATGCCGGGATTGTTCGACAGTCACACTCACCCGGTCGGGGCGGCCACTAGCGAAGTCGGTGCGCCTCTGCCGGTGTTGCGGTCGATTCCCGAAGTTCTCGAGTATATCCGTAAGCGTGCTCAGGAATTGCCGGAAGGCCGATGGATTGTCATTCGCTACGGTTTCCCGACGCGCTTGAAAGAAGCCCGCTTCCCGACCAAAGCCGAACTCGATTCCGTCGCCCCCAAACACCCCGTGTTATACCACGCCGGGCCGGCCGGGATCGTCAATAGCAAAGCCCTGGAAATATCCGGTATCACCAAAGACACCCAAGACCCGCCAGCGGGGCAAGTGGTCAAAGACGAAAAAACCGGAGAACCCACCGGCATGCTCCGCAATGCTTACGGCGTCCTCAAAGGTGTACCCGGCGACGGCGACATCACCCCCAACCAACGCCGCGCAGCGGTCAAAAAGCTCTTTGCCCTCTATAATCAGCATGGTCTGACCAGTATCGCCGATCGGAACGCCCCCCGCAGCCATCTCGATTTGTACCTGGCCCTTCACAAAGACGGTGAACTGACCGTGCGGGTCAATGTCGCCCGCAGTTTCAACCCCAACGGCAGCCGCGAAGACATCATCAAACGCCTCGACGAACTCGTGGGCAGCGATGGCCGCGGCGGCCCCACCGGGGCTGGTGATGATTGGGTCCGCATTGGCCCCATCAAACTGTTTCTTGATGGCGGCATGCTCAATGGTTCCGCCTACATGCGCCAACCGTGGCCGCGCGGCGACACGTACCAAATCACCCAAGACGACTACCGCGGCCTGTTGTTCGTAAAACCCGAACAACTGCAAATGGTCGTCGAAGAGGCCGCCAAGCGGAAGTGGCAACTGACCGCCCACTGCGCCGGCGAGGGGGCTATGGATGTTCTGCTGGATGCCTACGAATTCGTCGACAAAATCACGCCGATCAAACAACGGCGCTTCTGCATAACCCACGCCAACTTCCCCAGCCAACTCAACCTCGAACGCTGCCAAAGGCTCGGTGTCTGTGCCGACATCCAGCCCGCATGGCTTTACAAAGATGGCGGCACACTGCTGCAAGTTCTGGGGGAACAACGCATGCGTTGGTTCCAACCGTACAAAACATGGCTCGACTACACGACCATCGGCGGCGGGAGCGATCACATGATCCGCTATGATCCGTTCGACAGCACCAACCCGTGGAGCCCGTGGTTGGGAATCTGGGTCGCAGTGACGCGGCGGCTGGAAGCCGGCGGGGTCCATCTTCCGGGCGAGGCATTGACCCGCGAACAGGCCATCCGCCTCTACACCATCAACAATGCCTATTTGCACCACGAGGAAAACATCAAAGGTTCACTGGAAGTCGGCAAGCTTGGCGATCTTATCATCCTCGATCGCGATCTGATGAAGTGCCCCGTGGACGAAATCAGAGGCGTTAAAGTTCTCACCACGGTGGTCGGGGGAAAGGTTGTGTACGAAGCGAAGTGACTCGATATTTCCTCATTGGTGATTTCCTCCTTTGTACCCGGCCTATCACGATCGCCACGGCATCCAACCGTTGCTGGGTCGGAGGAAATCCCGACACACGCTGGGTGTGGAAGATATCACACGCTGGGTGTGGAAGATATCCTGGGTGTGGAAGATATCGCAAGCTGTGGGGCTTCTTCGCCAAGCCGTCTCAGCGAAGCCGTTGCTTCGCGGGAACAACGCCCAGCGCACGCTAACCGGCATCAGCCGAAGCGGCCTGTGATATAGTCTTCGGTTTGTTTTTCGCGTGGCTGGCGGAAGATTTGCTCGGTCGGGCCGACTTCGATCAACTGGCCTTCGAAGAAAAATGCGGTCTGATCGGAAACACGGGCCGCTTGCTGCATATTGTGTGTGACAATAACAATTGTGTACTGCTGTTTGAGGGTCGCGATCAGGTCCTCAATAGCCTGCGTGCTTTTCGGGTCGAGCGCACTGGCTGGCTCATCCATCAAGAGCACCTCGGGATCGGTCGCTAACGCCCGGGCGATGCACAACCGTTGTTGCTGCCCACCGGAGAGTTCCAAGGCACTGGCCCCGAGGCGGTCTTTCACTTCATTCCACAAGGCCGCTTGTTTCAAGCACCGCGACACAATTTCATCCAAACGTTGCCGCTGGCGTTCACCCGCAATCCGCGGGCCATAAGCCACATTCTCATAAATCGACTTCGGAAACGGATTGGACTTCTGAAAGACCATCCCGACCCGGCGGCGCAGATCGACGACATCACAGGCAGCACCGTACACATCTTCCCCATCCAGAAGAATTTGTCCGCTCAGGCGCGTGCCTTCGATCAGATCGTTCATCCGATTGAGCAGGCGCAAGAGGGTGCTTTTCCCACAACCACTGGGGCCAATGAACGCGGTCACCGTGCGTTCAGGCACCGTCAGCGACACATTGAAGAGCGCTTGTTTAGAGCCGTACCAAAAGTTGACGTCGCGAACGACCAACTTGTCGGTTGTGGGCGTCGCTTCTGACACAGCGGATTGTCCGCGGCTAGTGGGCTGAGGCACAGCGGATTCGATGAATCGCAAACTCATACGGCATCCCATCGCGGGTGATACTTCCCGTCGCCGTTATAGCGGGACACTGTAAAGATTGCGTAAAGCTCCAATGAGGAGACAAAGAGCCGTTTTCCACACGCTTTCCACATGCAACCTTCACAGTTCACGGTGTGTTCTTGGCCACGGATCACTGCTAGGCTGACGGTGCGCGGTTATTCACACAGTGCGCAGAGGATTTGCTGTGATGGCGCGATGGCTGATTCCGGGTACGTTGGTCCTCGGTGTGGTTGCACTTGCTGGCTGGGGTTGTGGCAGCCGTTCGTCGATCGTACGCATCGAGTGCGGTGGAGCGACATTTATCAACCCACTGATGCAAAAATGGTCCGGAGCGTACAAAACCGCCAAGAACATTGAGATTGATTATCTGGCCAAAGGCTCCGGTTATGGCATTACCAACGTCACGTCGAAGAACTTTGTGTTCGGCTGTTCGGATGCGCCGATGACTAAAAGGGAACTCGACGAAGCCATCAAAGCCGGCGGGCCAGTGCTCCATGTGCCCCTGGCAGTCGGCGCGGTGGCGGTGGTGTACAACCTCCCAGGTGTGAATGAATTGAAGATCAGTGGCGACGTTCTGGCCGACATCTACCTCCGCAAGATCACCCGTTGGAACGATCCGCGGCTGATCGCCCTCAACCCCGGGGTCAATTTGCCCAACGCCGACATCACCCCTTTGCGCCGCAACGAGTCGAGCGGCACAACCAACATCTTTACTGAATACTTGAGTAAGAAAAGCCCCGAATTTGCGAAAAATCCGGGGGCAAGCAAAGACCCCAAATGGCCTCCCGGCGTGGAAGGCAAACCGGGTAACGATGGCATCGCCGAAGCAGTCAAAAATACCCCCTACACCATCGGTTACGTTGAGCTGGCTTATGCCAAAACAGCGCAGATTCCGGCGGCGCTACTGATCAATAAAGCCAACCAACCCGTGGCCCCGGATGCCCGCTCGGTCACGGCCGCCGTCGAAGCCGCCATCCAAGCCAAAGAGGATGTGGAACCGTATAACCTGCATCCTCTCGCCTTTTCCTTCACCGACGCCGCTGGCGAAGCGGCCTATCCGATTGTGGGTGCTAGTTACGCCATTCTCTTCCAACGACAACCGCGAGATCAAGGACCCGCCACGGTGGAGTTCCTCAAGTGGGCCGTCAGTGACGGGCAACGATATGCCACCGAACTGCACTATGCCCCCCTGCCTGCAGAATTGACGAAGAAAGCTCAAGAATTGCTCGAGAGCGTGATTTTCGAGTGACCCTCCGCGCGTGGCCCATCACACCAACGCCGCGGGGAAAGCCTTCCCGAAGCCCTGAAGACGTTCACTCCGAGACACATTGGGCGTTATGAACACTGCACGCATGCCCCGGGCATCGACCCCTGTCGGGGACCGACTGTTTCGGTGGCTGAGTCAATCCGCCGGGGTGTTGGTCCTGTCGGTGGCCGCTGCCTTGATAGGAGTTTTGACTTACCAAGCCTGGCCGGCGTTGTCACATGTGCGTGAGCTTCGCATCCTGACCAGCGCCGATTGGCACCCCAAGGAAAACACCTACGGGGCCTTGTTGTTTGTTTATGGCACCGTAGCGACATCTCTGATTGCGATGCTGATCGCCGTGCCATTGGGTGTGGGGGCAGCAGCGTGTTTATCCGAGATCGCTCCACCACGGGTGCGGCGCACCACGGCGTTTTTGTTGGAATTACTGGCCGCGATTCCTAGCGTCATCTACGGTTTCTGGGCGTTAGAATTTTTGGCCCGCCGCGGGTTGGCCCCGGTGTTTGCGTGGCTGGGTTACTCCAATCCGTCGGGTGAAGGGATACTGGCCGCTGGGCTTGTGCTGGCGATCATGATTCTGCCCTACATCACAGCCTTGAGCTTCGATGTGATGCAGGCAGTACCTCGTTCGCTCCGGGAAGGCTCACTGGCCCTGGGAGCGACCCGATGGCAGACGATCTGGAAAGTTGTTCTCCCCGCGGCACGGCCGGGCATTATCGCCGCGTGCGTCTTGGCACTGGGCCGCGCCGCGGGCGAAACAATGGCCGTAACAATGGTCATTGGCAATGCACAATACCTCGATTTCTCCCTGGATGCCACCGGTGATACGATCCCTAGCCTCATTGCCAAGCAGCTGCACGAAACCGGGCCTGCCGATGTGACCAAGCGAGCCGTCCTCATTGCCCTCGGCTTGTTACTGCTGCTGATCGCATTGATCATGAATATCACCGCGCGCGGTATTGTTCGCTGGATGGCCCAACCCCACAGCCACCGCACTATCACAATCGCCGAAACCACATCCCATCCACGCGATGATCCCCCGGCAAGCCCACTTCCCACCGCGCGTCACGCACAGACACCACAGGCGAAACGGGCCGCCCAGCAGGCAGCTTTCACCAACCGCCTGATGACGGCCATTTTGTGGATGTGCCAGATTTTCACCGTCATCCCATTATTTCTGATTCTTGGTTATATCACGTTCAAAGGTGCTGGCGAAGTGACGTGGACTTTCTTCACCCATCTCCCCAACGAGCAGCCGCCAGGTTTATACCATGCCCTGGTGGGCAGTGTTACCCTGGTGGGCTTGGCCGCGGTGTTCGCGATCCCCGTGGGGCTGATGGCCGCAGTTCTTCTGAGCGAGTACCGCAATCATCCGTTGGTCCCTCCGGTGCGCTTTGTCGCGGAGATGGTGGGTAATGTGCCGTCGATCGTCATTGGGGTGTTCGCGTATGCCATTTTGGTGTATCCGTTTTGGCTGAAACCTGGGGATCGAGGCTTTGGCTACTCAGCCTGGGCGGGGGCCTTCGCTCTGGGCGTGATGATGTTACCAGTGGTGATTCGTTCGGCCGAAGAAGCGATGCGGTTGGTACCCCAAAGCCTACGGGAAGCCAGCTATGCTTTGGGTGCCACACAGCGGCAAACGGTGCTCAAGGTCGTTCTCCCCGCGGCTTTTCCCGCCATCATCACGGGGATTTTGCTGGCGGTGGGGCGTATTGCGGGAGAGACGGCCCCACTGATTTTAACCGCCGGTGGATCGCAATTCGTAGCTCGGTCGCTTTCGGATCGGACTCCGTCGTTGCCGTATTATGTCTACGATTTCGCCACGCAACCCAACGACGAATTGAAGAACCTGGCATGGGCTGGGGCGTTTGTGCTTGTCGTGGTGGTGCTGTGCTTGAATGTGGGTGTGCGACTGCTTTCAGGCCCACGTGTGGTGGCCGCGGCGCGAAGCGATTAACCCTCACGATGCCGGGGCCGGCGTGCGGATTTCCAACCGGCGAAAATTCAGCCGCAACGAATTGAGCAGAACTGCGAGTGAACCTATCCCATTCGCCGCCAACGCCCAGGTGGAGTTGATCAATCCCCCACCCAATGGAACTAACAGCCCCGCTGCAATCGGTATGGCCAGCACATTGAAGGCAAAAGCAAAACCGAGATTCCAGCGAATGGTTGTCACCGTGGCTTGGCTCAGGCGGCGTGCGGCCAGAATAGCCTGAAGGTCGGACTGCAGCAGGGTCAGCCCGGCGGTCCCAATGGCGGCCCCGGTGCCGCTGCCTAGGGCAATGCCGATGTCGGCGGCGACCAACGCCGGTGCGTCGTTAACGCCATCACCACACATGGCCACGAGGCGTCCTTGCCCTTTGTGCTGTTGCACCAGAGCGACTTTGTGAACTGGTGAGGCATCGGCGACGACTTCATCAATACCCACTGTGGCTGCCACGCCCTGAGCAGTTTCCGCGTGGTCCCCGGTTACCAACACCACACGCAGCCCTTCGCGACGCAGTTGCTCGATGGCCTCGGAAGCTCCGGGTCGCAAGGGGTCGTTCATGACAATCAGACCCAAACAGCGCGTTCCTTCGCCCACAAATACCACGCTCTGGCCACGATGGCGGAAGGTGAGTGCTTCGCCCAACATCAAATCGCTGTGAACACCCGATTCCTGAATGAAACCCAATCGGCCGACGGCCACCCGCTGTCCGCGAACCGTGCCGCGAATGCCCTGGCCAATGACCGCTTCGACATCGGTAGCGATGGGAATATCCACTTTGCGCCGGTAGGCTTCCCACACGATCGCCAGCCCCACCGGGTGTTCGCTGCCACGTTCGACCGCGGCTGCCGCGACCAACACCTCGTTTTCGGAAACGCCGGTATTGGGCACAACAGCCAACAGGTGGAGTTTGCCTTCGGTCAGTGTGCCAGTTTTGTCGAAGAGCATCGTATCGATGGCCGCCAGACTTTCGAGCGACACCGGATCGCGGAAAAGTAAACCGGCGCGAGCCGCACGCCGCATACCAACCCACACCGCCGCGGATGTGGCCAAACCCGCCGCACAGGGGCAAGCTACCACCAACACTGCTACCGCACAGATCGCCGCATAGGTGAATTTCGCTTCGGGCGGACCGACGATGGACCAGACAATCGCCGTGATGGCCGCGATGGTCAGAATCGTGGGAATGTACCAGGCCACAAGTCGATCTGTCGTGCGTTCAAACGCCGCCCGTCGGGCTTGGGCCTGATTCACCAGACCAATCACCTGATCGAGGAGTGTTTCCGCACCCGCATGGATCACTTCAACGGTGATCGGCCGTAAACCATTCTCGCTCCCAGCCAACACCCGACCACCCGGCCCGCGTTCGGCCCGGGTCACTTCACCAGTCAGCATCGCTTCATCGATCGTGCTTGTTCCTTCGCGAATGATCCCATCGACGGGAATTCGCTCCCCCGGTTGCACGCGAACACGGTCGCCTGGCTGGATTTGTGTGATGTCGCGTTCTTCCTCGTTGCCGTTGGGTAAAACAACGCGCGCTGTTTTCGCAGCCAATGGGGTCAGTTTTTGCAACGCGGCCTGGGAACGTTCTCGCGCTGCGATCTCTAATAACTTGCCAAACAGAGCTAACAGCGTGATGAGGGCCGCACTGGCAAAGAAGGGGTCTAAATAGCCTTCTTGGTATGGCGCAATCTGTTGCACGCCGCCACGAAGTTTCGTGTCGAAGCGGTCGGGCCGAGTATCCTGGGCAAGCGGCTCCACTTCCCACCAAATGTATACAACAGCGGCCAAGCTGTAGATGAACGCCGCCAGGATACCCAAACCTATCAGCGTGTCGATGGTGGGGCGGCGTGTCCGCAGGGCACGCCACATCGAGGTGAAAAACGGTGTCGCGGCATATACGACAATGGGAACGCACAGCCCAGTTTGGAGCAAAAGATACTCTTTCTCACCGATGCGATGGCTGATAACTTGCTCACCCAAACCATTTTCGACCACCACAAGAGCCATCAGTGGCAAGCCGAAAAGCAACGCCACCACCCAACGAGCTACAATCCCCCGGCGGTTGACAGCCGGTCTTTGGGGATCAGCCGGCAGCCAACTGGGTTCGAGAGCTACACCACATCGGGGGCAACTCCCCGGTTGGAGGCTTCTCACCCCCCGGCATACCGGGCAAAACCATGCGGCTCGGGATGCAACGGACAGCGACGATGCAGGCATAACACGAACTCATTTTCCCATGACGAAGCCCAAAACTCGGCTATTCCACGGATGACGCTCTCATCGTCTCTGCCATGAGCCGTTCACGCAAGGGGTTTTCAGTTCAGAACCGGTGTTGGGCAAGACACCGCGTTGTCTCTTTGGAATACTGTGGGCCGAACGGTCATCTCGGCCAGCGCAGTGAAACGACCGAAAAACGCCGGGACCGGCCGGGTTCATGAGAAGCTCGTGGGTACTTCATGAGAAGCTCGTGGCTACAAGGTTCGTGGCGGGGTTGTTCGTGGAAAGTCGTTTGCGAACGGTTGAGGGCCGATGTGCGCGGAGTGGTCGCGGCTTGTGGGGTTCGGTCGCGATTCGTGAGAAGCTCGGAGCGCGGTTCGCTTGGCTGTGGCCAGACGGTCGTGGCGCATTGGGTTCGCGGTTTGTGCTGGTGTTGGCCGCTTTCGCTCGTGGCGATGTCTGGCGTGCAATGGTGGCGATGTCTAGCGTTCGCTCGTGGCGATGTCTACTTTTGGCGAAATGTTCCACGTGGAACGTCGGCGAATGTTAGAATGTCGCGCCGAAGTGTTGGCCTTTTCTAAACATATGAATACTCATCACGTTTTCACGATTTTCCCCCCACAATTGGCACGCCATCGTAACTAGACAAAAGTAGACATGACACCCCCACGGCCAGGCGTGGCCTTGTTCATCAACCCGGCGCGGAGTCCATCCGGTGGCTGGGAAAAACTTTCCATGCAGTGGAGGAGTTGGACCCGACGTTGTTCATCAACCGGACATGGGTTCATCTGTTGGCTGTGGGGTCCGTCGTTGGGGGGGCGTGGGATTAAGTGAGATGCTGGTCGGCCCTGGGGCCGTGCTCACCCAGTAGCCATTTGGTCTTCGATAGGAGGTGATTCCAGACATTGCATGCCATGGGCGGCCAATTCGGGTTCGACCACGTCTTTCCAACATGCGGGGCAGATGCCGTGGCTGAAACGAGCCGATGAATGGGCCGCGATGTAGGTTTCGACCCGATGCCAGTAGTTGCGGTCGTCGCGAACGGCCTTGCAGTAGCTGCAAATGGGCAGCAAGCCGGAGAGTTCTTTCACCTGACTGAGAGCGACTTCCAGCTCGCGCACGCGCTCGGCGAGGCCCTGTTGCAGTGTCAAAATCCGTTGGCCGACGCGGATGCGCGAACGGAGTTCTTCTCGGTCGAAGGGTTTGGTAACGTAATCATCTGCGCCGCTATCCAATCCGGCCACGATATCGCCGGTTTGGCCACGCGCGGTCAGCAAGATGATGTAAGTCGGGATGGGTTTGGCGAGCGCCCGCACGCGGCGGCAGACCTCGGGGCCCTCGAGGCCAGGCATCATCCAATCGAGAATGGCCAGCGGTGGAGCATCTTCGAGTTGCAACGCCGCCCACGCATCGTTACCGGTGCGTGTGATGACAAGGTCGTGCCCCCAGCCCCGCAGGGTACGTTCGAGGACTAGGCACGAAACGGGGTCGTCTTCGGCGATCAGAACCCGTACGGGGGCGACACGCCGCCCGGGGGCGGGCACCATACCCGAAATACTCTTCGCCGCAACCAGGTCCTTGCCTTGCACGGCGGTTTCATGGCCGGCGTTGGTTGTTTCCATATCGCGCGTCATGGTATTGCCTCCCACTGACCTGCCGCACGGCATCAAGAAATCGCGATCAGCTCGCGATTTTCACGTAAGGCGGTTTGCAGTTGGTCCATGTGTTGCCGCAGCGTTGCGAAGGCTTCGTGGGCTAGCGACAAGTCGTTGTCGTCGGCCATGCGTTCCAACGTCGCGGCGGCCGCGGCGACGAGTTGGCCACCGATGTAGCCCGCAGCGCCCTTCAAGCTATGCGCTGTCCGTTTCACCAGGGGAATATCACCAGCGGCAATCGCCCCTTGGAGTTCACTTAGAAACTGGGGGGCATCGCTGAGAAAGACACTCACAATTTCGGCGAGCAACTGTTCATCGCCACCGAGCCGTTGGAGGGCTTGTTGCCGGTCGAAGGGTTTGTGGGCGGTGCGGGGAGCCGGCGTGGGTTGGCAGACCGCGATCGGTGAGCGTCGAGCCTTGGTTTGTGTGGTTTCTACCCATTCGAGTACCCGCAGTAATTCGGCTCGTTGGATGGGTTTGCTGAGGTAATCATCCATCCCGGCGGCCAGGCAGCGTTCGCGGTCGCCTTTCATAGCATGGGCCGTCATTGCGACGATCGGTGTGCGTTGTGAGGTAAGTTGTTCCCGGCGGCGAATTTGCCGCGTCGCTTCAAACCCATCCATCTCGGGCATTTGAACGTCCATGAGAATGAGATCAAAACGTTCGCGTTCCCAAGTGGCCAAAGTTTGGACACCATCTGCCGCGACGGTGATGTGATGCCCCAGGTTTTCCAACATTCGCACGATGACCCGTTGATTCACCAAATTATCTTCGGCCACCAACACGCGAAGAGGCGAGCTGGGGGGTGTCGGCTTCGCTGTGTCGGGCCGCGGTCCGAGCGCAGCGCGGTTCATGACCGACGATGCGGGATTACTCAATGCGGCGGCAATAGCCCGGCTTAACTCCGCGGGTTTGACCGGTTTGACCAGGTACATAGCCACGCCCAATGCGCGGCAACGAGCGATATCGCCTTGTCGATCAGCCGAGGTGAGCATGACAATGGCGGTTCCGGCCAATTTCGGGTCTTGTGTGATCCGTTCGGCCACCATGAAACCATCCATGCCGGGCATCATGCCGTCGAGAAGCACAAGCGGATAGGGATGGCCGTTGTTGCTCGCCCACCGTAGCTCGTCGAGGGCTTCTTCTCCGCTGGCGGTACAGGTGGGTCGAGCGCCCCAATGGCGAATCATCTCGGCCAACACCCGACGGTTGGTAGCGTTGTCGTCGACTACCAACACGGACATACCCTTCAAATCCACGGGTGTTTCGATTGTTCGTTCGAACGAACCCCGTGCTGGCTCGAGCACGACTTCAAAGAAGAACCGACTGCCTTGGCCGACTTCGCTTTCGGCCCAAATGCGGCCGCCCATCAGCTCCACCAGCCGCTGGCTGATCGTCAGTCCCAATCCAGTACCACCGTATTTGCGGGTGGTGCTGCCATCGGCTTGCGTGAAGGGTTCAAAAATGGCTTGCAATTTGTGCGCGGGAATCCCGATCCCGGTATCCACGACACTGAACCGTAAACGGATGGCCTCACCGGGTTGAGGAACCCGTTCACACCGCACCACCACTTCGCCTTTCTCGGTGAATTTGATGGCGTTCCCAACAAGATTGGTGAGAATCTGCCGCAGCCGGTGGGCATCTCCTTGGACGATGTCGGGTACGTTGTGGTCAACATCGCATGCCAGTTCTAAGCCTTTCCCGTGGGCGCGGTGGGCCAGCGATTTGAGCGTATCCCCGACAGTTTCCCGTAGCGCGAAGGGGATGGGGTCCAGATCGAGCTTGCCGGCTTCAATCTTGGAAAAGTCGAGAATGTCGTTGATAACTGTCAGAAGGGCATCCGCCGACGACTTGACCAGGCCGATGGATTCGCGCTGTTCGAGGGTGAGGTTGGTTTCGAGTAACAATTCCGTCATCCCCAGGATGCCGTTCATCGGCGTGCGAATCTCGTGGCTCATATTCGCCAAAAACTCACTCTTGGCTCGGTTGGCCGCCTCGGCCGCGGCGGTGGCTTCGCGCAACGCTTGTTCGCCACGCTTGAGAGCTGTGATATCTTGCACTTGCGCG
>JANWYJ010000089.1 GCA_025055115.1 Gemmata sp.
GACGACGTCCGCGGGTTATTGGCTTGGCCGTGGAGCTGCTCACGAACACTCACTGGCTGATACACCTCACTGGCTGATACACCTTACCCCATGTTGATACACCTTATCCCATGTTCACTCACGCGCCAATAAGAATATCCCAAATTCCTCTCGCTCGGACAAGCCAACGAACACTGCAATATCAGCCCCTGGTAGTCGGTTCCCCCAGCCGACGAACATCCGAACGTCCAACTGGCTTGACGCATGCACATCCAACCGACTTCACGCCTCAAACACATCACGCGGTCGGTCCTATCCAGGTATTCGTCAAGACGGTCTGGGTTGTGGAGAATCGGCCGTGTCTGGCCTGCCGGTATCGCCCGAGTGCCTGGGCGCTGCCGTGGGTTTGCCGACCTGCGCCCAAGTGAACCGGCTGCGTCTGACTTCTTGGCACACAGTCGGTGACCTTCCAGCACCCCCCTGACCTTCCAGCACCCGATGCCGTTCACGCCCGAGTCAACCAGCAGCTTCTTGCCTCTCAGAGCCGCCGTCGCGACAATCTCCCCATCCACCCTCGCTCCCGAGCCGATCATCATGCGCTCGGGTTATAAGGCGAAGGTGAATCTTTCGAACATCCACCCTCGCTACCGAGCCGATCATCATGCGCTGGCCACTGCTGTTCCTGCTGTTCAGCTGCATTCTCTTCCTTCAGCCCGTGATCCGGGCCGACGAAGGGAAAAACCCCGGTCGCCCCGAAAGCCAGAAAGCCATCCCCTCCGAAGGCCCGAAAGCCAACCCCCAAGAACAACCTCCCAAAACCGACCCGAAAGTCGACCCCAAAGATGCGCTGAAAAAAACCGATCCGAAAGAAGAACCCAAGCCCGTTCCGTTCACTTCCCCCGAAGGCAAGTTCACCATCACGCTGCCCAGTTCACCGGCCACCAAGACGAACAAAGTGCCCACCCCCGCGGGCGAAGTCGATGCCCATTTGTTCGTAGTGGATCGCAAAACACACGCCTTCCTTGTCAGTTACAACGACTACAAAGCTGGAACAGTGGACCCGGACCCGGAAAAGGTTCTGGGAAAGGTAGTCGAAGCGACGGCCAAAAACCTCAAAGGCCAAGTGAGCAAAGATGAAAAAATTACGCTCGGCGCAAAAAAATATCCCGGGCATGAAATCCTGATCGAACTACCCGAGAAGAAGGGGCTGTACCGCGGCCAGGTGTATTTGGTGGGCAACCGGTTGTATCAAGTGGTGGTGATTGGCCCGGCCGAGGTGGTGAAAAGCCCCGCGGTGGACGACTTCTTCCGCTCGTTCCGCCTGGTGGAGTAACGCGGCTGATGGCGGTTCGTGCCCGCGGGGAGAGAAATTCGTCCTTCGGGGAGAGGACTCGGCGGCATCATCTGTGAGGAACGCTCAGGCTTCATCCACCATACACACGGGGGAAAACCTTCATCCACCATACACACAGGGGAAAACTACCTTCTCGACACATCATCGCCCTCGACACATCATCGCCGCGGCTGCGCCCAGCGTCCAGGGCGTCAATGAGGCGCAGCTGACGGAAAACTACCTTCTCGACACATCATCGCCGCGGGGTTATGGCCCCAGGGTCGCCCTGCCGGCTTGTCGTCCGCGCTGGTGGGGTAGTGAAAGTCGGCAGCCAAGACGACGACCATGCCCGCGGTCTCAAGCTGCCGGGTTGTCGTCCGCGCTGGTGGAGTGCTGATCGTTTGGGGTCGTTCATCGTGACCTTGGTCCGTCGGCTCGTCGTCCACGCTGGTGGTCAACGGGGCCTGTCGATCGCCGGCCATCGCCGCAAAGGCAGAAGTTTTCGCGGCCGCGACCGGGGACGACGGGGGAGTGCAGGAGCCAGCCCACAGCGCCCCGCCCCTGCAACCCCTTGGGAACGGCCACTGGCTACCACGGTAACAAATTCACCACTTGGGCCAGATGCAACTCGGCCGCCAACGGAGCCACCAGTGAGTTGGTGGAATACGTCCGCACATGGCCATAGCGGTGACCGTGTTTGGCGTCGCTATCGGGCTGTGGATCGCGGAAGATGTGTAAGCGGCGAGCAGCCACTTCCAACACCCAATAATCACGCAGACCCTCCGCGGCATAGCGGTTCGCTTCTTCGGCCGGATACTCTTCCAGGGGCCAATCCGAGATTTCGACCACTAACAGGGGAACCCGTTCAGCGGCGCTTGTCGGGTTGGCCCGCTCGACAATCACCGCGGCCGGCTGTGTATCGCTGGCCGAGCGGGTGCGCACGGTGTGTAATTCGGAAGGAAATGCATGACGGAGCCAATTTTCACACAGCATCAGGGACGTGGAAGCGGCTTTACTGGGTGCCGACACAGTTGACATCGACATGGAAGAACACCTCCTGCGAACAGGTCCACTCGTAGGGTAGAAAGACAGGACCGGCCCCGAGTTATCGTCGGTCGGCGATTGTGGCCGGAAGAAACCCGGTTGTACCGGCAACGGCCCCCTACGAGTGAAACAGCCTTTGTGGGTGAGGCCAACGCTCAGGCGATCAGCGTTTGGCCCGGAAAGGACACCAGCGGAATTGTAACAAATACCATAAGACGAACGCACGCACAAAAACCAACAAAATTTCACAATTTCCAGGTTGACGATACCCCCTGCCGCCATCCGGAGCAACAACCAGCCATTTCCGCCACCGACTTGGTCAACCGGGTCGCGGGTGCGACACGTCCGCCATCATGAAGACACGGCCGCCATCGTGAGCAACAACCCGCCTTCCCTTCGGGACTACTGACACTGAGAACCCCGAGTCCTAGGGGCCGCGATCACCTTCAGCAACGAATCGTCGCTGTCGGTCGTTGCTCAGCTCTTGTGCGGCATGCCACGATACGACGGCCGCGATCACCTTCGGCAACGAATCGTCGCTGTCGGGCCGAATGCCCATTGTCCGCAGCTCCCGTGGGTCACGAGCCATCGGGAGAGGCTGGCCATGTGAACATGGGGTGACCTCGAGCGCAGCTTGTGCGGATACGAGTCTGTCCGCACCTTGGCCGGCTGTACGTTTTTCGAACGTGGGGTGACCTCGGGCACAGCTTGCGGGAGCGTGTGCTGACTGTGCGTTTTTCAGTGGAGTGAGGACCGGCAAACCCACACGGACACAAGCGATGAAACTTGTGACCGTAAAGTTAGAGACTGTTGCAAAACCCGACGAAAGCCGAACGATAAGCCGTAATCGGCAACTATCCCGGTGTTTGCAAACGGCCTCGAGAAATTTGTGACCGTGGAGTTACTTCGCGTCTTTCAGTTGAGGTAAAATCTTGGGGTTGGCGTAACGTTCGGGGTCTTTCTCGAAGCGCGTTTTGGCCGTGGTGTTGTAGAAGTACACCTTCACCCCTTTGTAGATCGTGAATGGGTCTTTCTGGGAAACCTTCTTGTCGGTGTAGACGGGGCAGAAGCGCTGTTCGATGCCGCGATCAGGCAATTTCATCCCGGCGAGGGCCGGAATGAACTCCGGGTCCAGATACGCCGCGGGATCGCGGTTGAACTTGTTGACACAAGTATCACAACACAGGTAAATTTTGACGCCGTTGTACATCACCCATTTGGATTCTTTGGGGTCGATCTCATCTTGGGTCATCACGGGGCAGAATTTTTGCTCGGCAGGAGCCGGTTTTGGGTTTTGGGCCAGGGTCGCTCGTGTCGTTGCCCCGACCAAGACCGCTCCGACGACGCTCCATACCACAGCCGCACGTATCATCACAGTCGCTCCTATTCCATAAATCGTGGCTGAATAGTCACTTACGCTTTCACATACGACAGAGCAATGAGCAAGTAAAACAAGATGATAACGGAGGCCAGCACGAATAGTGCAGCAAAGCGGGTTAAGTCCAAAAGCACCTGATGGCGTTCGGGCACTGGCTCGGGGGCTGCCGCCGGTGGCGCTGGCGGTGACGATCGTGTCGGGAGTTCTGGCCCGGGTCGCGGCGGGGTGAATCGCTGGCGCACCCGCGGGGGTAGATCATCCCACCATTGCGGCGAACCACTTCCTTCATACCGGTTCCGCATCACCATGACTACATCCCCTCCCCGGTTCATTTTACACCGGCGAGAATACCGCTATTTAACCCATAGTACCAAAAGTGCGATCGAAAATACCAATTCTGGATGGCCTGTCACGTTTTCGCCCCACTATCGGCCCGCGCCGCCTGCGCCGAGCCAGTTTTCGGTTCGGGCCGTGGAAGGCCAGACAGTGCGAATTTGGTGCCAGACAACGAGAATCATTCATCCTCTCTTGTTTCCGATCCGTGTGCACGCGAGAATGCGAGGAACGGGAACCCTCGACCGCAAGGTGATCCCATGCGTGCCCGGCTGGTGTCTGCCGATAATTCCCCATCGATCGAGTTGACCAAAGACCTGACGCTGATCGGTCGCGACGACGTTTGTGATGTGCGCCTCGACCATAAAAGCGTCTCCAAGCTGCATTGTGTGATTGTCAAAACTGATGGCGTCCTCCTGCTTCGCGATTTGGGCAGTACCAACGGCACGCGGGTCAACGGCCAGCGTGTGCGCCGAGCCGCCTTGCTCCCCAACGACATTCTGGCCATCGCCAGTCTGAAGTACATCGTCCAGTTCGGGGCCGAGTTGGAAAAAGCTGAAGCGGCCGCCCAGCCGGTGCCCGAAGGAACCGCACCGATTCGCCGCAACGTGCTGCCAGACGTTTACCCCGAGCCGAAAACGCCCAAAACCAGCTAGGTAGCGGCCGCAGGCCGCCCCAACGAATCTGCCGAATGCCCTCGTTGTGTGACCAGAGTGTGAAATTGTCGGGAATTTTTCGTGGCTGGGCCAATCCGGGCATCCCGTGCCAAAGCACATTGCCGACACCGTCCGAGCAACTAACTTGATACACTGATGGCACTTTCGGCTCACGTCGGCATTCTGCTGCCAGACCAACGGCGAGGAGGCGGCCGTGCTCGGCAATGGAAATAACCATAAACTCAAAATTTTCAGCGGCCGGTCGAACCGCCCGCTGGCCGAAGCAATTGCCAAAGTGCTGGGCGTTCCTCTGGGGCGCATCACCATCGACGATTTCCCCGACAAAGAAACCAGTGTACGAATCGAGGAAGATGTCCGCGGACGGGATGTGTTCGTGGTCCAATCCACCTGCACTCCGGTCAATCAGCACCTGATGGAATTGCTGATTATGCTGGACGCCTTCAAACGGGCCAGCCCCGCTCGGATCACCGCGGTGCTGCCCTACTACGGCTACGCTCGCCAAGACCGCAAAGACAAAGGCCGCGTGCCCATCTCCGCCAAATTAGTCGCCAATCTCATCACTCGCGCCGGGGCCGACCGGGTGCTGGCCCTCGACCTTCATGCCGCGCAAATCCAAGGCTTCTTTGATATTCCGGTCGATCACCTCTATGCTGTCAAAGAATTGGCCAAGTACGTCCGCGGCTTGAATATTCCCCAGGAGGAGTTGGTCGTTCTCAGCCCCGACGAAGGCAGTATCAAGAAAGCTCTCGATTTCCAAAAATATGTCGGCGGCAAGATCACCGTCATCAACAAGCGGCGGACCAGCGCTACCGAGATTGAACATGGCCACATGATCGGCGCTCCGGTGGAAGGAAAATCCGTGGTCATTTACGACGACATGATCTCCACCGCCGGAACGATTGTCGGTGCCGTCCAGGCTGCCCGGCAGCATCACGCCAAAGCTGTGTATGTCTGTGCTACACACGGTGTCCTCGCGGGACCCGCCATCGACAAGCTCCGCTCCGTGGCCATCGATCAACTCGCCATCACCGACAGCATTCCGCTACCCCCCGAAAAACAATTGCCTTTTATTAAAGTTATTTCCGTGGCGGCGTTAGTCGCCAATGCGATCCATCGCATTCACGGTAATGAATCGATCAGTGCGCTTTTCAACGACGATCCACCGGCTGTCCGCTAATAGATCACCGTGCCGGTGTGAGCTTCGACGCTGTTGCGGCATTTTCGCGGAAAGCCATTTTCGCGGAAAGCCTTGAGGTGTAAAAGCGAATAATAAACCCTTAGGGTGTAAAAGCGAACAATAAAGCCTTGGGGTGTGAAAGCGAATAATAAAGCCTTGGGTCGTAAAAGCGAATAATACCCTGATGCAAACGATACCTACCCCTTTCCGGAACGGTTATGGCTACCTTCCGCTTCAGCTGTCCATCGTGCCGGCGACAATTAGAAATCGATGAACGTCACGCCGGGCAGGAAGTGGAGTGCGGGCATTGCTATCACATTTTCCTGGCCCCCCGTGTGGAACCGCGTTCGGACCGCGGCTCAAGGGGAGATGAAGGGTATTTCACCGCCCGCCGTCCGTCACGTATTCCCGATGAGCTGTGGGAGGAACAACGGCCCCGTCGCCGCCCCCGCTACGTTGACGACGATGACGACTGGGCTCCGCCGTCGTCCCGCCCCGGAAGTGAGAGCGATGCTTTGGCGATCATCGCGCTGGTCCTGGGTGGGGTTTCCCTGCCGATGGCTTGCTGCTGTTGGCCATTGGGCCTGGCCACCAGTTTAGGAGCTATCATCACCAGCATTTTCGGCCTCAAAAGCGCCAAGAACCAAGTGATGGCCATTCTCGGGTTGATTTTCGGTGTCCTTGCGCTGGGGTTAGTGGCATTCGCCATGCTCCTCGGATTCGGCAACATGATCCTCAATGGCTGAAAGCCTGACGACAACCGCGCCAGCCCGACACGATAACCACGCCAGCCCTACACGATAACCACGCCAGCCCTACGCGGTCAGGGTCCACGGTGGCCGTCGCGGAGCCTCGGCTTCCGCCAGGAAACCGCCGTGGAGCCTCGGCTTCCGCCAGGAAACCAGCCGATTCATACAACGATAGTACCTCTGCTCCACAACCCAACCGACGAATCGCAATGCCGCGTGTACTGATTGCCGACAAACTGGAAGCCACAGGAATTGAGCTGTTAACGGCGGCCGGAATCGAAGTGGATAACCGACCCGGCTTGAAAGGCGACGAACTGAAAGCCGCCCTCCGCGCCGCCGATGCCGCGATCGTCCGCTCGCAACCGAAACTGACGGCGGAATATTTCGAGAACGTCGGGAAATTGCGGGCCATTGCCCGCGCCGGGGTCGGTGTGGACAACATCGACGTCCCGGCCGCTACCCGCCAAGGGGTGGTGGTCATGAATACCCCCGGTGGCAACACCATCGCGGCGGCCGAACATACCATCGCCCTGATGCTGGCTTTGGCGCGGCGGATTCCGGCGGCGGATGCCACGATGAAAGCCGGCGGGTGGGACCGCAACAAGTTCGTTGGCACGGAAGTTGCTGGAAAAACCCTCGGCATCGTGGGTTTGGGGCGTATTGGTCGCGAAGTGGCCCGCCGCGCCAAGGGGTTGGATATGCGCGTTATCGCCCTGGACCCGTTTGTGACTGCGGCCAAAGCGGCCGAGTTGGGCTTGGAAACCGCAGCCCATCTCGACGAACTGCTCCCCCACGTCGACTTCCTCACCTTGCATGTTCCGCTGGCGGAAAATACCAAAAGCCTCATCGGTGCCCGCGAGCTGAGCCTGATGAAGAAGTCAGCGCGCATTCTCAATGTGGCTCGGGGTGGGATTGTCGATGAACACGCTCTAGCTGCCGCCCTGGCCGCAGGCACCATCGCCGGCGCGGGGATCGACGTTTTCAGTACCGAACCGGTTCCGCCCGATAATCCCTTGCTGAAGGCTCCGAATGTTGTTCTCACCCCCCATCTGGGGGCCTCCACACTCGAAGCCCAAGAAAACGTTGCCCTCGAAGCGGCCCAACTGATCGTCAATTTCCTCCAATATGGCCACATTGCCAACGCCGTCAACATGGCCACAGTGAACCCGGCGGAATTGGCCGAAGTCCGGCCGTTGGTCGATCTGGCCCGCCGGCTTGGTTTGCTCCAAGCACAACTGGCGCAAGGAGTTATACGCAAAGCGGCCCTAACGTACCGCGGCGATTTGGCCGGGCAGAAAACGCGCCTGTTGACGGCCGCCTTCACCGCCGGGCTTTTGGAATACCGGCTTAGTGCCGGGGTCAATCTGGTCAACGCCGAGTTGCTGGCCCGCGAACGGGGTATCGAAATTGTCGAATCGGCCAATCCCAAAAAAGGCGACTTTGCGTCCGTGTTTCATACCGAAGTGGAAACCGAAGAAGGAACGACCATCGCTGCGGGCACCCTCTTTGGCGATCAGTACGTTCGCCTGGTGCAACTGGGGCCTTACCGCATGGAAAGCTATCTCGATGGCGTTTTGCTCGTCTTCACCCATCAAGACGTGCCCGGGTTGATTGGTTTTGTCGGCACCATCTTCGGCACGCATGGCGTCAACATCGCGCAAATGACTGTCGGCCGACGCACCCCTGGTGGCGATGCCATCGGCATTTTGAACCTCGATAGCCCTCCTCCGGAGGCCGCTTTGGCCGCCGTGAAAAGTCATCCGAATATTCGTTCGCTGCGAGTCGTGAAGTTGCCGCCCGCCGGCGAAATGCCCGCTTGGTTGGGGTAATGGGGCGCAATGCTAACCGCGCACGCGGCAACGACGGTTTTTCCGTCACCGACGGGTCAGCGGTACGTGGACGTCGATGACTTTTCGTACGTCGATGACTTTTCGCCCCCCACCCCAGACCCGGCCTGCTGGACCAAGGCTGTCGCGGGGGCCGCTCAGCGACTCCACCGCGCTGAAGGGCACCACGACGCTCATCTGGGCCGTGGTGATCGCCAAGAACCCCCTCGGCGAAGACGTGGCTGCTTCCTCGACGTTGTCGCAACACCATCTGTTCATCCGCCGCTACAAGCACGTCAGGTGCATCAACCGCGGAATCGCCAACCATGCCTGGCCTTCTCCATCCCGCAGTCATTGTGGGTTCGGGGGAGTGGACAGTGACGCTGCAAGCCATAAGGTGAAAGAACGACAGGTTCGCTACCCCCCGGGGAGCGATGAAAAGGGAAGCCCGGTGAGAATCCGGCGCAGGGCCGCTGCTGTATCCGGCCAGATGCTCGGGCCATGAATGCCACTGCGACAACCATCGCGGGAAGGCTGCCCGCGGCATCGCGACGAGCCGCAAGCCAGAAGACCTGCCTGTCGCAGCGTGTTCAGGTGCCTCGGTCCCAGGCGACCGGAACGACAGCTCGTTGCCCACGGCCGCAGCGCGGTCGCTGTCCTTCCCCAGGCGCAGACAACCGAAGGCACCTTTTTCGCTCGTATCCAGCGAAAGAAGGTGTACTCATGACGAGCTATCCTGGCCGATTTTCGGCGACGTGGCGGATCGTTTGCCTGGCGGTTCTGATGCTTGTGGCGGTGGTGGCACGGCTGATTCCGCACCCGCCCAACTTCACGCCCATCGGAGCGCTGGCGATGTTTGGAGGGGCCAGTTGCGCCGACCGACGGCTGGGCTTTTTCCTGCCACTGGTACCGCTTGTCATCAGTGATTGTTTTCTTGGCCTGCATATCCTCATGCCGGTGGTTTACGGCAGCTTTGCGATCAATGTGCTACTGGGCCGATGGCTCCGCTCGCACCGCACCGTGCTGTCGATAGCCGCGGTTACCTTTCTCGGCTCACTGCAATTTTTTCTCGTGACAAACTTCGCCTGCTGGCTGTTGTGGTATCCGCACACCCTCGAAGGCTTGGTAGCCTGCTACGTAGCGGCTTTACCATTCTTCCACAATACCCTGCTGGGCGATGCCGTCTTTGTCACGGCGTTGTTCGGTGGACTGGCTCTAGCCGAACGGGTGATTCCGGCCATCCGTGAACCGCGCGTGCAACCGGCCGTCGCCTGAACCCGCAGGATACGAAACCGCACATTGGCGCTCATGGGGGTCAATTCCGTCAGGAAGCGATCCTGGCCTGAACCGGAGGTCCACGATGCGGATTGTTTCCCTGTTGCCGAGTGCCACGGAAATCGTCTGTGAATTGGGGTTGGGCGAACAGCTTGTGGGGGTCACCCACGAGTGCGACTATCCTCCGTGGGTGGCAGCACTTCCCAAGGTGACGCGCACCCTCATTCCGCCCAACGCCACCAGCCGGCAGATTGATACGCTGGTACGGGAACGGCTGAAGACGCAACGGGCTTTGTACACCCTCGATCGGCCCATCCTCGAACGCCTCCGGCCCGATTTGATCGTGACACAAGCGCTGTGTGATGTGTGTGCGGTCGCGGAGGCCGAAGTGGCCGCGGCGGCACGGGAGTTGCCCGGGCGGCCGTTGGTAGTCAATTTAGAACCCACATCATTGTCGGAGGTGTTCGAAAGCCTGCAAACGGTTGCTGAAGCCGCAAATGTGGTAGATTACGCCACGCAGGTCATCGAGCGGTTGCGGCAGCGTGTGGAAATGGTTCGTTGCCGCAGTGCGGCCATCACGAATCGACCGCGGGTGGTGCTGTTGGAATGGATTGACCCACCGTTTAGCTGTGGCCATTGGTCGCCGGAGTTGGTGCAATTAGCCGGCGGTATCGAAGGAATCGGTCGGGCCGGGCAGCCCTCGCGCACGTTACGTTGGCAGGAAGTTGTGGATGTCAACCCCGAAGTGCTCGTCATGGCCTGCTGTGGTTTCACGACCACGCGCACACTCCAGGATATCCCGATTCTGGCGGCCTATCCGGGTTTTGCCGAATTGGCGTGCGTGCAGCGAGGCCAGGTATTTGTGATCGATGGGAATGCCTATTTCAGCCGCCCTGGGCCGCGGTTGGTGGATAGTTTGGAAATCTTGGCCCACGCCCTGCATCCCGATGTTCACCCCCTTCCCCCTGGCTGCCCTGCGGCTCGGCGTCTGAGCTTGCGCGAACTGTTCGCAGGTGCCACGGTGACGGTCGGACGGTGAAATGATTCTCCGCGGGCATGGTGCCTCCATGAAAGCGAAAGCCCTGGTTTCGTGGAGTTCGGGCAAAGATTCCGCGTGGACCTTGCATGTTCTCCGACAGCAAGCGGAAGTCGAGGTGGTTGGACTGCTCACCACCTACAACGAAGTGTTTGACCGCGTAGCCATGCACGGGGTCCGGCGCGAATTGGTGGAGGCTCAGGCCGCGGCCGCCGGTTTGCCTCTGTGGCTGGTACCGTTACCATCGCCGTGTTCAAACGACGTCTACGAAGAGCGGATGCGTGCCGTGGTCGAGCGGGCCAAGTCGCACGGCATTACCGCGATCGCTTTTGGGGATTTGTTCCTCGCCGACATCCGCGCCTACCGCGAACGGCAACTTTCCGGCACCGGCATAACGCCGCTATTTCCTCTGTGGAATACGGCCGCGGCGACACACTCTTTAGCTCATCAGATGCTCGCCGGTGGTCTGAAAGCCGCGCTCAGTTGCGTCGATCCGCAACACTTGTCGCCGTCACAGTTTGTGGGTCGTGAATTCGACTATCAGTTGCTGGAGGAACTGCCGGCAGGGGTGGACCCCTGCGGGGAGAAGGGGGAGTTCCACACGATCTGCTACGCCGGGCCGATGTTCACTTCGCCCCTGGCGATCCGCCGCGGTGACATCGTGGAACGCCAGGGATTCTGGTTTTGTGATTTCGTCCTGGATGAAGCGCGCGGAAGTTCCCAGGTTGCGCGCTAATCCGGCGGCAGGGGGCCGGTGGCAGGTGTGTTTCCGGTTGTAAGCTCTGGAAGAGAAAGGAGTTGGGAAGGGGAGTCAGGTATTGGTATCGAAGCGGTGAGCGAGGCGGCGGCTGTTGATGTCGAGAGCTTCCAGGATTTCGTTGACGGCATCCATCGGCAGATTATTCGCTAAGGCCCAGTTGATGACATCGAGGTTTTCTTTTCCGCTGGCCAGTTGATCGAGGATCAGATCGAGCAGTTCCCGGTGCGACTGAAATTCCCTCTGAAGCAGGCCGAAATCACCACGATCCAGTTCGATCCAGAAACACTTGCCTTGGAGATGTTCTACCCATCGGGCCCGCAGATAGCCGCGCCAATGTTCTTTCACCCACTGGCGCACAGACGACTCACCCAGATCGTAGCCCGCTTTCTCGCTGGCGATCCATTTATGTTTGTTTTCTTCTTCAATACACTCACGATGGACACTTTTTTTGAGCGTCGGTTGCGGAACAGACGAAACAGATGAAGGGAGAGCGTTCATGACCGAATACCTATCGATTCCTTCCAATGCGGGCCACGCCGGGAGGGGGATTCGGCATGAATCGCATGGTTAGTCAATAAAATTCTAGATCATTCTGCGTCGGCAAATCAAGCCGACTCAGCAGCGGATGAAACCCCCTCGTCACGCAGTAAAGTAAGCCGTCAAACTGCCTGGCTGCCGACCCAAAGCCGAGTGTGACCGCTTGGTATTGGTTTTTGTTGATGGTATTTCACCGGGCCAGGTAACCCCCATCGACAAATAACACTTGCCCCGTGATATAGCTGCCAGCGTCGCTGCACAACAGTAACGCGGGGCCTACCAATTCCCGGGGCTGTGCCCACCGGCCCAGGGCCGTCCGATCAGCAAAGGCTTGTTTTTCGGCCTCCGACAATACCGACATTGGCATATCGGTCAGAAACGGCCCCGGCGCCAAGCAATTGACCGTAATTCCATACGGCCCCAGATCCAAAGCACTGGCCCGGGCCAGGCCAATCAGGGCGGCTTTGGTGGCGGAGTAGACATTGCGTTTTTCCTTGGACACTTGGGCCATGATGGAGGAAATGTGGACCACCCGGCCCCAACGCCGCTGCTTCATCTGCGGTACCAGCTCGCGGGTCAGCAGCATCGCCGACGTCAGATTGACTTCCACGACCCGATCCCATGTTTGTTCAGTGATGGCATCAATCGCCTGCGGGGCATTCATTCCAGCGTTGTTGATGAGAATGTCGACCCGCCCCATCTTTTCTAACGCAAAACGTGCCAGATTTCTGACACTTTCGCGAACCGCAACATCGGTCACACAATACGCACCGCGGCGGCCTGTGCCGGCCAGAATTTCCGCCAAAGCGGCTTGCAGTTCGTCTTCGTGGCGGCTGGCAATGACAATATCGGCGCCGGCTTCGGCTAAACCGCGAGCCATCGCTCGGCCTAATCCTTTGTTCCCACCGGTCACAAGCGCGACCCGGCCCGTCAAATCAAAAAGATGAGCGGGCATGATGCTTCCCCCGCGGATGAAGCTCGCGTGAAGATCAATTAACCAAATCTGGCGACCTTTCGCAAGTGAAAAGCTTCACAAACTCAGCCATTTTCATTCTTTGCGGCGGCCCGTAACAACCGGTCCCGAACTGCAGCCCATTCGGGCCGATCGGGCGGCAGTTGTACGATGAGGCGGTCGAAGCGGCCGTCATCCAGTTCGTGGAGCGTGGCGTACAGTTCGCGGGCGTAACGCGCCGGATCGTTCGGCAGACGACATTGGCCACTGCCGGCCTCGCAACTCACGACGATGGGGCGTAATCCGGCCTGCTGGCACTGCCGGCACAATTGCTCGGCTTCGGCCGCGGTGCTGGCCAGCACCACGGGCGTTCGCGGGCTGTAGTGCTTCGCCATCAATCCCGGCGAACGGGCCACCCCCGAGAGGGCCGCTCCAACATCGACTGGTCCGCACACCGCTTCCAGCATAGCTGCGGTGATTAAACCGGGTCGGAGAATGCGCGGACGAGCAGCGGTGACGTCCACCACGGTCGATTCGATCCCCCCTGGGCAGGGGCCACCGTCGAGGATCAATGGGATTCGCCCTTTCAGGCTCTTGAGCACATGCTCAGCTCGGGTGGGGGATAGCTCGGTACTGCGATTGGCACTGGGAGCGGCTACGGGAACACCCGCAGTACGGATCAACGCCCGGGCCACCGGATGATCCGGACAACGAATCGCGACAGTGGGGCCACCGGCTGTTACAATATCAGGAACCGATGCGCTTTTGGGAACGACCAAGGTTAATGGGCCAGGCCAGAAGCGCTGGGCAAGCTGGGCGGCGGTATCCGGCCAGGCGGCGGCCACCAAGGCGACATCGCTGCTGTCGGCCACATGAACAATCACCGGGTTGGTGGCCGGCCGGCCCTTCGCCGCAAAGATGCGACTGACCGCGGCAGCATCCAAGGCATTGGCACCCAGGCCATAAACGGTTTCTGTAGGAAATGCCACCAAACCACCAGCGCGAAGCACTTCCGCGGCCCGGTGGAGCGAATCGTCATCAACTGGTGCAATAACCGTTTCCACCGCGCGGATTTCCTCCAGCTTCTGTGGTACAACAACACTATGATACGCGGCCGCCAGCATCCCGGTTGGGAACCTCTGGCCTGCCCGCAAACCTTACCCACAACCCGCACCGCCATGTCGGAACAACCTGCCACCAATCCGGTTCCCACACCCACCGCCGAACAACGCCGGATTGCGCACGAGAATTTCACCAAAGCCAAGCAACTGATTGCGGAAGGCGGCTACGACTACGCGATTGAACTATTGCTCACTTGCTGCCGCTTGCATCCAGCTAATCTCGAATATCGCCGTACCTTGCGCAAAACCCAAAAAGACAAATACGGCAACAACCTTCGTGGTAGCCGCCTGGCCTTTTTGACCACGCCACGGTGGAAAGCCAAACTGAAAGTCGCCAAGCGTAACCGCGACTACCTCAAAGCCCTCGAATACGCCGAACAAGTCTTGTGCCGCAACCCCTGGGACCTCGGCACGCAAATGGACATGGCCGAAGTCTTTGATGCCCTCGGGCTGAGCGATCTGGCCGTTTTCACCCTCGACCAGGCCCGCCAGAAGTACCCCAAAGACCCCACCCTCAACCGGGCACTGGCTCGACAGTTCGAGAAACGCGGCGACTTCCAAGGAGCGATGGTACTCTGGCAGTTGGTACGCGAAGCCATTCCTACCGATGTGGAAGCGGCTCACAAAGCCAAAGACCTCGCGGCCAGTGCCACCATCCAAAAGGGGCAATACGAGGAAGCCGCAGCCGGCACGAAGGAATCCCCAGTGTTAGGACGCATTGAAGCCCGGGCCGTGGAAAAGCAAGACAAACTGGCCCGCGAAGCCGAACCACTGCTCAAACGCATCGAGGCCGACCCCACCGAACCGGCTCTCTATCTGCAACTGGCCAGCGTCTACCGCCGCCATGGCCAGCCCGAACGCGCTCGCGACGTTCTACAGCGCGGTCTGGGCCCCACCGGCAACGCCTTCCCCCTGCAACTGGAATTACTCGAACTCGATCTGGCCCCCGTCCGCAAAAATCTCGAACACACAGAAGCCCGCATCCGCAAGTGGCAAGGCCGCGCCGCCACCACCGAGACCGACGCACCCACTTCCCCCGATCCTGACGAAATGTCTCTCGAAGAACTCCACGCCCTCCGGGCCAAACTCCTCAAAGAGATCAACGCCCGCGAAATCGAACTGTTCCGCATGAAAGCCGATCGTTTCCCCAACGACTACAGCCACCGCATCGAACTGGGTATCCGCCTCTACCACGCCGATCGTATCGACGAAGCAATTGCCGAACTCCAACAAGCCCGCCGCGACGAACGCCTCAAATGGCGGGCGGCCCTGTGGCTGGGATTGTGCTTCAAAAAACGGAACAACTGGCGGCTGGCGCAACGCAACTTTGAAGAAGGCCTGGCCGCCGTGCCCGATACGGAAGAAGCCACCAAAAAAGAACTCCTCTTCCAACTGGCCAGCGGCGCCGCCGAAAACGGTGACTGGCCGCGCGCCCTCGACCTGGGCCACGAACTGGCAAACCTCGACTTCAACTTCAAAAACATCGGCAAACTGCTCGACGAATGGAACGACCGACTCCAATCGGCCTAACGACCGTCCCTGGGCCTACGCCCACCCACCAATTGCCGCGGCCAACCTCCAGGGAGTGCGTCGTCCTCTTGAGCTTCCACTTTCTTGGCCTACGCCCACCCACCAACCGCCGCGGTCAACAGACACAACCCCAGCCAATGACCAAGCGCTCAACCTGGAGCGTCGGCACGGTCCTGAGCATGTCTAGTTTTGGCCAAATGTTCCACGTGGAACGTCGGCGAATGTTAGAATGTCGCGCCGAAATGCTGGAAAATATTGAACATACGAATACTCATCTCTTTTTCATCATTTTCACCCCGACATTGGCACGCCACCGTAAATCGACAAAAATAGACAAAATTGACATCGGGTCGCAACTCGAACGTGCACAGCTCCTCCGCGTTTCCTCTTACCGAGCCGTGGTTGGGGGCGCGGCTGACTGGCCGACGGATGGTTGCGGTCAGAATTCTTCGTCACTTGCTGGAGAGGGGTATGCACACCATTCGCTTGGGGCCGCCGTGGCAACGCTGTGCGACTGCCGGTGGGATGCGGCATGCACGCAAGTTCGGATCGCCGCGGACACTCGACGCCAACGAGCAACTCTGGCTCGTTTGCGAACAGATTCCTGCAGCAGCCATCCTGCGTTTGAATGGTGAAACGCTGACGACGATCGAGGCTGCTGGATCAGTGGCTCTCGACATCACCTCACGGCTGCAACCGCGCAACGAAGTGCTCATTGACGTTCAAACCGACGCGCCGCTTGGCGAAGTCCGGCTTGAAGTGCGAACCGTCTGACGGCAGCCACCCTAGCGCCGGCCGCGGAGACCTTTTCCCCGTCCAGGAAACGCCTTACCTTTTCTCGGTTTGATAGCAACCACGCTAGCGCCGGCCGCGGAGACCGCCATACGCCTTTATTGGAACTGGACGTGCACATGGCTTGGCCCTCGGGGACCAACCGCCTGTGTTGGAAATTATTGGAACTGGACGTGCGAATCGCCGGCCGCGGAGACCGCCATACGTCTGTGTTGAAACTGGACGTGCGAAAGGCTTGGCCCTCAGGGAACCATCGTATTTTTCGGAAAAACTGGTGCAAACCACCAGATCGCAACCGCACCATCGCTCGTTTTTCCCTCCTTTCACATGCTCACGGAAGCTGTGCCGGGTGTAGCGACTGTTCGGGTCGCAGGTCCAGGCGGCGTATTCCGCTGAGCTATTTCTTCATGGAGCAATCGCCCGGATCGGTTCTTTCGGCCGATTCCTTCCGACACGCTCTCCCGGTGCCTAGCGAAGCGGGAGAATCCGTTTTTTCCAGGTTTGTGGGAAGACACGACGATGAGAAGGTTCATCCATTCCACGTTGGCGGCGGCGTGTATCGGCTCATCGGTTTCAGTTGTGGTGGCCCAACCCGACGACCCGCCGCCGATGGCCCCTCCCGTCCGGCCCCAGTGGGACGACGAACGACCCGCCCGCGGGATCACTGTGGGGTTACAGGTCCCACTCGTCCCGTTATCCCGCCCGACCGCGGCGCCATCGGCGGTGGACTGCGTCCCGGCTGCTGTGGGGCCGCAACCCTCGCTGCCGGTGGCTGCCTCAGCGGCGATACCCGGTCCGGCGTCGACATTACCTCCGCCAGTTCCACGGCAGCGGCCATTCACACCCCCGGTGCCCCCAGCGGTTCCGGCTGTGCCCCCGTCCACCATCGCCAGCGCGGACCTACCTCCCGTAGCTCCTGCGCCGGTGAATCTGCCAGAGATTCCGATGGCCCCCTGGCCAGCCCAAGGTGTCCGCGGGAATCCCGTGGTGGAACCGCCCACCGCGGAACCCACCGACAAACCGCTGCCCGAAATTCCGACGCCTGCAGCCACCGACAAACCGCTGCCCGAAATTCCGACGATCGAACCCACTCGGGAATCGCCGTCGGAAGGTTCGGCGACGATCGAAGGTGCAAATCCACGGCTCCCGGAGGTACCCATCATCACCGAAGTCGGCCACGGCCGGCCGGCCCACCTGGGGGATTGGCTGTGTGACCCCGTGCAGCGGCTGTTTCCTCAGCACGGACCTGTGCGGCTGCGTGGTTGGATCAACTCTGGGGGCGTCTATAACTCGTCGGTACCGGATAGCAAGTTCAATGGCCCTTATGCGATTGTTGATCGCAGCGCCGAGCCGATGCTCAATCAACTGTATGTGATCCTCGATCATCCGTTACCGACCACGGGGCGTTTCGGGGCTGGCTTCCGCGTGGATACGCTGTTCGGCTCCGACTTCTATCTGGGGCAATCGCGGGGATTCGAAGTCGATCGCGACTTCGGCCTCCGCTGGAACGGCCAATACTATGGGCTGGCAATCCCGCAAGCGTATGCAGAATGGGGCGACGATGTGATCAGCCTCAAACTTGGTCGCTTCTACACCACCGTTGGTTACGAGGTGTTACCCGCGGTCGGGAACTTCTTCTACTCACGGGCGTACAGCTTCCAATTCGGTCAGCCGATCACCCACTGGGGCGGTTTGCTCACCACCCAACTGACGCGGCACTGGAATGTGCATGTCGGCTTGGTCAATGGCTGGGATACGTTGGTGGGGCGAGCCAATAACATCAACTTCCTCGGCGGGTTGAAGTATCAAGCCACGGATTGGTGGTGGACGTCCTTTGCGCTCATCAGCGGGCAAGAACAGAACAACGTCGCGAACCTGCCCAACATTCGCGGGACCGATGGCAATCGAACGCGGTACAGCTTCCTCTTCGGCCTGTTGCCCGGCGGAGCGTGCGCGAAGTGGGAGTATGTGTTTCACCACTACTACGGTTTCCAGGAAAACGGTACCCCCCAAGGGAACTTCGCCCGCTGGTACGGCATTGACCAATATTTGTACTACCGGGTGTCGCCGTCGTTGCGGGCCGGGATGCGTTTCGAGTGGTTCCGCGACGAAGACGGTACGCGCGTGGGGTTGAATCGCCCGGCTAATCCTAACAAACCGCCGCTGCCGGGGAACTTCTTCTCGCTGACCACCGGGGTGAACTACTCCCCCACAGCGAACTTCTTAGTCCGACCGGAGATTCGCTGGGACTTCACCACGGATTCGGCCCGCCCAGCCTTCAACGATGGCCAGAAGAATTACCAATTGCTGCTAGGCTGCGATGTGATTTGGCAGTTCTAGTGTTTGGCAGTTCTAGTGACGGGGCGAAACGGTGGCCGACGAGCCTTGGCGCAACACGAAAGCGTGTTCGTAACGAGGTCGGCGGCGGAAGGCCGCCAGGGTCGGACCGTGGAAGTGGGGCCGTGCTTGTGACGCTTGCGCACAAAGTCGCCAGCCGCTGGCGCGGCCGGCTTCCGCAATCAGTTCATCCGCCCGGAGGGCGACCGACCCGACGGCGGAATCCGCCATCACAACGACCAGTGGGGCGTCGGCTTTCAACAGGCGTGTCGCTGCTTGGAAGAAGCGTTCGAGTTCCTGCCGCCAGCGTTGCCGGGCGGCAGCGGGCGCTAGGCGGGCATAAGTGCTTCGCGAACCGATCTCTCCGCGTGCCAAGGGAGCCGGATCCAGCCCCAACCAGCGCATCCGGAGTTCGTGATGGGCCAGGTAATCGTAGGTCGCCGCATACGGGGGCGATGTGATGATCGCGGCTACCGGCTGGTCAGGGAGGCGTTCCAATTGGGTGGCATCGTCGAGGAGAACCGTCACGGGGGGCCGTTGCGGGGGCAGCAAGCGCTGGAAGATCGTGCAGCGGGTGGCGAATTCGCGGGTCTTTGCAACGAATAGCTGTGTGGCGTATCCTCCAGGCAGCCGCCGGGGGCTGGTCCGCCGGGTCGTATCACTCTCTTTTCGCGACAGTTTCACAAGAATCGCCGACAGAACCAGTTCCAGATCGCTCCGCACTGCGGGTGTGCAGGCGGTGATGCCCAAGCGGAGCGAATCGAGTTCGAGCAGAACATGCGGTTCGAAGAGGGCCACATCGGCCGCAGGGAAACGACGGCTGGCTCCGGCTTTCGCACAACGGCGTTCGTCAGCCTGGAGCGCACAGGCTTGGGCACACGCCACCAACTGTTCGAGTTCTGCTGCGCTGCGCAGCCGGGTTTTGCCCGTGGCCAATCGTACGGCCAGTGGGTTCAAGTCGCTGCCCAGACTGGCGCAGCCGGCGATGAGCGCTTCGACGAGAACCGTCCCGGACCCGCAGAATGGATCGAGAATCGGGCCGCCTTGACCAAACGTTTTCACCAGCCGGGCGGCGGTGAGAGGATGCAGCCGTGCGGGGTAGGTGTGGAAGCCGTGGACATGGGAGCGGGCCGGGTCGTTGTCGGCGTCGGTCGCGGGGGGAACAGCGAGAGCAGCGGCTAGCCCATCCGCTTCGCAGCGAGCGCCTGCGGTGATGATCGGTCCGCCGACATGGCTGAGGGAACGCCGGTGTTTCACATCGCCTCCGCGGTTCAGCCGGCCAAGGACAAGGCGCGCGAAACAGGGGCCGCCGGAAGGTCGATTTCAAACTCCGTGCCACGGCCCACTTCGGAACGGAAGCGGATTTGCCCGCCGAGCCGTGTGACCACGTCTTTGACGGTGGCCAGCCCCAGGCCGGTGCCTTTCGCCTCACCTTTGGTCGTGAAGCCACGTTCAAAGATGTGGGCTTTGACCTCGTCGGTCATGCCGACGCCAGTATCGGTGGCGATCAAGCGGACTACGCCAGGTTCTGGCGAGCAGGTGGTGAGGGTGAAGGTACCGCCCTGGGGCATGGCGTCGCGGGCATTGACCGCGAGGTTGAGGATGATTTGCAGCAGCCACGCGGTATCGGCCACAACCAGGGGCAGGTTGGGATCGGTGATTACCCGCACACTCACCTTCTCGCTCATGACTCGGGCCAACAGCGCGGCCGTATCCGCGACGACCGAATTGAGGTTCACCAGTTGCGGCTCGAACTGCTTTTGGCGCGAAACATTCATCAATAGGCGAATGAGGGAACTGGCGTGTTGGACGGTACGCGTGATTTCATGGGCTAAACTGGCAGCCCGGCGGGGGTCGTCGGTCATCACCTCGCTCATCATTTGTGAACAGCCGTTGATGATCGTCAGGAGGTTGTTGAAGTCGTGGGCGACTCCGCTGGCCACTTGACCCACTTCCCCCAGACGAGCCGCTTGTTGCAATTGACTTTCCAGAAGCGCATTCTCCGCTTCGCGCCGTTGCGCCAGGGCCGCGGCCCGGCGGGCTTGCATCCGTAATACCGTGGCCGTGGCTCCGGCCAAAAGCACCAGGCCCAGCAAACCCGCGGTGAGGTAAGCCACGCGCGGCCCGGTCCACCATGTCGTGACAACCACCGGTTGCGGTGGTCCGGTCAGCACTTTCACATCATTCACGCGGGCGAAGATGGCGAAGGGATAACGCGGAAAGTTCGGAAACGGCTGGCGGGTGACCGCGCCCACCACTTCCACCGTGCTCCCGATGGGCACTTCCTGTGCGTCGCCCAGCAGGATGACGGTGCAGGTGAGATCGTCGACGAGCAACGTATAGGTGGGCCACTTCTCGCGGCGTGTGAAGGAATGAACGATGCCGGTGAGGCGAATGATGCGGCCATCGAGTTTGCCGCTGGCGGCTTCGGCGGCGGTTGCGGCAAGGGGTTCGGGGAGCGGCAGTTCTCCGGTCGATACGGTGGGTTGGCGATCCAAGAGGGTGCAGTTTTCCACGCGTGGTGGGTCACTGGTGCCAGCGGCTCGGGGAAATCCCAAGACGGTGATGACCTGCCCGGTGGCGATCTCATGCACCGGCTCCGCGAAGTACAGATGAGCAACTCCTGTGGCATCTTGAACATACAGCATGGAGCGGATTTGATTCATCGTGACGATGCCCGAAACCCGCACCGGCAAGCGGCAGCGAATCGGGTCGGAACAGAAGCGATTCAACTCCGCGGCCGTCACCAGGGGCCGTTCCTGGGGTGGATCGGGTTGCTGCAAAACCTCAAAAGCGTCCACCGTGTTGACTAACAGGCGCGAGGGGTCTTTGGGGTCGTTGGTGCGCTGCCAGACGCCACGAACCCGCACCACCGCGCCCCGCAGCCCCATAGCGCGTTTGATCGTAACCCCAAGCGGCTTCGGCACATACGCCACAATTTGCCCATGCCCCCGAGCCAGATCGAGTTTCAACCACGGCTCATGAACCCATGCGCGTTGCACCACGGCTTCCGCTTCGACATATTGCGCATCGAGATAATACGCCTCTTCGCGGGTGAGGTTGAACGACCGGGGTTGGACAGCGAGGGTTCGTGGATCGAGTTGAACGCCGTTGGGAGCCGCAAGGATCTCTGGAAGGAATTTCCCGGCGGTGGTGGCCCCGCGAACGCGCACCGTCATGCCCGGGCGTAGCACACGGTTGCTGTCGTGCCACACCACCCGAATCCCCCCGGTATCATCTTGCAAATAGAAGGCATCGGGTGGGTTGGTGGTGAAGGTGACGACGCCGTAAAGATGAACCGGGTGCCCGGATTGGGCTTCGTTGTGTGTCAATTCGCGAACAGCGCGCGTGGTGGTCAGTTTCGTCGCTGCACGCTGCCCGTCGGCATAAAAGAAGGCGAGCGAAAGAATGACGCCGATCATAGCTGTGGTGGCCGCTGGATACCACGGTTCGAGAACCCCCGAGACAACCTATACACGCGATCGGATCGTTTGGAAACAGATAATCGGCGGAATCGGCATAATCCGGAAAACCCGCGGCCTCGGAGTCAGCCACCCTTGCAAGCTTGGCGTCAGAGAGCTTCGCGTCATCGTTTCTTGGTGGCCGCTTCTGACGGGAACCGTCCATGGTAGCACACCGTGGCCGTTTTCGGGTTCATCGCTTTCGCAACAGGGTTTGGATGGCGGGGTGATAGCGGGGAGTGAAAACACCATTGGACAGCCCTGGTAGGGGCTGCTGAAAGTGGTTCTTCTTCTTAGGGGGCCGATCCCGGATGTTGAGGCACAGAATCGATTGGTGCCACGAAGGCTGAAAGTGGTTCTTCTTCTGGGGGGGCCGATCCCTGGGTGCACATCACCACGGACATTGCCACGGAGCCGTTCTGAATGAGCCACAGACCTCCGTGACGACCGCAACTGACATTCCCCCCCCGATGGCGGTTGGGTTACACTCACTCCAACCACGGAAGGGGAGAGTTGTTCATGCGTCAGCGGCTGTGCGATTATGCGATTCTTCTGACCATTGGGGCAATTCTCACGTTGCCCAATCTCGGGGCCACCAGCCTCTGGGATGTGGATGAAGGCGTGAACGCCCAAGCCGCGCGCGAAATGTACGAGAACGAAACATGGATCATTCCGACCTTCAACTATCAGCTCCGCACCGCCAAACCGGTGATGCTCTACTGGCTGCAACGGGTCAGTTACAGCCTCTTTGGGATGAATGAATGGGCGGCTCGGTGGCCCTCGGTCTTGGCCGCATGGTTGACCGTTCTGGGGGTGTACGAACTGGCCCGGCGGATGTTCGACCGCGCCACGGGGCTACTGGCCGGAATCGTGTTGGCTTCCGCCTGCGAATTCTGCCTGCTGGCACACGCCGCCACGCCCGACGCGACACTGCTCCTTTTCACGGTGCTCACGTATTGCTTGTTCTGGATGGGTCATGAGAACGGTTCACGCCGATGGTGGATACCTACGGCTGCGGCGTGTGGCCTGGCGATGCTGACGAAAGGACCGGTGGGGGTTGCTTTGCCCGGGTTGGTCGTGCTGCTGTACTTCGCGTGGAATCGTGAACTGGGGCGCTTGTGGGATCGCCGCTTGGTTGTGGCCGTGTTGGTTTTTGTTCTTGTCGCGGGTCCGTGGTATACGTTGGTCGCTGTGGAAACTCGCGGTGAGTGGGTACGGGTATTCTTTGGCCGCGAAAATCTGCAACGCTTCTCCACACCAATGGAGAACCACAGCGGCCCGTTCTTTTACCATGCTGTGGCGTTGTTGATCCTGTTCACCCCCTGGAGCGTCTTTTTACCTGCGGCCTTGTGGTACGGCGCTCAGGGGAGTCGGTCGGCAACGGGATGGCCCGCCGACACCACCACCTATGCTCGCCCGTACCGCTTTCTGGTGGTGTGGTTCGTCGCTTACTTGGTCTTCTTCTCGATGGCTGCGACGAAATTGCCCAACTACATGCTGCCGGCATATCCCGCGATCGCGATTCTGACCGCTCGGTTCCTCATCGTGTGGCAAAGGGGCACCCTCGCAGCACCCCAGTGGCTGATGCCAGCTGCGATGGGCGGGTTGGTGTTGACCGCGGTGGCGGTCGCCGTGGGGTTACTGATCGCGGGGGGGGCGTGGCCCGTGCTACCGCCGGCGGCTCGGGTGTTCCCCGGTCTCGAACGATGGGCTTTTCTGGGGCTGATTCCTCTGGCGACAGCCGGGGTGATGCTCTGGGCTTGGCGAAGCAACCACCGCCAGCGTTTTCTACAAGCGGCGACCGTTGGTGCCATCGCCTTCACCGCCTCGGTCGCGGCCTTCCCACCGGTGGTGATCGACGGTTACAAAGCCGCGAAGGAGTTGGTCGAAACCAGTGGTGTCGCCGACCCGGCGCGCGACATCCGGCTGGCCCATCACGATTGGTTCCAACCGAGTATAGTGTTTTACGCGGGGCGACAAGTGACAGAACTGCCTTCAGCCGAGGCGGTTGCGACGTTCCTGGCGATCCCAACGCCAGGGTATTTGTTCGTTCCTGAGCGAACCTGGCGGCAACTCGAAAGCCAGGTGAACGTCCCCACCCAAATCGTCGCCCAGGATTATGACTTCTACAAGAATTGCCAAGTGCTGGTGGTCAGTAATGGGGTCGCCTTTGGCCCGGCCATTGCGGCGACCCCACGGTGAACAAGCGGGCCAAGCGTTTGTATTCTCAAGTGTATTCTCAAGTTCACTGTGAATAGAAGTTCATAATTGGCCCGAAGATACAACGTGGTGGTTTCCGGCCTGGCCATTACAGTGGTTCAGGGGTCGCGGCGATCGGTGTTTCGGCCCAGACGGCTTCTGACGAACCCTGAGTTGGGGCCTCGATGGCTGCAGTCAGCGCCCCCAACGCGGCACGCAATCGGGTGCGAATGTCGGGGGGGATGGGGTCGGTGGCCGCGGCATGGGCCACGATGGCACAAGCTCCTTCCACAACTTGGACAATCCCATGCCACCCCGTGGGGCTAGCCGGGGCCACAGTTGCGTGGGGTGAAGGGGAGGCTGGTTCAGCCCGGGGGCGAAGAATTCCCGAACCGCAAGAAGTGGTTTCCGATGACGACGGCGCTTCGGTCTCGTGGCCCACCAATTCCCGCATGGTGGCCAGGAAACCCGCGGTGTTGACCGCTTCAAAGGGGATTTCGTCCGCATCACCGGCAAAAATACCGTGAAAAAGGTCGTGTTTGGCTTCGATGGTGCGCAGGACTTTTTCTTCAATCGTGCCGCGGGTCACGAAGTTGATGACCTGCACGGGCCGGGATTGCCCCATCCGGTGAACCCGGCCGATCCGCTGATTGAGCACCCCCGGGTTCCACGGCAACTCCAGATTCACAACGGTATCGGCGACTTGCAGATTCAGCCCGGTACCGCCGGCATCGGTACTGAGAAAGACGCGGCAGTGGGGATCACTGAGGAATTGCTCTAAAACCGCTTTGCGTTCCTTGCCGGAAAGCCCCCCGTGGAGAATCGCATAACCAATGCCGCAGGAGTCGAGGACTTTCGCGGTTTCGTGAATCATGGTTTCCCATTGGGAAAAAACCACCAGTTTGTGTTCGGCCACCAATCCGGGTACCAACTCGGCGAATTCGTCCAGTTTGGGTGAGACACGAGAATTTTGATCGTAGAGGAACAGGCTATCACAAATCATGCGCAGATGGGCGATACAGGCGAGAATGCGTTTGCGATCGAGATCGGTCAGGTAGTTTTTTTGCAGCAAGCGGGCCAAGGTGATGCGTTGTTGTTCGTAGCAGTGGCGTTGTTCGTCGGCCAGTTCGACATAGACGGTGTTATCGGTGCGTGCGGGTAATTGCGTCAGGACTTCGCTGCGGCTGCGGCGGAGGAAAATCGGGGCCAGTTTTTCGCGAATCTGCTCGAGATTGCGGTAACCTTTGAGATGGCCGTTTTCATCCAAGACCCGGTGATCGTGGAGGAATTGGAACGCAGGTCCGAAGCGGCGTTCGTCCACAAATTGGACAATGCTATACAGTTCTTCGAGCCGGTTCTCCAGGGGGGTTCCGGTCAGGACCATCGCGTAGCGGCTTTTGAGCTTTTTGACGGCCCGGGAGGTTTTGGCTTCCCAGTTTTTAATCCGTTGGGCTTCATCCAGAATGATGACATCGGGTTTCCAGGCATTGAGGGCTTCGCCATCGCGAACGACCTGTTCGTAGTTGACCAGGCGGTAGAAGGTGGGTTGGGCGTATTGGTCGAGGCGGGCTTCGGGGCTGCCGTCGATCACCTGGACCGGGCGGCGGGTGAACTTGCGAATTTCCGTTTCCCATTGATATTTCACCGACGCGGGAGCCACGACCAAGACCCGCTGCACGTTGCGTTCGCGGGCGAGCAGTTCGACGGCGGCCAGGGTTTGCACCGTTTTGCCCAGCCCCATATCGTCGCCCAGAATGCTGCGGCCCCGGCAGGCCAGAAACAACGCGCCGCGAATCTGGTAGTCGTAGAGCGGAACGGGAAACCAATTCTGATCGAAGGTGCCTTCGGCCAGTTGTTGCAGCCATTGTTGTTCGCGCGCCAGCATTTCGGCCCGTTCGATTTCGCGGTCGATGAACTCCATGGCATCGGAGCTGACCGTGACCGCTTCGGGAACCTCTTCGATGGCGCGAATCAAATCGGGGTATTGGCCGCGTCCGGACCAGAAGCCTTTCTCATCAAAGTACGTTTGGGCCAGTTGGGCCAGCTTGTCGGAGTGTCGCGCCGGTAGGTGCAAGGCCAGTTGCAGCTTTTCCCCATAGGAAAGGAGGATTTCTGGCCGTTTAATTTCTGCTTTTTTGCGTTGCAATTGCGGGGGCACTTCTTCTTTGAGCGAATCGAGAACCGCTTCGATGTGTTTGCAAGTGCCGAGGGTGTTGGATTTGTAATCGGGGCAAGTGCAGGTATTGTCGCCCACGTCGAATCCGCGTATGGTAACCGTATACTGGCCGCCGGATTGCGGGTTGGTCACGCGGTAGTCGCCAAAAACGCGGTTTTTGCCCTGCCGTTCGATGCGAAAGTGCCCCGTTTTGGCCCGCTGCCGGCGGATATCGATTTGTTCTTCGCGGAGCATGGGTTCCCTTCCCCAGCAGGTCATGATGATCTGTCCAGTTATTCTACAGGGGTGTTGAAAGACCTCAAATCCGTCAGTCGATTCATTTCCCGCCCGAGTTGTCAAGAAAAAGTTTGAAACTCTGGGAACAAACGGAAGTCGTCTTAACTCCAACCATTAGATTCTCGTCGGGCGAGAAACCCGATGCGGCAACGGCCTCGCCATCGCCATTGCCGGTGAACCTACCCTGATGGCTATCGCCCGGCTTTCGCTGACCGATCGCCCGTGGCAGCTGCTGTTGTCCCATTGGGGGCGAGCAGCGGCAATAACCTCAGTACCGTCGCACCCCCCTTGGTGGGGCGTGTGGGATATTGTTTTCCCCTTCTGAGAGTTTGACACCATGCGTCGACTTCCATCATCCGTTCGTGCGCAGCTGAACCGCTGCCGGTTGAATGCGGAATGGCTTGAAGATCGCGCCGTTCCGGCACAAATGATGACCTATGTCAACGATAACTGGCATCTGTTCCTGGATGCCGACCTCAGTGGCGGACTGTCGGTGGGGGACATTGTCATCAACCCCAACGCGCAAGGTCCACTGACGGGTTATATCTACGGCGTTCAGGCGTTTGGAACCGTCACCAGCGGGCATGGCATTACCAGCCCGACAGCCCTGAGCGGTTTTGCCACTATCAACGATGCTATTGCCAACACCCAAAGCGGCGGCACCGTGACCGTGTTCGAAGGCACGTACACGGAAAGCGTGAATGTGAATAAATCCGTAACGCTCCGCGGCGCCCAAGCCGGAATTCTCACCGACACCCGCACCAGCGGCAGTAGCAGCGAAACGATCCTTGTCGCCACTGGAGGAGCCGGCTTCCACCTGACGGCCTCCAACGTCACCATCGACGGCTTTACGATTACCGCTGGCACCGGCGCGGTTCACGGCATCGCCGAATGGACTTCCCTGACTGGCACGACCATTCGCAATAACTTCATCTCGGGTTTCACCAGCTCATTGGGGGTCGCGATCGCGGCGGGTTCGTCGAACTTCCAGATTGTCCGCAACGACGTCGCGAACAACTACGGCGGCATTTACCTATCCGTCCAAGCCCACAGCGGTACTGTCAGCCAAAATATTGTTCACAATCACACCGGCAGTACCGGATCCGATGAAGGTTCGGGCGTGTTGCTAGAAGGTAACAACACCAACGTTGCCATCACTGAAAACATCATTCGCGATAATCGCCACGGTGTCTACGTTTGGACTGGCTTTGGCGACAACTTCACCAATACCACCATTTTCAACAACGCCATCACCCACAACACCGCTGGCATCACCAACACTGGCCCGACGGTCCTCGATGCCTGGGGGAATTGGTGGGGCACCAACGATGCCGCGGCCGTCGCGGCGTTGGCGGGGGCCAATGTCGATTTCTCACCGTGGTTGAGTTCCGGCACCGATACCAGCACCACCGCCGGCTTCCAAGGCGATTTCTCCGCGTTGCATGTCGGCTTGGGTGGCGCTCAGATTGGCACGGTGGGCCGCATTCAGGAAGGGATCAATCGCGTTACGACCGGTGGCACCGTGAGTGTCACCGCCGGTACTTATGTCGAAAATGTCACGATTGATAAGAATCTGACACTGGTTTCGACCGATGGTCGGGCCGCGACGACGATTGAAGGCATTTCGGGTGTCGGGGCGTTAGGGACGGTGCGGATCACCAACAACACCAGCGGTGTTACGTTGGGCGATGTGGGCCGGGGTTTCACCATCCGCGGCATCGACAACGGCTTGCCCGCCGTTGAGAATGCCGCGGTGTACTTCCAAGGACCGCACAGCAACGCCCGTGTGGTGGGCAACGAAATCATCGCCAACGGCGATAGTGCCATGCTGACGGAATTCGGCGTCCCGATCAGCGGTTTTGTGATCGACAGCAACATCTTCTCGGGCCAAACCTTCGTGGGTAGCACACCGGCTACGGGTAATCAGTTCACCGTGGCGAATGTGGCCCGGCAATTGGTGGTGATGGGCAACGGTGGTGGGAATCTGGCCACTGCGACCACAACGAACATCACGTTCACCAATAACCAGATCATCGGTACCACCGGCGCCAACGGGGTGGGCAATACTTTGGTGACACTCGATGTGGCGAATTCCACAATCCGCGGCAACACCTTCGCCGGCACCATGGACGGCTTCGGTGCAGCTCTGCGGGTCCGCCGTCCGGGGACCGACATCGACAACAATACCTTCATCAGCACGAACATGGCCGACGGTACGCTGTTGCTGTTCGTGCAAAATAACACCACGCCGATTCAAGACATCATTGCCGCCAACACGTTCGACCGCGGCGCTTATGTCAACAATGGCAGTGAACTGAGTGTGTCGCTCACCGGCGGTGCGACGCGTGCAACGAGTGGTTCGACACTGAACATCCTGCCGGGGACGTACAACGAAAGCCTCAACCTCACCACCGGTCCGCTGGATAAAGCCTTGACCCTGGCACCGGTCGCAGGTGGCCCAGTCACCATCCTCGGCAGCCTGACACTCAATGCGGATGATGCTCTGACGCTCAGCGTTGCCCAACCTCTGAACGTGGGTGGGACACTGACCCTTGGTAATGCGGCGTTGAACCTCATCAGCCCGACGACGGTGCCAGCCGGTTCATCGGTGGTGCTGATCAACAACCTAAGTAGTGACCCCGTGGGTGGAACGTTCGCGGGCTTGCCGCAAGGAGCCAGCGTGACCGCGTCGAACGGTCAGACGTTCGTCATCAGTTATGCGGGCGGCACCGGCAATGACGTCACCGTCACGGTTCCCGCGCCGCCGGTGGTGGTGCCCCCTGTACCGCCCGTGCCGCCGGTGGTGGTGCCCCCCGTGGTTCCGCCCCCGGTTGTGGTTCCGACCCGATTGTTCGCCGTGGGGGCGGGGCCGGGCGCGAATGCCCATGTCAAGGTCTACAACGCCGATAGCTCGCTGCGGTTCAGTTTCTTCGCCTTTGAAGGTTTCAATGGGGGCGTGACCGTGGCCACCGGGGATGTGACCGGTGACGGTATCGAGGATATCGTTGTGGGAGCCGCGACGGGTGTCTCGAATGGGCATGTCAAGGTGTTCAGTGGAGCCACCGGGACGTTGCTGGCCAGCTTTTTGGCCTTCAGCGGTTACAGCGGCGGGGTGTCCGTCGCGGTGGGCGATATCAACAACGATGGCCGTGGCGACATTATCGTGGGCGCTCTCAACAACGCCAGCCACGTGAAAGTCTTCGATTTCGCTAGTGGCAGCGAGCTGATGAGCTTCTTCGCCTACGACGGCTTCAATGGTGGTGTCACCGTGGCCGCAGGCAATGTCGATGGGGTCGCGGGAGATGAAGTGATCACAGGTGTGGCCGCCAGCGGACCGGCCCACATCAAGGCCTTCAATTTCTCGGGGGATACCGTCGTCAGCTTCATCGCCAACAACTCAAACACGGGTGTGACCGTCGCGGCCGGCCCGTTGCTGAACAACGATAGCCTCGCCGAGATTCTGGTCGGCCCAGCAATCGGCGGTGGCCCCGTGCTGATCTTCAGCAACGGATCAACCACGCCCACAGCGACCCTCGACCCGAGCTTCGCGGGCAACACCAGTGGTTTGCGTGTCGCCGTGGCCGACGTCAATAACGATAATGCCGCGGAAATCCTGGTGGCGGCCGGCCCCGGACAGAATGCCGTGGTCAAAGCCTTCCATCCGGTGACTCTGGACCTGGTGAACAGTCTGGTCGCCTTCGACGACTTCCTCGGCGGCGTCTTCCTCGGCTGATCCGCCTCGGCTCATCCGCCGCAAGCCCAGCGGTTTCCGAAGCCCACTCGCTGCGCGGGTGGGCTTCTTTGAGGAATGCGACCGCTTGTGTGGGGTTGTTCCTCGGCGGTCACATCCGCCACTGGCGATCGACCTTACTTTTTCAACTCTTTGACGCGGATATTGCGATAACGGACGAAGTGCTTGGTCCAATCGCCGCCACCATGAACTTGCAGGCCGATGTGGCCTTTGTCGTCGAGCCGTTTTTCGGTGTCTTGGTATTCCATAAATTTGACACCTCGAATCCAGGTGGTGATCTTGGGCGGATTGCCTTCGATCCGCGCCCGCAGTTCGTTCCATTGCCCGTGTTTCCAGAAGGTTTTCCAATCTTCGGGCTTCACGGGGCACTTGAAGCCGCCATCGGGTTGTTTACTGGGAACGATGATCTCTGTGACGTCTTTGCCGAAATCGAAGTTGCGGAGGTGAGGTTTGCCGCCCATGCGTTCGCCGTAGATGCCCATCAAATTCCCGCCTTTGTGGTAGTCGATCATTGCTTGGTAGCATTTGCCGTCGTCGGTGCTGCGGAGGAATAAGCCGCTGTCGGGGCCGTCGTCGTTGTTCATTTCCAAAGCGATCTCGAAATCGCCGTAGAGTTTCTCGGTGATGAGGATGCCGCCGTTGCCCGGAACATCTTGCGAGCCGACGATCGCCCCGTCGATCACCTCCCATTTCCCCCCGCTGGTGTGGCCACTGGTGCGACTGTGACCGCTTTTGGCCGACACTTTCCAACCGTTGAGGGTTTTGCCATCGAAGATGGCGACAAAGCCGGTTTCGTCGAATCGTTCGGGCTTCGGCGGTTCCGCTTGCAGGCTGGCTAGCGCCACGATCGCGACGAAGCTGGTGAGAGTGATCCAACGGTACATCATTGTTCGACTCCGGAAGGGGATCGTTCGCCCCAGTATGACGGTTGTGGCCGGAAAATCCAGCCACCAGAGACCGGAACAACCACCGCAAGCTGGGGAAATCGTGAAAGATCGGACGTACAGGCGGTCATTCTCGGATTGCCGGCGGTCATTCTCGGATCAGGACGGCGAGGGGAGGCCGTTCGGGCTGTACGCTTGGCCGGGGTAGGGCATCCCCGAGAACCGCCCAGAGTCCGGTTGATCGCGGAGCCATCGACGGCTATGGTCAAAGGAGTAGGTGATGTTCGGTGGTCATGAGGGGCTTACGATGCGGCGAAACGAACAGCTCGACCGGCGCGCGTTTCTGGGAACGGTCGTGGCGTCGGCTGTAGTGGGAGTTTCTCCCGGTCCGGTCTTCGCCCAAAAGGGCATCGGCGAACGAAAGATCGACCCCTTGGAGCTACCGCTGGATAAACCCGGCGTTTGGACGTTACATTTCCGTTATAAACCCATCCGCATTGTGACCCTCGATGGCTTCGGCAAAGACGGTAAACCGCAAAAGCAGTTGGTGTGGTACTTGTGGTATCAGGTTTATAATCTGCCTCCCGAAGGGCAGACGCCCGAACCGGTCACCTGCTTCCCAGAATTTGAATTGGTGACGAAAGATACGATCACGCCGCCCCTTTTGGATGAACCGCAACCGTTTCTTGTCAGCCAATTGAATAAAATCGAGAACCCGCAGGATCATCCGAGCTTGCGGTTGTTAACAACCATTGAGATATCCAAACGGCCGATTCCGCCTAGCAAACGGGATGCCATACCGCGGGTGGTCACCGGGGTGGCGGTCTGGACCGACATGACCGAAAAAGCCCCCAAGACCAACAAATTCAGTGTCTACATCAGCGGCTTGTCGAATGGGCAAGCCACTGAAGAACTCCGCGAAGGTGAGAAAATCATTAAACGCAAAACCTTGCAAATCAACTTTGTGCGCCCCACCGACGATACCGCGCCGCAAGCGACCGACATCCGCCCGGATGATACCAACGCCCCCGCCGAGCAGTGGATTTACCGAACCAGTTCCATTGCCAAAGCGATTGGCCGGCCGAAGCTTCCTTGACGCAACTCCTGATCATTCCAGATACTGCGCCGGGGGCACCATGGGCGGGGCGGCTATTGGGGGGGGCCTTGGCATCCCCGCCCGATCACCGCGGCGCTGGCCAGGAAGGGCTGCTGCGCGCATGTCCTTGTGTGGGGCCGTTTTCCTCTGGTGGTGGCGTGTCGTTGTGATTGAGGCGACTATGTCGTTGTGATTGAGGCGACTATGTTGTTGTGATTGAGGCGACTATGTCGTTGTGATTGAGGCGACTGTGTCGTTGTGATTGAGGCGACTATGTCGTTGGCGCTGCTCATTCCGCTGTTGGCGGCCTACTTGATCGGGGCGTTACCGTTTGGCTATGTCGTGGGGCGGTTGCGCGGGGTGAATCTGTTTGACGTGGGCAGCGGCAATATCGGAGCGACGAATGTGGCCCGCGTTCTCGGTTGGCCGTGGGGGGTGCTGGTCTTTGTCGGCGATTTTCTCAAGGGCGTTGTGCCGGTCGTTATGGCCGTGCCCTGGGCCACTGAGCTGGCTGGGGGGGCCGCGACCATCGGCTCGGAGGACGTTCTGCGGGTGGGCTGTGCGGCCTTGGCCTTTCTGGGGCACTTATTCCCGGTGTATTTGGGTTTTCGGGGGGGCAAGGGGATTGCTACCGGAGCTGGTACCATCTTTGTGCTTGTTCCGCTGCCGGCTATTGTGGCCGTGACGATGTGGGGGGTGGTGCTTTTGGTCACACGGATGGTGTCGGTGGCTTCGCTGGCCGCGGTCAGTGTTCTGGTGTTGGTGCATCTGGCGACCGTTGACAGTCCGTTTGCGGCTCAGCACGTACCGGTCACGCTGTATTTGATCTTGGGAACGGGCTTAGTGTTTGTGAAACACCGAGCGAATCTGCGCCGCCTGCTGACCGGTACCGAAAACCGCATAGGAGAATTCGCGATGCGTGAAACGATGGTTCGTGGGCTGCATCTTTTGGCCCTGGGGTTGTGGTTTGGTGGGGCGGCTTTTTTCAACTTCGGCACCGCTGTGCCAATTTTTGATTCGTTCCAACAGGTGGTGTATGCCGGTCCGTCGGATCGAACGGCCTATGAGACGATCCTAGCCGCCGATGCTTCTGTGGAACGCAAGCAAGCCTTGGCCAGTGCCCTGGCGGGGGCGGCTGTCGGCCCGGTGTTTCCACGTTACTTTGCGATGCAGGCGGTTTGTGGGGCGATCGCGTTGCTAACTGCCTTGAGTTGGTGGAAATACGCAGGCCTTCACCGCGCACGGGTGGTGGTGATTGCGCTAGCGTTGGCGACTGTGGCTGTGGGCTGGCCGATTTCGGAAGAAGTGACGCGCTTGCGCTTGGAGCGGTTCCATCCGGACACGAGTATTGCCACCGCGGCCCAAGCGGCGTTCGCCTCATGGCACCTGGCCAGCCTGGGCCTCAGTCTGGTGACGATTCTGCTGGCAGGAACCGCGTTAGCTCTTGCCGCGAAGCTCCCCTATCCCGATGCGAAGCTCCCCTATCCCGAAATGGGCACCTGACGACCCAAAATGACTTGACAGAATCTGGCGCGACGCTATGACGGCACCCCTTGCCGAGGGGGATATTCTGTTCTGTTCCCCAAGGCAACTGCCGTCGGGGGGAAGGCCATGAAAGGCATTGTTATCGCCTGCGCTGCGTGGATGGGGGTGATGGTGGTGGTTCCCGCGTCCGCTCAGGCCGTGGATTATGAATTCAAACCCATTGATACGAACAAGCTCGTGGTGCAACCGAGCAAAACAATGGCCCATCTGGCGGCCGGCACGATCAATCTGATCGGGCAAACCACGGCTGAGTCGATTGCCAACAACGGTTATATTAAGACGATCAATAATCTGTTTAGTTTCAAGCGATCGGAGCCGAAGTTCCAAGCCGGTCCGAGTGCTTTGCCATCGCCGAATTTATTCAAGTCGACCTACTATCCGAATTACAACACCCCGGTGATGCCACGGGTGCAAACCCTGCCGCGCCGCTGACCGCACAAGCCACTGGGCGATGGAACAACCACTTCGGTTTGCGGAAACTCGCGGGCCGAAGCGATTTGTTGCGGAAACCCGCGGGCCGAAGCGATTTGCGGGAACTTGTTCCCCTCGCGGCGCGTCGAAATTATGATGAACGTCGAGAAGACGTTTGCCGCGAGGAGACGACCAATGCTTCCGGTGGTGTCGCGAATGGCTGCGGCCGTGGTCTTAGGTTCCACGATAATGGCCCACCCGCTGTGGGCGGATGACAAACCCAGCACCGATCCGCCAGCGAAAGCCCCCACCTTTCCAGGCTATGTCTTCGTGGCCGATGTTGTAGGCGAAGTAGTCAAGGCCGACGAGGACAGCATCACCTTGCGGGTGACGTGGTACGAACCGCAGGTGCGCGGGGGCAATAATCCCAACCGGGTCCGCCCGAATCTCAACCGCAATAATCGCAACTTCCGCAATCCTTTCGCCCCCAACATGAACCGGCCCAATCAGCCGCAAGTACAGTGGAAGGAAAAGCACGAGGACTATGTGTTGAAGTATCTGCCCGAATCGTTGGTGCGGTTCAAATCGCTGCCGCCGAAGTACGACGAGAACGGAAAGAAAATCGCTTACACGCAAAAAGAATTGAACGATCTGCGGCAGCCCGCCGGTGTCACCGGTTATGCGGCGAGTCGCTTCGATGTTACCCCCGGCAGCGTTGTCGAACTCATTCTCATTCGCGACAAGACCATCCCCGCCGAGAAAGCCACCGAAGGTGATCTGCGGATCAAGCATGCGATCATCTTGGGCCGCAACCCCAACAATGTGCCCAAGGACGAGCCACCGAAGAAGAAAAACTGATCGACGAGCCACCGAAGAAGAAAAACTGATCGACGAGCCAGCGAAGAAGAAAAACTGATCGCCCACCATCGCGCTTCCCCGGCCCTCTCGGCTACGGCTTCAGCTCCGCGTGTGCTCGCTGTGCGGCGGTGATGATCTTCGTTTCCCACTCGGGGTCGTCGGGGTGGAAGGGGAACGTCACGCCGCGGGAACTATTCACGATCGCTCCCAAACCATCGGATCGGTACGCGGCCTGGACATCGCGGGCTGTTCCACCCTGTGCTCCATAACCGGGTACGAGCAGCCACACCGCGGGCATGACCGCGCGCAACTCGGCCAATTCCCGCGGATGCGTTGCCCCGACAACAGCGCCAACATCACCCAGGCCGTAGCAGCCCACGGTGGGGGCATTCCACTTCACCACCTCCGCGGCCACATGCCGGTAAAGGGGTTGGCCGTCACAAAGGAGGTCCTGGAACAAACCAGCGCCGGGGTTACTGGTGCGGACCAGCACAAACACCCCGCGTTGGGCCTTCTGAGCGGCCGTGAGAAACGGCTCGACCGCATCGCGACCCAGGTAGGGATTGATCGTCAGGGCATCCGCATTCCAAACTGGAAACGTCTGGCCGTCCATCGTCCATCCGCCCAAGGCCGCTTCGGCATAGGCGGTGGCGGTGGAGGCGATGTCGCCGCGCTTGGCGTCCAAAATGGTGATGAAGCCCATGTCGCGGGCGGTGCGGAGGATATCGGCCAGTGCGGCCATGCCCGGCGGGCCACAATGTTCGAAGAACGCGGCTTGGGGCTTGACCACCCCGGCCCACGGTTGCACCAGTTCCAACACCTTCTGACAGAAATTGCGGTACACCGCCGCCACCGCGGCTAAATCCAGGGGAGAACCCCTTGGGGGCCGCAAGGCTTGCGGCAGCGCTTCCCAGCGCGGGTCCAGACCGACGCACAACGGCCCCTTGGTGCGAACCACTTCTGCCAGACGATCGGCAAACGATGGCATGAAACGATCCTTTGTGAACATGCCGATGAGCCACTGATAGCCGCTTCGCCCATCGGCTTCTACCCATCGCCGCGTGCGGGAGCTGGCGTGTTGCCGGTCGGAGTTATCGGTTTCCGAGGGCTTCGACCGGTTGTTCGAGATGCCAACGGTCGCTTTCTATCCCGTCAGCTCGCCAAGAAAGCTGCGGAGGGCTGCATTGAAGGCGTCCGGGTTTTCCACGTTGGCCAGATGCCCAGCTCCCGGAATATGAACCAGGCGGCTGGTGCGAATCTGGGCGGCGAGATTGGCCGCGATTAACGGGGGCGTGATGGCGTCGTGTTCGCCGACCAGTACCAGGGTGGGTACGGCAATGGCGGCCAGGCCGGGGGTGGCATCGGGGCGATCTCGTAAGGCGGCCAGAGCGGCGGCAACGGCCGCGGCGGGTTGTCGGGCGGCCATGGCCTTGAGGTGTTCCACCAGCTGCGGTTTTTCAGCGCAGGTTCGATCACTGAGAATTTTCGGCAACAGGCCTGCAAAGAGAGCGGCAGTGCCCTTCTGGGTCACCAGGGCGATGGATTGGTTGCGCTGGTTTTGGGTGGCGGGATCATCCGCACCGGCGCGGGTATCGGCCAGAATCAATCCTCGGAGTTTGTCGGGATGGCGGCGAGCCAGTGCTAAGGCCACATAGCCACCCATCGACAGACCGCCAACGACCGCCGGAGTAATCCGCAATTCCGCCATCCATGTCGCGATCGCATCCGCGACCCCGTCGATGGTGAACGGAGCCGTTGGAGAGTCACCAAAACCTGGCAGATCGACCGCCAGCAGCCGGCAACGATCGCTGAGGGGGTGTTGCGGTTGCCACATGGTGCGGTCGAGGGGAAACGCATGGAGCAAAACCAGTGGGCAGCCGGTGCCCAGATCGTCGTAGGCGAGAGTGCATCCGGTTGGCAGCGTCATCACAGGCATCGTTGGCGTGGCTCCGTGGGCGATTACTGGCGGCGCTGGCCGCGGCGGGGCAAGCGACCCGAGCGGGGTAGCTCTTCACCATTATTTTCTGCTAGGCAAGGCATGGCAGCGAGTCGTAGATCGAGCAAACGACGTTGGAGATCGACCCGGGCCACTTCCACCCGTACGCGATCCCCGAGGCGGAAGCGGCGTTTCGTCCGCCGGCCTTCGAGACTGTGTGAACTTTCGTCGAACCAGTAATAATCGTCAATGAGCGAGGAGATGTGCACCAGCCCCTCCGCGGGGAATTGTTCCGCCTGGGCGAAAAAGCCGTAATCGGCCACACCGGTGATCACAGCGTCGAGTTGTTCACCCAAGCGGTTGCTCAAGTAGGTGAGGATTTTGAGTTTCACCAGTTCGCGTTCGGCATTTTCGGCCCGCCGTTCCATGCGGGAACAGTGTTCCCCCAGCGCTACCAATTCGTCGATGTTGGCTTTGGCCGAACGGTGCTTCAGCCAACGATCGAGCAGGCGGTGAACCTGCAGGTCGGGATAGCGGCGGATGGGGGAGGTGAAGTGGCAGTAATGGGGGCTGGCCAAGGCATAGTGTTCGTCTTGAATGGGCGAATAGGCGGCCTGTTTGAGGCTCCGCAACAGGGCGAAGTGGACCGCGGCACGCTCGGGTTTGTCTTGCGTGGCTTGGAGAACCCGTTGCAGCTCGAAGCGGTCTTGCGGTCGTTGCAGCGGGTAGCCGAGCAGGTCGGCGAATTGCGCGAAGGCTTCGAGTTTCTCCTCGTTGGGAGCGGGGTGAACGCGGCGTAAAAACGGGATGTCGTGTTGCGTGAGGTGCTCGGCCACGGCTTCGTTGGCCGCCAGCATGAATTCCTCGATAATCTGGTGCGACAGATGATGAGGGGCGAAATGGGCACCGCAGACACGGCCCTCGGCATCGTATTCCAGGACCGCTTCGGGCATCGTCAGTTCCAAGGCCCCGCGTTTGAAGCGTTTTTTCCGCAACAGCAGGGCGAGATCGCGCATGCGCCGTAACATGGTGAGCAGTTCCGGCGGGTAGGCCGACAGTGAGCGCGGATCGTCGCGCTGCATCTGATCCAGAAGCGCTTGCACTTCGTCGTAGGTGAAGCGTTTTTTGTTGATGATGGCCCCGTTGAAAAATGCGACGTGGGCTTTTTGCAAATGGGGTGTGAATTCAATGCGTACGGTTTTGACGTAGCGCACCTTGCCCTCCTGAAGTGACGCCAACCCATTGGAAATCACTTCGGGGAACATCGGCAGGACTTTTTGCGGCAAATAGACACTGGTAGCTCGTTTGCGCGCTTCGCAATCCAAGGCCCCGCCGGCTTTGACAAACGCCCCGACATCGGCGATGTGCACGCTCAGAACCCAGTGTTTCGTTTTGGGATCGATAGTCACACTGACGGCGTCGTCGAAGTCCTTGGCATCGGCAGGGTCGATGGTGATGACGAGTTCTTGGGTGAAGTCGTGGCGGCCGTGCAGGTCGGTTTCGGAGAACTGGCTGGCCACTTGCCGGGCTTCGGCCAATGCGGCTTCGGGGAACGTTTCGGGAAGCCCAAAAGCGCGAATCACCGACAGCGTATCCACGCCAGGTTGGCTGTGCGGCCCCAGAACCTCAGTGATAACGCCTTCGCCGCGTTCGTCGGGCGTGGGGAACCGGAGCATTTCAATCACGACTTTATCGTGGGGTTTCGCCCCTTTGGCTCCTGGATCACCCACACTGACACTGTGGGCAAACAGGTTCCCATCAACACGAACGAAGGCTTCACCATCCCGTTCTAGGTAGGTACCGACGAAGGTTCGCGTGGCGCGTTCGAGAACCCGGAGAATTTCGCCGGCCGCGTCCTTCGTGGCGCTGGCCTCGCGGGTGACGCGAACCAGCACTTCATCTCCCGTGGCGGCATCGAGGGCTTTATCTGAACGGATGAAGATTTCCGGCTGGGAAACGCCATCGATGGTATGCGGGCGAACAAAACCATGACCGGAGGCCAGCCGTCGATAAATCCCCGTCAGCGTGGGGTGGGTCTCACCCAGACGCAGCGTGTTATTGCGATGGCGGGTCAAACGCCCCGTGCGAATCAGTTCGCGCAGCGTCCGGCGGAACTCTGGATAGGCACTTTCCGGCAAATTCAGACGCTTAAAGAGCGGTTTCGCCTTCAGGGGGTGATAACTCTTCGCACTGACCGCGTGCAAAATTTTCGTGAGAATTTCAGACATGATGGACTACGAAAAAACGTTCTTGAAAAGCCATTTGCACCACCACCACACACCGGAGCACGGCCCGTACCAGAACCTGAGAATAACAAAGCAGAGGTTGCCTCTGACGCCCCCACTCTAACCCCCAAGCGATGGCACCATCCCGATACAAGAACCCGAAACCCTCAAACGATGGCGTCATCCCAATACGAGAACCCAATCATGGCCAGGGAAGACCAACGGCGACAAGCGATGGCAACCACCGGGGGCAACCACCGGGCGTGCCGCCGACGCACCGCTTATGTGATCAAATATACACATTGGGCGGGCTTGAGTCAACCCTGGTATGGTCATGGGAAGTCTGTGGCGTTCTTCTCTACTCGGTCTTCTCCGCTCGGTAGCAGGTCATTGGGCGGGCTTGAGTCAACCCTGGTATGGTCGTGAGGCCGGCGGGGTGGTGTCCCCATGGTTAATCGTAGCCGCTGCCGGTTTCGCCATACAAGTCGCCCAGATGGCCTCCTTTGTAAATGCGACGGCCGAGGGTGGCGTTGTACGGAGTCCAGGCGGTGGGATTGTTGCGGTCGTCGCGGATTTCCCGCAGGATCATATGCATTCGGGTATCGAGGGCATCGATCAGGTGCAGCAGCATGGCCTCGGGGGTCATGGGGACCTTGGGGCTGCCGTAATGGAGTTCGCCGTGGTGGCTGAGGATCATGTGCTGCAGCCGCAGCGTCAGTTCGCGGGGGAAGGATTCGCCAGTGAGGTCCGGGACTTTGGCGGCCGTTTCGGCCAGCATCGCGACGGCAATGGGGATGTGTCCGACGAGTTGCCCTTCATCGGAGTAGCCGAAGGCCCGACTGTAGGTCAGTTCGCGGGTTTTCCCGGCATCGTGGAGGAATATCCCCATCAGCAGCAAATCACGATCCACACCCGGATAAAGGGGCAACAGCCGGTCGGCCGCATCCATCATAGAAACGACATGTTCCAGTAACCCACCGACGTAGGCATGATGCAGTTTGACCCCTGCCGGGCAGCTCACGAAGGCCCGCATGAAGCCATCATCCATCAGGAAGCATTCGGCCAGTGCCCGCAGATGCAGATTGTCGAGCCGCAGCAGGTAATTCCTGAGTCGGTCGATCAATTTAGTGATATTTTGTTCCGTCTGTGGGAGGAAATCGCTGAAGTCAATCTTTTGCGTGGCGGCTTTCTCGACATTCGTCAGGATGACCTGCAACGCTCCTTGGAACAGTTGCACCTTGCCGCAGGCATGAACGAAATCCCCAGGGTCGAAGCCGCGGGCGATGTTTTCGCCAGCGTTCCACATCCGCCCTTGAATGCTCCCAGTACGATCGCGCAGTTCCACCAACAGGTAGGGATTGCCGTTACGGTTGGCGCGCAGTTGCTTATCGGTGACGAGATAAACCTCGTCGAGATCGTGCCCGTCGCGCAGTTGGGCCACAAATTGTCGGGACATGGCCTTCCTTACTTCACTTCCTGTCTGGTCGCGGGAGCGACGGTCGCTGACACACGCCATTCGCCGGGCACGGTATCAACTGGAACCGCTTGCGGGCCAGCCACAGATACGCTCGCTGGCCCAGCCACAGCATTCCGGGAATGTACAGCAGGGGGGCCAGAGGGCTGGTTAATGGCAGACGCCACGCGATCCAGCGAATCGCCCGATAGCCGCTCAACACCCAACGGCGATTGGGCGTCACGACGTGCATCTGTTCGAGCAATTTGTCCGGGAGCAACGGTTCGTCGCACGCGGGCAACGGCGCGCTATCGCGGCAGTTCTGGTAGGCGAAACACTTTCGCCAATCGAGCTTCTGGAGAAGCCAGATGCTGCGTTGGCACAACGGGCAATCGCCGTCGTAAAGCACGATAGCCTTGCCGTCGGCGCGATGACCTTGGGGAGCACCATTCATGGGATTCTCCGCGACCAGAACCATTCTAGCGGAGGAACCGTCGCGGGGAACGAATTCCAACTGCTAGAATGTCCATAATTCTTCCGGGGAGCAGACCCGCCGAAGGCCGCGTGAGTGCTGTTTATGAGCGCTGTTGTTTCACCAAAGCCCATCACCGTGCCCGAATTTCGGGCAGCGAAAGGCCGGGGGCCGAAATTGACCGTCGTTACGGCTTACGACTATACCTCGGCCCGGCTGTGTGACGAAGCGGGAGTCGATGCCCTTCTTGTGGGTGATTCGTTGGGTATGGTTATTCAAGGCCACCCAACGTCTCTTCCCGTCACGCTGGAGCAGATGATTTATCACACCCAATGTGTGATGCGCGGAACCCGGCGGGCGCTGGTGATTGTGGATTTACCGTTTTTGACGTACCAAGTCAGTCCGCGGCAAGCGGTACGCAATGCGGGGCGGCTACTCAAAGAAGGGGGTGCCCACGCGGTCAAAATCGAAGGCGGCGTGCGGATGCAAGCGGCTGTGCGGGCCTGCGTGGATGCGGGCATCCCCGTGATGGGGCACATCGGACTGACTCCCCAAGCCGTTCACCAACTTGGCGGCTTCAAAGTCCAACGCGACGCCGAAAACCTGTTGGCCGATGCGGCCGCCGTCGAGCACGCCGGCGCATTTGCCGTGGTCGTGGAGAGTGTACCGGCGGAGCTGGGCGCCAAGATCACTCAAGAGATTACCATTCCAACCATCGGGATTGGTGCTGGCGCTGGCTGCGATGGGCAAGTGCTTGTTTTTCACGATCTGCTGGGCTTGTTCCCCGACTTTAAGCCGAAGTTCGCCAAACGCTACGCCGATTTGGGCACCGCGGTGAAAACGGCTGTGGAAAACTACTGTCGCGAAGTGCGTGAAGGAAGTTTTCCCGCGGCCGAACATAGCTTCCGCTAAGTCGGCATGGGGGTGTCCAGAATTTGGGCACCCCCTGATTGTCCTTGAGCCTGCGTTGCCGGTCGTTGGTACGCTCCTTGCCAATCTCGCTCGGTTTGTGAAGCGCTTTCCTGGCTGTGGTGTCGGCGTTATCCGTCGTTCGTAGGTTCGCGTCGCAATCTGCCCTCATGATCGCTTCCGGCAAGTCTGGGCTGATGACGTGATCTTCACGGATTGTTTTCCAGTACCAACTCATATCATGATCGGATATTTCCACCGCGTGGTGGCTACGGATGTTGATTTGGAAAGCTCACTCCCGGAAGATCGATGTTCTGGCGTTTAGCCCCTGCGGGCGTTTGTTGGCCTTGGGGGGACCGAACCTGGCCTGTCGGTTGCTTGACCCGCTGACAGGTCAGCGGTTGTGGACGGTCCGCACTCGCTGTGATTTCGCACGCTCCTTGGGGTTTGCCCCGGACGGCGCGGTCCTGTGTCGCGGTAATGGACTTTCTGTGCGCTCGGCCCACGATGGCCGCGAACTCCGCCGATGCGGCCAATGGTGCCGCGTTTTCGCCTGGAACCGTGATGGCCGTACAGCTTTCCTGGCCGATGTGAAGGCGGGCGACGTTATCCGCCGCTACGATCTGAAAACGGGAAAACTCCGCGGCCAAATCGCACTGAATAGCGGCCCGATCAACCGGATTGCGGTGTCACCCGATTGCCAGTGGTTGGCGACCGTGGGTTACCGGCGCTTCAACCTTGTTCGTCTTCGCGCCGAGCGGTTCGAAGTCGCGGCCACTGTGGCGCAACGAGCGTTCTCCAGCGGCGTGTCGGCCTTGGCGTTCAGCCCCTGCGGGTCTTCTGTGGTCTGGACGGCCGGGCGGACGCTGTTTGTCTGGGATGTCCGCCGTGGTCGGGAGCTGAAGCGGCTTCCCCTCGACGCCAACAAGCCGTTTTCCGATGTGGCCTTCACACCCGATGGTCAACAATTGATCACAGTCGGCAAAGATGGCATCACGCGCATCTGGAACACGCGCAGTTGGCAATGCGAACGGTGGTATGGATGGAAACTAGGGCCGTTGTGTGCGGTGGCCGTCGCTGCCGATGGCCGGTTGGCCGCTGTCGGCGGCGAACGCGGTTCCATCGTCGTTTGGGATTTGGACAGATCGTGAAGCGTCTGAGGGGAAAATGCTGTCGATGGTCGCCGTAGCGTCCTCGACGAAGCCCGACACTCTTGCCCCGGGGCGCTTCCAGCGGGAAAAAGTCAGGAAATCTCAAGAACTTCGCCCTGTTTTCACTTGAATTGCTGGCCGCGGACGTGTCAGATTAAACCATACGCCGTTCATGATTTGCGCGCACCATCTTCGGAACCCAATGTCGGCCCCGGTCCCTATTCATTCACACTTGATCGATTGGCGATCGAAGCACGGATACACCGCAACCCTTTGGAACCACCCTTCGACCTGCAAGGAGCGTTCATTATGGCCAAAGCTCGTGGCGACTTTGGTGACGTTTTGCTGAAAAAGAAACTGCTTAGCCCCGAACAACTTGCGGAAGCCGAAAGCTACGCCAGCAGTACAGGCATTAAGCTCCAAGATGCCATCGTCAAACAACAGTATTTGTCGGCTGCAGAAGTGATGTCAGCGATTGCTGAACACTACGGGATGCAGTTTGTCGATCTGAGTACCATCACGATCCCCAAGTCGGTGATTGAGCTGGTGCCCGAGTCGGTCGCCCGGGAAAACGTCGTTATACCGTTGGAATTGGAAGGCAATGCCCTCAAAATTATCACCGCCGACCCGACCAATTTTGACACCGTTCAGAAGTTGCAATTCATTCTGAACAAAGACATTGTGCCGGTTTTGGCGATTGAAGAGCAAATCCAAGAAGCCATCAACAAAAACTACGGGCAATCCGAAACCGAATCGGTGGACTCGATGCTGGTCGAATTCACCGACACAGCCATCGAGTTTACCCAAGTGGAATCCGGAGCCCAGATGGCGGCGGCCGAAGATTCCGACGCCCCGGTGGTACGGTTGTGCAATCTGATCATTCAAGAAGCGATCAATCTGCGGGCCTCCGACATTCACATCGAACCCTTTGCCGACCGAGTCCGCATTCGTTACCGCATCGATGGCGTTTTGGTCGAACGTGATGCCGCCCCCCGACGCTTGCTGGCACCGTTGTTGTCACGTTTGAAAATCATGGGTCAGATCGACATCAGTGAGAAACGACGGCCGCAAGACGGTCGGATCAAGATGACCGTGCAAGGTCGGCACTTCGACCTCCGCGTCAGCCTGCTGCCATCGGTCCACGGCCAATCGGCCGTCATGCGCATTCTCGACCGCAATAACATTCAAGTGAGCATTAAAGACTTGGGCTTTGCGGAAGACGACTACATGCGCTTCCAGCAAATTATTAAACGCCCCAACGGAATTTTCCTCGTCACCGGGCCTACTGGCTCTGGCAAAACCACCACCTTGTATTCGGCCCTCAACGAACTGAACCGCCCCGACCGGAAAATCATCACCGCCGAAGACCCGGTCGAGTACTACCTGCCGGGCATCAACCAAGTGGAGGTCAAACACAGTATCGGACTGGACTTTGCCCGGATCATTCGGGCCATGCTCCGTCAGGCACCGAATATTATCCTCGTCGGTGAAATCCGCGACAAAGAAACGGCAGAAATCGCCGTCCAGGCATCTTTGACTGGACACTTAGTTTTTTCGACACTACATACGAACGATGCGCCCAGTGCGATCACACGGCTAGCCGATATTGGCGTACCCCCCTTCTTGATCGCCAGCTCGGTGATTGCCATCATGGCCCAGCGCCTGGTGCGGGTGAACTGCCCCAAGTGCAAAGAGCCGTACCAACCCCACAGCTCAGAACTCAAAGCCGCCGGCGTCACCCCGGAGCAACTGGAGAAAGCCAACTTCATGAAAGGCCGGGGCTGCAACCATTGCCGGCAAACCGGTTACCGCGGACGACAAGGGATTTTTGAACTGATGCGGATGACGTCAGTCATTCGGGAACTGACCTTCGCTCAGGCTCCCACGCAAGAATTGCGACGCAAAGCCCGTAGTGCAGGGGGGATGCGCACATTGTTGGAAGATGGGGTGCTCAAAATCCTCAAAGGCATCACCACCTTCGATGAAGTTCTCAGCATCTGCCATGCCGAAGTGCTGGTGGCCCGGGATAACTAATCCTGAGAACAATCCTCATCAATGTTGATGATGCAATGTAAGTCATTGAATCATAGAGACTTAAGAGATTATCGCTTGCCCGATGGGGCATGGACCAACTCCACCGGGCGAACCCTCCACCCCAGGAGCAGCTGAATTTGGCAACAACACCGCGGCGAGTCATAATGCGCTACCGGGAATCGGCGGTTGGGCAACAACCGCCATCCCCGGCGCCGAAGCGCATCAACCCACAGGAATACCGGCGGTGCGGTATTCCTGGCCGCGGTGTTTTCATACCTGTTAGTTGTTGAGGAAAACGACCGTGGCGAAAGTTTCAATGGAGAAACTGCTGGCAACCGTCATCCAACTCAAGGCCAGCGACTTGCACATCAGTGTCGGCCAACCGCCGGTGGTGCGCCATCAAGGGCGGATGCGAAAACTCGACCTCGGGGGAGCCATCCTCGATAACGACGACACCACCGCCCTCATGAAAGCCATCACCCCCGACCGCTGCCAACAAGAGTTGCAAACCAAAGGGGGAACAGACTTTGCGATCGAATACGTCGATGGTTATCGCTTCCGTGTTGCGGTGTTCAAACAAAAAGGCACCGTGGGCATGGTATTGCGACGTATCCCCAGTCAGTTCTTAACTTTCGAACAACTTCGCACCCCGGAAGCCATTCGCTCGCTCATCATCCGACCACGGGGACTGCTGTTGGTCACCGGCCCCACCGGCTCCGGCAAAACCACCTCGTTGGCATCGATGATCAACTTCCTCAATGATAATTACGATCGGCATATCATCACCCTCGAAGACCCGATTGAGTATTACCACAAGCACAAGAAAAGTACCGTCAACCAGCGGGAAATCGGCATTGATGTGCCCGACTTCAAAGAGGGCCTACGGCGGGCTTTGCGGATGGACCCCGACGTGATCCTCGTTGGGGAAATGCGCGACCTGGAAACGATCCGGGCGGCTCTCGAAGCAGCGGAAACCGGTCACTTGGTGTTCGGTACGCTGCACACCTCGGGGGCCGCAAGTACCGTGGATCGCGTCGTCACCGTTTTCCCCGAAAACGAGCAAGACCAAATCCGCACCCAGTTGGCCGGTTCGCTCATCGGTGTTCTGTCGCAAGCTCTGCTGCCGCGCAAGCCGGAAGGGTTGATTGCTGCTTATGAAATGATGGTTGTGACCCCAGCGATTCGGAACCTGATCCGCGAAAACAAAACCTACCGGATTGATTCCGCCGTCCAAACCGGTCGCAAACACGGGATGTTCTTGCTCGACGACTCGCTGTTCCGCCTGTGGCGCGAAGACTTGTGCGACAAAGAAGAAGTGCTGATGAAGGCCAACCGACCCAACGAACTGGCCGCCAAAATTGCCCAAGCCGAACGCGGACTCGAAGACGACGAAGACGAAGAATACGAGGACGAGGACATCGACGAGGACGACGACGATGAGGACGACGACGATGAAGACACCCATCGTCGTCGCCGGGGTCGCTAGAGTCGTTCGCCCAAAATCAGAATCGCCTTCAACTTCTGACGCTGTTGCCCGGAGACGCGGAGTGGGGGAAGGGACCCATTCCGCCACAACGCCCCACCGGTGACCGAGTTCCCCCCCGGGGGATCGGACACCCCTGAGAATATCCTGCGAGCAATCCCAACGAACGAATGGACTACTCATGGCTATGAACAACCCCAATCCGCCGAAGAAACCAGACGCCCCGGGCAAAGCGAACACGGCGGGGAATGGTCTGCCCGGCAGCTCGAAATCTGCTCCCCCGGGGCGACCAGGCCAGCCAGTGGTGAACAAACCGGGGGTCAAACCACCTACCCCCAGTCCGGCGGCCACACCCAAGCCATCTGGCGCAAGTTCTTCTGCGGCTCCATCTTCGGTCGCCAAATCGGCGGCGACTACCTCGGTCGCCCCCCCTCCGCGCAAACCCCAGTCCACCCGCAATCGGTTCTCCCACATCGACGCCAACACCCTGCAGTTGGCGAAAAAACTCGAAGACTTGGGCTTTCTGGATGGTCCGCAAATTGAGTCGCTTTATGAGGAAATGCGGACCAGTACGGCCACCCTGGGCGAACTGGCGTTACAACGCGGACTGCTCAACGAAGAGCAACTGTTGCAGGCGTTGGCGGAAATCCACGGCATGCGGGTAGCCAACCTGGAGGAGGCCAAACCCACCGCGGAAGCCATCAAACTGGTGCAAAAACAGATGGCCGAGCTGTACAAGCTTGTGCCGTTGTCGTACGAGAACGACGTTTTGACCGTGGCCATGGCCGATCCGAACAACCTCCAGGCCATGGACGATTTGCGCAACTTGTTGGGGATCAAGCAAGTTAATCCGGTTCTGGCCCCCCCCAAACAGATCGAAACCTTGCTGGTTCGGGCTTATTCCAACGAAAAAGAGGAGTCCATCAGCGGCTTGATCAAGGAACTGGAAGCCTCCGGTATCGGCACCGCGACGTATGGTCGGGAAAACTCCATCGACCTCAGCGGTGAAGAAATGTTCAATGCCGCTCCGGTGCGCAAACTCATCAACATGGTGCTGTTGATGGCCATTCGCGACCATGCGTCCGACATTCACTTTGAGCCGTTTGAAGACGAATACAAGATGCGTTATCGCTGCGACGGGGTTTTGTACGAGATGGTACCGCCGCCGCGGCACCTGGCCGGGGCCATTGCCAGCCGGATCAAGGTGATGGCCAACCTCGACATTGCCGAACGCCGCCTGCCGCAAGACGGCCGCATCGAATTGAACGTCGGCGGCAACCCGGTCGATATGCGGGTCAGTGTTCTGCCCACGATGTTTGGGGAAAGCATCGTCATTCGGGTTCTCGACCGAACCAACGTGGGCCTGTCGCTGGACCGCATCGGCATGCCCCCCGACCTCTTAGCGGCTTTCCGGGCCATTATCCGCAAGCCCAACGGCATCGTCTTGGTCACCGGACCGACCGGATCGGGTAAAACCACCACCCTGTACTCCGCCCTCTCCGAACTCAACGAGATCGACGTCAAAATTATCACCACCGAAGACCCGGTGGAGTACGAAATCGACGGGATTGTTCAATGTCCGATCAACCCGGAAATTGACGTGACTTTTGCCAACTGTTTGCGGGCCATTCTGCGCCAAGACCCCGACATTATCCTGGTCGGTGAGATTCGCGACCTCGAAACTGCGCAAATCGCCATTCAGGCGTCACTGACCGGTCACCTGGTGTTTAGCACCCTGCACACCAACGATGCCCCCAGTTCAGTGACCCGGCTACGTGATATGGGCGTCGAACCGTTCTTGATTACCGCCACCGTGGAAGCCATTCAGGCGCAGCGGCTGGTACGCCGGATTTGCCAAAACTGCCGCACCTCCTACGAACCCACCCGCGAACAACTGATGGAACTGAATATGACGCCCGACCAGCTCAAAGGTCGGCCCTTCTTCTATGGCGAAGGTTGTGAAAAGTGTAACAATCTCGGCTTCAAAGGCCGTACCGGTCTGTTTGAACTGATGATCATGAACGACGATCTTCGCGACATGGTCAGCCGCGGCGCCAGCACCGATGCCTTGCGGAACTATACGCGGAAATTGGGCATGCAGAGCCTGCGTGACGCCGGCTTGCAAGCCCTCTTCAACGGCCTGACCACCCTCGACGAAGTGGTTCGCGAAACGGTTCTGGAAGACGATACCTGATCGCCCAAGCAGCGGTTGAAAAAAAATACGGGGAAAATTTGGCGTTGCCGCTTGCGGTGCAACAATACCGGCAACAGATGACGCTGAGGGCGGCGATCAGCCCGTTGAGATGATACTCGTTGAGGTGATACGAAAAAAAAATCGACGTAACCGGAAAACGGCGGTGAAATCCCGGCGCATCCGGAAGCGTCTTCGGAAGAAACCGCACCGCCTCGGCGACTCGGCCTTCCCAGCTCGGGTGCGAGGTGGACACGCGGTTCCCTCCTTCCGCCGTGGAGAAAGTGATGCCAACGTTCAAGTACGAAGCCCTCGATACCTCCGGCGCGGAGGTCAAGGATTCGATTGAAGCTTCCAACGAAGAAGAAGCCCAACAGAAAGTCAAGGCGATGGGCTACTTCGTCACGAAGTTGACCGCCGTCGCCGGGGCCAAGGGAGGCAAGGGGGCCAAGAAGAAGAAAGCGGGCAAAAGCCGCAAGACCTTCGTCATCGGCGGGGTCAAGGGCAAGCAATTGGTGACCTTTACCCGGCAGTTCTCCACGCTCCAAGACGCGGGCTTGCCGGTGTTGCGTTCGCTGAAGATTCTCGAACGCCAAATGAAGCCCAGTGCCCTCAAAAACGCTCTCATCGACGTGGTCGATGACGTTGAGAGCGGCTCGTCGCTCTCCGAAGCGTTGGGCAAGCACCCCAAAGCCTTCAGCAAACTGTATGTGAACATGGTGCGGGCCGGCGAAGCCGGTGGGGCCTTGGAAGTGATCCTGCAACGCCTAGCCGACTTCCTCGAAAAAGCCGCCAGCCTCAAAGCCAAGATCATCGGCGCGATGGTCTATCCGTCGGTGGTCATCTTTGTCGCGGTCGCCATCCTGACCTTCATCATGGTGGCCATCATTCCGAAGTTTAAGAAGATTTTCGACGAATTCGGCATGACACTGCCGTGGGCCACCCAAACGCTCATCCGCATCTCCAACTGGATGAGCGAATACTGGTGGACCATTCCCCTGTTCCCGATTTCGCTGTATTTCCTCGCCAAACTGGTGCGGCTGTCGCGGGCTGGCAACTTCGCCCTCGACCGGGCTACCCTGTGGATACCGATCATCGGCCAGCTGGTCGAGAAAACCATCGTCGCCCGCACGATGCGCACGCTCGGGACGCTGGTCAGTTCGGGTGTACCGATCCTCGAAGCGATCAACATTGTGAAAGAAACGGCCAACAATGCCGTCTTCGAGCGCATGTTCCAACGGGTCTTGGAATCAATCCGAGAAGGCGACACCATCGCCGACCCCCTCAAGGAATCCCGTTTGGTCGATGATATGGTGGTGAATATGGTCGAGGTGGGCGAAGAAACCGGCGACCTTGATACCATGCTCTACAAGATCGCCGATTTCTACGATGAACAAGTGGATAATCTTGTCAAATCGCTCATCTCGTTGCTCGAACCGCTCATGATCGTTTTCCTCGGCTTCACCATCGGGGCTATTGTGATCTCGCTCTTCTTGCCACTGATCAAGTTGCTCGAAGGGCTTTCCAAATAACGATGACGCCACGCACCGCCGGTGGCCCAGATTCGCACACGGCGGTGCGCCAGCAACCTTCTAGCCAATGAGGGGACTATGGTACGGCCAAGCCGACCTCTGCGACCAGCCATGACGCTGATTGAACTTCTGGTGGTCATTAGTATCATTGCAGCTCTGACGGGGCTTCTGCTCGGAGGAGTCATGCGCGTGATGGGCCAGCGGCGGGTCACGGAAACTGCGGCCCGGATGGCGGCCATCAACAACGCCATCAACACCTTCAAAAGCAGCGCCGCCTTCGGTCAGGTCCGCTACATCCCCGCCGGACGCCCCCTTCCGGGTGGTGGCTGGGGGCCGTTCCGCTTGCGCAACAGCTACCCACCGCGCGACGCAGATGGCAATGTGGTGAGCAGCCAACCCGATGAAAACTCCTTCGAAGCCCAGTATCTCCAGCAGGTCTTCGGCGGCGGCAGTCGGCTGAACTTCGCCGACCTCGGCTACCCTGGTCTGAGTGGCGATCTCGACGCCAACCAAACACTCACCTTTTTCCTCACCGGGATTCCCGAGCCCGATGTCCAAGGCAACGCGATCTTCACCGGGTTCTCCACCCATCCCCAGCAGCCGTTCAAGCGGCGGGCGTCACCCTCGGAAAAACGCCGCGGGCCACTCCTCGATTTGGGCGGTTCACGGAAATACCGAATCGAGGGTGGCTTCGCCCGCCTGATCGATGGCTACAATAAACACTCCGATGGGTTTGGTCTACCCTTCGCTTACTTCACCGCCGTCGACGGCAAAGCGAACTTCAACTACGGCGGTTACAACGAGCCAAATGTCTACAACCTGCCCAATGTACTAACACTACTACCACCCTACGGTGTGAACGGGCAGTTCGAGAATCCCAGTGGTTTCCAACTCATTTCGGCAGGCAAAGACGGTGTCTTTGGTCGCAGCGGCAACTGGCGTGCTGTTGATTCGGACGGACAAGACGATCAAGCGAATTTCTCGACAGCCTTACTGGGCCGTGGGCCGCAATAACCCCAGGGAGATACCGCGATGAAACCCATGCCGAAACGCGGGGAGCGCCCGCGGACCGCGATGACGCTGGTCGAGTTGCTTGTGGTGCTGGCGATTGCCGCGACCCTCGTCGCTCTCACCGGCGCTGCAGTGTATAAAACGGCTGAAGTTCAAAAGATGCGGGCCACCAAGAACCAACTGTTCAAACTGCAACAAAGCCTCGATGCCGAGTACGAACGGATCGTGAAACAATGTGAAGCCGATCAGCTCCAGGGGCGCGTCCCCCCGGAGGTTGTCGCCTACTGCGACAATGACCGCGAACGGATCCGCAGCGTTTGGACGGCGATGAAACTGCGGCAACACTTCCCTGATTCGTTCGCGGAAGCTACCAGCGGCTTTCAAATAGGGATTCCCCCCAATACCAATATTTACACACTGCAACCCCTGGCGACCTTCGCCTCTCTGCAAGGGGTACCGAATCCGGACCCGGTCACCCAAAGCGCGGTCTTGCTCTACATCATTGTGGCCGAAAAAAGTGTCAGTGGCGGTGGGGCGATGGCTTCCTCCGCCGATGAATTGGGGCCGACCCGTGCCATCGCGCTGGGTAATCGAAACTTCCGCGTCTTTTTGGATGCTTACGAGAACCCCGTTGGCTTCCAGCGTTGGCGGCAAACCCCGGATGTGCAAACGCCTGACTATGTGGACGTGAAATCCAACTTCCACGACCCGCTCGACCCCACCGGCAAGATCAGCCAGTGGCCCGACGCCACCAAACGAAGCGCCATGAGCACGGGGTTGAGATTCAATAACCTGAACCGGCTGGCGACGGTGTTTTCGACGGGCAAAGACCGCAACTTCGGTACTGACGACGACCTGTACGGTTACGTTCTTCGGCGTCATGGGAAATAACGAGGGTTTACCGCGATGAATCGGCCATATCCCCTCCCCCACCCCCGCGGTGTGACTCTGGTGGAACTGCTGGTCGTCATGTCGATTTTGGTCGGGCTGACGGCCCTAGCACTGATGCTATTGCCCCAAGTCACCGATCAAGACCGCACTCTCAAAGCCACCGCGGAAGTGCAAGCGGCCCTCCGCAGCGCCCAGGCGATGGCCGCGACCGCCCGGCTGCCCCGCGGCGTTCGCTTCATCGCTCGCCCCAATAGCCTCATCGCCACCGAAATGCAGTATCTGGAAGCCCCCCCGGTACTGATTCCCGACCCCAAGGTGTTAGCCGATCCCAATGGACCCAATGGCCCGCGGGTCGAGTTCGTTTACGAACTGTACAACGGCAGCGAACCCAGCATCGATCCGGCTGCTCCCAGCCCCCCACCCCCACCCCCGCCCGCAGGAACCGTCAAACGCCGCCATTGCTACATTGTGGGGCTAAACCCGGATCAACGCGCCCAGGTCGTCGAGAGTGGCACACTCGTGCTGCCCGTACTGGGGGCTTGGTCGCGGATTGAACGTGTAGGCCCCGGTCGCAACAATAACCCCAACGAAGTCGAAGTTCTTCTCCATGTTTACCCCGACGTTCCGCTAGGCGTGGAGACAACCTACCGCACCTATCACTTTGGTATCTACGCGCCGCCCATTCCACTGATCGGCGAACCGCTTGTCCAACTGCCCGAAAACATCGGCGTGGATTTGGAAGTGAGCTATCCACCCGGACAACTCAATAAAAACTACGACATTATGTTCGCCCCCAGCGGGCAAACGGTCTTCACCGCGACCACAGCGACCAGCGTTGGGACTCCAGCCAATACCAACATCTTCCTTTGGGTGCGCGATTACACCCAAGTGCCAGACATGCGGCCCAGTTCCATCTCTCCCCTCGTCTTTGATCCCATGAAATTCCGCCGCAGCGGCGAACAACAGATCGTCGGTATTCGCAACGGCTATGTCGGTACGGCCCCGGTCTTGTGGCCCAACGACAACGGAACATACCCCCCCGGTCAAAATCCGTATTCGCTGGCCCAGCAGAAGCTGAAGTAATCGTCACCGATTTTTGGGACTTCCCCCCGCGGAGCGTATGATGGCGCTGAACCGCGCCCCCTCCGTGGGGACCGCCTGAGGATAGCCGATGATCCGCACGCGCACACTTCACCGCCCCGGCTCCTCCCTCATGGAGGTGCTCGTTGCCTTTGGGATACTCGGGATCGCCGTGACCAGCGTCATTACGCTGTTTCCGTTCTCCGCGCTGACGATCGGTCAAGCCCTCCGCGACGACCGCACCACCACCTGTGCTGCTATTGCCGAAGGCCAAATTCGCGACATTCACCGTCGTTACGTCGTGGAAAAGGGGGATCAGACGACAGAGCCTTACTATCATTTCATGGATAATCCCTTTTATCCCCAGATTCCTCCCCAGACAGAACCTTGTCAGCCCATCGGCCGCGACTCCACGGAACCGAGCTATCCGGTTTACGTCGATCCGATGGGCGTGGTGGCAGGCCGCGGCCTGTTCGTTGGCGATTCGAGTGAAACGAGAATTCCGCGGGTTGATCTGCAAATTCTGCGCCTGGGAGGAGTTACCCACCCCACGATGGCGCTACGGTACTGTAGCTTGCTCGATAGCCTGTCGTTCAACGATGACGGCGTGGTGGAACCAGCCCCCGATATGCGGGAACTGCGCTATAACTGGGCATGGATGCTGCAACGCCCCATCAACCGCGACCGCCACAACATCCGCGTTCAGGTGGTGGTGTACAACAACCGCGCCCACCTGTACCGACCGCCGGGCAGCGAAGCTGTTGTAGCCGCCGACTTCACACCCGGACAAACGGCGATTGTAAACGTTCCGCGTGGGGCGGATGTCCGCAAAGGGAGTTGGGTTCTCGATGCCACCGTCGTGGGGACCGAATCAACCCCCAATGGTCCCGCGCCCCGTCTCATCCGCAATGGCGAATTTTACCGGGTGCTCAGCGTGACCGAGGTGAATGGGACACTCGCCCTGGAAGTCCACAAGCCGATCAGCCGGGCCGATGGGGGGGCTTTACCCTATCGTGGAACGCTGGTCACCCTGCCGGGGGTCGCGGATGTGTTCGAAATCGCCCCACTGACCGGGCGGACCGGGCCTTAGGGTGATAGCAATATAAACCCTTTGATGAAAAATACTTACGGCTTGCCAACACTGAGGTGAGCGATGCGCACCACACACCTTCTCCGCCTCCGCTGCGGGGTGACACTCGTAGAATTGATGGTCGCTTCGGCCATGTGCATCATGGGCATGTGGCTCTTGACATGGCTGTATCAGCAAGGCTTGGAAAGCTTCCGGCAGGCGCGGGCCCAAGCGGAATTGATGGCCGGCGAACGGACCGTCATCACCCTGCTGACCCGCGACTTGAAACAGAACATGTTCTTGAGCGAGGATAACAAACCCAACCAGGGCCGGCGTTTGAGCGACCAAACCCTCGGGCTGCTCGATGGCACCTACACGTCGCCGCAAGGTGGCTACTTCCACGCCCGTAGCACCCGCCCAGGCCAAACGGAAGCCATCGATGCCGAGGGTTTTGAGTCCGTCCGCTGTGTCGATCATTATCTGGCCTTCACGGCGATCCTGCCGGGGGGAGCCAATCATCAGCAATTCGGGGCCGAATTGCTTCCCGGCGGTCCCCAAGTGTTTGGAACCGCCGCCGAAATCCTGTATTTCCTGGTCCCCAGTGGTCAGACGCCTGGTGGGACACCACTTTTTAACCTCTATCGCCAACAGCGACTGGTCGCTAACTCCACAGACGACGCTACCTTCTTCAACCGAAAAATTGCCGGTTTACTGCAAACCGTCGGGCCACTGCCACTGCCAGACGCACGTAGCGCCCTGAGTGAAAGTCTAGCTCTCAAGCCTCTGCCGAGCATGGAAATTGCGACTCTGCGTGACCTCGCCAATCCCACATTGCGGCGCCTCCCGTATCAGCCACTTGCGCCGACCTCGTTCCGCTATGGTGAAGACCTGCTGATGTCCAACGTGTTGTCGTTCGAAGTGAAATTCACCGGACCACGGCGGGTGTTGGGGTCAAACATCGAATGGCCCACACCGCCGGAGCGGAACACGGACTATCCGTATGATTTCCTCCCGGGGGATGGGGAATTCGATACCCAGGCGAACCCTGTCAAGCCGTTGCGCATCACTGGGGTGCAAATCCGCCTGCGGGCGTACGAACCGCAAACCCGTGTGACTCGGCAAACCACAGTTGTCATCGACCTCTAAGCCGTGGGGCCGCAGGGGCGGCCCGGCTTTTCATCCATTCGCTTGGAGAATTCCCCCATGTTCCGGCCACTGGTGCGTTCCTACCGTCTAGCTCCGCGCCGCGGCACAAGCTTCATCCTCATCGTTGTCGCGATGGTGGCTCTGTTTGCGGCGGTCGGCACGGCCTACGCGCTGTTTGCCCTGCGTGAAGCCAAACTGGCGCTTCTGCGCAAAGATGCGATGGGGGCCGCCGGGAGTTCCCAACTCACTCCCCCCGACCCCACCGCGACCATCAACCGCTTCCTCGGCACGCTCCTTTTCGATGCCGACTATAACGATGTCACCAACGGGCTGCGGGGCCACAGCCTGGCTCGCTCCATGTACGGCTACGATGCCCTCAACCCCTTCAACACCATCCCCTGGAACGGTGTCGGCGTCTTCCATGAAGCCAATCCCTATGGCGATCGGGCTAGGCAGGTCAATTACACCCTCGTGCGCATCGGCGGTAACCCCGGTAACCCCGTGCTGCTCGACCCCGAATATACCGGCCAACGCGGCTTCGATAACAACGGCAATCCGCTCCCCTTCGATCCTACAAGCCGCATCTACATCGGCAAAAACGCTGGCTACAGCTACCCGGACATGAAAGATTTCTTCGCAGCGCAGGTCGATGCCGCCACCGGGCGCGTGCTGGTGCCGTCGTTCTACCGAGCGTGGCAATTCGGGTCACTCAACCCCACTAATAACCCGAACGACCCCAATTTTAACCCGAACTGGACAAACCCCAATGGCCGATTGCTCACTCTGCGCCCCCGCCCCGCAGAACACCCCCAGTTCCCCCGCGTGCCTGCCAATGCCGATGGGACTTTCACCGGGGATGTCAAGAACCTGGTCGGTGCCCCCGGCGGCAACGACAGCCTCTGGATCGATATCGGGGCACCGGTGATAAAGCTGGCCAACGGGAAGCGGATCAAACCCCTCGTCGCCCCGCTGATCTTCCCACTCAATGGGCTTTTCAACGGCAGCGTTCACGGTAACCTTTACGGCACGGAAGGCACGCATGTGTCGTACAGCGGTTTTGGCCCGTGGGAAGTGAATATCGGCCCTCTTGTAGCACTCGAAACCGAACGGCAACAGTTGATCAGCCTGCGCGGCCTGCCCCAGCAACGCAATGGTCTCTTGACGTCGCGAGCGTTTGACCCGTACACGGCCGGGCGGCCGATACCCAACTCCGCACCCGTCGCCTGGCAGCCAGCGAACAATGCATCTATCGCCTATCCGAGCGGCAACAATATCACCGGCTTGCCCACATTCGTCAGCATGCAATTCGATAATAGCGCCCTACCGAATCACCCGTCGCTCTTCAACGCCAACGAATGGCCGGGAACCGTACCGTCCGGCTGGGGCAATAACCCGCGTGTATACCCCCTGCCTGATATCAAGCGCTTCCATGCCGGCTATGCCCTCACCCCCGATTGGTATGCCCAAGCCGAGATGGCCACGCGAGCACCCACGACGTTGAAAGGCGTGATGCCATTCACAGTGGCGACCGAGCAAACCACCGCCTTGGGTTATCGGCTCGACCCGGCTCATGGCCGCCGCGGATTACTCACCTCCTTGAGTTTCGATCTGGACCGGCCGAAACTGACACCCAGCTTCTTGCAAGGCACACTCATTCTCCGCAACAACGAACGAAAACCCCACCCCGCCACGGTGGGGGAATATCCCGCTCCACAAGCCATCGACCCCAATACCAGCGACTTCGCCGGGCCAGCACGCTGGACCAATATCCGTGCAGCCCTCGGCGCAATCGACCTCAACCGACCGCTGACCGACTACCGAAATCCGAACAGTCTCAACGCCCCGCTGACACCCAATAACCTCGGCAATGTTGTTCAAGCCGACAACGACCGCCGCAAGTTCGCCCACGATATCTTCCTCCGCCTCGCCGTAGCCACCGGTGCAGCCATCACGATCAACCCCCAGGCCACAGAATATCCACAGTATCAATACGCGCTTCCACCCAATATCACGCCGGAGCAATTCAACGCCCTGCGGTATTTGGCGCAATTGGCCGTCAATATCGTCGATTACATCGACAACGACGATATCGCCACGATGTTCGTCTGGAACCCGGTCAATGGCAATCCGAACGATGCGGCCAACTTCGAGCCAGCCAATATTGGGAATCATGTGGTCTTTGGAGTCGAGAAGCCGCGGTTGGTGATCAATGAAGTGTATAGCGAAATCACCAACGACCCGGCCGACCCGGTCGAAGAGCCGGATGGGATGGGCGGCAAACGCCCGCTGCGGGCCGATGCCCGGGCGCACGTCCGCTTCTGGGCCGAATTGCTCAACCCCACTTCCAACATGGGTCCCAACAGCCCCTTGGGTACCGGCGGTGTGCCATTGAGTGCCTACCGCCTCGAAATCGCGCGGGCCACACGCGGTGCCGACGATCTGGCCTCGTTCCTCAACAACCACGCCAATGTCACTGGTGGCTTTGCCATGGGCTTGCTGCCGGACATTGCTTACAACCTTCCCGATCTGCCCGCGGGCGGATTGGTTCAGCCCAATAACGGTGTCTACGATCCTCTCGGTAATCCGGCCAACGGGGTCGTCCTTCTGGGACCGACTGTGACTAATCCCAAGCCCAGTGAGTTCCAACCGAACACCATGCTCCCACCGTGGCAGAACATGATTCTTGCCCCGGCCCCGCCGGCGGCTCCGCCTGCCGGTCCCTCCAACGGCATGGCCTACACAATGCCGATGCCGGCCGTCGCACAATTATCGAGTCCGGAACTCAAGCGGCATGTGGTCCTCCTCCGCCGCCGGGCCAACCCGTATTTACCGGAAGGCCCCACCAACCCCTACATCACGGTCGACAAAATGGACTTTGTTCCGGCATTCGATGCCGTCACCCGGGCCGCCAATCAGAGCGAACCGCGGGCGGCCCGGGCGATGATGAATGCCGACGGCTACGATCCCATCGGCGAACGCTTCGCCATCGGCAAAGTTCAACCTTACGCCGGCCTGTCGGTCGCCACGGTCACTCCTGGCGCCGGGAATTACAACCAATACTCTTTCCCCGCGTCGATGGTGTTGCCGCAGCGGGTACCCCATGCCAACGAACCGAACCACACTTTGGGTCGCCACAACGGGGTTGCGCTTGGAGGCCCACCGGTTGCCAGTTACGTGGCCACACCTGCTCCGCAACTGGCCAATGGCGAAACCCTCAAAACGCCCTTCGATTGGTTCGTTCACCTGGACCGGCCGCTGGTGAATCCCCTCGAACTGTTGGATGTCCGCGACTCCAAGCCGCACATGGTCACCACGGAGTTCGTGCAGGTGAACCCCAACCCGGGCAGCCAACCTCTGACCTATGATGCCGGCCTGGTGCGCTGGTATGGCCCCTTGCCCGGCGACCCGCAGCCCACGGTGATGTTCCGCGCTCTAGAAATGCTGAGTGTGAAATCCCACATCGCCGGTGTGCCCCACGGCGGCCGCGTGCCGGGTCGAATCAACCTCAACGCGGTGACCGACAAGCGGATTCTGCAGGGCCTATTCGACCCGCAACCGGGCAACAACTTCGACCAAGCCCACTACCTCACACCACAAGTGTGGCAACAATGGTTCGCCAGCCGCAGCGGTGTTCAAACCGTCAACCTACCCGATGGGACACCGGTTGAAGTTGCCGCACCGGCCGGCCCCAGCGTGTATGACGATGCCGCCGGTTCCAGTCGGCCGTTCCTATCCTTCGGTGTTCCGCTGGCAGGCCCCAACGGCATGGCCTTCCGGACTGGCAGCAACATCGAGCATACCATCTTCCGCCATCCATCGGGCAACAACGCAGGGCCGCGGCCTTTGCTGTTTGCTCATCGCAACAGCAAAGGGCCAGGTGGTACCAACTACAGTGCCGCCCAACCCGATGGGCCACTCCACGCCCAAGCTGAACCGGTGCGCAAAATCATCAACAACATCACCACGGTGAACCATCAATATGTGGTGCTGGTGACGATCGGCTACTTTGACGTGGTCGCGGATACTCTGGCCAACGGTGAACCCGGTCCGCAGTTGGGGGCCGAAGCTTTCATCAATGTTCCCGGCGACATGCGGCAGAAGTTCATCGCGGTCGTGGATATGACGAAGATGGCTTTGGACGCAACAGCCAATACCGCGGCCACCGTTACACCCTTCTTCACCTGTCTGGAAGCAACCACACGCCTTACACCCAATGGCATCGGTACGCTGCAGATGGATTTCGCAGGCTACGATCCCACCCCCCCTAATCCCACGTTGTATATTGCATCCGATGGGCAATTGGTACCGATTCGCGCCGGCACCCCACTTGTGCTGGGCTACGGCAGCGAGCAGCAAGTGGTGACCGTGACGTCGGTGGATGGACCAGGCCTGGTAACGGTGGCCGGACTGACCCATACCGCGTGGGCCGGAACGTGTGTGTCCAATGTGCGGCCCGGCTATCCGGGGCCGCAACCCGGCTTCCGCTTCGATGACCCGAAGTACAAGCCGGTTGTTCCTTATATTGAACGACTACGCTAAGTTCATTTTGAACGACTACGCTAAGTTCATTAGCAACAATACCTTGCGGCGAGTCGCCACCCGGCTCGCCGCGTTTTTTTTTCGATCTTCCACCCGTGCATTCTTCGATCTTCCACCCGTGCATTCTGACCCGCGTCGTGACCGACGATTCCGCGGCCCACCACGGCTATCCCTGGGGTGTTGGTCGCGGGATGCTCTCCTGTTCGTCCATGGCGGCGTTGCGCTGGCGTCATAGTTCCGCTGGCGTCGTAAAATGACGGCAGAAGGAGATGGGTCATGACGACGGCGAGCGTGGCAGCGCCGGCGGATGCCGGATTGCGCGCCTTGACGGCGGAAATTCGTCGGGCGGCGGGGTGGAAGGAACTCCGAGAGGCCCTGGCCGCGCAGCGGAGCGGCACGATCGATGGCGCGTGGGGTTCGTCGGCGGCCTTGGCGGCCGCGGCCTTGGCCGCGGAGGCACCTGGCCTGCTCCTGGTCGTGGTTTCCAGCCCTGCTGAGGTTGGCCCGTGGGTGGAAGACATCGCCACCTTCAGTGGAACGCGCCCCGCGGTTTTCGAAGCCCTGGATACTTGGCCTGCCCCGGCTTCTTCCGGAAAACTTCACCCCCTGGTCACAGCTCGGTTGCGCTTGTTGCAACAACTGTTGCACGAACCGCCGCCGATTGTGGTGACCTGCGCCGCCGCGGTTTGTCAACCCGTGCCGGCCCGGGCCGATCTGGTGGCTGAGGGACGTGTGATCAAAACCGGTGATATCATCGCTCCAGAGGACCTTGCCCAATGGCTTGTTACACGCGGTTACAAGCGTGTCGAAGCGGTGGAATACCCCGGTGAATTCAGCAAACGCGGCGGTATTTGCGATATTTTTCCCCCCGATCATGCCGACCCGGTGCGGCTCGAATTCTTCGGGGACGAAGTGGAAAGCTTGCGCAGCTTCGCGGTGGGCAGTCAACGGAGTTTGGAAACGAAAAGCTGCGTCCGGCTGCTGCCGGTGCAATCGCAGCTGGCAGCCGCGCTGCGGGCAGCCCTGACAGATTACTTGCCGCAGTCGTCGTGGCTGGTGTTGTGCGAACCACGGGAATTGAAAGAGCAAGTCCAGCAATTTCACGAGCGGGTGGCCAGTACGGGGGATTTGTTCACACCCGAAGAAACACTGGCGCAGCTGATTCAGCGCCCGAATGTGGTGATTTCCGCATTGCCGCGCGTCAGTGTGGAAGCCGCTGTTCACCTGCGTGTTGAATCGGTCGAGCGTTTCAGCGGCAGTGTGCATCGTGTTCGCGACGAACTTGACGCGATCGCCCACGCCGGGACCCAGCGCGTGCTGATCGCGTGCCAGACAGAAGCCGAAGTTCAGCGGCTCACGGAGGTGCTGAAAGCCGGCCGACTGGCCCAATCGCACCGCTTGCAACTGGTGTTGGGGCATGTGCGCGCAGGTTTCCGGCTGGTGGATGGTGGTGTGGTGGTATTGGGTAGCCACGAACTATTCCACAAAGACTTGCTACCGCCGGGGGTAAAAGTCGCCACCGCCTCGAGCCGTACCATCGAAGCTCGGGCGATCGATTCATTCCTCGATCTCCGGGATGGCGATTATGTTGTCCATGTCGCGCACGGGATTGCCCGCTTTCGCGGCATGACCATGCTGGACAAGTCGAGCGCGGAGGGCCACGGTTCACCCACGCTGGCCCAAGAAGAAAACCTCATTCTCGAATTCCGCGATGGCGTTTTGCTCTATGTCCCGGCCACGCGCATCGACCTGGTACAGAAGTACGTCGGCGGTGGGCAGGCGGAGCCGGAATTGAGCAAACTCGGCGGCACCGCATGGAACCGCAAAAAGGAGAAAGTCGCGCAAGCCGTACGCGACATGGCGGCTGAGATGCTGCAAATTCAGGCCCTGCGCCAAGCCGTACCCGGTTATGCCTTCGCCCCGGATAGCGACTGGCAAAAGGAGTTTGAAGCCGCCTTCCCATTCCAAGAAACCCCCGACCAGCTCTCGGCCATCGCCGAGGTCAAAGCTGATCTCGAGAAGGCCAAACCGATGGATCGGCTTTTGTGCGGCGATGTGGGTTACGGAAAAACGGAAATTGCCATCCGTGCGGCGTTCAAAGTCGTCGATAACGGGAAACAGGTCGCCATTCTCGTTCCCACCACGATTCTGGCGGAACAACACTACCGCACCTTCAGCCAGCGCTTCGCTGAGTATCCGTTTGTCGTCGATGTCATCAATCGCTTCAAAAGCCCCGCCCAGCAAAAAGAAACCCTGCAACGGCTGGCCAGCGGTGCCATCGACGTGATCGTGGGTACGCATCGGCTGTTGTCCGACGATGTCGTCTTCCAGGATTTGGGGCTAGTGGTCATTGACGAGGAACAACGTTTCGGCGTTGAACATAAGGAAAAACTCAAGCGGATACGCGCGGTGGTGGACGTACTCACCATGACCGCAACCCCCATTCCGCGCACCCTCCATACGGCCCTGTTGGGGATTCGCGAAATCAGTAACCTCGAAACACCACCGCCAGATCGTCAACCGGTCGAAACGCGGATCATCCGATGGGACGATCAACTCATTCGCCGGGCGATTCTGCGCGAAATGAACCGTGGCGGGCAGGTGTATTTTGTCCACAATCGGGTGCAGGACATTCACGAGATCGCCGACAAGGTGCGGATTCTGGTACCCGAAGCGCGAGTCGTTGTCGGTCATGGGCAGATGGAAGCCCAGGCCCTGGAAAAAGCGATGGTGGACTTCATCCGCAAACAAGCCGACATCCTCGTCGCCACGACCATCATCGAAAGCGGTTTAGATATCCCCAACGCCAACACCATCTTCATCGACGATGCCGATATCTACGGCCTGGCTGATTTGCACCAACTCCGTGGCCGCGTCGGCCGCTCGAAACACCGGGCGTATGCGTATTTCATCGTCAATCCGCTCAAACTGCTCAACCCAGCGGCCCAGCGGCGGCTGAAGGCCATCGAGGAATTCACGGAACTGGGGGCCGGGTTCAAAATTGCCCTGCGCGATTTGGAAATTCGCGGCGCAGGCAACATTCTCGGCCCGGAGCAAAGCGGCCACATCGCCGCCGTTGGCTACGAGTTGTATTGCCAGCTGTTGGAAAATGCCGTGCGGGCACTGCAGCATCTGCCGCCGCGCGTGGCCGTGGAAGTGAATGTCGATTTGCCCTGGCCGGCGTACTTACCGCGCGACTATGTGCCAGGACAGAAACTGCGCATCGAAGTGTACCGCCGTCTGGCCCGCCTGCGCGACCCGGCGAAGTTGGCCGACTTCCGCAGCGAACTGCGCGATCGCTACGGTCCGCCGCCCGAACCGGTGGAATGGCTCCTCCGAACAACCGAAATTCGCTTGCTGTGTGTCCAGTGGCACATCAGCAGCATCCATCGCCACCACCGCGATCTGATCTTCACCTACCGCAATGTCGACCGAGCGCGGCAACTGACCGCGACCAGCCGCCGGCTCAAGATTGTCGATGACAAAAGCATCTACCTCCGCCTCCAACCGAATGAACCGGACGATGCCGAAAGCATCTATCGATTACTCGTCAAAGTGCTCAAGCCGGCATAATTGAGACTACTCGATTCAGGGCATGATTAAGGCTACTCCATTAAGAAAGATCACTTTTCCACCGGACGGTTCGGTCCTGGGCTACGCATCGGCGGTGGGGGAACGGGGGGGCGGTAGTGGTTCGGCCCCTGGAGGGGGTGTGCCCCGGCCGCTGGCAATGTACTCGGCACGCCGGGCGGCATAGTCTTCAGGGCTGAGTTGATCCAAAGAATCGTCCGGGGCCGCGCGGCACGAGGGGCAGCCGCCCCGGGCGGCCAGCTCAGTCCGGAAAATCTGCTTCAAAAACGGGATGCACCAGCCACAACCGGTTCCCGCTCCGCCGCAGAGCGACAGTTGGCTGGGCACTTGAGGCGAATGCCGCCGCACCCAGTTGATCAGTTTCCGCCGCGTCACATGGAAACAATAACACACTTTGTCATCCAAGTTCATAACACCGCATCCGAATAACCTGATGATGGTGGTGGGTATACTTTCTATTATCCACCGCCCAACGTCCCTTGGGCAACAGCCAGAGGCTCCTGTATGAATCGCCCGGTTGTGTTGTGCGGGTTAGGACGCGTCGGTTGGCGGGTCTTCGAATCGCTCCGAGCTGCGGGCTGGCCGACGGTTGTGGTGGATGCGCAGATCGCCCCCGACGATCCGCGCCTGGCGGGCGTTGTCGTGGTCCCAGGTGATTGCCGGCGTACGGAGCTGCTAGAGCAAGCCGGCGTGAAAGACGCGCACGCGGTGGTGATTGTCACCTCAGATGATCTCGTCAACATCGCCACGGCTCTTCACGTTCGTCGTATGAACCCTACCGCCCGCGTGGTCGTGCGGATGTTCAACCAGAACCTCATTGCTCGGCTGGCTGGTGCGGTCAAAAACACTGTAGCCTTGAGTGTGTCGGCGTTGGTGGCTCCGGTTCTGGCCCTGACGGCCGTCAGTGGTGATACGATCGGGGCTTTCAAAGTGGATGACGGTCCGCGGCAGGTTTCGGAACTACGGATCGCCGATGGTTCCCATTGGGTGGGATGGCGGATTTCGGCACTGGCTACAGAATGTGATGTTCTCCCCCTGGTCTACATTTCGCAACGTGGCGAAACGCAACTGCTCCACGCCATCCAACGCGACATCCCGTTGACAGCGGGTGATCGACTGGTCGTTTGTGGTTCGCCGCCAGCGATTCGCAAACTGCAAGAGCAAGGGCGGGGCGAATTGTGGCCCGGCGTCCAATGGGCCGGAGCGATTCACCGCTGGCTGCGCACCGTACGGCGGACGCTGCGGGAAGTCGATCTTTCTGTCAAGATCATCACACCGGTGTTATTCATCACCCTCTTGGCCAGCACCCTGATCTTTCACTACGGACTCGGCGCGGCCTGGGGCGATGGGCTGTATCAAACCGTCAGCGTTATCGCCACCGGGGGGGAGTTGCATGGGGAAGACAAACCCGAGTGGGCCAAGGTGTTTCTCAGTGTGTTGAAACTGGCGGGTGCCGCTCTGGTGGCAGGCTTCACCGCGATTTTAACGAACTATTTACTCCGGGCACGGCTTGGTGGGGCGTTGGAGATGCGCCGCGTTCCCGACAGTGGGCATGTGATCGTCTGCGGCTTGGGCAACATCGGTTACCGCGTGGTCGAAGAACTGACCGCGATGGGTGAGCGTGTGGTCGCCATCGACAAGGCCAAGGAGGGGCCATTGCTCGAAACCGTGCGGCGGAAAGGCGTGCCGGCTTTTGTGGGGGATGCGACGGTTTTGGAGATGCTGCGGCAAGTGCACGCGGCAACCGCCAAAGCGGTGATTGCGGCCACGTCCAGCGAACTGGTGAACCTCGAAATCGCTCTTTTGGTTCGCGAACTGAATCCCAAGCAACGGGTGGTGGTGCGTCTGATCGATCCGCAATTTGCCGAAGCTGTCCGCGAGGCGGCCGACATTCGCAATGCCATCTCGGCTCCGGCCCTGGCAGCGCCGGCGTTCGCCGCCGCAGTGTATGGCGACCGTGTCCAAACTTTGGTCAGCAGCGCAGGACGCACCCTGGTGGTTGTCGATCTGATCGTCAATAGTCCGGACGACCATCTCAACGGGGCGTCTGTCCGGGCGCTGGCGCTCGACTATTGTTTGTTGCCGATCGCACTGGGGTTGCGCGATCCAGCGTCCTTGCGGGGTTACCGCTTGAAAGTGGGGGATAAACTCACCGTGGTGGCGGAATTAGCCGATTACGAGCGGCTATTGCGGCAGCATCCGCCGCCCGCCATTCACCGTGTGGAAGTGCTGACCTATCCTCTGACCGCGAAAGAAGTGCTGGTGCCGCTGCTCCAAACCCAGCGCCATTGTTCGCGGGAAGAGGCCGAAACCGTGGTCCAGGGGGGGCCGTTTGTGCTGGCCGAAGCACTCACCTACGGGCAAGCTCGCGAGCTGTTGGAACAATTGGAACGCGAGAAGATCACCGCGCGACTGGTGTAGCCCGAAGAGCTTCGCGCGGTTCTCCGCAAATTTTCCTCCCGGGACCCCCTCTCCGGGTACCGATTTGCCGTTTCTCCGATTACCGATGGTGACCCGTGGGGTCACTTCACTACCCAATAGTGCAGAGTGTATTCGGCACCATCTTGACCTTGGACTGTCACGGTCTTATCTGGCTTCCAGTCGCCGAGTTTGAAGCGGTGCGAGACGATCCGTGTTCCGGGTTTGAGGAGTTTTTGCAGAACCGGACTCATGCGCTCGCCCAAATCGTCGCCAATGTAGATCAGCACCACGGTGGCTTCGGCGCAAATGGCCATGTCTTTCTCATTGAGAATATCCCCTTGTTTGACGACGATCTTGTCGGCCACGCCGGCTTCTTGGGCCCGCTGTTGGGCTCGAGCGACCATTTTCGGGTCGATGTCAATCCCGATACCTTTCTTGGCCCCGAATTCCTTCACCGGGCGAATGAGCATGACCCCATCGCCGCAACCGGGGTCGAACACGATGTCGTCTTTACCGACTTTGGCCAACTTGGCCATTTCGTCGACGATGTCATCAGGTGTCGGTACCCAGCGGACCACGATTTTGTCGTTTTTCTTGTCTGCGATCGTCAGATCGACTTTCACCTCGTCGCCGGCTTTGACGGTCACTTCGCGCGTCCGGGTGATTTTGGTGTAGTTGTTGGGCTGGATGAGAGCTTCGATGGTGAATTTGTGGTCTTTACCGACTTCCAACGCCGGCGTGGTGTAAACGCGGCTTTCCCCTTGGCCTTTGACCGTTTCGCCGTTCACCTTCACGGCCGTTTCCTTGTAACCCTTGGCTGGTACGCGGATGGTGATCGTGGCCGGTTTTTTGTCCGCGGGCTGTTGGGCTGCGGCTGCGAACGGTTGTTGCGCGGCCTGGGTGGCCGAAGGCGGAAAGGGCGCGCAGGCCAACCCGATCAGCGCGAACGCCAGTGTGACCATTCCTCCGAACTTGCGCATAAGACACGATCCTTTCAATGGAACGACGCGATGGCAGACCAATCGATCCGGTCTTTGTCGAGTGTAGGCAATTCCACCGGCATGGCTTCCAGATATTTAGGTGCCGCTCCCGTGTTGAACACCACAACACGCTCCTCCGGTTGCACCTCACCCCGGCGAGCCAGCTGTTCGAGAACATCCAAACAGACCGCGGTTTCCGGGCCGATGCTGATTCCCTCAGCCGAACTGGCACGCTGCATCCAGGCGGCGATGCGTTCTTCACGGCCGGTTCGCGCTTGCCCGCCACTGGCACGAATGGCATCCAAGATCATGAAATCACCGATCGCTACCGGGACGCGCAAACCACTGGCGACGGTACGGGCGTGGGGGAACAATTCCGCGAAGCGTTCGCCCTTCTCAAACGCGCGCACAATCGGAGCACAGCCTTCCGCTTGGCACGCGATCAAACGCGGGAACTTCGGTTGTCGCAACCAGCCCAACGCCGCCAGTTCCTGAAACGCTTTCCACATGCCGATCAGCCCGGTACCGCCACCGGTCGGGTAAAAAATGACATCCGGCAGCACGCCCCCCATCTGTTCGGCAATTTCCAGACCCATCGTCTTTTTGCCTTCCAACCGATAGGGTTCTTTGAGTGTTGACAGGTCGAACCAGCCCATCCGTTCGACACCGGCTTTGACGATCTGGCCGCAATCGTGGATCAGACCATTGACGCGAAAAGCTTTCGCCCCATACAAACAGGCTTCGAATTGATTGACCAGCGGGGTATCGTGGGGCATGAAAACGAAACACTCGATCCCGGCGCGGGCGGCGTACGCCGCCGCAGCCCCCCCGGCGTTACCGGCTGTCGGCAGCGCCACCCGCTTCACCCCCAGCCACTTCGCCATGCTCAGGGCGGCTGTCATACCGCGGCTTTTGAAACTTCCGGTCGGCAATTGCGATTCGTCTTTGATGAAAAGCTGCGTTAACCCCAACTGCTGGCCCAGGCGGGGGCAGGGCAATAGTGGGGTGAACCCCTCACCAAGCGTGACCGGTTCTTCATCCAACGGCAGCGGCAGCAATTCGCGATACCGCCACAGGTTCGGTGACCGCCGGGCAATGTCCGCCCAACCGACCGCGGCTTTCACTCGCTCCAGATCGTAGCGCACCCACACCGGCCGCCCGTTGTGCAGGTTCACCAACTGCCCAAACGGTAACACGGTACCGTCGATCGCCGCTTCCAGATGCGAAACAAAGTGATTCATAAGCGGTCTGAAGGGTACACCCGCGGTCTCCACCGGGAGCATCGGGGGAGGTTATTCCCGGTTGTGGGCACTGCTCAGACTTTGTACAGATTTCTTCCCGCGCTGTCGGGGTACAGGTTTCTTCCTGCGCTGTCGGGGTGGCTCTGGGCAGGCCACAACCCCTTATGGTTTCACGGCCCATACCGTCGCGGTGGTATCGGGGGAACCGGTGACCAGCCACCGACCATCAGGGCTGAAGGTCATGGCCAGGGGGGTTCCTCCGGTGGTCGTGAAGGTCTGCTTCAACGTGGCTGCGGGCCAATCGAAGAGGAAAATCTTCGCTGGGTTGTTCGGCATGAATGCCGATTGGCACGCCACGGCGAATTTCTGGCCATCCGGACTGAAGACCGGAGCCAGCCCGACGCTATTGCGGTTGAGGTCGAGCGTTTTGGTCACTTTGGCCGTGGTCAGATCGTAGATGACCAAACCACCTTGCGGGGTCGCAACCAAGGCTGATTGGTTATCCGGGGCTGCAGTGACCAAGGGGTTAGAAAACCCCGATTTGTCGATGAATTCCCCCTTCGCCCGACCGGTTGCGACCTCCCATGTGGTGATGATGAACTTGTTGTCTTTGTCGTTGAGGCCTCCGGGTTCGCCTTTGGGGGAGACCTTTCGCCCCGCCGTGACGATGAACTGGCCATTAGGCGTCATATCCGCGCTCAGGGCGTTGTAGTGGGGCAACTCCAGCGACGCGACGTGTTTCGCAGTCGCTACATCCCAGACTTGGACGCGCGCGGGGGTTTGTTTGACATCGAAACTCCAGGAGGCTACGACCACTTTCTGCCCATCGGCGGTGAATTTGGCCGTGGAATTGGTGTTAACAGGCGTGGGCAGGACATATTCCTGCAATCCAGTGGCCAGGTCGTAGACCGCGAAGCTGCTGCCATCGCGCATCAGCGCAAATTTGAGGTTTGGCGCGAACAGCACCGCGTCCATTCCGCCACTGAAGCCGAAGTTCGGTTGCTGGAGCTTGACTTCGCCGATCGGTTGACCGGTTTTCAGTTCCCACTTTTTCAAGCCATCCTCGGCGGAGGTGATGACGTGTTGATTATCGGCGGTGACCGCAACACCCCGAATCGGCGCGGTATGCCCGCCCCGCTGGCTGAGCAATCGGCCCGAGGGGATTTCCCAGACGTAAACCACGATGCCTTTGACGGCATAGGCGAGGGCTTGATCGTTGGACAGCGCTCGCACGCGGCTGCCGAACAGGTTGGGCACAGGCGGTTCGGTGGTCGAGAGGCGGGAACCGTCGGTGGTTTTCCAGCGTTGTACGGTACCATCTTCGCCGCTGGCCACCAACACACTGCCGTCGGGGCTGAAGTCGAGATAGCGGCCCATGCGGGAGCGGCCCAGCAGTTGGTGTTTCACTTGCCCGGTTTTGGGGTCCACCAATTCGATGGTGCCATTGGCGGCCGAAACGGCGGCCAGCGACCCATCGGGGCGAAACGCTACCGCCGCAGGGGCAAAACCTTCGACCGCGACTTGAGATAACGGCTTTCCGGTGGTTGCGTCCCAGAAGTGGACAAAGCGGTTCGGATTGGTGGCCGGGTCCGGCGGCATCATCATTTCGGGATCAAAATAGGAACCCCATGTCGCCACGATTTGGCCATCGCCGGAAATGACGGCATGGACGAACTGATTCTGCGCGACTGTGATTTGGCTGATTTGTCGGTCTTTCTCCACATCCCAGACGAGGACGGTCAGTTTCTCATTTTTCCCGCCGCTACTAGCGCTGCCCAGAGCCAGGCGTTGGCCATTGGCGGACAGAGTGGCTCCCAGTTCGAAATTGGGTGTGGCGCGTTGGATTTTCACGAGGGCTTTGCCGGTCTGAGTATTCCAGACGGTCACGTTATCGAATGAGACTTGGATGGCGCGTTGACCGTCGGCCGCGAGCGCTTGGGGGGTGCCGAAGAACTGACCGGGGACTTTGCCGAGGGTTTCTCCGGTGGTCGGATGGATGCGAATCAGCCCCCGTTCGCCTTGCACATAGAGGGCTTTTCCATCGGGGGCCAGAATCGGGATGCCGAGGTTGGTCAGGCGGAAGCGGGCGGTGCCCAGCCGGGCTTGGGCGCCTTCGGGCAACGGATCGCCCGAGCCATCCTTGTCGGCTGTCCATCCGGTGAGAGTGCCAACCAACACAAGCCATGCCAGTGCCGAGGACCAACGAAAGGGATTCACGGCTGTCGCTCCGAAGGGAGAGGAGAAACGATGGCGATTTGTAGAAGAAGTTACCCGTTGTGGGTTTCT
>JANWYJ010000048.1 GCA_025055115.1 Gemmata sp.
GATTCCATCAAACGGGTGGAAATCCTCTCCGCGCTGCAGGAACGGTTGCCCGAAGCGCCACCGGTCAAGCCGGAGCATCTGGGCACACTGCACACCCTCCACGATGTCGCCCAATTCCTCGCTGGTGGCACCGCCGCCGCCATGGCGGCACCGGTACCAACCGCTACGGCCGCCCTTTCGCCCACGCCGCCACCGAGTGTCAACGGCCACGAGGCCAAGCCGGCTGCCGTGACCCCAGAAGCCGACACGCTGCGAATACCCATCACACCCTACAGAGCCGATCGTGTCGAACGCTATACGGTGCAAGTTGTGAATCTCGACGCAAGCCACCCCCGCTCCCGGCTGGCCCTTCCCGCTGGCAGTGAATTGTGGCTGGTCGGCCCCGACGATGCTCTCTGCGAAGCGGTCGCCCAACAACTCCAGGCGCACGGTGTTCATCCACGGCGATACAATTGGCACGACGCCCCCCCCACCACCCCGCCAACAGGCCACCTCGCCGGGCTTGTGTTGCTAGCCCCCCTGATCCCGGATGAAAGGCTCAACCGCCGGGCTTTGGATTGGCTGCAGCGCGCGGCCGAAAAACTTCGTTCCACCGGGCGATGGTCTGCCGCCGTCTTCGTGACGGTTGCACGGTTGGATGGAGCTTTTGGTTTTGCGGAACTGGCGCCGCCGGCTGACCCGACCGCTGGCGGGCTGGCGGGCCTGGTCAAAACCGCACGGCACGAATGGCCCGAGGTTCACTGCAAAGCCCTGGACCTGGCCCCGAACGTCGGCGATCCGGTGACCGCAGCCAGCGCGATTGTCGAGGAAGTGCTGACCGCCGGACCGGTCGAAGTCGGCATCACGGCGACGCACCGCTGCACGCTCGAATTGCTCCCCACGGCACGAAAACTCCATCCGCAGCTTATCCCTCTCGGCCCCCGGGATGTTGTGCTCATCACCGGGGGTGCCCGCGGCGTGACCGCTGAAGCCGCCGTGGCCCTCGCCGAAACCTACACACCCACGATCATCCTCACGGGTCGCACCCCCGCCCCAGAAGCCGAACCCGACAACCTCAAGGGCCTGACGAGCGAAGCGGAACTGAAGAAGGCCATCGCCGCGGCCCTGGGTAGTGCCGGCACGCCGCGTCGCGTGGGCGAGGTGTACCAGAATGTGCTGGCGCAGCGTGAAATTCGCCAGACCCTGGCGCGGATTCAGAAAACCAAGGCTCGCGTCGTGTACCTTCCGGCCGATGTCGCCCAACCGGCGGCCGTCACGCGGCTTGTGGAGCAAGTGCAAGCGCAGTATGGCCCCATCACCGCGGTGGTCCACGGGGCCGGTGTTCTGGCGGATAAACGCATCGAAGACCTCAGCGGCGACCAGTTCGATCGCGTTTACGCTACGAAAGTCGAGGGGCTACGCACGCTGTTGAAATTGCTTCCTCCTGAAGAACTCAAGGCCCTGGTGCTGTTCAGTTCGACCACCGCCCGCTTGGGTCGCACGGGGCAACTGGCGTATGCCTGCGCCAATGAGGTACTGAACAAAATCGCTCAAGTGGAAGCCCGTCGGCGGCCCCAGTGCCGGGTTGTGGCGATCAACTGGGGTCCGTGGGATGGGGGGATGGTCACGCCCGCGTTGCGAAAGCTTTTCGCCAGCGAAGGCGTGGGCGTCATTGCCCGGCTCGACGGTGCGTTATTCCTGGTGCAAGAACTCAACGCCGCCGACCGTGCGGTGGAAGTGGTCGCCTTGGCCCCAGCGCCCGACACCACCCCCGCGGGGCCAGCGGCCGCCGCAGCACCAGCCCCCGCAACCGTACCGACAACATCACCGGCGACCACGGCCCCTTCTCTCGACAACCCGGTGATGACGCCGCCCCACCCCCGACCCTCCGCCGACCTAACTCTCGCCTTCGAGCGGTTGGTGGATGTCGAAACGCACCCGGTGTTGCGGTCGCATGTTCTGGGCGGAATGGCAGTCGTGCCGGTGGCGATTCATCTGGAGTGGCTGGCGCATGCAGCCCTGCACGGCCACCCGGGCTTCCAATTCCACGGCTTCAATGATCTGCGCATCACTCATGGTATTAAGGTCGATGCGGCAGCACCGGTTTCGCTCCGAGCGCTGGCGGGCAAAGCGGTTAAGCACGATCAAGTTTTCGTTGTGCCGGTCGAACTGCGCAGCCGGCGACCCGATGGCCGCGACGTGTTGCACGCGCGGGCGGACATTGTGCTGGCCCCCACACTGCCCAAGCCGCCCGTGGCCGATCCGGCACCGCCACTGGTGCGTGTCGCCTATGATGTTCGCCAGGCTTATCGTGAATTTCTCTTCCACGGGATCGATCTCCACGGCATCGCCGAGATTGTGGGCCGGGCCGAGCGCGCCTTCGTCGGACGGGCCTACCCCGCACCACCGCCGGCCGATTGGTTCGAATTCCCCCTCCGCTCGGGGTGGCTGGCCGATCCACTGGTTCTCGATAGTGCCTTCCAAATGATGATCCTGTGGACGCAAGACACCCACGCCGCTGCTTCGCTGCCCAGCTACATTGGCCGCTACCGGCAGTTCCGCAAGAACTTCCCGGCCGATCCCACCACCATCATCATTCGCATCACCCGCGACGACAACCGCCTGGCCCGGGCCGACATCGACTTCCTCGCTCCCGATGGCCAGGTCATCGCTCAGATGCAAGATTATGAGTGCGTGATGGAGCCGGAACTGAATGCGGCTTTCCGCAAAAATCAGCTCCTACGCAGTCATTAGTTCGGCCGCGCTAGCCTGGACATTGGTGCTGGCGGCGCGCGACGATCGACCCACACCCCATGACCACCGAAAAAATCGCGATTGTTTCCTTCGCTGGCCGCTTCCCCGGCGCCGGTGCGGACCTCGACCTCTTCTGGGCCAACGTGGCCGCGGCGCGCGATTGTTCACGCGACGTTCCTCCGGCACGCTGGACGTTGCCACCCCACGCCTGCACCGATCCCCGCATTGCCCACCCCGACAGCGTTTACACCACCCGCGGCTACTACCTTGACGACTTTGAACCCGACCTGACCGGTCTGGAACTCGACCCGCATCTAGTCCGGCAACTGGATCCGCTGTTTCAACTGGTCCTCGATGTCGGTCAGCGAGCCTGGCGCGCCGCCCGCATGGAGCCGGTCAAGCGTCAACGCGTGGGTGTGGTGCTGGGCAATATCTGTTTACCGACCGACCGGGCCAACGATCTGTGCCGTGAAATTCTTGGGGCGAAACTGGGTCTACCGTCGCCGGGGTCGGTCCACCCACTCAATCGCTACGTCGCCGGGCTGCCGGCGGGGCTTTTGGCGCAGGGCTTGGGGTTGGGCGGCGGTAGCTTCACCCTCGATGCCGCCTGTGCGTCGTCGCTGTACGCGCTGAAGCTGGCGTGTGACGAATTGCGCGCAGGCCGGGCCGATGCCATGCTCGCCGGGGGTTCATCACGCCCCGATTGCCAGTACACCCAGATGGGTTTCGCTCAACTCCGCGCCCTGGCCCCCAGCGGTCGTTGTTCGCCGTTCGACGTTCAAGCCGATGGTTTGGTCGTTGGAGAAGGCGCGGGCCTATTCGTGCTGAAGCGGCTGTCGGACGCACTGGCTCATGGCGACACCATTCATGCCGTGATCACGGGTATTGGCCTGTCCAATGATCGGCACGGCAATCTCTTGGCCCCCGCTAAGGAAGGGCAACTGCGGGCGATGCGGGCGGCATACCGGCAAGCCGGCTGGCAACCGTGCGACGTTCAACTGATCGAATGCCACGCGACCGGCACGCCGGTGGGCGACGCTGTCGAGTTCGACAGTTTGCGTGAACTGTGGGGCCGCAGCGGTTGGCAGCCGGGCCAGTGTGTCATCGGTTCAGTGAAATCGACGGTGGGGCATCTGCTGACCGGCGCTGGCGCTGCGGCATTGGTGAAGGTGCTGTTGGCACTCCAGGCGCGGCAGCTTCCCCCTCAAGCCAACTTCACCCAACCGGCGGCTGCTTTGCGCTATCACGATAGCCCATTCCGGATTCTGCGCAGCCCCGAGCCGTGGAACAATGCCCCGCCTGGCATGCCACGGCGCGCCGCGGTCAGCGGCTTTGGTTTCGGCGGCATCAACGCCCATCTGCTCATCGAAGAATGGACCGCAACGGTTCGCAAAACCACCGTGGCGATTCCCCCGCCGCGGCTTGCGCCGGAGCCAGTCGCGGTGGTGGGGATAGCGGCACGGCTCGGGCCGTGGAACGATGCCCGCGCGTTGCAAGAGTATCTGCTGAGCGGTCAGGCCGCGGCACCTACCACCAAAACAAACGGCTGGGGCCTGGCTGGCGAACAGCCACCACCGGGGTACTATCTCAACGAATTGGCCGTTCCTATCGACCGCTTCCGCATTCCACCCAAAGAACTCGAAGAAACGCTGCCGCAGCAGTTGCTCATGCTGCAAGTGGCGGCCGCAGCGCTCGACGATTGCACTTCCGCGCGGAGCAAGATCGACCATCCGTCCGAACCCGATCCTTGTGGCAACGCGGCCAATTCACCGCCCGCACCACGTCGTTCTACCGACGATACGGCGCTGACCACTGGGGTATTCATCGGTCTGGGTTTGGATTTCAACACCACCAATTTTCACCTGCGCTGGAGTGTCCGTGCCGCGGGCGGCCACCCGGACGACGCTTCCCCACCGTTGACCGCGAACCGAACGATGGGCGCTTTGGGCAGCATCGCGGCCAGCCGCATTGCCCGGACGTTCCACTTCGGTGGCCCCAGCCACACGGTCTGTAGCGAAGAAGGTTCCGCGGCCCGGGCGATCGAATTGGGCGTGCGAGCGCTGCAAGCTGGGGAATTGGATCGTGTGCTGGTCGGCAGCGTCGATTTGGCGGGTGATCCGCGCCGGGTACTGCCGGGGCGCGTGGCACAACCCAGTGAAGGCGCGTTCGCCTTCGTGCTGAAGCGGCTGAGCGATGCCCAGCGCGACGGCGACCGTGTGTATGCCGTGATTCGTGGCGTTGGTGTGGCGGCTGATGCCGAAACCGCTTTTCAGCGTGCCCAACGCGAGACTGACCCAGCCCAGCCAGCCAACACGTGGGGTGAAACAGCCATCACCTTCGCTGCCGAAGCCGAGGTCGGCGACTGCGGGTTTGCGTCGGGGGCCGCCTCGTTTTTCAAGGCCTGTGTAGCACTGTATCAGCACATCCTGCCTGGTTCACCGCCGCGGTATTGGCTGCACAATCGGATCGAGGGTCCACGGCGGGCGCGGGTCGCATCGCAGGGGGCTGATGGTTCGCACTTCGCGTTTCTTGTGGAAGAATATCCGCAACTGGCGACGGGGTCGGAGTGTCGGCAACCGCTGGGTGCTCGGAACGAAGCCGTGTTTGTGGTCGAGGGCAACACGCCCACCGAGTTGCTCGCGGGCATCGAACGGCTGCATGCGCTGGCCGCGCAACAGACCACGCGGAACGTCGAGTGGCTAGCCCGAGCGTGGTTGGGCACAACCCCAAGCAGCCCGACATCGTTGCGGGCGGTCTCGTTTGTGGCCCGCAGTCCAGCTGAACTGACCGAACAACTCGCCTTCGCCCGGCAAGCATTGCAAAGCGATCCGAACGCGCCCTTCCCGGCAACGGCGAAACCCGCGTTGCGAGACCGTGTCTTTTACAATCCGCAACCCTTGGGGCCAGCCAATCACATCGCGTTTGTCTTCCCTGGGAGTGGGAATCATTTTGAGGGCATGGCCCGGGAACTGTCGGCACACTGGCCGGAAATTTTCCGCCGACAGCATGCGGAGAATCAGCGCCTGCGTGATCAATTCGCCCCCCAATTCTTCTGGGAGAATCGCACCGCCCAAGCGACAGCCCGGGATCTGATGTTCGGCCAAGTGACCACGGGAGCCGCTGTTAGCGACATCCTCTTGTCACTGGGTATCCGCTGCGATGCCATGATCGGCCTGAGTTTGGGTGAATCGGCTGGCCTGTTCGGTCTGCGTGTCTGGCGCGACCGTGATGAGATGTACCAGCGGATGGAACGTTCGACGTTATTCACCAGCGATCTGGCCCCGCCGTATCAGGCAGCGCGTAGGTTTTGGAACACGCCACCCGATGCATCCGCGGACTGGGCCAGTGCGCTTGTCGCAGCCTCGCCCCATGAAATCCTCACAGCCCTGAAACCCGCTTGGCGTGCGTATCTGCTCATCATCAATACCCCGAACGAGTGTGTTGTCGGCGGGCAACGGGCCGACGTGGCAAAGCTCGCGGCTGCCGTGGGGAAACCTCTCCACTGGCTGGAGGGGGTCACCCTGGCACACTGCGAAGTGGGTAAGACGGTGGAACAGCCTTATCGCGCGCTGCACACGCTGCCGGTGACGCCCCAGCCGATCGCGATTTATAGCGGAGCCTGGGGCCACCGTTACACACCCAGCACGAGTGCATGTGCCGATTCGATCACAGCAGGATTGGTCGGCCCGATCGATATTCCGCGAGTCATCGCCGCCGCTTATCGCGATGGCGTGCGTGGATTCATTGAAGTCGGCCCGGGGAATTCGTGTTCCCGGATGATTGGCACCATTTTGGAAGGCCAACCGCATTGGGTTCGCGCAGCGCACGCAGCCCGGGTGGATGCCGTTTCCCAAATCTTGCGCCTTGTGGCCCATCTAGCAGCGGAGCGCTGGCCGGTCGATCTGGCAGCGCTCTACGGACAGCCAACCCATTGCGTCGATCATCGTGAACCGAACGTATCCCGAGGCCACGAGGTGGTAGTACCCGTGGGGCTACCGCCGGCCGTTCCGCGGGCTGTGTCGGTGCTGCCGGCGCGGGTATCATCACCTTCACCTTCTGCGCCTCTGCCATCGACGACTGCCGACAACACGCTGACACACACAGCGATACCATTCGCAACACCGTCAACTTTACTCGCAACACCATCAACTTTACCGGGAATGCCTACTGACAACATACTGTCACATGACAACATACTGTCACACCCGGGGGTACCTCCTTCAACACTTCGGCTGTTACCAGCGGTGAATGCTGACAACGCACTGTCTCATGACAACGCACTGTCTCACACAATGGTGGCTTCGGTCGCTCCCCTCATTGATGCTGCGGTCAATGTTCAAGTCCGGCTGATGCAAGCGCAGGAGTCGTTCTTGCGTGTGCATCAACGCCTGATGGATTCGGCTGCCGCTGTTGTGCGCTTTCAAACGATGTTACTGCATACATGGTCTCAATCGGCATCTTCTAACGGCGTGCTGGCTCCGCTGCCCGTGCCACCACCGCCGACAATGGTAGCGAATTCGCCACAGCAACCGCCGCGGACGCTGAGTTACGAACAGTGTTGCACCTTCGCCGCTGGCCGTATCGCCGATGTTTTGGGGCCGATGTTTGCTGAGGTCGATTCGTTCCCCACCCGTGTGCGGCTGCCGGATGGCCCGCTGCAGTTGGTCGATCGCATCACGTTGATCGAAGGCGAGCCGAAGTCCCTCAAAAACGGTCGTGTGGTGACCGAACATACTGTTCGCGCGGATCGTTGGTATTTGGAGAATGGCCGCATTCCGACTGCGCTTTCGGTCGAAAGTGGGCAGGCCGACCTGTTCTTATCGGGCTATCTGGGCATCGACTTCCAAACGCGTGGTTTGGCCGTTTACCGGCTTCTCGATGCCGTCGTAACGTTTCATCGCGAACTGCCGCGTGTGGGGGAAACGATCGTTTACGACATTCACATCGACCGTTTCGTTCAACAAGGCACGGCCTGGCTGTTTCACTTCTGGTTCGATGGCACAGTGAATGGGCAACCATTCATCACCATGCGCAATGGCGTGGCCGGCTTCTTCACGGCGGAAGCCTTGGCCGCGGGCAAAGGCATTGTGCAAACTGCGCTGGATAAGCAACGCTTGCCAGGGAAAAAACCCGCGGATTGGCAGGATTTTGTCCCGCTGGCAGCCTGTTCGCTCAGCGCCACTCAAGTGGACGCTCTTCGTGCGGGCGATTTGGTGACCGCGTTTGGCAAGGATTTTGCCCTTCTGAAGGTCCAGCGCCCTGCGACACTGCCCGGTGGCATGCTCCGGCTGGTCGATCGTGTGCCGCTGATTGATCCGCACGGGGGCCGTTTTGGCATTGGTTTTATCCGCGCGGAGTTCGACATTCACCCGGATGATTGGTTTCTTACCTGTCACTTTGTCGATGACCCGGTCATGCCCGGCACGCTGATGTACGAATGCTGCCTGCATACGCTGCGGATACTACTGATGCGGCTCGGCTGGGTGGGCGAAGCGGGCGAAGTAGTGTGCGAGCCGGTCCCGGGTATCCACAGCCGCTTGAAGTGCCGCGGGCAAGTGATCGCCACCACGCGCACGGTCGCTTATGAAGTCACCGTCAAGGAACTTGGCTATCGGCCTGAACCGTACTGTATCGCCGATGCGCTGATGTATGCCGACGGCAAGCCGATTGTCGAAATCACCAACATGACCCTCCGCCTCAGTGGACTGACGCGGGAGAAACTTGCGGCCGCATGGAGCCGCCCCCCCCATCGGGCGGAAGGAAAATTCCTCTACGATGCGGCGAAGATTCTCGCCTTCTCCAACGGCAAGCCCTCGGAGGCGTTTGGTGAACCGTACCGGGTCTTCGATGAGCAGCGGGTAATCGCGCGGCTGCCGGGTCCGCCGTTCCAATTCCTCGATGGCATCACGCAGGTTCAGGGTGAACCGTTTGTGATGAAAGCGGGGGCCAGTTGCGAAGCCAAGTACACCGTGCCGCGCGATGCCTGGTACTTCGAGGCCAACCGCAGCGATCGGATGCCTTTCGCCGTGCTGTTGGAAATCGCCCTACAACCGTGCGGCTGGCTGGCGGCCTACTGCGGCTCCGCCCTGACCAGTTCCGACGACCTCAGCTTCCGCAACCTCGGCGGTCAGGCCACCCAACATCGCCCTGTCACCGCGGACAGTGGCGAACTGACCACCACCGTGACCCTGACGCGTGTTTCAGCCTCCGCCGGTATGATCATTCAGCATTTCGACCTGCGCGTCCAAGATCGGCTGGGCGATGTCTACACCGGCAATACCTACTTCGGTTTCTTCACCAAAGCGGCACTGGCGAATCAGATTGGCATTCGCGAGGCCAAAGTCCCCTGGCCGTCGGCGCGCGAAACGGCGACGGCGCAAAGCACACTTCTACCGCACCATCCGCCGTTTCCAGCGCCGATGTTGCGGATGATCGACCGGATCGATGCCTACCTACCCACGGGTGGTTCGCATGGCTTGGGGTTGGTCGTCGGTTCGATTGCGGTCGATCCGGAGTTTTGGTTCTTCAAAGCGCACTTCTACCAAGACCCGGTGTGGCCTGGCTCACTCGGTTTAGAATCGTTCCTGCAACTGCTGAAGTGGACCGCGTGGACACGGTGGGGCGTGCCAGCCCAACCCTGGCAAACGGTGGCTCTGGGGCGCCCCCATCAGTGGGTGTATCGGGGTCAGGTCGTGCCGAATGATCGGCACGTCCAAGTGGTGTTGGACGTTGTGGCTGCCGACGATGCGAATCATCGGCTGGTGGCCAATGGCTTCCTGATAGTGGATGGCCGCGTCATCTACCAGATGACCGATTTCTCCTTAGAATGAAGTGTGCGCAATTGGTGTGGAAAAAGCAAAAAATTTTTCTGGTTTTTCCTTCTCCCCGGGAAAAACTGCGTTATTGCAGTGCAAGTGTCGCTCCCTCCACGGCATACGGAGTGTGCCGGCTACGCTGAAACTGAAGCATGAAGTACAACCGCGTGCACATTGAAGCGATTGGTTACGAGCTGCCGCCGGTGGTGGTTTCGACAGCCGAGTTGGAAGCGCGGCTGGCGCCGGTGTATCAGGCTTTGCAAATGAAGCCGGGGCAATTGGAACTGCTGACGGGCATTAATGAAAGGCGATGGTGGGAGCCGGGATATCGGCTGTCGCGGGGGGCGGCCGCGGCCGCCCAAAAGGCGTTGGCGGCGGCCGATATCACGGCCAGCGAAATCGACGTGCTGATCTACGCGGGCGTTTGTCGGGAGAACTTCGAGCCAGCCACCGCCTGCGCCGTGGCCCACGAACTGAAAATCAACCCGCACGCCAGCATCTTCGACATCTCCAACGCCTGCTTGGGCGTTCTCAATGGCATCGTCGATATCGCCAACCGGATTGAACTGGGACAAGCGAAAGCGGGCTTGGTCGTTTCGGCCGAAACGTCGCGGGAAATCAATGAGAATGTCATCGACCGGATGGTGCGCACCAAATCGGTGGAGTTGTTCCGTGAAAGCATCGCCACGCTAACGGGCGGCTCAGGAGCGGTTGCGGTCTTGGTGGTGAGTGAAGAATTATCGCGGCAGAAGCGGCGGAAGTTGCTGGGGGGCGTAACCCAGAACGCCCCGCAGTACAATTCGCTGTGTCGCTGGGGGTTGCAGTCGATTCTGCCGGCTGCTGGAGCGGCGGCCGAACGCGTGCTGGGGCACAATGCGATGGCCCTGGTGCAAAAAGGCGTTGATAATGCCGGGGCGCTGATGCAGTGGGGCGTCGATTTCGGCTTGCGCCATGTGATGATCCCGTTTATGGAAACGCACGCCGGCGAAGTTCTGAAGTACGGTGTGGAACTGGGATTGCGCACCTGGCATCACTTCCTCAAAAAGTTCGGTTGGCGCAGCGACCAACTCGATAAAGTGATCTGTCACCAGGTGGGAGCCAGCCATCGCGATGCCGTTCTGAAAGCGATTGGGGTACCGCCCGAAAAAGACTTCAGCACCTTTGAGTACCTGGGCAATATAGGAACCGTGTCGCTGCCGCTGACCGCAGCCATCGCGGAGGAACGGGAATTTCTCCAACCGGGCGACCGCGTCGGTTTCCTGGGTATCGGCAGTGGCCTGAACTGCCTGATGCTTGGTCTTGAATGGTGAACGCACCCATCCGCACCATGAATACCCCCCCGGATTCGGAATCGTCGCGGCAACTGCGCACCACGCGATTAGCCGACGACGACGCACCGCCGTTTCCCAATCCGGCTCCCGAACTGTACCCCTTCACCCCACGACTAGCGATCCGCCGCGGACTGAGGATGAGCTACCTCGACGAAGGCCGCGGTGAACCGGTGGTGATGCTCCACGGTAACCCCACCTGGAGTTTCTACTACCGCCAGTTGGTGCTGCACCTGCGCGACAGCTTCCGCTGTATTGTGCCGGACCACATCGGTTGTGGCTTGTCCGATAAGCCGACACTGGCGGCCTACGATTACTCGTTGGCCAGTCGTATCAACGACCTCGAATGGCTCCTCGACGAACGCGGCCTGTCCGAAAACCTGACACTCATCCTCCACGATTGGGGCGGAATGATCGGGATGGCCTTCGCCGCCCGTTATCCCCAGCGTATCAAGCGGATCGTGGCCATGAATACCGCGGCGTTTCCCCTGCCAGCGTCAGCGAAGTTGCCCTGGTCGCTGTGGCTGGGCCGCAATACCCGCCTGGGAGCCTGGCTGATCACCCACCGCAACGCCTTCTGCCAACTGGCCGCGAAATGGTGTGTCGCCCGCCAGCCACTGACCGCAGCGGTGAAAGCCGCCTACCTGGCCCCCTACGACCGCCCGGAGCACCGGCTTGCGGTGCTCAAGTTCGTACAAACGATCCCCCTGAAACCCGCCGATCCTGGCTTCGACATTGTGCAAGCCACCGCGGCCGCACTCCCCCAATTCCGCACCACCCCCACTCTGTTATTGTGGGGGATGAAAGATTTTGTCTTCGATCACCACTTCCTCGCGGAGTGGCAACGCTACTTCCCACACGCGGAAGTTCACACCTGGCCCGACTGCGGGCACTATCTGCTGGAAGATGCCGGCGAACGGGCCATCCTACGCATCTGGGAGTTTTTGCAACGCGATTCTGTTCTCTGATCTTCGATTCCGGCTGAGCGTTTTCGATGGATGATAACCTTCCTCCCACTGGCAATGTCGCCCTGCATCTGGCGCGGATGGCCGCCGAGCATCCGGAGCAGGTGGCGATTCACGCCCCGCTTCAGCGGGTAGCTACCCACGGTTCCACCCCCCACCGCGCGATCACGTTCCGCGAATTGAATGCCGATGTCGATGCCATCGCCCACGGGCTGACCGCGGCGGCCATCACCCGCGGGACTCGCGTGGCCATGATGGTTCCACCGTCACCCGATTTCTTCGCCCTGACGTTTGCCCTCCTGAAAGTGGGGGCCATCCCGGTGATGATCGACCCGGGTATGGGTCTGACGAATCTGGGCCGGTGCCTGGCCGAAGCGGAACCGGAGGCGTTCATGGGCATCGCTCCGGCACATCTGGCCCGGCGGCTGTTGGGGTGGGGCCACAAAACCCTGCGCACGACGGTGAATGTCGGAAGCTGGCGCTTCTTCTGTCATTTTTCGCTGGCCGAACTGCGCCGCCAGGGGCACAACCGCGGCCCCTTTCCCATGGCGACGTGCCGCGACGACGAACCGGCGGCGATTCTGTTCACCAGTGGCAGCACCGGAGTCGCCAAAGGTGTCGTCTACACCCACGGCATTTTCGCGGCCCAAGTGGAGATGCTGAAGCAGACGTACGGTATCGTGCCGGGTGAAGTCGATCTGTGCACCTTCCCACTGTTTGCCCTCTTTGGCCCGGCGTTGGGCATGACCTGTGTGATCCCGGACATGAACCCCAGCCGTCCGGCCCGTCTCAATCCGCACCAGGCCGCGGCCCAATTGCGGCAATTCGGCGTGACCAATCTCTTCGGTTCGCCGGCGGTCATTCGGCGGCTGGGGGAATTGACCGATCCGGCTCCCTTCGCGCGGCTCAAACGGGTGATTTCCGCCGGGGCTGCGGCTTCACCGGCCGCCCTCGAACGATTGGCGCAATTGTTACCCGACGGCGTCGAAATCTTCACACCGTATGGTGCCACCGAAGCGTTGCCGGTGACGAACATCGGCAGCCGGGTGATCCTAGGCGAAACCCGCACCTGCACGGAACAAGGTGCTGGTGTGTGCGTGGGCCGACCGGTCGGCGGCGTTGAGGTGCGCGTCATTCGTATCTGCGACGAGGCCATTGCCGAATGGGACGATGCCCTGTTGGTGCCACCAGGTCAAATCGGTGAATTGGTCGTTCGCGGACCGATCGTGACGCGCGAATACTATCACCGGCCGGAAGCCACGGCCCGGGCGAAGATTCGCGATCCGCAAACCGGTACCGTGCTACACCGCATGGGCGATGTCGGCTACATTGACGAGCAAGGCCGGCTATGGTTCTGTGGGCGGAAGTCGCACCGCGTGGTCACACCCGCGGGCACACTCTTCACGGACCAAGTGGAACCGATCTTCAACACCGTGCCGGGGGTGTCACGAACCGCCTTGGTGGGCGTCACCCGGGCGGGGGTCACCTATCCGGTGGTGTGTGTGGAGTGCCACGACAGGGCCAACAGGCCTCGGTCCCAGCACCGTTTATGGGTGTCGGAGTTGCTGCGGGTCCGGCTTCCGGCGCTGGCGCGGCAGTTTGAGCGGACGCGACAGATCACAACGTTCCTGCATTATCCGGGGAGTTTTCCGGTTGATGTGCGGCACAACGCGAAAATTTTCCGTGAGAAGTTGGCCGTGTGGGCGGATCGGCAATTGGGGCCACGATGGCAACCGTCCACGCCAGCGGAGGTGACGACGGGGCCAGCGGAGGTGACAACGGGGGTATGAAGGCTTTGGTGACCGGCGGCGGCGGCTTCCTCGGCGGAGCGGTGGTACGCTTGCTCCGTCAGCGGGGCGATACCGTGCGTTCGTTCACGCGGTCGCGTTACCCGTGGCTGGATGAACTCCACGTCGAACAGATTCTCGGTGATCTGGCCCATCTCGACGACGTGGAACGAGCTGTCGCCGGCTGCGATGTGGTGTTCCACGTGGCCGCGAAAGCGGGGGTGTGGGGCCGCTATGCCGATTTCTTCACGACCAATGTGGTGGGGACGGAGAATGTCATCACCGCCTGCAAAAAGCATGCCATTTGTCGACTGGTGTACACCTCCACCCCCAGTGTCGTTCACGCCGGCACCGATATTGAAGGGGCCAACGAATCGTTGCCCTACCCCAAGCACTTCGAATCGTATTACTCCCAAACCAAGGCCCTCGCCGAGAAAGCCGTCCTGGCCGCCAACGGACCCGACCTGGCCACGGTCGCCTTGCGTCCGCATCTGATTTTCGGCCCCGGCGATCCCCACCTGGTGCCGCGGATTCTCGAGGCCGCCCGCCAAGGGCGACTCAAACGGATTGGTGGGCGGCCGGTGAAGGTCGATGTCACATACATCGACAATGCCGCCCAGGCTCATCTCAACGCCGCCGACCGACTGACGATCGGCAGCGTACCGGCGGGCCGCGCCTACTTCATCTCCAATGGCGAACCGGTCGAGCTGTGGCCGTTCATCGATCGCATCCTGGCCGAAGCCGGTTTGCCGCCGCTGACCAAGAGCATGTCGGCGTGGAAAGCCCGGCTGGCCGGCCGGATTCTGGAGTTCGTGTATTGGCTCTTCCGCTTACCAGGCGAACCGCCGCTGACGCGCTTCGTCGCCAGCCAGCTCTCCACGTCGCACTGGTACGATATTTCTGCGGCCCGGCGCGATCTCGGCTACCAGCCCACGGTTTCCGTGGAAGAGGGATTGCGGCGGCTGGGCGAACGGCTCCGCGCCCACGCCGGCCACCATCCCCCGTCCTGATTGCGCCTTTTTCCTCGGCCCCCACTATATCGCCCCGGCCACGTCGCGACTATGCCATGATATCCCACGTCGTGATCGCGCCTTTTTCCTCGGCCCACGGGCCGGTTGTTCCTCAGAGCTTGGCGAGGCGAATTCGCAGCTCTCCCGCCGCTGCAGGTGCGACGATACCGCTGATGGATCGTCAGAGGACATCGACCGCTGACGAGACGATGGGGGGCGCGGCGGTCGTTGATGGATGGTGGAAGGACATGGACCGCTGACGAGACGAGGGGGGGCGCGGCGGTCGCCGTTTACGGTTGTTCCCACCGCAACGTGATCCGCGGTACGGGGCCGTGGGTTTTCAAGCGAATATGGTCAATCGCCGGTTGAATGGTCGGCTCCGATTGTGATTGCAGTTGTACATAGCTGGGGTAGACCCGCAGCCCTTCGAAAGCATGCAAGCTGAGAACGACGTAGCCTTCGGCATCCGGGCGCACATCGGTCAGCACAATCCGTCGGGAATCGGCCGATTGCCAATGCGCCTGCCCGCTGAGGATGAACGACCGCGGCCGGTCGATCGTGAAGAGCACGACGGGTTGGCCGCCTTCGACGAGCCGCACCAGCGGTTGGGCGTGGGGGTAACGCGACCAGCGTTCTGCAGCCCGCCCCCCCCGGCACACCACCCAACCGATGTTGTACCACCGGCAGTAGGCGGTCAGTTGTTCGTCGCTCCATTCCGTCAGCGGGCGGCCGTTGAGGAAGTGATTGCATAAGGCACAGTAGCCGTGGTCGATTTCTGCGTCGATATCCAAGCCGCCGATATAGGCGCGGTGGGTGTAGAGGGGCAACAAGGCCGACCAGTGGCTCTGCCGCTGCGGTTCCGCTTCCCACAGGATACGGGCTTCGGGCGTGGTGTAATCGCGAAGGACTTGCAGCAGGTGGTGCTGTTCGGGGGTGAAGCCGACGATCAAAGGCTCGGTGTGCAGCCCCAGGCCACGGGCCAGCGGTTGCTGAGGGCCATCGGCCCAAGCCACGAGGAGCAGACCGGCGGAGGCCATGATGGTGCCGATCTTGGCCAGCCAGAAACGGTGGAGGATTTGCCAGACCGCAAAGCTGGCTGCTGGAACCAGAAAGGTCACCGCCAGCGGGGCGACTTGGGCCGGAACAGCAGCGGGCATGCGCGGCCACGCAGCGGCAAAGCGTGCCGCCGCCACCGACACCACCACAGCGACCAGCGCCAAGCCTGCTGCCGCCCGATGGTGCGTCAGCCACAAGGCGATTAACCCGACCACGCCGAACATCGGGAGCAATAGCCCCCCCGGAAGACCGTTCCACAACGTCCAATAATCGTCCCATTGACCTAACACGGTGGCCCACGATGGCAGGGGAATATCGTCGTGGGCCGAGGGTTGGCGCAGCCACCAGTACTTCGCCCAATCGACGAGCCACCAGGCATTCGGAACCACGCCGAACGAGGTGATGCCAGCCAGCCCCAAATGCCAACCCGGGCCATGCCGCGGCGCAAAGACCAGATAGAAGATCAACAGCACCGGGCCTAAGCCAATCCACACCAGCGGATGCGCATACCAACCCGCGGCAGCCAACAGAGCCAGAACTATCCACGATTCGATCCCCGGCTGGCGGGCATAACGGCCCAGCCACGGTACGAACACCGCCGCCGCCAAACCGGCCGCTAACAGATCGAGCTGGCCCTCTTCAAGCATCTGCCGCACCGCAGGCGACCAACTGAGCAATACTCCGGCCAGGCCCGCCCACACCGCCGCCCCCGCCGGCACACCTGCGCCGCGGGCCGCAGCTATCAGTGCCCCAGGAATCAGCAGCATGAAGGCAAAAAGTCCGATCTTGTAGGCGGCGGGATTGTAGCCAGGGCCACCGAGGAGGGCGAAGATTTCCGCAGGCCGACAACCGCTATCGAACACCGGGGTTTTCGGATAACCCGCTTGAAACGCCGGATCATAGCAAGTCGTGGTCTGCCGTTCACGAAAGGCTGCTGCCCCGAGCGTCCCATGATACAGATGCAACGGGTGCCAGCCGGATAAGATCGGACGATCATCGGTCAACGCCTGCCACGTCCGGGGGCTGCTGAAGAGCGACAACGCCAGCCCAGCTTGCGCCACCACAACGCCAACAGCAGCGAGCAGCCACAGCGGATATTGGCGAAATCCCTCCGCGGGCGGCTCTGCGCCCGCTGTTCGGTTCTGACTGAAGGCCACACGACTCATGGTCTACCTTGCCCGCACACTTCGGGGGCGAAGCACAGTAACCGCAAACCCGCCGGCGAAGCAAGTTCAACTGAAGCGGGTTTCAAAAGTCGCCCCGGGGCCACTGGAGGATCGGACTGTCGCCAGCAGACTGGAAGCCGACTCTGCGTCTGAAGTGACACAGTGACACTGAGGCAGCAGCACCGCTCGCCGTCGCCAGGGGATTGGGGGCCGACTCTGCGTCTGAGGTTTTCTTGGGAAAGACAGAACGTCATCGGTAGCTATAACTTCGTTTGGGATGATGTTCTCTTCAGGAGTCGGACCTATGCCTGTGGCCCCGGAAACGGTGCTGGCCCAATTGCGCTGGCGCTATGCGACCAAGAAGTTTGACCCGACACGGAAAATCCCGCCAGCATTGTGGGCACAGCTGGAGCAGGCGATGGTGTATGCGCCCTCGTCGTATGGTCTTCAGCCGTGGAAGTTTATCGTCGTGACCGATCCGGCGATACGGCAGGCCTTACATCCGGTGTCGTTCCATCAGCCGCAAATTCTCGATGCGTCGCATTTGGTGGTATTTGCCGCGAAAAATCCGCCCACCGCGGCGGATGTGGACGCCTACATCGCCCGCACGGCGGAAGTGCGTGGCGTGCCGATCGAATCACTCGATGGTTTCAAGCAGATGATATTGGGGTCCTTGGCGCGGATGGATGCGGCGCAAGCCCACCGCTGGGCCGCTCGGCAGACGTATATTGCCCTCGGGGTCTTTTTGTCGGCCGCGGCCATGATGGGCATTGACGCCTGCCCGATGGAAGGGTTCCAAAACGACAAGTACGACGAGATTTTGGGCCTGAAGGAAAAAGGTCTGGGCGCGGTGGTGCTTGCCACCGCGGGCTATCGCTCGGCCGACGATGCCTACGCTACCGCGGCCAAATCCCGGTTCAAGGTCGAAGATGTCGTGATTCGTGTCTGAGCGTCTTCGTTGTGGAAGGAAAGTCAGCCTGTCGTTCATCTGGCAACAAACGCGCGCTAACGCGGGATAGCGGGCGCGTTGGTAGCTTCACATCGGCACGGTGGCTGGGTGAAATCGGTGCGCCGCCGTGCTTTCCCATTTGACACGCCACCGGGGTGCAACGTATGAAAGATGTGTCCCGTCTCTCATGTGTTGTGGTTCCCGTCCTGACCCGTTTCGCCCCATCGCCCTTGGTTGATACTCGCGACTCGCTTCGCGCTGGGTCTTGTCCCGGAGGTTGTTGGCCATCCCCAGTCCCCCCTTCAGCGTGACCGGCTGTATCCGGTGAGTTTCACCGTTTGGTGGGTGGGTGCGCAGCGGCATCGCTGATCCGCGGCCGTCCCCCCGATGCGCTGACATTCCGTCATAGCGCAGGAGGATTTTCGGTATGAATCGTGGAGGGTTCGCGCGTAAGATTTTGCAGCGGCATCATCGCTCGGCAGCGTCTTTTGCGCCGCGGTTGGACCGTCTGGAGGCCCGGGAAGTTCCGGCGGTGGTCGCGTTCTTCAATACCGACACTCTGACGGTGCTGGGCGATCATCAGGCCAACGATATCGTCGTGGCGGCCGATAGCAACGGGAACTTACAAGTCACCAACAACGGCTCGGCGGTGGCCATCGTTTCCATTTTCGGCACGCCCAACAAAGTGAATCTGCGAACGATCAATGTCGATGCCCGCGACGGGAATGACTCTATCACCATTGATCGGTCGATCAACGTTCTCGATAGCAACGGTCGTCTGGTGGCCTCAGCCAACGGTACGCTCCGCGGCGGAGCGGGGAACGATACGATTCGCGTCTTGTCCGGGGGTTTTGTGGGCGGGGTGATCGGCAACCCCATCGTCGGCAACTTCACCATGTTCGGCGATGCTGGCGACGATTTCCTCGATAGCGGCTTCGGCAACGACACGATGTTCGGGGGTGCCGGCAACGATACCCTGCGCTGGTTGCCAGGAACACTGATCGACGCCTTCGACGGCGGTGGGGGCCTTGATACGGCCATCATCGTGGGCAATACCACGCCCATTCCGGATCTGAGCACTCCCGACCCCAACGACGTGTCCAACGCCGACGAATTCCTGCTCCGGGCCGATCCCAACAATCCCGGAGCCGCCCTTTTCCAACGGGTGAATCTCATCCCCTTCACGATTTCACTCCGCGGCATGGAAACCGTCGTGATGCAAACCGGCGGCGGCAACGACACCATCACGGTCGCCCCACTGCGCGGTACCGGCGTGCGCAATGTCGTGATGGATGGTGGCGACGGCAACGATTTCCTCGATGGTTCCGCCGGCGACGTGCCGCTGGTACTCTTCGGTGGGGCTGGCGACGATACCCTGTTGGGTGGTTCGCGCAACGACCAACTCTTCGGCGGGGCTGGCAACGATTTCCTCAGTGGCGGCCAAGGTCGCGATACCCTCGATGGCGGCGAGGGTGACGATACCCTCGATGATGGTGTCAAGGATGGCCAGCCCGACATTCTCATCGGTGGATCAGGGGCGGATACCTTCATTCGCCGACAACTGAATCCGCGGCTCTCCCCGATTCCGCTGTTCGATGAATTGGTCCTGGACTTTAGCGCCACGGATGGGGACATCACAAAGATCATCTACATTTAACTCTCCTGAGAAGTTGTCAGAAGTCGTCGCGTATCCGTGACGGACGGCTTGAGTAGCTCGTTGACCGACAGCTTGAGTAGCACTCCGCTCATTGTCGCTTGCGCCAACCACCCACGGGCCGACGCCGCGTCGGTTCGCGGGTGGTTTCACGATGAGGCCCGCCGTCCGTCGGCTATGCCGCAGCTTGCCCCCAAGACGGCGGGGCCGCCGGTGGCTCTGCCGGCGCGTGTCCGCTCAAGGGCTGGCTGAACGACCACTGCTGCCCAAACGGATCGGTGATGGTGCCGTAGCGTTCGCCCCAGAACATATCGCGGGGAGGCAGGGTCAGGGTCGCCCCGGCTTGCACCGCCCGTTCGATAGCCGCATCGCAACAAGCAACATTCAGATGCAGTGTCGGGGTTTGCGCGCGGGGGGTGACTTCCGGCGTAGCACGATGCGATTGGTCATTCTCGGCGCTGACAGTCAGCAAGGCATTCTCGATTTTCAGCACGACAGACTGCACGCGGCCATCCGCTGCGCACTGCCGCGAAACTTCTTCGGCCCCCAGAGCGGCGTGGTAAAACGCCAGGGCTTTTGTGAGGTTGTCAACCCGCAGTTGGGGCATGAAGTGGAACGGTTCGGTCATATCATCGCCTCGTTGAGAATCACTCAGGACTTCTCCAGAGTTGCACTTCTCCACAGTGGCGATGTTGGCCGATCGACCGGGGTGAAGGGAAGGTCAGTTGTGGAAAAAATCTGAGCAAGAGTTCATATTGGTGATGAGGGCATGGATTTTTCGATCGTCATTGTCGCTGCGGTGGCGTAGTGTCCGCCGGCGGAGGGGGATCAAGAAGGGGCTGAGGTTGGTGAACCACAAGCCCTGCGGCCGCGTAATAATGCAGACGATCGATGGGAAGAAACGATTGATTCCAAAGTCGGTATCCGGGTGTACCAAGATCGCAATTCTGTGGGCGAATAGTAAAATAAAGCCTGAACCCCGAAAGTTTGACACTTCCGCGCCCGCCGGCATGCTTTGCGCGTAAGTTGGCATCTTCGGAACCGGTACTTCTAGGGAGACGATGGTCGCATGGCCGAGCCGCCGGTCACTCGCGTTACCCTGTTGGCGCGCATCAAAGATGGGCGCGATACCGACGCTTGGCGCGAATTTGTACAATTGTACGGACCGGTGGTATACCGCTTCGCCCGCAACCGCGGCCTGCAAGATGCTGACGCCGCCGATCTGATGCAAGATGTTCTGCGGAGTGTCGCCCGCAACGCCCACCGCATGGACTACGACCCCCAACGGGGCACCTTCCGCGGTTGGCTCTATACCGTAACGCGCAACAAGATTTACAATTTCCTGAGCAGTCAGCGGAACCGACCACGCGGCAGTGGCGATACCGACGCCCACGAACGGCTCGATGCCACGCCCGCCCGCGACGACGACGGCCCCGATGCCGATTGGGAAAAAGAATACCAACGCGAACTCAGTGCCCGGGCTATGGAAATTGTCAAAGGCGAATTCCAACCCAGCACCTGGGCCGCGTTTTGGCAAACCGCGGTGGAAGGCAAAGCGGCGGCGGACGTGGGCGCCCAACTGAAGATGAGTCCGGGAGCTGTCTACGTCGCCAAGAGCCGCGTTCTGGCCCGCCTGCGCGACGAAGTGCAGAAAATGATGGCTGCCGAAGAGTGATTCACCTATTTGTCGTGGAAACGATTCGCCCCCCCCCAACACCTGTGCCCGACATGACTCTCACGGAATGTCCCACAGTCGCCGAACTGGAAAAACTCCTGCACGGTCGCTGCTCCGAAGCCCGTAGCACAACCTTGTGCGAACACGTCGGCACCTGCCCGGCCTGCCAACGCCGCCTCGACGAACTCGCCGGCTCCGCAGCCCCATTGACCGACGCGCATCTGGCCGAATATTTGCGCGATTGTGCCAAACCGCCGAAAAATTCCGCCTACTGGCGGGCGTTAGAATCCGCCGAAGCCGAACTGCGGCAAACGGTTCTCCTCGACGCCAACGGGAAGGCCACCGAACCCCCCTTGGCTGACGCCGAATTAAACCTCGATTTCCTGCAACCCGCCGACAAACCCGATCGCCTCGGCAAACTGGGGCCGTTCGAGATTCTGCGGGTCTTGGGTCGCGGCGGCATGGGGGTCGTTCTGCACGCCTACGACCCGGCCTTGGAGCGCGACGTGGCCATCAAGGTCATTGATCCTCAACTGGCCAATAATGAAGTCGCTCGGCAACGCTTCTGCCGGGAAGCCCGGGCGGCGGCCGCCGTCACCCATGATAACCTCGTGGCGGTGTATCAAGTCAATGAAGATGAACCCTCGGGGCTGCCCTATTTGGTGATGCAATTTGTCAACGGCGAATCGCTCGAACAGCGGCTCAAACGTGTCGGCAAGCTGAGAATCCCCGACGTGGCCCGCCTGGGCATGCAGGCCGCCGCCGGGCTGGCCGCCGCCCACGCCGGCGGATTGATTCACCGCGACATCAAACCGGGCAATATTCTCCTCGAAGCTCCCTACGATCGGGTCAAACTCACTGACTTTGGCCTGGCGCGCGCGGCCGAGGATGTCAAGCTGACCCGCACCGGCTTTGTGGCTGGCTCCCCCTTGTATATGTCCCCGGAGCAAGCCCGTGGGGAAGAGGTCGATCATCGGGCCGATCTGTTCAGCCTTGGCACCGTGTTGTACGAAGCGACCACCGGGGTAGCCCCCTTCGAGGCCAAAACGCCGCTGGCCGTCTTGCGCCGGGTTTCCGACGAAACTCCCTTGCCGCTGCACCGCCTCAATCCGGAAGTGCCGGAATGGCTTTCCAACGCCGTCGCCAAACTGTTGGCCAAAGAACCGGAGAACCGGTTCCAATCGGCTGCCGAAGTGGCGGAAATCTTCGCCGAAGGTTTGGCGGAAATGAACCAACTGTCGCCCCTGGAAGTTCCCGCGGAAGTCAGTGCTGGTTCCCGAACCAACCTTCTGCGCAACCGCAAGCCCATTTGCTGGAAAGCCGTTGGCAATTGCACCTTACCTTGGGCGGGCGGGGCTGTGCTGGGCGGTTTGGCCGTCGGCCTGTTGTGGATGCTGTCTGGCCCTCCCACGCCCCCCGAACCAGAATCACCGCCGCCGATTCTTCAACCCTCCAGCCTTCTGACGACCACCTCCGGCCCCGAACCGCGCGTGGTTCTGCACGGCGAATCGGGCGCGGTCTGGGCCATTGCCTTTTTCGGCAGCGACCGGCTGGTGATGGGGCTGGAAAATGGAACTGTCAAAATCTGGAATCTTCAGACCGGAGAAGCGCTCAAAACCCTCCGGCAACAAAAAAGTACCGTCTGGACCGCCGACGTTCACATTACCCCCAACCGCAAACCGATTCTCGTCACGGCCTGCGACGATTCCTCGGTCTCGTTGTGGAACTTGCGGACTCTCGACGCTGAACCTGAATTATCCTTCCCCCAACCGACGTCCACGAAAGCCGCGGTCTTCAGCCCCGTCAGCGAGCATCTGGCCACCGGCGACCGCAACTCCACCGTGCGCATCTGGGATTTGGAAAGCAATATCCCCATCGAACTGTACGGCCACACCGGCACCGTTCATGCCCTCGCCTACAGCCCCGATGGGACCCGTTTAGCCAGTGCCGGCTCGGATGGCGTCGTCCGCGTGTGGGATTTGACGGAAATCGACTGGAAGAAAGGTACCGGACCCTCGCGAGCACGAGCCGAGTTGGTCGAACACAAAGGACCGGTTTACAGTGTGGCTTTCAGCCCCGATGGAACCAAGATCGCCTCCGCCGGCTGGGATGGCACCGTGCGCATCTGGGATGTCAGCAACGGGACCCAAATCTGGGCGATCAAGGCTCACAGTTTCGACGTCTGGTCGGTCAGTTTTGGCGGTAACGGCCGCTGGGTGGCTAGCGCCGGTTCCGATGGCTTTGTCAAAGTGTGGGATATTCTGCCCGACTCGGGCAGAGAGCCGAAGGAGGTGTTCAGCTTCCGGGCACCCCATGCGTTTCATGTGGTCCGCTTTGCGGATAATGGCACCACCCTGGCCGCCGGTAGCCGCGATAGCACCGTCCGCGTGTGGGACCTGAAATAACCCCTTTGCTGATCAAGCAACACCGGAGGTCGGAATAGCCCCGTCCGGGTCGGGGAGTGGATAGTCGGAACGTGGCAATCACCGGGCCAATGGCCCACCGTGGCCACCACCGCGAACCGTTGTCCGATTCGCGCACTTCCGTAGCCACGATGATGGATGATAGGCTATAATGTACAAATTGTCAATCGATGGGGCGCGGTGTTTTCGATCCGAGCACAGCAGGAAACCCGAGCCGGATCGGTACGGTGAGGAGCCGAGGTAGCTGGGAAGGGGCCGCCCACAGGGTGTGCCGCTGGCGATCTGGTCGAGGGCGGGGGGCTTGGGCTGCGGCAACCGCGCGCGCGGAGAGCGGGGGCTGACGCCAGGGTGCTTTTCCTGCGGCGACTACGCTTGGTGTGTTGGCGGTCGATCCGCTACAATGCTGCCAACACGCATACCACGAGGGGCCGTTGAGCCGGTTGGATCGGAACATCGCCAATCTCGGAACCGGCCCTATCCATCACGGGAGAATCTGCACTATGCCCAGTCCATTTCCGGGAATGGACCCCTACCTGGAAACGCCCAAGTTATGGCCCGCGTTTCAGCATCAGTTGCTGGCTTGTTTGTATCAGAATCTTTTGCCGGGCCTGGTGGATCGTTACCGCGCTCGGGTCGGAACGCGCAGTTATACCGTGGAAACCCCGTTGTTCACGTCGGTGATTCGCGAACAGCACACCGAGGAATATCTCGAAATTCGCAATCGCAACGATGGCAAGCTGATCACTGTCGTCGAAGTGGTCAGCCCCGCGAATAAAACCAGCGCCGCCGGGCGGCAAGCCTATCTCGATGCCCGCCATCAGGCGATTCTCCAACGCGCCGCGGTGGTCGAAATCGACCTGGTGAAACAAGGTCAACCCCTGTTGAACTATTCGCGCGAGGGCTTACCGGAATACGATTATGCCGTCACCGTAACCCGGGCGTATGCTCCCGACCGCTACGAGATTTACACTGCAACGTTGCAAAAACGACTGCCGAAGTTCAAACTGCCTCTGGCCACCGACGACCGCGACGCGTTGCTCGATCTGCAAGCGGCTTTCTCCCGGGCCTACGATCATGGCCACTTCGCCACGCAGATCGACTACACACAACCCCCGCCGGTTGATGTTCCATTGACTGAGGAACAAAAAAAATGGCTGGATGATTTGCTTCGTCAGATGAATTGCCGCTAAACTGGCCGCCAGCGGACGAGAAACCTTCCCCAGCCCTGAAATCACCAACGAGATTCCCCCCTTGCGCGAATTTCGCAGCTGCGTCGTGGCGAGTGGGTCTGCCTCGGGTCGGGTGGCCACCCCATCGTGGCATCGACGCGGCCTACACTTGATTCGGTAGTATACGGAGGGCGTCCATCACGACGTGCGGAGGCCGTCCATCACGACATGGCCACCCCATCGTGGCATCGACGCGGCCTACACACCATCCCCGATTGCCGGTATTTGGAGTCAGGTATTCGGGGGGTCAACGGGCGGTGTATGATGCTCCGACACTAACATTAGGCCGGATTTTTTAGCGAGATGCAAAGTTTTTCGCGTCCTATGAAAATGTGAGTTTTTTGGTATCGGAACAGTCGGTATTTTCCCATCTGCCGCTGTTCCTCCCAAGATTCTCATTTACATTCCTCTGTGTAGTCCCCGTTGGTGTGTCACGGGTTTTTTCGAATTCCCCGTGACGTGTGAGGCGATTGAATGGCCCGGCAGTGGCTTGGCATCCCGCGACGGACTGCATTCCGGCCAAAATGGAATCGGTGAGCCGTGGGTACTTCGACTTTACGCAAACTACAACTGAACGAAAACACGCTCGATGCTACTCCGGCGGCGATGCTTCTGGAGCGGCTTTTGGCCGGGGGCATCGTTCCCCACGAGGATTACGAAGCGCTCGAACCGGCGCACCATCAGGCCCTCGCGATGGCGGCCACCCTGGAACAATTCCTCGAGTTGTTGACGCAATTACAACTGGTAACGGAATTTCAGCACGAACGGATTCGGGCCGGGCAGATGCACGGGCTGGTTTTGGGCAACTACCGGCTGCTGGATCGGCTGGGTGTCGGCGGCATGGGGATTGTGTACCGGGCTGAACACCGGCAACTGCGAACCCCGGTGGCGATTAAAGCCCTGCACATCACCCCGGAGCAGCCACCGGGGACCTTGGCCCGCTTTTTTGTGGAAGCGCGCGCCGTCAGCCGCCTGCGGCATCCCAACGTGGTGACCGCCATCGACGCGGGCGAAGAACCGGCCCGGGGACCGGATGCCCCGGCCATTCCCTATTTCGTCATGGAACTGGTACCGGGCACCGATTTGGAACGCTTGGCTGCCACGGAGCCACTGCCGGTGGGGTTGGCGTGTCAGGTGGGTTACCAGTTGGCCGATGCGTTGATGGCAGCCCACCGGTTGGGGCTGATTCACCGCGACATTAAGCCATCGAATGTGATGGTCACGCCGGAGGGTCAGGCCAAGCTACTCGATTTTGGCCTGGCGCGAATTCCCGGCCATGAGCGGCTGACGCGGACCGGGACCGCGTTGGGCACCGTGGGCTATATGGCCCCCGAACAGTCGCGGAATGCTCACGCTGTCGATGCCCGAGCGGATATTTTCGGCCTGGGTTGTACTCTGTATTACGCTCTCACCGGGCAAGTGCCGTTTGCCGATGTTCTGGCCACTTTCGGTCCGCCCCCCTCAGCCCGGGCGCTACGCCCCGACGTGCCGCCGGGGTTGGATGCTATTCTCAGCCGGATGATGGCCGCTGATCCGCAACAGCGTTATGCCAACGCGGAAGTGGTGATGCGTTCGCTGTGGCCGTTTCTGCCTCAGACGACCACACCATCCCCCAGTTCGCTACGTCCCATCGTACGACCACTACGTGTTTCCACCAGTACGCCCACGCCGCCACCGGCGGCGTCGATGGAAGCGGACGAACACGGTCGGGCCGTGCCTGCCAGCACCGAAACCGCGGCCACCCGCATCCTGATTGTTGACGATCAGCCGGAGATTCGCCGGTTGTGCCGGGTTTCCCTGAGTGCCGAGGGATTCTTGTGTGACGAAGCCGGCGATGGCCCCACCGCGGTGGAATTGGCTGCCCGCAAGGCCTACGATCTGATTGTGTTGGATGTGGATTTGCCTGGTTTCAGTGGCGAGGAAGTGTTACGCCGGCTGCGGCAGAACCCGCCGACGCGGAATTTGAAGATCGTGATGTTCTCGGGGGCCACCAGTGGCGATGATCTGTCGCGGATTTTGCTGGCCGGGGCTGATGATTTCGTCACTAAACCTTTCAGTGTCATACAGTTACGCGCACGCATCAAAACCGCCCTCCGCTTGAAGGAAGCCCAGGACCGGGCCGATGTTCTCAACCACGGCCTTTTGGCGGTCAACGCGGAATTGGAACATGTCATCGAAGCCCGCGACGGAGCCTTGATCCAAGCGCGCAATGCGTTGGTGTTGGCGTTGGCCAAACTGGTCGAGCATCGCTCCTCGGAAACGGGACCGCACCTGATTCGCGTTCAGCGCTACTGCCGGGTGCTCGCGGAGGAAGCGGCGATGCTCCCGGCGTTTGCCCCGCTGATCGACAGCAACTGGATTCGCACGCTCGAAGATGCCGCCCCGCTGCACGACATCGGCAAAGCGGCGTTGCCGGACCATATTTTGAACAAGCCAGGACCGCTGGAACCCAAGGAACGGCTCATCATGCAAACGCATACCACGATCGGCGCTGAAACGCTCCGCGACGTGGCCCAACAGCATCCGTTTGCCACGGCGTTTTTGCAAACAGCCGTTGATATTGCCCGCCATCACCACGAACGCTGGGACGGCACGGGCTACCCCGACCGACTCGCGGGGGAAGCGATTCCTCTGGTCGCCCGGTTGGTGGCGATTGCCGATGTGTACGATGCCCTCCGCAGCCGCCGTATCTATAAGCCCGGATTATCCCACGCCACGACGGTGCTGACGATGACTGAGGGTTCCCCGGGGCATTTTGATCCGGCCTTACTGGAAGTTTTTCGCCACGTTGCCCCGCAATTCGATCGCATCTTCCAGGAGTTGGGCGAATA
>JANWYJ010000072.1 GCA_025055115.1 Gemmata sp.
GTATTGTTATGTTCATCCGCGTCGCCCCCCTTTCGGAGCCTTTCCCATGCGGTTTTCCCTCACCCTCCTCGCCATGTTCACCACCACCGCGTTCGTTCGGCCCGCCGACTTCCCACCGCCCCACCAGCTACCCTCGATCCCTGAGTTCCCCGATCTGCTGACTCTCCGCGATGGAACCAAGATCAACACGCAGAAGGAGTGGGAAGAAAAACGGCGGCCTGAACTGAAACAACTCTTGGAAACATACATGTACGGTCGCTACCCCGCCAAGCCGTCTCGGATCGCTGCCAAAATTCTCTTTGAAGATGCCCACGCACTCAATGGCAAAGGAACACTCCGCGAAGTGGAGATCACCTTCGGCCCGGACGATTGGCCCAAGTTGTATTTGCTCGTCGCCGTACCCAACGGGAAAACCCCAGCGCCGTGCTTTGTCGGTGCCAATTTCGGCGGCAACCACCTGCTGACCACCCATGACAAGGTTCGCATCCCGACGGTGTGGGTACCGGACCGCTACCCCGGCGTGGTGAAGAACCAGGCCACCGCTCAAGGCCGCGGTCAGCAAGCCGATACCTGGCCGTTGCAATCGATCATCGACAACGGCTACGCCGTGGCGACGTTCTACTGTGGCGACATTCAGCCCGACCGACCCTTCGTTCGCGAAGGCATGCGGGCCACACTCCCCGAGGATAGCAAAGACCCATCCGAAACCGCCACCATCATGTGGTGGGCTTGGGGCATTCACCGTGCAGTCGATTATCTGGTGACCGACAAGAGTATCGATGCGAAACGGCTGGCGGTGGTGGGCCACTCCCGCTTGGGCAAAACGGCCCTTTTGGCCGGGGCGTTCGACGATCGCATCGCCGTGATTATCCCCCATCAATCCGGTTGCGGCGGTGCAGCCCCCAGCCGTAGCCAGAATGAGAAAGCCGAAACCGTCAAACGCATCACCACCAGCTTCCCTCATTGGTTCTGCGGCAACTTCAAACTCTTCGGCGACGATGTGACGCGGCTGCCGTTCGATCAGCACGCCCTCGTGGCCCTCTGCGCCCCACGGCCGGTGTTGATGACCAACGCCGAAGAAGACCAGTGGGCCAACCCCAGTGGGCAGTTCGACGTGCTGCGTGCCGCGGCCCCGGTCTACCGGCTCTACGGCGATAGTCAGCCGGTCGCTGAGAAAATGCCGCAGCTGAATACCCTCAGCGCTTCCCGGCTCGGCTATTTCATTCGCCCTGGGAAACACTCCATGACGCCAGCCGATTGGAAAATCTACATGCAATTCACGGACAAGTGGCTGAAGTGATTGCGACGGTCTCTACTCCAGGCCATTGGGAGCTATTCGGATCATCGCCCCGCTACCACGCGAAATGCCCCAGGGGGGCTTTTACATGCCGTCAAGGGGTGCTATCGTGTTTACAGATCAGTTCGACATCGGGTGTGAGCTTCGCCCATGACTGCCGACCGCGATACCCTCCTGGCGACCATAGCGGCTTACCCGCACGACGATACCCCTCGCCTGATTTTCGCCGATTGGCTCGAAGAGAACGGTGAGGCCGAACGCGCAGAGTTCATCCGCTTGCAGTGCGAACTGGCCCAACTGGCCGACGCCACAGACGCCAGCCAACCGCTGTTCGAATTTCTCTGCGCGCGCGATTGGGTCACGCGATCATCGGCCGATTGGTCGCGAATCGATCATGGCATCCTCCGCCGCCTTGCGCTGATCACACGCAGCGAAGATCTGCTGCGACGCCATCCCCAGTGGACACCCCAGTTGCCCAAATCCTACCGGCTGCAGTGGTCGGGTTTTCACCGCGGCTTTGCCCATCGGGTCACATTGGGCGACCCGCGGCGACTCAATGCAGCCCGGCTGCGCGCTGCCGCCCCGCCGGTGACCCTTCTCGCCTCCGATTTTTCGGCAACATACGCACAGCGACTGGCCGATCGCGGATTGCTCGATTGGATCGTGGGTTTGCATCTGGAGCGTATCGCCGACGGCATCCACGAATTCGGCCAACACCCCGCGGCCACCCAGGTACGCTCGATCACATTGCACTATACCGGTCCGGAGGCCTTCGCGGCTCTGGCTGCGTCGCCACGGTGGTCGGGGTTACGCCAACTGTCCTATTGGGGTTCGACGTCCGACACCACATCTCCCCTAGAACTGCTCGCTCAGGCCGCGCATCTGCGCGGGGTGAGGCATCTGTACTTGCGCGAGGTTCCGTGCAATTCGGCCACACTGAGAGCGTTCCTCAATGTCCCTTTCCCGGAACTCACAACGCTCCTGTGGGAAGACAGCGAGCTGGACGACGACGCCGCCGAGCAACTGGCCAACTGCCCGTACCTGGCTCACGTGCGGATGTTGAGCCTCCGCGGCAATCAGATCACGGGCCGCGGTGTGACGGCACTGCTCACTTCCCCCTATCTGACGAACGTCAGCTTTCTTGATCTGGAACGGAACCCGGGTACACGCGTGGATGCGAACAAGCTCGCACAAGCCACGCCCGCGTCTTTACGGATGTTCCACGCCCACGGTTGCCGCTTCAACGCCCAGGATGTGGGAGCGCTGGCCCGTTGCCCCCGCCTGCACACACTCTGGTATCTCGATTTGGATGCCAACGGCCTTGGCTCGCGCGCGGTGCGGGAATTGATCCGTGGGTTTCAGGACTTCTGCCCGCCGATCCTATGGTTGACCTATAACCGCATCAACGACCAAGGCGCGCACTGGCTGGCCCGTTGGCCCGCCGCCCAGCGGCTTTCGGTCTTACACTTGAAGTATAACCGGATGACCGACGCGGGGGCTGTGGCGTTGCTCGATAGCCCCTACTTGCAGAATCTCGACGGCCTCGGCCTCAGTGGCACCAGCGAACCCACCAAAGCCCGCATGGCAGCACGTTTCCGCTTTTACAACCTCGATTACAGCTAGGCCTCACGGTGGCACGTTCCTCCCTCGGCCGCGGCCCCAGGATGAAGTAGGCCGGCGAGCCTACCATGTGAGTCCATCAGCGGTGGGACGTTCCTCCGTCTGCTGCGACCCCAAGGGGGGCAAAGCCGCGTGGGGAAAACCCTGTGAATTCCCGGTACGTTCCTCCCGGTTTTCATAGTTCAAAGGGTCATTCTTCCAAGTTCATAGTTGAAAGGGTCATTCGTCCAAGTGTGGAAAGTTCTGTGAATTCCCGGTGCGTTCCTCCCTTGTGTGCTGAAGCGGCAAAGACCGGGTTATTTCAATTCCTCGAACGGTTTGTTCATGATCGGGTACTTCGGCCAATCTTTGTAGTCGAAGTGCCACCACTCTTGTTCATAGACGTGGAAACCTTCGGCCTCCATGAGGCGGCGGAGCAAGTCGCGGTGCCAGCGCTGCCGGGAGGTGCCACCCAGGTAATCCGGGAAGGCCCGATCCGAGAATTCATCGTAGCCGCTGACCATCTCCACCGGCTGGCCGGTTTGGAGGTCATAAAGCGATACATCGACGGCACAGCCGCGATTATGCCGCGAACCCTGGGCCGGATTGGCCACAAAGTTGTGGAACTTCTCCGGGGTGGCGTCCCAGAACATCTTGGTGACATACCACGGTCGGTAGGCATCGTACACCAATAGCCCATAGCCGTATGCGGCCAGTTGCTTGTGAACGCGGGCTAGCGCTTCCGCAGCGGGTTTCTGCAGATACGCCTTGGCGCGGGTGTAAAACGGTGTGCCGAGGAAGTTGTTGTCCGTCGCGTAACGGATGTCGAACTTCAGCCCCTCAAAGGTGGCCAGATCGACCAGCTCGGGGGCACGAAACTCGCCCTTCTCAGAAGGCGGTTGTGCCGCTAGCGCGGCCTGGCGCACTTCGGCGATCGGCTTTCTGGGTTGCACCCGGAACGTTTGGCCGTCGTCGCCGGCGATTTTCCGCCGTTGCATCACCACACTGGCCACAGTCACTTGGGTGGCCCGGCCGTTGGCATCGCGGGTGAAGACGAGCTTTTCACCATGATACATGCCGCGATCTGCCGGGAAGGCGAAGACATTCTCGGATTCTTCGGTCAGCGGGTCGATCTCGGTATGCTCGATGAGGGCGAACAGTTGTCCATTGTGTTCGTAAATGACCAGCGGCAGATGATCCCAGCCGTACTCGCCGATCAGGCCCCGGTACTTGGCGGGGGCTGGTTCGGGCGGCGTGGGGGTGGGTTTCTCCTTGCGGAAGGTCGTCGTGCCGATGGTCAGGGTATCGCCACGTCGGGTGATTGTCGTACCCCATTCTTGGCGATCGTCCACGATCAGTGCATCGCCGAGTTTCCGCAGCCGCAGCCGTGCCCCGCCGGAGTGGGTTTGCAGATACAGTTGACCGAAACTGGCTATCAGCTCCAGGGTGGTGCCGAAAGCCCGGTAGCGGCCCGCAAGGCTGGCGATTTCGTCGGGCGTTAGCGGTTGGCTGGTCGTGATCGTGGGGCGAGGTGTGCCGGCTTTCACGGCTAGCATCTGCCGCAAGGCTTCCTGGGCCATCCGATTGGTGACACCATTGGTCGAATCGCGCGACGACAGCACAATCACGCCGAGTTTCTCATCGGGTAGCGCGGTGAAGGTGGTGGAGAAGCCATAAATCGCTCCGCCGTGCCCCACCCGGCGTTTGCCCTCGAATTCACCGACCGCGAAGCCCAACCCAAAGCCGAACTTCGTACCCGGCGGCACAAACTGCGGGCGGAACATCTCCGCTAGCGTTTCGGCCCTCATAAACCGCTGCCCGTTGACCCTACCGCCGGCAAAAAGCATCGCCTGAAACTTCGCCAGATCAATCGCGGTGGAATAGAGGCAACCGGCCGGAGCGACGCCTAATTCAAACGTCGGTGCTGGGAACTCCTGGCCGTGGTAGGTCCACATCACTGCGTCGGCCAATTGTCGCTTCAGCGCTGCCGTCAGAACAAAGCCACTCGACTTCATGCCCAACGGCTCGAGAACGCGGCGTTGCATGTACTTGGCGAATTCTTCACCCTGCGTTTTCTCCACCGCGAAGCCGACAACACCAATGCCCGCATTGGAATACTTCGTCCGCGACTCTGGCGGATAGACCAAGCCAATCCCGTTGAGGCTGAGTACGCTTTTTTCGAGGGATGGTTCGGAGGGATCGAAGTAGTTGCCCACCGGCGGTTCACGGATGAGGCCGGCGCGGTGGGCCATCAGCATCCGCAGTGTGATTTTCTTCTCGCCGGGCTGATACGCGGGCCGAAACTCCGGAATATAGCGGGCGATATCCGCGTCGATGTCGATTTTCCCTTCTTCCATTAACTGCATCACGGCCAGATCGGTGAACAGTTTGGAAACAGAACCGACGCGGTAGACCGTTTCCGCCGTCGCCGGGATCGTCCGCCGCCGGTCTTGAAAACCGAACCCAGCGGCCCACACCACCTTTTGATCATCCACCAAGGCGATGGAGATCGCGGGAATGGCTTTGTCGTCGAGTTCGTGGCGGATGAGCTTTTCTAACGCCGCAGCTACGGGCCGGTACGGCTCGGTCGGAGCCACGGCGGGCTGTGCAGCTGCCGGAGCGGCCAGCCCCAACACCAACAACAGCGAAAAAATGCGTGAGGCCATGATGATAACCAACCTACTGGGCGGGTGACTCTGATGGGGCGAACGTTCAACCACCGTTTGCACGCTGTCGAAACGTCTCGCATGCTGTTGAAACGTCCGCTACACCCCCGGAGTGTACCGCGTTGCGACGGGAAGGAAAAACGATTTCCGAGGCGCTGGGAGCGTGCGGCCGCAGCTTGAGGTTGTCCAGCTTGCGGCCGGTTCGGAGGCACTACCGCGTCAGCCCCACAATTCCCGCAATCGGTCGGCCAATTCTTCACTGAAACCGACCACCAGAGTTCGGCCGATGCGAGCAGTCGGTGCCCGTAAGTTCCCGGTCGGCCCCAGCAGATGCGCCAGCAGAGTGGCATCGTCGGGGCGGCGCCGTTTCAGGTCGAAGGTGTCGATCTTCTTTCCTTTGGCCGCAATGAGGGTGTCGAGGCCATCGAGAAGAGCCAGAACTTCGCTGGGGCCGTAGCGGACTTTGCTGGCATTGACAGTTTCGGCCACAGTCACAGTTTCTTGCTCAAGGAACCCCTGAGCTTTCTTGCAGGTGGTTCACCCTTTGCGTTCGTACAACCAGTCAATTTTCTTCGGCATTTTGCACTCCTTTTGGCCCAGGGACGAGAACACTTCCGGAGCACGTCGTTACCCCTGACTACCGGGCAGGTAGCGTGAGGGTGAAGGTGGTGGCGTCGCGGAACGATTGCTCGGCAGCATCGTAGACGCGACGAACAGCGTGCAGCTTCCAACCGTCGATGGTGTAGTCGTGATAACCCCACCGGTGCAGTTGCGTGGAACTGCCGCAACAGATCGCAGGAAACGGAAGAATGTCGTTGGCCGCCAAATAGTACCATTGGTGCCGGTGGCCGTGGAGCCACAGGCTGATGCCGCAGTCGGCCGCGACCGTGCGCACCTCGGCCCAATTCCGCAACCGGTGCCAAAACGGTTCGGGCCGGTGATTCTCCATCAACAGTGGATAATGGCTGACGACAATCCGCGGCCCCGCATCGAGTTGGGCGCACAATTGCCGGAAGGCGGCCAGTTGCTGGGCTTCCACGTGGCCACTGGCATCCCATGCGAAGGTATTGGGCTTTGCGGAATTGAGGGCAATCAGCCACACATGACCAACCTTTTGGGCGAAAGGGTAGTCGTTGCCATTGACACGGCGACCGCTCAGCCACGGGGCGAACGCGGCTTCAAACGACCGCTGCCGCACGTTGCGGCGAATGTAGACATCGTGATTGCCCGGCACCGCGATCCCCGCAGGAACCTGCGGGTCGCCAACACCAAGACGTTCAGCGGCATATTGTAATTCGCGCGGGAACCCCAGGGTGCTGGCATCGCCGGAGAACACCAGATGATCGAAGCCGCGAGCAGCGAATTCGCGGCGAAGAGCCACCATCACGTCGTTGGCGGCGCGAAATCGGCTGGCACGGCCCAGCATCGTTCGGTTCACCCAACCTGCGGTTCGTTTGGTCAGCCAATCGCTGGCCTGCCAGCCCAACGGCTGGATGGTCAGGTGGATATCGGAAAAGTGAGCCAGGCGGATCATCAGCTCGCGCCGGTTTCAGAACAAAGCCCAAGGAAATACAATAGCTGTGCCGGTGGGGCGGGGCGAAGGATCGACTCCGCCGACCGAACGGAGAAGTGGCCATCATTACCCCTTTCCCCTCCCATCCTATGATCGTTTTCGACTTCCGCGGCAAAGTGGTCCTCGTCACGGGCAGTTCGCGGGGCATCGGCGCCGGGATTCTGTCGGCCTTCGCCCAAGCGGGGGCTACCTGTGTCTTGCATTTCTGGGACGACCCCGACGGCACCAACCGTCGTGATGCCGAACAACTGGCCACCCAATTGCGGCAACTCCCCCAACAACCCACGATTCACGTTTTCTCCGCCGATGTCCGCGACGCCGCCCAAGTCGCAGCGCTGATGCAGCAAATTCAACAAACCTGCGGGGGATTGGATATTCTCGTCAACAACGCAGGAATTCTCCGCGACCGCACGCTGAAGAAAATGACCTTGGAGGAGTGGCACGCCGTCATTCAAACGAATCTCGATGGCGTGTTCTACTGCTGCAAGTTCGCCCATGATATTCTGCGCGATAGTGGACGAATTGTCAATATCTCTTCGATTGCGGGTTTAATCGGCGTGCACGGGCAGACGAACTACGCCGCGGCCAAAGCCGGGGTCATCGGCCTGACACGCGTGCTCGCCAAAGAGCTGGCACGCCGGCAGATCACCGTCAACGCGATCGCCCCCGGGGTGATCCAAACCGCCATGCTCGGCGAAATCAAACCCGATGTTCTGGCGGAATACCTCAAGCAGATTCCCATCGGCCGGTTGGGTCAACCGGCCGACATCGCCAACGCCGTCCTCTTTCTGGCCAGTGAAGAAAGTGGCTACATCACAGGGCAGGTTCTTCCAGTGACCGGTGGCTGGGTGTAGACAGTGGACTGAGGCAGTCGGGGACCGAATATAAACATCAGTATACTTATGAAGCAACTCACCATTGTGGTGAAACCCTTCCGGGCCGAAGCGGTCTTACGCACAATCGCAGAACTGGGAGTCACCGCCTGTGCCGTGCGCGAAGCCAAAGGGTATGGCCGGCAGAAAGGCTACCTCGATCGCTATCGCGGCTCGGAATACAGCACCGCCTACTTGCCCAAGGTAGAAATCACCGTTTGGGTGACCGACGAGCAAGCGGCCCTTCTGTGTGAGCGCGTGCCGAAAGTGGCCCGCACCGGACGGATTGGCGATGGCAAAATCTTCGTGATCCCACTAGCGTGGCACGAACCGCTCGAGTTCTAAGCGGGATTTCCCTTTGTCGCGGGAAGCCGAGAAAGACGCAACCATCCCCCTTCGTGGAGAAGTTGGCCTGCTGTGGGGCTGTCCTTCGTTGGTGGAAGTTATCAAAAGCCGACCGTTTGGTAGTTCCCTTCGTCACAAGAAGTTTGGTATTTCCCTTCGTCACAATATTTCCCTTCGTCACAAGAAGTTTGGTATTTCCCTTCGTCAGAAAAAGTAGAGACCGGCCATTGGCCCTGCCATTCGCTTTCGCCGAAGCCAGCCGCAATACCCTCACCCTGCGAGCAGTGCCGCTCATGGCCGCTGCGCTTCAACTTTGCTGGTCCGCACGGCCGATAAAATCCGAACAGCCAGAATCCGAGCGGGGGATGGTGTGATGCGAACGCCGTGGTCGAGGCGATGGGTGATGGCGGGGTTGGGGGTGATGCTCGGTTCACCGGTGGTGGCAGCACCGCCGGGAACGCCGACGACCCCGGGTTTTCCTCGTCCGCCGGCATTTCCGACAACGCCGACAGAGCCATCTTCGCCCATAATGCCGTTGGGAGCGAAGCCGCCGCTGACCTCGTCCGCCCCGGGGTATGCTGGGGCTGGCCATCCGACGTCGGGGAATTCCACGCCGGGGTATTCGCCAGCACCGCAGTTTCCCCCCTTACCGGCCCGGGGGCCGGCGACCGCGCCGCCCGTGGCGTCGCCCGCGATGCCACAACCGCCTGCCCCTCCTCCGGTACCGTTGCCACCCCAAGCGCCGACTCTGCAGTATTCGCCGCCGGCGGCATCGCCATGGCCGGGGGCCTTGTCGCCCGCTCCGCCACAGCCGCTGCCACCAAGTGTTCTGCAACCGTCCCCGCATTCTCCTGCCAACGGTAGCGCACCGGTCGTCGCAACCACGCTTCGCCTGCCGCAGCCGGAACAGAAGCATAAAATCAACACGATGGACGTTCAAGTGAAGCGGGCTGTGGGCAGTTGGCAAGTGTGGGCCGGCCAGACACTGCTCCGGGATGTTGGTGATAGCGAGATGATCGCTCGTGACGTGGCTCGTGTCTTGCGTGAACTGCGACCAACGGAATGGGTGACGATCGGCCAGGCCAAACAGCCGGTGGTGGAATACGGACTGACTAACGGCCAACCTGTGGTTGCCGGAGTGGCCGTAGCCGACAGCAAAAATGCTTCGTCGGCTTCCCCGAACATCGTTGCGTCGGCGGGAATGGGCCATTCCGCGGCGGTGACCACCACGGCAGCCAGTGCCGTGGTGCCGATTGACCTGAAGACTGTACGCGTGGAACCGATTCGTGGTGTCTGGTGCGTTCGCGACGATCAGAATTTGCTGTTCAACTTTGGAACTGATCAAGCCAGTGCGGAACAAACCGTGGCGGTCATCCAGAAATACGGGTTCAATCGCGTCGGTCTGGTGGGGAACCCAACGTTTCCAGCGATGCGGTATCTTTACGTTTCGCTCGAACCTGAGCCGCCGAAGGTCCACGGTGGCCCCCTTCTGTTCAATGCCCAAGTCGATGCCCTCACCCGCACGGGGATACCAGTTCCGGGGGTTGGGTTTGTGGGGGAAATGATTAGGATCGACCCGAAGAAAGTGACCACCCGCAAAGATGGCCACGAATGGGTGGTGGTTTGCGGTACCGAAGTCCTCGGCCGTTTCGGACCGACGGAATGGGCAGCTCGGGAAGCCGCACGCATTATCCACGATGCCCGTTTCACCGAATTCTGCAAGCTGGGCGGCAGCAGCGAGTTCACCTTCTTCCTCAAAGATGGCCGGCCGCCGACGCGTGCCCCCTTTGCGACCCAAGGCCGCACCTTCGACCGCAACGCTCTCAAGGTCCAACAAATCAACGGCCAATGGGCGGTGACCGAAAATGGCCGACATCTGCTGTACGTTGGCGATGCCCGGGAAGGCGAATGGATCGTCCGCATCATTCAAGCCTATGGTTTCGATCAGTTGGCCAAACTGGGTTCAGGCAGTTCCACTGGCGGTATCCAGTTCTTGGTGAAGAATCGCTAAGACGGCTCTGGGTGAAGAATCGCTAAGACGGCGCGCGGGGCGAAATGCTCCACGGATACCCCCCCGCGGAATCGGCCTTCCGACGCTCTGGGGGGGTGGCCTTAGGAAAATGATTCTCCGCAAATGGTTTTCATGCAAGAACTTACGACGCAACGCCGGCGTTTCAAACCACGTGGAGGGGAGGGACTCAGGGCCGGAGGTTGTCTCAGTCTTCCAGCGGCGAGGCCACGGGGAACGAACCCAAAACCGTGAGGCTGTCGCACATCGACTGCAGAGTACTCAGAGCCTTTTTGACTCGTTGATCTTCGCGGTGGCCTTCAAAATCGACGAAAAAGACGTACTGCCCTTTCACCTCGCGGTAGGGGAAGGATTCGATCCACGTCAGATTGATCTTGTGAGCTTTGAAAACGGCTAACACATCGGCCAACGCCCCCGGCGTGTGGCTGATCTGGAACATCAGGGCGGTTTTGTCGTTACCGGTCCGGGCTGAGTCGCTTAACCCAATGACGGCGAAACGGGTTTCATTAAAGGGCGAATCTTCAATGTTTTGCGCCAAAATCTTCAACCCATAGCGAACGGAGGCTTCGCGACTGGCCACCGCCGCGACATTGGGAACCGTCTGGACCAACGCCGCGGCATCCGCGGTGCTGGCCACCTCATGCAACGACGCCTGCGGCAAGTTCTTGGCCAACCAATTGCGGCATTGGCTGAGGGCTTGGGCCTTGGAATAGACGCGGCGAATCTCGGATTGAGCACAATTGGCCAACAGATGATGCCGCACCCGCAGGCGAATTTCGGCGCAAATTTTCACCTGGTCGGGATAGCGAATGAATTGGTCGAGCGTATCGGCAATCCGGCCATCCGTGGAATTTTCCAGCGGCACAACGCCATAATCGGCATTGCGTCGTAAGACTTCCTCGAAAACCGCAGCAATACTGGCTGTTCGGTTGTAAATCGAAGCCTCGCCAAACCGCTGGATGGCGGCCAGATGGCTGTAGCTGTACTCCGGACCCAAAAAAGCGATTTTCTGTTGCTTTTGAATGGCCCGCGAGCCGCTGATGAGTTCGCGAAAGATCGCTTTGAGGGTGACGGCATCCAGCGGGCCCTGATGAGCCGCCAGAACATTCGCCAACACCTCCTCTTCGCGTGCCGCCGAGAAGACTTCCCCGCCCTGATCGGCCTTCACTTTGCCAATCTGAGCGGCAATGGCAGCCCGTTTATTCAATAGTTCAACAATCTGAACATCGAGTTTATCAATTTGGGCACGCAGAGTGGCCAGATTCGCGGCCGTTTTATCCGGGGCTGAAGCCGAATCCCCCTTGCGTGCCATGTCGTTAGACCCTCTTGGGAAGCGCGAAAACCCACCGGCCACGAGAAATTGCGGCCGCAACGGCAACTGAATTGAATGTACCGGTGTGACAAGGGGGCGTCAACGAACGTCGTGAGGGGGCAACGGTGGCCCTAAGCCCCACTGCGATTCGGCGGAATGCCGACGAGATCGGCATTCGTCGTAATCCTATCACTAGCGGGCAGTTGCGATACGGCTGCAGTTTTGGCAGCCGGCGGTGCCCTCGCGGCGGCCAGGGGAAGAGGGCTTTTCACTGAAGTTGTTTTCTGGTTTGGATTTATGGCAATTTTGCCACGGACAATGCACCCGGCACAATCCTTGCTGGAAGTCGAAAGAAAATGTGAATCGCTTGTGGGGCCGCCCCCCTCCAACCTGCGTGAACGCTCACTCCGACGAGGGAGCATGGCACAACCAACGAACGAGTAACCCGCCGATCCCGGCTTCAAGTGCTCGAACATAAAGGAGAATATCGTGGCGGAAGAAAAAATTATCGGCATCGACCTCGGCACGACAAACTCGGTCGTTGCCGTGATGGACGGCACCGAAGTGAAGGTCATTCCCAACCAAGAGGGCAGCCGGTTAACCCCCAGCGTCGTCGCTTTTACCGATAAGGGGGAGCGGTTGGTCGGCGAACCGGCCAAGCGGCAAGCGATCACCAACCCGCGACGCACCATCTACTCCATCAAGCGGTTCATGGGCCGCCGGCATAACGAGGTGGAGGAAGAAGAGAAGCTCGTCCCGTACAAGATCGTTGGCGGGCCGAACGAATTGGTCAAGGTGGAAATCGACGGCAAATTGTACACGCCGCCGGAAATTTCCGCGATGATCCTGCGCAAACTCAAAGAAGCAGCGGAAGCCTATCTGGGCCACACTGTGCGCAAGGCGGTCATCACCGTGCCCGCGTACTTCAACGACGCCCAACGGCAAGCCACCATCGACGCCGCGGCCATCGCCGGTTTTGACACCGAATACGAAATTCGTGGCAAAGACGGCAAGATCGTCAAACAGCGCATGCGGATCATCAACGAACCGACCGCGGCGGCCCTCGCATACGCGCTGGATAAGAAGAAAGACCAGAAAATCGCAGTCTTCGACCTCGGGGGCGGTACCTTCGACATCAGCATTCTCGATGTCGGCGAAGATGGTGTCTTCCAAGTGAAAAGCACCAACGGCGACACCCACTTGGGTGGCGACGACTTCGACCAGGTGCTCATGGACTACATCGCCGACGAATTCAAAAAGCAACACGGCATCGACTTACGGAAAGACCCGATGGCCATGCAGCGGCTGAAAGTCGCCGCCGAACAGGCCAAGAAAGACCTCAGCCAACAAACCACGGTGGACATCAACCTGCCGTTCATCACGGCTGATGCCGACCGGAACCCGCTGCACCTGATGATGACCATCACCCGCAGCCAATTTGAACGGATGGTGGAACATCTCATCGAACGGTGCAAAAAACCGGTCATGGCGGCCCTCAAGGATGCCAAACTCACGCCGCAACAGATCGACGAAGTCGTGATGGTCGGCGGCATGACGCGGATGCCCCGGGTGCAACAGTTGGTCAAGGAAATCTTCGGCAAGGACGGCCACCGCGGCGTCAATCCAGATGAAGTTGTCGCCGTGGGAGCGGCCATCCAAGGCGCTCAGTTGCTCTTGGGCGCTGCCGCCGACATCCAACTGCTCGACGTCACTCCGCTGTCGTTGGGGCTGGAGACCCTCGGTGGGGTGATGACCGTGATGATTCCGCGGAATACCACCATTCCCAAGAAAGTCACGGAAATCTTCACCACCGCGGTGGATAATCAACCCTCGGTCGAAGTGCAGGTGTTCCAAGGCGAACGCCCCATGGCCGCCGACAACAAGAAAATCGGCAGCTTCCACCTCGATGGCATCCCGCCGGCGCCGCGGCAAGTGCCCAAAATCGAGGTAACCTTCGAAATCGACGCCAACGGCGTGCTGAGCGTTTCCGCCAAAGACCTCGGCACCGGCAAACAACAGCAGATTCGCATCGAAGGCGCTTCCGGCCTCAGCAAAGAGGAAGTCGAACGGATGCGCCGCGAAGCCGAACTGCACGCCGAGGAAGATAAACGCAAACGCGAATTTGCGGATGCCAAAAACAACGCCGAATCGCGCATCTATCAAATCGAGAAGATGCTCAACGAAGCTGGCGATAAGATCACCGAGGCCGACAAAGCGCCGATCAATGCGGCGATCAGCAAAGTCAAGGATGCCATCAACCGCCACGACCTGGCCGCGGTCAAAACGGCCACCGCGGAACTCGAACAGGCCGCATCGGCGATGGCCCAGCACCTGTACTCCAAAGTCGGTCAAGGTGCAACACCCTCGGGCGGTCCCACCGGCGATACCGGGAAAAAGGACGGACCCGATGATGTGATCGACGCGGAGTACGAAGTCAAGAAGTAATCGCGGGTGACTCCCTTTCTGGATAGCCACGCGTTCTCCCAAGTCCTTCCCTCACGCTTCTCCGAGCGCGGGGGAAGGACTTGAAGCTTGGGGCGTTCCACCTTCCCCTGCTCCAGGGTCCGTCGACACCGTCGTATTTTGGGCGTTCCACCTTCCCCTGTTCCAGGGTCCGTCGACACCGTCGTATTCCGTCAAACACCTTTCAGGAGTTACTCCGTCTTCTCACCGGAAAAAGCATAGACCAACATGGTCGACGCCGTCATATTCCGTCAAACACCCTTGAGGAGGCGGGCGATAGGGCGGGTTTGCTCGAAATGTTCCATCACCAACGTGGCGACCACCGTCAGCGGCACCGCCAGAAACATCCCCGGTAAGCCCCACACCAAACCCCAAAATGCCAGCGAACCCAGAATCACCAACGGACTGACCCCCACCGCATGGCCAATGATCAGCGGTTCAATCACCGCGGACGAACTCAGATGGCAAACAAGCAGCAAAATCGCCACCACCACCGGCGGCCACGTCAGCCCAAACCACAGAAAGGCAAACCCCACCGGCAGCAAGTACGCGATCACCGATCCGATATACGGAATGAAGTTGCCCAAAAACGTCAACACCATCCACAACAACCAGAACTTCACCCCCATGATCCACAGCACAATCCCCACCGGAACAGCTAACAGCAAACTGGCACGGATTTTCGCGCGCAGGTACGATAACGCCGCCGCATTCACCTGGTCAGCCACCTGAAGAATCTCTTCGGCCCGTTGGGGCGTATACGCCCGGCGAACCCGCTCGGGCAACCGCGAACCTTCAATCAACAGAAACAACAAGTACAACGCCACCACACAGGCTTCCAAAGCCGTAGTGGCCGACGCCACCACCACACTCCGGACCAGCGCCGCCACGGGCTGATCGATTGAGGGGGGCGCACCGGTTTCACGGGAATTGTTCAGCCACGGGGCGTAGGCGGTGATGGCGTGCTCGACCTGTGTCGATATTTCGACAGCGCGCTGTTGCAGCGTCGGTATTTCGTCGGCCAACTCCAACAAACTGGCGTAAGTGATCAACCCAACCACCACCAGCAGAAGGGCGGTCGAACCGGCGAGAATCGCCAACGACGCCGGCGTGCCCACATGGCAGCGCAATTGCACATGGTAGGGCATCAAAATATAGGCCAGAAAGGTGGCGATGAGCAGCGGTCGGAGAATGGGAGCCAGTTGTAGCATCAAGTACCATGTCGCGGCCAAGGCGATCACGACGACGCCCACGGTGCGAATCACTTCAAAATCCCGCCATTGGGAACGACTGACGCGCGAGGAAGTATTTTCCGGAGAAGATGCTGACGACGTGGACATAACCAGTTCTCACACCGATGGTCGAACCGTCGCGTATCTTAACGGATCGGTCCACAGGCGACCAACCGGGATTCTCGTTGGCAATTCGGGCACCCATCGCCTAGTCAATGAGCAGAATCGGAAAATGATGGCCTCATAAAACGAGCATCAAAGGAACGAAAAATCCGGGAAAATCAAGGTTTTGCGGAAATTGCGGGCCTCATGACGACTCTGGCCCCAAGATTGCACTAGAAAATCCCTGAACGCTGCCGTAAGACTATAGGGAACCTGCGTGTACATCCTAGCGACGAAATATTGGCCTGCCTCTCTGCTTGCCCCGCGTCGGCGGTTACGGCCGCCGGGTGTTGGGTGAGCAGTCTGACCGAACGCGAGTTGCTCCGGGAAAGCGTTCGCCACGATCTCCTGGCAACTCTGGAACAACCCCGGAAGTCCGGCCCACCCTCCCGCCTCCGAACTTCCGGCCCACGGCTCAAAATGCTACTGGCGACGCCGGCGGGGATGATCCCCCGATCGCGCGGCTTCCCAAACGCATGGCCACGCGCTGTTATCCCCCTATGGGTGAGGCGATTATCACCATTGGCTTGTGAGAACGCTTATGTGTTCGATGCTGCCCCAGTGCCGTCATGCTCTGATCGTCACTCTGCTTTTGGGCACGGTGGGGACTGTGACCATGAACCCCTCGTGGGCCGCCCGGATCGGGGTGGAACGCTGGTGCCTGCCAGCCCTGCAGCAGCATCTCGAAGAATGTGTGGAACAACGGCAGCAACTGGAAGCCTACGATGAACACCTTCTGCAAAATATTGCCTTGAAAGAATGCATCGTCAACGAATTGATCGCCCGGCGGATCACTTTAGCCGAAGCCGTGGATCAATTCAGCCGCCTGATGAGTCCGCGCGATTACGAAATTCTCCGCTACGTCGGCCAGGGTCACAGCGACCAAGAACGGATTGCACGCAGTGTACTGGCGTACGTTCCGCCGCGGGTCGATGACGCCGCGGAGCGGAAGCTCCTGATGCAGCAACTGGAAGCGGAATTGTCTGCCCTGCTCCACGGCTCCGTGGCGCACTGCTGCCGGCCCTGAGAAGAACTGCTTCCGACGTGGTGCCCGAATTTTGCTGACTTTTCATACGGTTCTCTCCCGCGATCCAGGCCGATGGATTATCGTCACCTCTCTCCCCGGTTCTCGGTTGGTTCGAAACGAGTTGTTGCGTCGAGTGTCTTCTCCCTGGCTCGACTTGGTTCCGCGAGGGTTGACACATGCCGACCGTTCGTCGTCTGAAGGCTGTTTCCGTCATCACACTGGTGACACTCGGGATGAGCTGGGCACTGGTTGATGGGTTGACGCCATCCCCGTTCACGACCGGGGCCGGCTGGGACTTCTGGAATTTACCCGCGTTGCGACAGCAGTTGTGCCAAGCCCACCAACGCCGTGCAGAATTGGCAGCCTACGAAGAATGGGTGCTCCAGCGCAGTGAAACGGCCAATCAAACGGCCCGCAAACTGCTCTACGGTTATCCCCTGACGGCTGCGACCGATGAACTGATGCTGTTGTTTCACGACGATGCGGCGATGCTGGTGTTTGTAAACCACTACTATGCCCAGGAACCAACACTGCGGCATCGCTACGCACGCCATACGATCGAGCGGGCACTGCGCTTCGTGGCCGACGATCCGCAGCAACGGCACATCCTCTTGCAGCGTCTGGAAGCCGAATACAAGACTCTGGAGGCTTCTCCCCCCTCGCCCAGTGAGCCGCCACGCTAGAGGGCTGCGATAGCATTTTTGCCGAGGTTACGGCCGGTGCCGACAAGTGTAACCTGGCAGCACGGGGAAGTTCACCCCGCGGAGGGCAACAGGGGTTGGCATCTGCAGCCGCGGACGACATAGTGAAGGATGTTGGCCCGCGTTATCAGGTGTTCTGAATGGTACCGACTTTGGCCGTTGTGGGGGTGTTGGTCTTTCCCGGCGCCGATCCGCTCGGTCCGCAGAAATATCCGCCGGCCTACATTCCCCGCGAAGCCCCGTTTGGCTATCTGTATGCTCCCTGCGCTGACGTGCAGTTGGCGGTGCGTTGGCCCGCGACGGCGTACCAACCCAAAGCGGGCGATGTCGTTCTCATGAGCGATACCAACGCCTTTTGGACGTTGTTGTACCGCCTGGCGCTGACAGGTAAGCCTGGTCACGGTGGCATCGTGGCCACCATGCCTGATGGTCGGCTGGGATTGCTCGAAGCCGGCTACGATGGAACCCTCTGGACACGTTTCACCCCTCTCGATTACAAGCTGAACACGTACCCTGGCTCGATTTGGGTCCGCGAACGGCTAACTCCTCTGACACCGCAGCAGGAGGCCCGGCTGACGGCCTTTGCCGTGGCCGCGGCGGATCAACGGTATGCCGTGGGGAAATTCATCCTGCAAGCGACGCAACTGACTCCCCGCGGCCCGTTACGCACCGCGTATTTCGGCCGACCGATGCGCCACGAACACCGCTACACCTGCGCGGAGATTATCCTGGAAGCCTTACTGGAAGCTGGGTTGGTGGATGGGCGCACCGTTCGCCCCGGGGCGACCTACCCACAAGACCTCTTTTACGACCGTTCGCGGAACCCCTACATCGACCGCCATCCGCCATTGGCGGGCGGCTGGGGTCAGCCGCGGCAGTGGACACCGGTGCCTGGTTGGTCGGTGCGTGGGAAGTTTGTGCCCAAGCCCCCCTTACCGTGGCCCGGCGGGCCGGCCGACGTCGTTTATCCAATCCCTCGCGCGGCGCATCAACCGCCGACACCCGTCGTCGTCGGGCAGGTGGCCGGCGAACTTCGCCCGATCGCACTCATCGAGCACAAGCCGCAGCGCGTTGGTTGGCTCGACCGGCCACCCTTGCTCCGCCGCCGCCGCTAACAGTTCCGTCGTCGTTAGCCTGGTCGCGGCCAGCGCAAAGCGGCGTTCAATAAACTCCCGCACGATGGTGGCAACGGCTTCGACCTGCTGGGCCACTGGCACGGAGGAGCTTTCGAGCAACTCCAATGCCGCCGCGGCTTGCACCTCCGGCGCCACAGGGGCCGCTGGCCGCGCCCGCCACCCCAGGACGACCACCAGCAGAAGAACAGCTCCCAGCGCCGCCGCCGCGATCCACGGCCACAGTGTGGGCGTTGCCACTTCTGGTGAGGCGGGGGGAAGCTCTTCAATACCGGTGATCGGGAAGGGAGTCAGTTCGGCTGGCGCTGATTCTCCACCGATGCGATCAACGACCACGCCGAGCCATTCCGGCTCCCAGTGAACCTGTTGCCGATTCACCCAAACCGGCTGAAGTGTTAGCGGCAAGGGGGTATTCGGGGGCTGACTGAGGGCGAAGGCGTCGAGCTGATACACCCGCTGCCACTTGTGACGATTATCGGGTAGGGGTGTGATTGACACCCGGTCGCCGTCGCCAGGGCGGATGCGCCAGATCGCGTGCGATTCGCGGCTGAGCAATTGCGGCGGGAGTTCGACGGTCATGTTCGCCGGCCCTTCGATGGTCAGGGTCAGGCGCACGGATTCGGCGAGAGTGATGCGGGTGGTATTCACTTCCGCGGTGGCCCGCACCGGGGTTTGGGCCGCCACGGGCAGTGGGCACAGGCAGAACCACATCCAGGCCAGGGCGCGGGGCATACTCATCTCCATCCAGGCCAGGGCGCGGGGCATACTCATCTCCGGCGGCGTTCGCGTTGGCGGAAGAAGTTCAATAGGGCGTCGAAGTGGTTGCCGGTGGTACTCGCTTCGATCACGTCGGCATGGCAACGGCGGGCGAGCTGGCGGAAGGCGTCGTCGTGGGTGCGGCTGGCCGCGGCGAAGGCCGCGCGCACGGCACGGCTGCGAGTATCAACAAGCCAGCATTGCCCGGTTTCGGCATCCTGCAGATGGATCAGACCGATCGCGGGCCAGGCACTCTCACATGGATCAAATGTCCGGACGGCTATGAGATCGTGCTTGTAAGCTGTGCGGCGGAAAGCGTCTTCGTAACCGCTGGCGAGAAAATCACTCAGCACGAACACAATGGCCCGGCGGCGGTGGATTTTGTTGATATGATCGAGCGCCTGGGCCAGGTTGGTCCCCGGATAGCGGGCTTCGAAGGCGAGAATGTCCCGCAGGAGCCGCAGTACATGCCGCGGCCCTTTGTTGGGCGGCACATAGCGTTCGACTAGCGACGAAAAGGCCAGTAATCCGACGCGGTCGTTGTTGCTGACCGCGCAGAGAGCCAACAAGGCGGCCAGTTCTGCCGCGACCGCGCGTTTGGTTGTTTGTTGGGTGCCGAAACCCTGACTGGCCGACACATCCACCACGAGGATAAGCGTCAGTTCCCGTTCTTCGACATAGCGTTTGATGAAGGGCTGCCCGCTGCGGGCGGTGACGTTCCAATCGATAGTGCGGACGTCGTCACCGGGTTGATATTCGCGTACTTCTTCAAACGAAAGCCCTGCGCCCTTGAACGCGGAGTGGTACTCGCCGCCCAGAAGGGTTTGCACCCGGCGGCGGGCCCGCAGGTGCAGCCGCCGCACCTGGCGCAGAACGTCGGTCGGGAGCATACACACCTCACAGGGGGATAGGAGAAACCCCTCTGGGCGGACGCGCCAGCCGAGCACGAACGCACAGCGCATCGGATGCGCAAACGCAGACGCGCCGCGGCGGGGAAGGCCTCATGGGGCGTCGGGGTCGAGGCCGAGAGCCCGGAGCTTGGCCGCCAACCGCTCAGCCCGTGCACGTTCGGCGTCCCGTTCGGCCATTGCTTCCGCCGCGCGCCGGGCTTCTTGTTCTGCCCGCTGCGCTTCTTGCTCAGCGCGGTGGCGTTGTTCGGCGAGTTCTTGGGCGATTTCATCTGGCCGCCGCAACAATCGCCCATCCGGACCATATACCCGCAGCTCCCCACGCTCCACCGCGAAACGAAAACCCAACCGCGGACTGACATGACCACTCATCGTCTCCACTTCCACCAACCGACCCTCCCGACGGAGCCACCCCTCCACATACGCCGGAAACTCCGGATAAACAATGTAATACTCCTCCGCCCCATAACGCTCGTAAAACGCAAACTTCTTCTGCATCAGCAGATAGCGATTGTTCGGCGACCATACCTCGATGATCACCTGCGGAAAAATACCCCCCTCTTCCCACACCAAATAACTGCCCCGGTATCCCTTGGGACGACCAAACGCTACATACACATCCGGCGCCTGACGAATGCTCGGATCGCCTTCCACCGGATAGATCAAATGATCCCCCGCCACAAACACATCCGCCCGATTCGCAAAATACGCCTCGGCGTTCCATTTCAAAATCGCGATCCAATCAAACTGCAGGGTGTTGTCGGCCATGGGCTGACCGTCGGAATCCGGATAATGAACCGCCGAAGCACGATAGGGTACTATCATCCCACCCCCTCCACAACATTCTGGGGTTATCCTAACTCAACTCATGGCCGAGTAGAAGCGGACGACCGTCGCGACGGCCTTGCGCCATGTCGCGAGTTTTCTTGCCCGTTCGGCGGCGGGCCACTGCGGCTCGAACCGCTGCGATTTCGCCACCAACGCCGCCAGACGCCGCTCATCGGCGATACCGACGCCGATGGCCGCCAGAAAGGCCGCGCCCAGCGCGGTCGATTCGGGTTCTAACGCCCGAACGACCGGACGGCCTAAAATATCCGCCTGTAACTGCAAGAAGTAATCGTTCCGGGCCATCCCACCATCGACCTTCAGGGCGGGAAGGGGCGGTTGTTGACCGCTGGCGGCCAGGTCGTTGTCGGCGGCGTCGATGAGGTCGGCCACTTGAAAAGCTACCCCTTCGAGAGCGGCCCGACAAAGATCGGCCGCCGTTGTTGCTCGGGTCAGTCCGAAGAGAACACCGCGGGCCTCCGGTACCCAGTGGGGTGCACCCAGACCGACCAAACCTGGTACGAACGTCACCGCTTCTGCCTGGTTCGACTCCTTGGCCAACCGCTCCACGTCCGCCGCGGCTGGGAAAAGCCCCAAGCCATCGCGCAGCCACTGAACCGCCGCTCCCGCGATAAAGACCGCACCTTCGAGGGCGTACTGCGGCGTGGCGGTGGTCATCGCCGCCATAGTCGTCAGGAGTTTGTGTTGCGAGACGATAGCGGCCGTGCCGGTGTGGAGCAAGTAGAAGGCCCCGGTACCGTAGGTGCATTTGCCTTCGCCGGGGCCAAAACAGCCCTGCCCAAACAGGGCGGCTTGTTGGTCCCCCGCCACGCCGCGAATCGGAATGCCATCGGGGAGGAAATCCAGCCCCCGCGTTGTGCCGAAGTCCGCAACACTGGGCTGCACCTCGGGCAGTGAGGCACGCGGTACGCCAAAGTAGCGAAGGAGGTCGTCGTCCCACTGGCGTGTATGAATATTGAACAGCAGCGTCCGGCTGGCATTGGTCGTATCGGTCAGATGCTTGGCGCCGCCTGTCAGTCGCGCGATGAGGAAGGCATCGACGGTACCGAACTTTACGTCGCCGCGTTCAGCCATCGCTTGAATTTTCGGCTGGGTGTGAAGAAGCCAGTGCATTTTAGTCGCGGAAAAATAGGGGTCGAGAACCAAGCCGGTTTTCGCGCTGAGAAACGCTTGATCAGCGGCATGCTGACGGCAGAAGTCGGTGGTGCGGCGATCTTGCCAGACAATAGCCCGGTGCACCGGGCGGCCTGTGCTGTGGTCCCATGCGATCAGGGTTTCCCGTTGGTTGGTGATGCCAAGGGCGTGGACGTCGCGGCCGTCGCGCCCGGCTTTGGCTAAGGCTTCGCGCACGGTCCGCGCCACAGAGTACCAGATGTCTTCCGGTTCGTGTTCCACCCAGCCGTCGTGGGGGTAGTGCTGTTCGATGTCTTGTTGGGCGCTGGCCAGTGCCTGGAACGTTGCAGCGTCGTACACGATGGCACGCGAGCTGGTGGTACCCTGATCGATGGCCAACAGAATGGGAGAAGTCATGGGCCACACTCCAAAAGGGGAAAGCCGTTGCTCGCCATCGTAGCGGAGGGATGGTTGAAAGTGACCCGTCAGCTGGCCGAAAATGTTCCCCGGTCGTGGTTGCCCCCTTCGGCTCACCGGCAAGACATCGTGACTGTGTCCGTGAAGGCTTAGGTTTTCTGTTGGTCAAGTGGCCCCCTTCGCCTCACCGGCAAGACATCGTGATTGTCCTGATGGGACGTGGCCGCGGATCGGTCCTAAACTGAAGGTGTTCGTACTGCACTGTGAGGTGCGTACTGCACTGTGAGGTGGCGGATATGCCGTTCGAGAAGGTGGAAACGTCGGTCGATTTTCCGGCATTAGAGCGGATGATTCTGCAATTCTGGGACCAGAACGGCATTTTTGAGAAGCGGAAACAGCTCAACCTGGTGCGCGCCGAGGAAAAGCGCCGCCGGGGTCAACGGGGCGAATGGAGTTTTCTCGATGGCCCCATCACCGCGAACAACCCTATGGGCGTACACCACGCCTGGGGCCGCACGTACAAGGACGTTTACAACCGCTTTTTCGCCATGATGGGGTATGAACTGCGCTATCAGAACGGCTTCGATTGCCAAGGGCTGTGGGTCGAAGTGGAAGTGGAAAAAGCCCTCGGTTTACACAGCAAGCGCGACATTGAGAATCTGGTGCCTGGGGATACGGAAGCGAGTATTGCCCGATTTGTGCAAGCGTGCAAGGACCGCGTCAACACATTCGCCCGCGTCCAAACCGAGCAAAGCATCCGTCTGGGCTATTGGATGGACTGGGACCGTACCGAGGCCGACTGGGCCAAGCGACCCGACGACCGCAAGTCGTACTTCACGATGAGTGAGGAGAACAACTACACCATCTGGGCTTTCCTGAAGAAGTGTCACACGAAGGGGCTGATTTACCGGGGCTATGATGTGATGCCCTGGTGTGGTCGCTGTGGCGTTGGCATTTCGGAGATGGAGATGAAGGAGGGGTATAAACTGGTTGAACACCGGGCGTGTTTTGTCAAATTCCCGCTCAAAGGCCGCGACAAGGAAAATCTCCTGGTGTGGACAACAACTCCCTGGACGCTCACCAGCAACGTCGGGGCGGCCGTTAACCCAGAGCTGACATACTTGCGGGTGAAGCTCAAAGGCGAGGTGTATTATGTGGCCAAAGGGGCTTTCAAGCTCAACCGCATGGCGTTGTCGGACAGTCTGGGGGATGCCGAGCTGGCGGAGGAGGCCACAGCCGGCAAGAAAGGCCAACGCGACTGGCTGGAGGGTGTCCCCCATCTGAACAGCATCGAGCAGCACTTCAAATCCAAAGCGGGCAAGGGCGAAAGTTACGAAATCGTTGGTGAGGTGAAGGGGGCCGACATGCTCGGTTGGGAGTATGAAGGCCCCTTTGACGATCTGCCAGCGCAGAATCACACCTACGGCTTCCCGGCGGATGTGGCCCAGGTTACGCGGCAAAGTGGCCACTGGCCGGCGGTCAGCGCCGCCCAAGCCCACCGCGTCATCAGTGGCGGCAAAGACGTAACCGAAACCGAAGGAACGGGTATCGTTCACACCGCCCCCGGCTGCGGCGGCATCGACTATGTCTGGGGCCGCGACAACGGTCTGCCCCCGGTGGCTCCGATTGGCGACGACGGCGTGTTCGTCGAGGGTTTCGGCCCTCTGACGGGCCACAATGCGGCCGATCCGGCCACGGCCGAGGCTGTTTTTGCACTCCTGAAAGCCAAAGATCGGCTCTTCGCCACCGAGCGGTATGTGCACCGTTATCCGCATTGCTGGCGCTGCAAAACGGAACTTTTGTATCGACTGGTGGATGAATGGTTCATCAACATGGGGCCACGCCACAGTGAGCAGGGCTTCCGCGGCGAAATTATGAAAGTGGTCGATCAGGTCACGTTTTTGCCGGAAGCGATCAACGGTCGCGCCCGCGAACGCGATTGGCTGTGGAACATGGGCGATTGGATGATCTCCAAAAAACGCTATTGGGGCCTGGCCCTGCCCATTTGGGTCAACGACAACGATCCCACCGACTTTGACGTGATCGGCAGTCGCGACGAACTGCAAGCGCGGGCGATCGCTGGTTGGGACGAATTTGCCGGCCACACGCCGCATCGCCCCTGGATCGACAAGGTGAAGATCGCAAGTCGCAAACACCCCGGGCAACAGATGAGCCGCATTCCCGATGTCGGCAATCCCTGGCTGGATGCGGGCATCGTGGCCTTCAGCACCTTGAAGTACAACACCGACCGCGCGTATTGGGCGAAGTGGTACCCGGCTGATTTCATCACCGAGAGCTTCCCGGGGCAATTCCGCAACTGGTTCTATGCCCTTCTGGCCATGAGTACGATGATGAGCGATGGCAAGCCGCCTTTCCGTACCCTGCTCGGCCACGGTCTGGTCCGTGATCAGGATGGTCACGAGATGCACAAAAGTGAAGGCAACGCTATCGAATTCATCGCCGCCGCCGACGACGGTTTTACCCTCATTCATAAGCTCAAGCCCAAAGAACCGGCGAAAAAGCCCCCCGCCGCCCTCGATTTCACCGAAATCGAGATCATCGACAAACACACCCAAAAACCGGTCCGCGCCATTCGCGCCTCGTACCCGCCTATGAGTGCCGACGTGATGCGGTGGCTGTACTGCCGCAACAACCCGGCGGCTAACGTGAACTTCGGTCCGGTCCCAGCCAATGAAATTCGCTCCAAGGTCTTCTTCAAGTTGTGGAACACTTACGCGATGTTCTGCAACTACGCCATCGGCGATGGTTTCGATCCCACCCTACCATCCCTGCCCGTGGCGGCACGCCCCGATTTCGACCGTTGGCTGCTGTCCAATCTGCAATTGCTCATCCGAGAGGCCCGCCACGCCTACGCCAGCTATAACGTCATGGCGTTTGCCTTGGCCTGTGAGAAATTCATCGAAGCCGATCTTTCCAATTGGTATGTGCGCCGCAATAAGGACCGTTTCCATAGCCGCAATGCTGATCTCGACGCGGCCGGCCGTCACGACAAACTCGCCGCGTACCAAACGCTGTACACCACACTCATCACCCTCTGTCAGCTCATGGCGCCCTGCGTGCCGTTTCTGACCGAAGTGATGTGGCAGAACTTGGTCCGACCCTGGCGGCAACGGAGCCTCAACGGTGCGCCGGGGGGGGGCAACAGTCCGACCGGATTTGGGGGCCTGGCCAGAAAGTGTACATCTGTCAGATTTTCCGACAGCCGACGACTCACTCATCGACGTGGCCCTGTCGCAGGATATGGAAGCGGTCCAAGCGGTGATCACCCTGGGGCTGGCGGCACGGCAAGCTGCAAAGCTGCCAGTGCGGCAACCCCTGGCGGAGATGGTGGTGGCCGCCGCCACAGCGGAAACACAACGCGCGGTGAATCGCTTTGCGGATATCGTTCTCGATGAACTGAATATTAAGACGGTGCGTCTGGGTACTCTCCCAAACGCGGCCGGCTGGCAAGTGATCGACGATCGCGGCCTGCAAGTGGCGATTGCGACCACCGTTACCGAGGAGTTACGGCTGGAAGGACTGGCTCGGGAACTGATCCGGCAGGTGCAGAACGAGCGGAAAAACGCCAAGCTCGACCTGCTCGATAAAATTGCCCTGCATCTGGCCGTGGAATCGCCCGAGTTGGCGAAGGCCATCGCGGCCCACCGAAATACCATTGCAACATCCGTTCAGGCCAACGTGTGGAGCGATTCACCGCTTTCCGGCGACGGTGTTCATACGGCGAGCGTGAAAGTCGATGGGCAACCGGTGACCGTGACACTCCGGAAGCTGTAACAACGCCGCAATTTCTGTAGAGGCTTCGCCGTGCGGCGCGGATCGCCAAACTGGCGCCCGACGATAACTTGGATCCACACGATTTCCCGGTGGGGACTTGACCCGCGGTGAGGGGCGCAGAAAGTGGCCGAAGCTGCCCTCAGAAACATACGTGGCAAAACAAAACGGTGGGGACCTGCCCCGCGGTGATGGGTGCGGAACCCCACCGGGCCTCTTTTCTCCAACTACTTGCGGTGACGAATCTTCGAACGCATCCGGCGTTTCTTACGCCCCACCTTCCGCCGACCATTGCCGCGTCTGCGACCCATAATTTCCGCTCCTTAAAACCGACAAAAATTGTCTGACCTGTGTTCCCAGGGGAGTGTAGCTTAGGAAAGCGTAGTTGTACCGACTTGTCGGCCAGCGACAAGCCCCTTGTCCGCGAACGGCCACGCTTCCCCCCGAGACGACTCCTGATCGTTGGATGAGATCACAGGATGAGATCACAACGAGCCGGACCAATTCCATGATCTTTGTCCAGGAACGATTGAATGTCGGCCGTTGGGGGTCGTTCGGCGTGTCGATCATCCTGGGGCTGACCCGCGCTGGGGAAGGATTTTCTTCGGACACAATACGGGGCCGTAAGCTCGGGGCCGAGGCCTGTGTGATCGATGGGAGAGGTGGTTCCAACACTCAGAAAACGTGGGAAAACAGTGTGTTGGCTGGGTTGGGTCGTAATATCTCCGTTCTTGAAGGGGTATGAACACTCCACAAACGCGGGAAAACAGCGTGTTGCCGGCGATCGATCCGGCGTTGGGGTACAGGCTCGAGGCTGTGGAGTGTTGCGCTGGGGTCAGACCAGTTGCCGGAGCACCCCGATGGTGTCGGAGAATCGGACATCGCCGATGAGGCAAGGGTGCTTGTATTGTTCGGGGGAGCCGCCGGTTTGCGCCAGCCGGGCGCGGTCCCACTGCGCCCAAGCCCCCGCGGCAATGAGGGCGGCGCGCAGCGGGCCTAACCGTCCGCTGTCGCGTTTGGCGGCGTACTCGACATTTTCGAGGCCCAATTGGCGGTCGAATTCCTGGAGGAATTGCCGTAGGAGAGGTTCGTTGGCCGCATCAGGCTCTTCGAGGAAGATCGCGTAGTACGGTTGCTGCTCGTCCCAGACCGGGGCGACACTGTAGGCGGTGATCGGTTGGGGGATGCGCTTGGCCACAGCATCCATCGCCTGGGTGACATGGTATTCGCTCAGTTTCTCGCCGGTGAGATTGGCGAAGCGGTGGCCTTTGCCCAGGAATTCGACCTCCGGCGTGCGGCCATAAAAACCCGTGACCCGAACCAGATCGGAAATGTGGTAGCGGTACAACCCATAGGCGGTGGTGGGGAGAATGTAGTAGCTGCGGCCTGCGATCAGTTCGTGTGCGCCCAGAACCGTGGGTTGGGGCGAGTCGATTTCTCCTTCAGGAATGAACTCGAAGTAATGCGACCAAATATCCAGAACCCCGCTAGCCGTACCGCCTACCAGTGGGATGGTGAACCGACCTTCGCTGGCCAGCAAGCCAAGATCGTGAATGGGTGGTTCGCCATAGTAGCGGGGCAGTTGCCGTAAATACGGCCCCATGCTACCGCCGGTCCAGCAGTTGATGACGGTGCCCTCGGGTGGCCAGACATCCTGCGGATAGAGACGGCCGCGCTGTTGGGCCATACGACTCAGTTCCCTGGCCCGTTGCGGGTCTTTCTTCAGGCGTGCGTTGAGAAAGGCGCGGATGTCCGGGGGAATGTCGAGATCAGCGCGGAGGGTGCCGTTGTGCAGGTCGCGCAGGAGGTGGTCTTTTTCCGCATCGAGCGTTCGAGCCAGTTGCACCAGGGTACTCGGGTTGGCTGCCATGAATTGCGACACCGGGCGGCCGATCGAGAAGCGTAAGGCCACATAGTAGCGGGCGTTCGCGTCCTTGATTTTGCCCGTGACGTAAGGTACAGCGTACATCCAGCGGATGAGCCGTTTCTGGACCATGGCGGTGTAGCCGGAGAGATTCCCGCAGGGAATACCGGCCGGGGTGCGGAATTCTTCGGGGTCGCCGGCCATCTGCACGATGGGGCGCATGGCGATGCGTCGGCCGCGGTTGTCGCGGTACATCTTCACGCCCCACATGTTCCAGCCGCGGCGGTAAGCCGCCAGGTAAGTGTCGGTTACGGGAATGAGCTTGCGGCTGGCGGTGGTGCCGCTGGTGAGGGCAAACATCAAAACGCGGGAATCGGCCAATAGCGCTTGGGTTTCGCCGCGTTGGACCTTGTCGATGTACGGGGCGACGTACTCGTAGGGAGCGACCGGGACGGCCCGGCGGTAGTCGGCAATCGTGCGGATCGCTGCGAAGTGGTGATCGCGGCCAAACTGCGTATCGGCTTGGGTGTGTAGAATGCGGAAAAGCAAGGCCGATTGCACTGTTTGCGGGTCGGCACAGGCGACTTCAAACTGCCGCAGTTGCCGCCGCACCGGGTAGGTGAGGAGGCGACCAAGTCGCACCAGGAGAAAGCGTTTGAGCGACATAGTGTCACCTGCGCAACACCACAGCCCACGACAAGGGGCCGTGGGCTGGGCGAACGAAGCGATTCATCCAGGAAATTCCGTTCCGCAGTCACAGCAAGCCGTTGGCCATGTTGCGAGCGATGAGGCGTGGCCCTTGGTGGGTGTCAGCGGGATTGCAGAGCCGGTTCCAACTGCTCGGCTAAGAAACGGTCAAAGAATTCCACGACCATGCGGTGGTATTCCGCACCGGCCACGTGCAGGGCCTGGTTGTGTTTGGCCTTGGGAACAATCCACAACTTCTTCGGTTCGCCGGTCGCCCGGTCGAAGATTTTCCGGGCCATGTCCGGCTTGATGTAGGTATCGGCTTCGCCATGGATCATCAGGAGGGGGCGGTGCAGGCGGGCGGCCGCTTTTTCCACACTCGGATAGTGCACGCCCCGGTTGCGGGCGACTTTTTTGACCCCCAGGGTACCAATCAGGCTGTAAAACCACACGGGTAAGGCTCGCTGAATCCGATGGGCACCGCTATAAATTTGAATCCACCGTTGCATATAAGGGACCATGGTGGTGTGGGTACCGTACATGCCGTCGGTCACCACGCAGCGGATCCATGGGTCGCTGGCGGCGACAATGACACCAGTACTACCGCCTTTGCTGATGCCGA
>JANWYJ010000007.1 GCA_025055115.1 Gemmata sp.
TGGGCGGAAAGTCTGTTCGGCCCGCAAACCGCGCTGCGAGCAATGCCCACTGGCCGATCTGTGCCCGAAAATCGGTGTCCTGGGCCGCGCGGCCTCAGGTTCGCGCAAGTCGAAATCCCCTCCGCCTGCCGCGCATGAAGAGTAAGGGGGGTTTTGCGCGTGGGTCGACTGCTCATTCATTGGCTCAGCCCATGGGGTCAGCCCACGGGAGACAGCCCACGGGGCTTTTTTCATCCGCGCTTTCTACCCATGTCGGTATCGGTCACGGGGTGCTTCGCGTCGCCGCCACCGTTTGCTAAGATGGCCAACATCCTCTGTGGCCATTGTGGAGTGATGTCCGATGCGAACGTCCTTGTGCTTGCTGGTGTTACTGGGTATGGCCGGTGGGGTTGTGCTGCGCGGCGACGCGAAGCCAGTGCCCCCCCCCGACGGATTCACCGCGCTATTCAACGGCCAGAATCTCAACGGTTGGAAAGCGACCGGCAAGGCCGATGTCTGGACGGTCGAAAACGGTGCGATTGTTTGCCAAGGCGGCGGCGGCGGGTGGCTGCTGACCGAAAAAGAATACGGCGATTTTGAATTGCGCTGCGAATACCGCTGGGACAAAAAAGGAGGCAATAGCGGCGTGGCCCTCCGCACCCCCGACAAAGGTGATCCGGCGTATGTGGGCCTGGAGATTCAACTGATCGACGATGAGGGCTGGCCCGGAAAACTGCTCGATTACCAACACACCGGCTCGATTTACGATGTCCAACCGGCCAAAGCGGCCAAGAACAAACCGATTGGCGAGTGGAACACCCTGCGCATCATCTGCCGCGGCCGCCATGTGGTGGTGATTCACAACGACGTGGAATTGGTCAACGCTCATCTCGACGACTATCCGGCTAAATTCGACAAGCACCCCGGCCTGAAACGGGAGAAAGGCCGGGTTGGCTTCCAGAGCTACAACGTCCGTGTCGATTTCCGCAACATCTGGATCAAAGAACTGAAGTAACCAACGCCCGTGGCCAACGGATGTTCCCTTCGACCTCCCACAACCGCCGGTGCGAGAACGACCGATGCTGAATTTCGACAAATGCGGCGGCCTGGTGCCCGCCATCGCCCAAGATGCCGATAGTGGCGAAGTGCTGATGCTCGCCTGGATGAACCGCGAAGCCTTCGAGGAGACGGTGCGCAGCGGCCGCGCTGTCTACTTCAGCCGCAGCCGCAACCGGCTGTGGCGGAAAGGGGAAGAAAGCGGCCATGTCCAGGAAGTCCGCGGCATTTATATCGACTGCGACGCGGATACGGTTCTGTTGAAAGTCAAGCAAATCGGCGAAGCCGCCTGTCACGAAGGTTATAAAAGTTGTTTCTTCCGCCAACTGGTCGAGGGCGAACTGCGGACTATCGCCGAACGCCTCGTCGATCCGGCAACGGTGTACAAGAAGTAGGTATACAAGAAGTAAATAAAAAAGTGTACAGAAAGTCAAGAAAACGGTTGGCCGCCGGCGTCCAACCGTTACGGCCGTTGCGGGCGTATCCGTCGGCCGGGGCGATCCCCCCGGCCGCAGCCGCTCGGCTCGCGGCATCCCCCCCGGGAACTCCCTCCGCGAGGAGGAAGGCTTCGCCGCCAATGGGACTGTAAGCGTCAACGGAGCCCTGGGTAACCGGGAACTCCCTCCGCGAGGAGGAAGGCCTCGCCGCGGAGCGATCCCGGGAAGGCCCGGTGGTTATTTGCGCGGGAGCAACTCGGGAAGATTGGCGATCCGCACCGCGGTGACCGCCATCACCTGCGCCCCCTGGATCAAGTTCGCTTCCTTGGCTTTATCGAAGGTATCGGTTTGGGTGTGGTGGGTGAGGCGGTATTCGTCCATCTCTTGCCGGCAGGCAAAGCCGGGTACGCCGGCGGCTTCAAAGGGCAGGTGGTCCGTTCCGCCGAGGCGGCCCAAATCCAGTCCGCGCCAGCCCTCCAGCGTTTTGAGCGATTCCAGGTGTGGTTCCAGATACGGCAGGAGCGTTTTCCGCCCCTGCAGGCCGAAGCCCATGACCTTCCCGGTGCCGGTGTCGTGAACCAGGGCCACCGAATGCTTCGGCAAATCCGCTTTGTACTTCTCGACATATTTCCGCGAACCCCACAGCCCCTGCTCTTCGCCGCTGAATAAGCAGAAGCGAATGGTGCGCCGGGGGCGCTGCCCAGCCCTCGCGAGCTGCGCCACGACGCGGGCCGTTTCGAGGATGACGCAACTGCCGGTGCCATTATCGGTGGTGCCGCTGGCGAGTTCCCAGGAGTCGAGGTGGGCACCAACGACAACGATTTCGTCGGGTTTGTCGCGGCCACGGACTTCGCCAATCGTGTTGTACACGGTGATCGGACCGGGAATGAACGTATTGGTGATTTCCACCTCAACCCGCGTGGGTTCCTGGTCGCGTGAGGCCAACCGATACAACAGGGCGTAATGTTCGTGGGCCATGAAGACCCGGGCGATCCCCTGCTCGGCCGCGGCGCGATCGGTGCCCCAACTCCCCGTCGTGACGAGCAACCCGTGCGGCTTGCCGGCGTCGGTCACTTCGCACGCCGCCCCTTCTTCTTTGAGAAACGCTAGGACATCGCGAATGAAGGCCCCACCGGGTTGCCGGGTTTCGTCGCTCCAGGAGCCGATGCTCACTTCTTCAGGGGTATCCTTCCGAGGTGTGTCCTGAGGTGGGTCGCGGGGAGCAGTGTCGGTCTTGGGTTCGTCTTTGGCCTTGGGCAAGGTGGTAGGATCGAGAATGGGAGCAACGCGGGCCGGCGGTTGCAGGAGCACGACCGCGTTTTTGAGTTTACCCCTGTAGGCTTGCAAGTCGGCTTTATTGCGGGCTTTGAGCAGCACGACATCGCCCGTGATCCGACCATGGGTGCCAGGAGACCAGCCGCGTGAAGCGATCAGCAAGGTCCGACCGGTATTTGGTTCCACCAGCTTCATCTCGGCTTTGCCGCGTTCCCAACCGTAGGGAATTTCCCACGGTTCGAGCCGGACATTCTCCAAGCCGTACTCTTTCATCCGCTGCGCGGTCCATTGGTTGGCTTTTTCGAGATTCGCCGATCCGGTCAGCCGCGCTCCAATGCGGTCGGAAAGGTATTCGAGATTCTTCATGATTTCGGAACGCGCGCGAATCTCGCCGATCAGCCAACGGTCGATCTCCGTGGCCGAATAACGCGGGGCGGGGGCCACCTCGTGCGCTGGTGCCAGACGCCCTACGAACCCACACAGTCCGGCCAAGAGCACCGGCCCGATCCAACGCACAACCCACACTCGTGGCAGCATAGTGTAACAAACTCCGCAGATAAGCCTGATTCGGGACCATGGGGAGGTGAAACTATTGTGCTCACCGATGGCGCCAGAAACAATAGGGCACATGCGCGCAGCCACCGGACTGAGGCCCCGGGAAACGGCACGGACCGGTGCCTTCGGACACCCGCCCGCCAGAGGGGTACGACGCACCGCCCACCAGCGGATGGGAAACGGGTGGACTTCCGCGCAATGCTTGACCACCTGTGGGGAAGCCCTGTGTGCTACAACGGTCGGGAGCTTGTAAACATTTCAGATCACAGTGATAAAGTGCTTGTCCCAGATCACAGTGATAAAGTGCTTGTCAATATTTCAGATCACAGTGACCTGTTTCGTCGGTCGAGAAGCCCCCGGTACAACAGCGGTCGAGCGCCATGGTGATGTCAGAAGCGACTTGGCGCCGCGCCGGACAGTGGTTATGAGAACCGCCGGTGTGTCGGCTGGATGCGGTGAAGGTTTGAGGATTGTGGATGCCCGGTCGTTGGTTCTTGGCGGTAAGTTACGCGGTTTTGACATTGCCCCTGTCGGCGTGCTGGCACGTCCAGGCCACGATGCAACCGCGTGAGGAAACTTCTCCGCGGGCGCGAACGCTTCCCGCCGCCCCGTCGGAAGGTCCGCCGCCCAGTAGCTTTGCGATTCTGCCCCGGGTGCCAGGAACGGTGGTTCGCGAGAAAACCCTGGCCACCGCGCCAACACCCCGTGAGGCCCATACACCTGTTCCCGCAGATACCAAAAGGGTCCAGAAACCGGCCCCCCCCAACCCCGTCACGCCCCTGACCGGGGAATCACCGGGATTGTTCCCGGTGGGGACGCTTCCGTCGGCCCTTCCGCTGCCCGAAGCCCCCCTGGTCGCGGCCGTGCGGGCTTATAGTGAAGGTCGGCCCGAGAAGGCCCTGGAGATGCTACGCACGCTCGACAAACCCAATCAGGAATTCGTCCTGGCGCTACTGCCCGTGCTGGCCCGCGGGGCCACCGCCGATCTGCACAACGATCCCACGACAACGACCGTTTTGCTGGATCAACTGGAAAGCGTGGTGGCGCGATTGGTCCCGCAGGCGCAATTGCGGATCGAGAAACTCTGCTTCTGCCGCGACGTTTTCGGCTTCGGCCGCTTCATCCCCCGACCCGACAACGAACCGTTCAAACCCAACGAACGGGCCAACCTCTATCTGGAACTGAAGAACCTGGGGAGTCGGCCCTCGGATCGCGAGTTCATCACCCACGTTCACGCCGCCGTCGAAATCCGCGATGCCCACCAGCGGGTGGTCGAGCAATTGGCCCCGCCACCGGCTGAACCGAATACGCGCGTGCCGGTGGTGCGTTTCGATCGCCGCCTGGTCACGCATACGCCGCTTCACGATTTTCACGTGCTCTACAGCTACACCACGCCCCGCACGCCGGGAGTGTACACCATCACCATCGAACTGCGCGATGCCGCAACAGGACGCACGGTCAAGTCGCCACCGTTGCAGTTCTACGTCGCTGGCTCGTGAAACGGTGACGACACAGCCCACAGCCGCTGCAGCCGTGCGGCGATGTGGCCGGTGGCCGGATCATGAAACGATGAGGCGCACAGCCGATCCGATGGCTTCTCTGTAAGCTGTATCCCGTACTATCTGGATTGCTGGTTTTTCCCGCGAGATTCCAAACGATGGCGCAAATTTATTTTCATGCCGGAACTGTCACCCGTGAAGAACGAGCCAAATTGCTCAAACAAACCGGTGCCACCCTCTGGTTCACCGGCTTGTCTGGGTCGGGCAAATCAACCTTGGCGATGGCCTTGGAGCAGGTGCTGATTCAGCGCGGGCACGCCGCTTACACCCTTGATGGCGATAACATTCGCTTCGGGCTGAATGCCGCCCCAAAGATTTTGATGGAAACCCGCGGCTACAGTCCGGACATGGCCCAGCGCTTCGGTTTGGGGTTTTCCGCCGCCGACCGCGAAGAGAATATCCGCCGTATCAGTGAAGTGGCCAAGCTGTTTGCCGATGCCGGCCTGTTCGCGTTAACGAGTTTCATCAGTCCCTACCGCAAAGACCGCGACGCCGCCCGGCGTATTCACGAACACAACAAAACCGGTCCTTTGCCATTCATCGAAATTTATGTGAATACGCCGCTTGAAGTGTGTGAGCAACGCGACCCCAAAGGGCTTTACAAGCAAGCCCGGGCCGCCTTGGCCGCGGGCCAAGGGATGGGCTTCACGGGGGTCGACGATCCCTACGAACCGCCGCTCCACCCCGAAATCACCTTCGATGCTTCCCAACACACAACCGCAGAAGGGGTTGAGCGGATACTGAAATATTTGGAGGAGCGGAAATTGTTGGGCTAACACCCGCGGTCAACCGTGCTTCGAGACCGTGCTGCGAGAGGGCGGACCGACCGTGCGACCGGCCCGCGCAGCGATAGCCCCGTCAACCCCACGCCGGTGGTGTCGGCGCGTTTCGCTCACCGGCGTTGCAGCGCCCCGATCAACCCGGCCGGTGGGGCCGCAGCGCACCGACGGAGCTGGGATGCGGCCGGGCTATCCGGTTGTAACAAAGCGCCGGGTTGTGCGGGAACTGGCGGCTGGCACGAATGCAGGGAAGAGCGCGGCCGCCGCCTCCGAAGAATCGCTTTCTTCGCCGCTACACTCTGTTGACTTTCTCTATTTTTACTATTCCACTGCATACGCCCTAGTCGGAGTATCCCGACGAGAACACGAAAAAACCGGTGCTTTTCGCGCAACTCGGCTCAAGGGCGTTCTTGAATGTCTTTCGGAGTCAACGTAGAGTTGTCGCGAATGAATCGGCGGCGGCGTTGTTGCGCCTGGAGGTTGTCCGCGACAAGGCCGTTGGCTGTCGTACCCACCGGATTCTTGGATTGACCATGCCGGCTTCCAAACTTTCTGCCACCGCGGAACACCCGATCGAAGGCTTTCGCACGCTGGTGCTGCCGTCGGCGCCGCATCGGCCCATACATCTGTACTTGCCCACCGATTACCAGCCGAAGTATGCCTATCCGGTGGTCGTTCTGTGGCATGCCGATGGTTCGCGGGAAGAAGAGGCGATGCGGTGGGTGCCACGGCTGAGCCGGCGGAATTACTTGGCGGTGTGTATCCGCGGTCCGGTCCTCGGGGGCGTGCGTGGCGATGGCTGCCCAGTCTTTGGCTGGGGCCGTCGGGCCGATGCCCTGACGGCGGCCGCCGTGCGGTATGTGGCGGCCCACTACCATGTCCGGTCCGACGGCGTCTACTTACTAGGAGTGGGTGAAGGTGGTACCGCCGCCTATCGTTTTGCTCGGGCGTATCCGGACCTGGTCGCCGGGGTGGCCGCTCTCAACAGCCAACTGCCGATGGTCCGCGGCCCCATTGCGCGTCTGCGTGTGTTGATCGCCCATGGAGCAACCAACATGCGCTGGCCGCTGATAGAAGCCCGCCGCAGCGCCCGGCGATTGGCCGCCGCGGGCGCCGACGTCCATTTCCAACGCTATCCGACGTCGCATCGCCTCCATCCCGACATGCTCCGCGATGCCAACCGCTGGATTATGACGGCTGTGACGGGAAAAAGCCAATCCGAGTGAACTCCGGACCTATCAGGACGCGAGGCGGAACAAGGGCCAAGTCCACCCATCACCCCACTCCGGGTAGCGGCGGGCCGAAAGCCGCAGGTACACACGCGGTCACGGCCGGGGTTTCGTTCTCGGGGCGCATGTGCTTGAACAGCACCGGCATGAGAGTCAACATCGCAACAACCGCACAGGAACCGGTGAAAATCAGGGCATGGGCCAGGGAAAAACGCAGAATCGGCCAAAAGGCCACCAACCACACCATGACAAAAGCGAAGTTGATCAGTAGCGCTAGCGCCACCGCTGCGCGACTGGGGACAAAGACCGTATCGAGCTTGTGCATCTCCACGTAGCGGCTGCCTTTTTCTTCCACAAACCGGCGTTCGGGCGCGTATTCGGGTCGCGTTTTGGGTGTGCCGTCTTTGAAGCGAGCGTTGTAGCGAACCGGTTCGGGGTCGTGGGGTCCTCGGATGCGTAACGCCGCGGTGAGGTATTGGGTGCCACTACTGGTCGCGCCCTGGAGGGTGAAGGGATTGCCAGTCCCTTCTTCGAGGAATTGAGAACCTTTTCCACCCAGACTGCGTTGGAAGCGGACCGTAGTTTCCATGGGGTTGCCAGCACTATCGAGCTTCAGTTCGCCACGCACCGCCACCCAGCGGATCGCTTCGAAGTCGTGAACCTCCATTGTGGTGTAGGGTGTGAAGTTGAAGAAGGTATCGTAGCGCCCCGGCGCGCGGCGATCGATGGCCACCCACAACGTGATGAACGTGGCGACCAACACTGCCGCCAGCAACGAACGCAGCACGAAGCGATCCGCCGGCGCTTGGTAAAAATAGCCCTGCGCCACCCAGCCACCGCCCAGGAAGATCGCGAACAGCCCCAACAGGACCATCACAAAGACCAACAGTAGCATCAGAGCCTCAATCGACCGAAGGAAATGGGGTCGCTTCGCCAGCGCAGCGGTGTGTGCCGCTTCGACCGGCTCGCCCGGAGGCGAATCGCTGTACCAACTCACACCGACGACGAACACGGTATCTGCGAAGGATGCGGGGGGCAAGGGGTTGGCGTTGCATCAGCCGGAGTTATCGCTATAGTCCGCAGCCACCAAGGTTTCGCAGAAGGTTTCGTATGCGCGTACCGACGAGGTGCCTGTGAGCAGCGGTTGGCTGGCCGTGGCGTTGCTGGGTTGTGGGGCCGCGCCGGAAGTGGCGGGGTTGCACAAAGGCGACGAATTGACCTACACCGGAACCGTCGAAGAAGCCGTCGAGCGGCCAGGCATGCGCTTCCGGCGCTTGCAGAAACTCGAAGTGCGCCTGTTCGTTCTGCAGAGCCGGGAAACGTGGATGGATGTTGCGGTGTTGACACGTTTGCGCCGCCACGACGACCCCGTGGCCGGCGCGGTCGGCACCATCACCGGCACGCTGCCAGAAGCTACCACACCGCCGGCCACCCGGCTGGACCTGGTCCGCGTTCATGCCGATGGTTCGGCCCACCATCTTGTTCCCGAAGGCCCACCGCCGCTCGTTTTGGACGCGCGCACACCCGCACGCGCCCTGCCGCCCCTGCCGCTCGATTCCTTCGCCCCCTTCGAGTTCGGTATCTTCCCACCGCGGCCACCACGCACCGCCGCCGATCAGCCCTGGACCATCGCCTCGGTCGATCCCCAGCGGCCCGCGGAAACCTGGCAGGTGCAAAAAACCGATTCGCTCCAGGGTGAACGTTGCCTGGTTCTGGTGATGAACCAGCAGCACGCCAACTGGACGCAACCGGTCGGCGGCAAATCGGCCTGGCACCGGGCGGACGCCGTGTGGGTTTCCACCCGCGACGGAACCACGCGGAAAGTCCATCGCGTCATTCGCCATCGCGATGGACACGCCCCCGAACTGGCCGCATGGGTCGAAGTGAAGTACGAACTGACCGCCCGCACCCGGGTCATCGGCCGTGATTTCGACATCTACCGACGCGATATCGACATCGCGGTCGGCACTGCCGCCGAAATGGCACCGTTTTTCCCCGCAGCGCGCAAACATGGCCCTCGTCTTTTCCAAACGCGGCTCGAAAAGATTGATGCTTATTTGAACGAAGTCGACGTCACCAGTCCTTACCGCGAGGCCGTGCACGCCATCCGCCGCCAACTGGAAGCCGCCGCCAAGGGCGAAAGTATCGCCCCGGTGGCCGGATCGACGCTGCTGGCACCCGCAGCATCGGCGGGGCGGAAACAGTCCCAATGGCCGGAGGTGGGGCAATTGGCCCCCGATTTCACCGCCGGCCCCTTCCGGCTTGTGGAGCATCGCGGCCAGCCGGTGGTGATCGTGTTTTTTCAGCCCGGCCGTGAAACCACGGACCTCGCCTTGGCCATTGCCGATGCGTTACAGTCGCAGTATGGCCGGGCGGCAGCGGTTGTCGCGCTGGCCATTTGGGGAACAGTTGCCGATGCCGAGAAGGATCGCGACCGCCGCCAGCTCCGCGTGCCGATTTTCGATGGCACGCAAGCGGAGGCCACCTTGGGGGTGGAATCGGTGCCTCGGTTTATGCTCATCGACTCCCAGGGTCGGGTGAAATGGACCTTCTGCGGTGTGGGCGCTGAGACCGGTTATTCTCTCCGCGAGCAGTTAGAACGCCTACTTCCTCCAACTTCTCCCCCATCGGCAACCGGTACAACCCGCACAACCGTACCCCCCGCAACGGCTCCGCTGCCCCCTCCTTGATGGATGGCCAGGCCGCGGGCCGGATACGATGGGAGAGCGGATGCGGTTGCGCCTGGTGGGGCCGCTTGGGCCAAGGAGGTCGCCACAGATGATCGATTATGAGATTCAGGCTCCGTCGCGGGTCTGTGCTGCGACCCAACGGGAATTGAAGCCCGGTGAAAGCTATTGGGCGGTTCTGACGGAACAGTCGGGCAAGCTGGTGCGGAGGGATTTTGCCGCGGAGGCGTGGTCCGGTCCCCCCCCTGGGGCGATCGCCTATTGGCGCGGCAAGGTGCCGGTGGCGGGTCAGAAACCCCGCAACCCTGTCATCAACGAGGAGTTGCTCGTGGATTGCTTGGAACGCTTGAAGGACCGTACCGAGCCGGAAGGGCAGAATTTCCGCTATGTCGTGGCCTTGTTGTTGATGCGGCGGAAACGGTTCAAGTTCGAGGATGCCGGACGGGATGACCAGGGCCGCGATGTGCTGATCGTGCGGGATGTCCGCAGTGGGGCGGTCCATACGATCGTTGATCCCCACGTCGACGACGAGCAGCTGGCTGCCGTGCAAGCGGACGTTTTCCGTGTTTTGGGCTGGGAGTAAGGGGCGGCGGTGGCGAACTTCTGCAGGAAACCCGTGGGCCTGACCATGAACCGAATGCGTCTTGTTGGCATCGCTCTGATCCTCACTACGCTGTGCGGTTGTGAGTCGATCAAAGAATGGATGCACCGCGACCGGGACCTCAAAAGCACCAAGCCGTTGCCGCCCGTTCAGCCCGATCAACTGCTGGCCTATATCAATGAGCGCGCCGAACGCTTGCAATCCATCGAATATGAACCAATCAACATGACGATCAGTGCCCCCCATCTGCTGCTGTCACCGACGCTGCGGGGCTGGCTTGTCGCCGGGCAACCACGCAATTTCAACCTGGTTGCGGAAGGCACGGTGGCTGGGAAAGTGATTCTGGGTTCCAACGCTGAGCAATTTTGGGTGTATGTGAGTGTCCCTCGGGAAGAACCCACCTATGTGTATGCGTCCCACGCGGATTTCGCCGCGGGAAACGCCAAACTCCCCGGGGGCATTCCGTTTGAACCGGATTGGGTTCTCCAGGCCTTGGGGATGCTCCCCCTGCCGCCCAACAACCGCTACACCGCCCGGGTCGACCAGAAGAGCCGCACCTACACCCTCAGTTGGCCCGCAACGCTGCCCAACGGAAATGCCGTGGTCAAAGAGATCATTTTTGACGGCGACCCGGCCACCGGGACAAAATCCCAGATCAAAAAACATCAGATTCTGGATGCGAAAAATAAAGTGCTATGCTGGGCCGAAATCAAACAGGCGCGGACGGTGCAGTTGCCGCAAACCGATCCGCGCACGGGCTTACCGCTGGCCATACAGTATCCCACACGCGTGGTTTTACGCTGGGACGAGCAGAAGTTCGAGATGGATCTGGCCTTAGGGTCGGCCAAGATCAATAAGCCGTTCAGTGACGAGGAGGCGCGGCGGTATTTCACCCGTCCGAATATTCCCAATGCCACACCCATCAACCTGGCCCAATATCAGGCCCCACTGCGTTGAGCGTGGCCAGGATCATCGGCAGCTCTCAGGGTGGGCACCTGCGCCACGATGCCGCCCACACGACAAGCAGGCGGTTTTTCCAGGATTTGTGAGGCACTCTGGGTCAACACCGTCGGCCATGTGAGGGCTGAGGGTGGTCCATGCCGCCGACGGGCGCTGGAAGGGCCAAGCGGTGTGTGCCCCCGCCGGGTGATAAAGTCCACCATCTTACGGGTTACTGGGGATCATGCCCACTTTCTTGGCGTAGGGGAACAGGCCGCCGGCTTCGAGGATCGGGGCCACTTCACCCAAGGGTTGTAGCGCAAAGGTCTCGCCGCTGGTGGTATTGGTGAGGGTGGACGTGGGGATGTCGATGATCAGTCGATCGCCGGTGCAAACGCGGTCGATGAGGCGTTCGTGGCATTCGAGGGGGATGAGATAACCGCCGTTGACGCTATTGCGGTAGAAAATGCGGGCGTAAAATTCGGCCACCACAGCCACGACGCCGGCCGCGGCCAAGGCGATGGGAGCGTGTTCGCGGCTCGATCCGCAGCCGAAGTTCTTGCCGGCCACGATAATCGAATACGGGGAGCGAAATTCGTCGCCACTTGGAGGGTGGAAGGGGATGTGGCCTTTGGGCAGGCCCGCGGCGTCGTCGGGCACGCCGGCCAGCGCGTATTTGCCAAACATTTTGTATTCAGCCGGAATCGCCGGATTGAAGGTGAGGTATTGGGCCGGGATGATTTGGTCGGTGTCAATATTATCGCCCAGAACGTACGCCAGCCCTTCGATGCGTGTTTGCATACCGGTTTCTCCTCGTGGGTGGATCGTGCCGCGGCTATGGCGCCTTCGCCGTCACATTAGTGGCCCGCAGGCCGGCTGAAAACCCCATCGCCGGGAATCGGGGTTTGTAACGGGGTGTACAACCCTGCCGCGGTGTGGCCGCCATAAGTTCGTCCGCCTCTGGGTTGGCGGTATCCGGATGGCACTTCGGGCCACGGAGTTTCCGTTCGGAAAAATGCATGCTAAAGTTGGAGAGAGTGCCCGGTTGTCCTGGTGGGCCGTGTGAACTGTGTTGGAGATCAATTCGCCGATGCGCGCACGCTTAATACTCGAAGCCGGCGAATGCCTCCCGCCGTCGATGGAGTTGTCGCCCACCGGACCACCGGTCACCTTGGGCCGCAGTCGCGACAACACCCTGGTTCTGCGCGATGAATTGGCCAGCCGCTTGCATGCCAAAGTCTACTTTGAAGATCAGCGCTGGCACATTCGCGACTTCGGCCTCAATGGCACGCGGGTGGATGGTGTGCGTGTCAATGGGTCGTGTGAACTGAGCGATGGGCAGCGGATCAAAATTGGCGAAGTCATCCTACGCTTTGTTGTCGAGCCGAAAGCCGCACCACGGCCTATGCCCGAAGCCCCGCCGACCATGCCCAACCGGCCTCTGGTCACGGAAAACCCGCATAGCGCGACGAAAATCCATGAAATCCCCGGCGAACGCCTGACGGATTGGGGCACTTCTGAACAAGCCGCCAAGCAACTGCGCGTCGATGAACTGACGGCGCTGTGCAAGTTCATGAGTGGTGCGGTTGAACACAAAACACCGCATGACCTGATCACCTTCGCCCTCCGCTCGATTCTCCACCAAACGGCGGCCAAGCTGGCTGGCTATTTGAGCCTCGACCCGGAAGACCCCGGTCCGAAAATCGTCATGCCCGAATCGGCCGCCATCGACGTGCCCCTGTCGCGCCGCCTCACCACACAAGCCCAATCGCAAGGGAAAACGATCTGGCTATTCCCCGATTTGAGCGCTGCCCACCCACCCACCGATTCGTTGTCCGCCTTTGCTGATGCCATTTGCATTCCCCTCAAAGCCTCGGGTGAACCGTTTGCGACGTTGCATGTGTACCGCACCGGCCGAGCCTTCGCGGAACGTGATGTGCGCTTCATCGAAGCCCTGGCCGGTTTTCTAGCGCACGGGCTGGAGATTCTCCGCACCCGGCGCACACTCGAAGCAGAAAACTCCCGCTTGCGCATTCATGCCGCCGCCGCCGACGACATCATCGGCAGCAGCAACGCCATCATGCACTTGCGGCAGCAGATTCTCCGCGCCGCGCCCCAGCCGCAAACAGTCCTCGTTCAGGGCGAAAGCGGTTCGGGCAAAGAGCTGGTCGCTCTCGGGTTGCATCGCAACAGTCGCCGCGCCGATGCCCCCTTGGTGGTCGTCAACTGCGCGGCTATCTCCCCCACCTTGCTCGAAGCCGAACTGTTCGGTTACAAAAAAGGGGCCTTCAGCGGCGCCGACCGCGACTACCCCGGCCTATTCCAACAAGCCGATGAAGGCACACTCTTTCTCGATGAAGTCGGCGAACTGTCGCTCGAATGCCAAGCCAAGCTCCTGCGGGTGATCGAAGGCAAGGCCTTCCGCCCCGTCGGCGCCACCAGCGACATGAAAGCCGATGCCCGCATCATCGCCGCCACCAATCGCGATCTCGAAAAAGATGTCAAAGCGGGCCGCTTCCGCCAAGATTTGCTCTACCGCCTCAAAGTCATTCAAATCCGCGTACCACCGTTACGCGAACACCCCGAAGACATTCCCGAGCTGGCGGCGTATTTTTTGGCGAAAATTTCCAACGAATGCCGGCGGAACTTCAAACTGACACCCGCGGCGATGCGGAAATTGCAGGCCTACTCCTGGCCTGGCAATGTCCGGCAACTCCGCGCCGCCATCGAAAGCGCGGCAGTCATGAGTGAAAGCGACCTCATCGATGCCGACGCCTTCCCACTGGCCAGCCTCACCGAACTGACGGCCGCACCCTCCAGCTCCGCCACGCTGGGGGGCGACGCCCCCCCCAGCTTGGACATGGCCGAAATCGAAAAGTGGGCCATCTGCCGCGCCCTGCGGCAAACCCACGGCAACATCAGCCACGCGGCCAAACTCCTCAACATCAGCCGCGATACCCTGCACAACAAACTCAAACGGCTGGAAGAACAAGGCCTCGACCGACACACCATCCTCGCCGGTGCCCCGCTGACCACACCCCCGCCGACCCACCTCGCCGAACCCCTGGCGACCAACGACAGCTGAAACCCCGCGCCATTCTCTCCGAACGCATTCTCTCCCAACGCACAGCACGCGGTGCTGTCCCAAAGCGAGAAACCGGCCTTGTCCCGGGCGAAGTCACGGCCTTCGGACGGTGGGCCGTCGTCGTGGGCTGCCGGCAGCGCCACCCTCAGCCACCCTCGTCGGATGACGCCCACTCTCCGCGTGGATTACCGTAGCCGTTCGTACAGTCCAAGGGCCGGTATATTTGGCGGAAAGACCGACGACACTTTCCGCGTGGATTACCGCACCCGTTCGTACAGGGCCGCCCGCTGGCCGCGCGCAACTTCCACCCACCGCGGCGACGTGGAGAGATAGCGCTCGATCGGCGGCGGATCGCGACCGGGGGGATTGGTCAGGATGAGGGCACGCTCGAAACCATACCGCGCGGCCCATTGTTCCAATACCCGTCCGAGTTCCTCAGGGGTGCGGCCCATCGTTTCGGCATAGAAACGAATGTTTTCGTCGCCGTAAAGTTCGCAGCGGTCGTCCATGAAGATTTTCAAATTCGGGGCGTGATAGATGAGATAGCCGCCGAGGTTAGCGTCGTTGAAGATGGGCGTGCCTGGCGGCACCCGCTGGGCATAGGCGACGACTTCCGGGGTGAGGTCGGAGGGGATGAACGCGGGGTCGAGCCGCGCCCAACCACAGCCGATCACCGGGACGTCCACCCGGTGGGCATTCAACTGCCCCGCCAACGCCACCACCAGCGCTGGAACCAGTAGCGCCGGCCCCAACGGGCGGATGTGTCGTGGCGCTTCCGCCGCGTTACTGGTGTCCCACGCCGTGGAACCGTCGCCATAGTGAAGCAGAAGTCGATGCCACCGTGTGTGGGGCCAGAGGTCGGCGCTCGCCACCGCGGCACAGATCGCAAACAGCGGCGCTTGCCGAATGCCCTGGAAACTGAACGCCAACCACACCAATGGCAGCAACCACGATATCCGCGGCCACTGCGGCAGGGTTCCGGCGAGCAACAGCAGATAGAACCCGCCCCAGGCCAGCACCATCAGCCCCAACGGCGACTCGGGGTCCAGCGGCATGTGTTCGTGGACCACCTGTGGCAGTACCTTCGACCCCACGATCCGCTGCCAGGTCTGAATCATCGCTAGGCCGTGGGGATTGACAAATGGCGTCAGCCCGCAGGCCGCCACAATCGCCACCAGTATCAGAGCGGTACGCCACGAATCCACGGGCGTGTCAAGGCAACGCCGGAGGAAACCGGACGACGTGGTTGCAGTCGATAGCCCACGCAGCGCAAAGAGAAAAATCCAGCCAGCTACGGCCAGGCCAAGCGTGAGCGTGCCGCCCAGAACACCGCCGTGCAGATTCACCCACACTACATAGAGAGGGATCAACCCCACCAGCCGCCACAGGGTAGCGCGGCCGCGTTCGTAGTCGATGAGGCTCATCATCGTCCACGCGAGAAAGGCGATGGTGAACATATGGGGGCGGATAAAGTAATGGAACGCCCCGACACACAAGCCCCCCCCCACGATCAGGCCCGCCAACAGTGGCCCCATTCCGTTCTGCACACAGCGGCGGAAAATGAGGGTGTACAGAAACGCCACGGCGGTCGCGAAGCTCAGCAATAGCGCATCCAACCCCCCGGCCCGGTGCGCCCAGGCCATCAGCACCTCCGCGCCCCATTGTTGCGGCACCCACGGATGATCTGCGAGCGTGTAGCTGAACGGATCGGTCTGCGGCATGCCACGCTCGAGGATGATTTCGCCCACTTTGATATGCCACAATGAGCCAGGGTCGTAAAATCCCCGTTCGCGGAAGGCGATGAGCAGAGCCAGCCAGGTGACGAGAAAAAAGAGCGTCTCGGCCCCGAATAACCGCTTCATACCACGCTTCCCCTGGGTCGTCAGGAGAAGCGTAGTACATATTTCAGGCCGACGATGAGTGGCGTGGGCTGGGCCAACCCGGGCGTTTCAGGGCCGCCGGGGCACGGCCCGTTTGCTGGAGGTGCCATCGGCCAATGCCCACGTGGTCATTCGGGGGGCGGTTTGAAATCCGCGATGTACAGTTGGGTGGGGCTGCGGCCGTCGCGGCTGCTGGTCCAGAGGATTTTGTCGTACTGCGGGCTGAACACGGGCAGGACATCTTGCCCCGGGGCGAAGGTCAGGCGTGTCTTTTTTCCCGTTTCGATGTTCATCCAATAAAGATCGTAGTTGGGGCGCACAAGTTCATTGGAGTGGTCGGCCGCCGTGAAGATGATGTGCTTGCCATCTTTGTACCAATACGGAGCCCAATATACCCAGTTGTCGTCCTTGGTGAGAGCTTTTTCGCCAGTACCATCGCTATTGATAACATACAGTTGCAAGCGGTCTTTCTCTTTACGATCGGCGCGGAAGATCACTTTCTGGCCATCGGGGCTGAAAAACGGGCCGCCGTTGTAGCAATGGGGGGCATTCGTGAGGCGGCGGGGATGGCTGCCATCCGCATTCATAATGTACAATTGAACGTTGCCGGCCGTCCCGGCACTGTAGACGATCCAGCGGCCATCGGGCGAATAGCTGCCTTCCGCGGTGTAGACTTTCGCTTGTGGCGTTAGGCACTTCAACTCGCTGCCGTCGAGATTGGCCTCGTAAATTTTCATGTGCGGGTCGAAGTCCCACGAGTAGCGGCGGCGAATACCTTTCTTGCGGTCCTCGTCGCGTTGGCGGATTTCGGCCTCTTGGTGCTTTTTGGCGTCTGGGTCCTCATGACTGCTGGCAAAAATCACCTTCTGACCATTGGGGTGGAAATAACCACAGGTTGTTCGGCCCACGCCCGGGCTGACGCGAACCGTTTTGCCTGTTTTGAGGTCCATCACAAAGATCTGATAAAAGGGATTCCCCGTATTCTTCTCTTCCGCTTGGAAGATAATCTTCGTACCATCGGGCGAGAAGTAACCTTCTCCGGCCCGAACAAAGTCGAAGGTGACTTGCTGGATGTTCGTCAGATACGCGGATTCGGCTTTGGCCCAATCGTCGGGTTCGGCCGCCGCAGTTAAGGCTAGCGTCACAAGCAGTGCATTCATCGGGGAGCATCCTTTCAAGGCCATGCGAGTATCCGGGGGCCACGGCCCCGGCATCGGTGGTTAGCCACAAACCTTCACCCACGGTTGTATTGTACGCGAACGGATCGCCCACGCGAGCCAACCTCATGAAACGATCGGAACCCACACCCTGCGGCTTATGTGATCGCCTCTTCGAGCCGGGCCGATTGACCCAACACCACTGTCTGCCCAAGTCTAAAGGCGGAACTTCTGCCGATGTGGCCCTCATCTGCTCGCAATGCCACGGCATGATCCACGCCACCTATACCAATAGCACCCTGGCCCGTCAGTATCCGACCCTCGCCCAACTGCGCGCAGCGCCAGAGCTAGCCCCCTTTCTCCGCTGGGTCCGCAAACAGCCGGCCAGCCGCAAAAAACGCAATCGCCCCCGGCGGCGGAAACTGTAACTGCTCCCCAGCCCACACACCCGTTGGCTGCTGTCGATGTTGTTAGCTGCTGTCAATGCCTGGGCGCGGCGATCGCCTCCCGGAGGCTCGGACCCGCCGCGGCGCTTTCCAGCGCCCCGTCAGCGGCACGGCGAGCTGAGAATGCCGTCAGCGGCACAGCGAGGTGAGAATTTCCAGGATCAACCGGCCCTGGTCAGTATCGCTCAAGTAAATTTTTTCGACGACTGTATACTCCGAAACGTAAGCGGTGATGATCTTCTGCAATTCGCTGACGTCCAATTTCTGGATGTCGTAGAGGCCCAAGCTGGCGAATTTGTGGAGCAGCCGTTCGAGGATACGGTTGCGGTGGCGCAAGAGTGGATCGTGAATGCCGGAGGGGGGTTGATCGCTGGCTTTGGTTGGGGGGGCGGGTGTGGTGACCAGGTCGCCGCTGGGCGGCCGCCCTGGGGCGAGGGGCGAAGCAGAGACCGCCTTCGCGCTTGCCGCTGACGTGGACGCTGTGGCGCTAGCCCCCGGGGCCGCCGTCGTGGCGCCGCGGCCGGCCGCGGCGGTGGGCGGCGGGTTTTCGCGAATCAGCGACAGCATAGGCGCTTGCTCGAGAGCCTCAGGGGGAATGACCGCCAAAGCCCGGAAGCCATTGGGAAGGCGCAGGTCGAAGGTCGCCACACTGGCCATGACCGGGCCGACCGCCTCGGCATGGCTGGCCATGCGGTCGAGAACGCTTCGCAAGTGCTTGTCGTCGCGGAATTTCACGCTGGTCGGCAGCCAGTGGCCCTGATCGCGACGGGCAATCACCGTCCCCGGACCAGTCACCAGGATTTCGCGCACCTGCGGATCAGCGCACAGCTCTTCCAACGGGCCGTAGCCGAGCAACTCGCGCAGAACTTCGTCGATGAGTCGGTCACGATCCGCTTTCGTCAGCGCGGCGAATTCGTGTTCGACAAGGGCTTCGGCGTGCTGCCGCAGGCTTTGTCGCAAAAGCGACGTGGGCATCCGCTTCGAGGAACCCATGTCGAGCCGGTCTTCCAGTTTGGCCAGCACACGTTTTTTGGCCATCTCATAAGACGCGGTCGACGCCATACCCCCGCGCGGCGTCCCCACCGACGCGAACGGACCCTGCGGTCGTGACGGCACCATAACTGTAGCTTTCGACGACAAGCGCGACTATCTGGCGGAAAAACCTAGAACACTTTTGCGGCAAGGGCCAATAACGCACGACGCGAAAAAGCTTCCCGCCCACCCAAAATTCCCGCATCCGCCCTCGCACGGTACGACGACAACAGACGGTGGAGGAGAAAACGGGAGAGGAGAAAACGGGAGAGTTGGGTATTTTGTCGGCGGGTCCCTCTTGACGCACATCCAATCTTCGTTTAACTTTCGCAGGCAGTTCATCCGGTCCACGAGAAGCCTCAGTACACCCGATGTGCCGGCGACTCGCGAACTCTCTCCCGGCTGTACGGACTCGATCAGCACCCACGGACGGGCACTCTCCTTGCCGGTGAGCTGCCCCCCATACCCATGACGCTCAGCCGCACGATCAGCCGCTTCGCGGAGCTGTTCCCTGCCCCTCTGGCCTTTCCTGCCGGCCCCTCCGGGTTGGTTCTGGCAGCCCCGGCCAAACTCAATCTGTTTCTGGAAATCCGCCGCCGACGTCCCGATGGCTATCACGACCTCGAATCGCTCATGGTGGCCATCGATCTCTTCGACACCCTGGAATTTCACGCTACGACCACCGCTGAGCTGACCGTGCAGTGCGATTGTCCGGCCCTGTCGGTCGGGGTGGAGAATCTGGTGTGGCGTGCCGCCCACGCCTTGCGGCAAGGGGTGAATCGGCCCGATTTGGGGGCTTCGATCCGCTTGAGTAAACGCATCCCGATGCAAGCCGGTTTGGGCGGTGGTTCCAGCGATGCGGCCACGACATTGGTCGGCTTGAACGCCCTGTGGAAATTGGGGCTGACACGACGCGAACTTCTCGCTATGGCGGCGTCTATCGGGTCGGACGTGGCCTTCTTCCTGACCCTGCCGGCGGCGTGGTGCACCGGTCGCGGCGAGGTGGTGACGGAGGAAGCATCCACTGGCCAGTTCCACTTCGTGCTGGTGTGCCCACCTGTGGGTTTGGGGACCGCCGAAGTGTATCAGCGGCTGGTGGTGCCAGCGGAACCGATCTCCGGGGCCGCGGTACGTGCCGCGTTCCGCGCGGGCGATAGTGAGAGTTTAGGCCGGGTGATCTTCAACCGATTGGAAGAGCCGGCCTTCGCCCTCCAACCACTGGTGGAACGTATCCGCCGACGGTTGGATCGCCTCGGTTCGTTGGGAGTCCAGATGTCCGGAAGCGGTTCGGCAGTGTTTGCGCTCTGCCGCGACGCGACCCACGCCGCCCAAGTTGCGGCCCGCTTTCGCGCCACCTGTCCTGCCGATGAACCGCCATCTCGGGTCCTTGTGGTTCGTTCTCTTACCCCTTGATCCCGCTGAAGGAGACGTGCGGTGGTCATCACGGAAGTTCGCATCAAGCTGTGTGAGGAGAACAATGAGCGCTTGCTCGCGTTCTGCTCGGTCACCTTCGACAACGCCTTCGTGGTCCGGGACCTGAAGATCATCGAAGGCACAAAAGGAATGTTCGTGGCTATGCCCAGCCGCAAGCTGACCGACCGGTGCCCCCGGTGCGGCGGCAAAAACCATCTCCGCGCCCGCTTCTGCAACCAATGCGGTGCCCGCCAAGATGAACAACGCGCCCTGCGCGTCGGTGATGGCCGGGCCAAGTTGCATGCCGATATCGCCCACCCCATCCACAGTGCCGCCCGCGAACTGATCCAAAATGCCGTCATCAAGGCCTACGAAGAAGAAAAAGAAAAGGCCAAACTGCCCGGCTATGTCTGCACCTACGACGAATTCGATTACGATGACGATCTGCCCATCAGCTATGGCTCGGTCGTCAGTGAAATGGGCAAGACCGTCAAAACCCACAGCGGGCACACGACACCCAAGGGAACGCACTTCCACACCAGCGACGCCCCCGCGGCGAAAATGACCAAAACCGATGGCTTCGCCGACGGCATCGCCTGACCAACGGCCCACCACCCCGCCCAACCCGTGACGGTTCCACCCGCAACACCGCCAGAACCGCCCAAGGCGCGGGAAGCGAACCGTCACCGGGACTGCAGAGAGGAAGCGAACCATCACCGGGACTGCAGAGAGCGTGACAGCCCCAGGATCAAGTGCGCCGAAAGTGCGCGGGGACCTACTCCCCTTATGTCGGGGCCGGGAGTTCACTCTCTACGGCGACGAACCGTTGACCTGCGGCGACGAACCGTTGACGAGCCGTTGTGGACGGCGACAGCATCCTGAGATACGGGTTGGAGCGTCCGTTGTCTTCCCTCTCTGCAGCTTACTCTCTGCGGCGATGAGCCGTTGACGCGCCGTGAGCCGTTGACGCGCCGTTGGGGATGCGGACGCTGGCCAAGTCCCGGCCACGTCCACACGGTCGCAGCGCCAGCGCCGGCGTCCGCGCGTGGCGGGTGGCGTTAGGGGACCACGGGTTGTGTCCAAGCCACTTCCACATCGCCATCCGCGTAGGGGTTGGGATGGGGTTTGGTGCTGATGATTTTGGCCCGCACGTACAATTCTTTGCCGGTGAAGGTATAGCGGGGGTTGGCTGCGGTGGAGGTGGCAACCACCTGACCGATGGCCGGTGAGTAATCGCTGGTGACCGGGACTTCAGCCCCACTTTTGTCTTTGAAGGTTTTGGGTGTAGCGGTCAGGTCGGCATCTTTCATCGTGGCGATGAATTGGGTGGTGTAGCGAACCCCCGGTTCGGTGCGAATGGTCAGATGCAGTTGTTTCTCGTCGCGGTCGATGGTGTCGAGGAGCACGCCGGTGGTGGCGTAGAAGTCGCCAGCTTCTAATGCCTTCACGATGTTTTCGGGCGTTAGGACGGGGGCTTTCACCATCACCCAGCCGCGGCCGGGGTTCACCTGGCCTATTCCGAATTGGTGGTAACCGTGGGAATCGTCGGTAGCCAGGCCGTAGACGATCGACAGCTTGTACTGGCCCAGTCGCCGGGCCAGTGTGATGTCCCAGACCCGTTCGGTGGAGGCGTGGTGTGCGTCGCCATAGTTGCGCACGGCCGGGTGGCCGTTGTAGACCTCGAAGAAGCGCAGTTCTTCGGCCTTGAGCATTTCTTCCGCCCGCACACCCCAACCGAAATTCGGGTGATTGAGAAACGCGATCATCACCTGATGGGTTTTCGCGCGCTGTTGAGCGACTTGCCGGAGGTTGACGCGAATGGTTTCGATGGCATCTTGACCATCGATGGGTTGGATAGGATCGCGGAGGTTGATAGCGTTGATGTGAATGGGCCGTTTTGCGAAGCTGTGGGTGATTTCCTCGCCCGGAATGAGCAAGAACCGACCCGGTTCGTCGACTAGGGGGCGGAACTCGGCCAGCGGTTTGAGCCGCACTTGCGACTGGCCGTTCTGCTGGCGGAATTCCACCCAGCGTTCGCCGAAGCGGCGCAAGTATTTGCGCACGGCCAGTTGCCGCGTGGGGCTGCTGTCGGCGGCCACCCATCGCGAGCCTTCCGCCAGCACATTATGCTCGGTGAGCGACAGAAAGTTGTAGCCGTGTTGTTTGTACCACTCGACGACCATTTCGGGGAAGTCGTCGCCGTCGCTCCAGAGGGTGTGGGTGTGCAGATTGCCCTTCCAATAGCGGGGCGGCGCGGTGGTCAGGGGCGCGGGTGCGGGATGATGCGGCGGGGCCGGTTCGGGGCTCCGCGGCTGCTGGAAGGCTACGGCTAGGGCCAACACCACGCCCGTCAGGATCAGGGCCGCCACGGTACGCAGCGCGTTCATCGGCACAGCTCCCAGGCGATGTTCGACCACAGCCACGGCCCCATGGCCACTGCCGCGGTCGCCACCGAGCCATTACGTTTCCATCAACAGTCGCAACGGATCGCTGAAAAGTTGCGCTAAGCGGACCGTGAAGCGGCAACCATCGGCCCCGTCGATGACGCGATGATCGTAGGTCAATGATAGGGGCATCATCAAGCGGGCGACGATCTGTCCATCTTTGACCACCGGCTGCAAGGTCGATTTCGACAGCCCCAAAATGGCCACTTCCGGATAGTTCACGATCGGGGTGAAGGCGGTGCCGCCGATGCCGCCGAGGTTGGTGATGGTGAACGTGCCGCCGCGCATCTCGTCGATGGTCAGTTTGTTCTCGCGGGCTTTGCTGGCCAGGCTCGCGACTTCATAGGCCAGATCGCGAATGCTTTTTTTGTCGGCGTCGCGGATCACCGGCACGACCAGGCCGCGTTCGGTATCAACAGCAATGCCAATGTGGTAATACTTTTTCAAAATCAACTGGCCGGCGTTCATGTCGTAGCTACTGTTGAAGCGGGGAAATTCCTTTAGCGCGGCCACACACGCCTTGATGGCCAGCACCGTCATGGTGATTTTGGGGCTGCCTTTGGGCAGGGCCTCGACGATGCGTTTGCGTCCCGCTTCCAGTTCGGTGATATCGGCCAGTTCGTGTTGAGTCACCATCGGCATGGTGCGCCAGCCGATGGTGAGGTTTTTGGCGATCGTTTGCCGGATGATCGGCATTTCGGTGACTTCGATCGGGCCGAATTTGCTGAAATCGGGGAGGGGTGGAAGGGTGAAAACGTTGACGATGCTACCGCTGGCCGCCGCGGCGGGCACGGGGGCCAGGCTGCCGCTATCCTTAAGGCGTTGCCGTTCATTGCGGACGAAGGCTTTGACATCCTCCAACGTGACACGGCCACCACGGCCACTGCCGCGGATTTCACTGAGAGAAACGCCCAACTCGCGAGCCAGTTTGCGCGTGGCCGGACTGGCGGGAATATCGAATCGTGGCACGGGGACGGGCGGGGCCGCCGGGGCCGCCGGGAGAGTGGCCACGCGGCCATTGCTGGTGGTGGCAGCAACACGGGCCGGGCTAGCGGCCGATTCACGCTCCGCAACAGAAGCGGCAGCAACCGCCGCCGTCGGTGCCGTGGTCGGCGTTAGCGCCTTCAAGGTCAGCAGTTTGCCCCCGATGGCGACTTTATCCCCGAGTTGGACATCGACGCTGACTACAGTCCCATCGCTTTCCACCGGCACATCAACCGCGGCTTTGTCGGTTTCGACCGCGACGACATTCTGCCCCGCTTTGACGGTATCGCCCGGTTTGACGAAAATCGCGGTGATGGTGCCGGTGTCGATGCCTTCGCCCAAATGCGGCAGGTTGAAGGCCGTGGTCGCCCCCGCGGCCGACGCCGAAGAAGTGGCCGGGGATTGACCTGGGTGAAACGAGGGCGTATCTCCCGTTGCAGCCCGGTTCGCTGCGGCCGAGGTGGCCACCGGCGGTGGCGGGGCGGCCGCCGCCGCAGCCGGGCGGGGGGCCGCGGCGGCGGGTGCAGGGCTGCCGGTTTTCAAGGTCAATAGCGGTGTGCCGATGGCGACTTTATCGCCCAATTTCACCTGAACGGCTTCGACAAGGCCATCGCTTTCGATCGGCACATCGACGGCGGCTTTATCGGTTTCGATCGTGACGACGTTCTGCCCGGCTTTCACCATGTCGCCGGGCCGGACGAGCACCGCGGTGATGGTCCCGCCGTCGATGCCTTCACCCAAATTTGGCAGCCGAAACTCCATTCTTCATGTCTCCGAGCAGTACCGGAAAGCCCTGCGCGGGGATTCGGCCGCAGGGGCTGGCTGGTCGCGTCGTGTGCGCTTCAGACGGTCCAGGGGTGCGGGGTATCGGGGTTGATGCCCAGCTCCGCGATGGCCTTTTTCACCGTCCCGACGTCGAGTTGTTGTTGTTGGCAGAGAGCATACAGGGCCGCAACGACCACATGTTCGGCGTCGACCTCGAAGAAGCGGCGCAGGGTCTTGCGGGTTTCGCTGCGGCCGAACCCATCGGTGCCCAGGGCCAGCAAACGGCCTTGCAGGTACGGGGCAACTTGTTCGGGCAGGGCGCGGAGGTAGTCGCTGGTGGCGATGATCGGCCCCCGTGTCGGACCGAGAACCTGTTGCACATAGGGGACTTTCGGGGGGGCATCGGGGTGGAGGCGGTTGTAGCGTTCGCATTCGAGGGCGTCTTTGCGGAGCATCTGGTAGCTGGTGGCGCTGTAGACGGTGCTGGCGATGCCGTATTTCTCGGCGAGAATCTGTTGGGCCCGGAGGGCTTCGTTGAGGATGACGCCACTGCCGAGCAATTGGACTTCCCGGGTGGCGTTCTCGGGTCGGACCGATTTCACCGGGTACAGCCCGCGAATGATCCCGTCGCGGACTTCTTCACCTGGCATCGCCGGCATCGGGTAGCTTTCGTTATAAACCGTCAGGTAGTAGAAGCACTCCTCGCCGCGCACATACATCGCGTTGATGCCTTCTTCGATGATGACGGCCAATTCGTAGGCATAGGCGGGGTCGTAGGCGCGGCAGGTGGGGATGGTCAGGGCCAGCAAGTGGCTGTGGCCATCTTCGTGTTGCAGGCCTTCGCCGTTGAGGGTGGTCCGGCCCGCAGTGGCCCCCATGAGAAAGCCGCGGCAGCGGGCATCCGCGGCGGCCCAGGCCAGATCACCGATGCGCTGGAAGCCGAACATCGAATAATAGATGTAAAAGGGAATCGTATTGACGCCGTGGGTGCTGTAGGCGGTACCGGCGGCGATCCAGCTCGACATGGCCCCGGCTTCATTGATGCCTTCTTGGAGAATCTGCCCGGTGGTACTTTCCTTGTACTCTGTCAACGACCCTTTATCGACCGGGGTATACAACTGCCCCACCGACGAATAAATACCGAAGGCCTTGTACATCGGCGGCATGCCGAAGGTTTGCCCCTCATCGGGAACGATCGGCACGATGAGTTTGCCGACGTGAGGATCGCGCATCAGTTGGGTCATCAGGCTGACCCAGGCGAGCGTGGTCGATTGCCCTTCGGCTTTGACGGCGGCTTCGTAGAGCTTTTCGAAGCTTTTGCGTTCAGGCGGCGTGCAGGGGGTGAAGGTGTTGTTGCGGAACGGCTGTGGTCCGCCCAGGGCTTTGCGCCGCTCGAAGAAGTAGCGCATCTCGGGGCTGTCGTCGGGGGGGCGGTAGAAGGGCACGTCGGCCAGTTGCTGATCGGAGATGGGCAGTTCGAAGCGGTCGCGAATCTGGCGTAGGGCGGCGAGCATTTGCCGTTTGCTGAGTTCTTCCGGGGGCATGCCGGGTTCACGTTCAATCTCAACGGCGAGTTTTTTCAACTGGTGGGTGGTGTTTTTGCCGGCGCCGCCGGCCCCCGGGATACCGTAGCCTTTGACCGTTTTCACCAGAATCACCGTCGGTTGGCCCTTATGCTCGGTGGCCGCTTTGTAGGCGGCGTAGACTTTGAGCGGATCGTGCCCGCCGCGTTTGAGTGTGGCCAATTTGACATTCGGCAAATGCTCGACCAGGGCTTTGAGTTCTGGGGTGTTGAAGAAATGCTCGCGGATGAACGCCCCGCGTCGCTCGAGTTCTTCTTGTTCGCTGATGATGACCTTGTTGGCGATTTCTTCCTTGGTCCGCATGTCGCGGCCGACGTATTCCTGGTATTCGCCATCCACCACTTCCATCATGCGCCGGGCCAAAGCGCCGGTGTGGTCATTTTTCAAAAGCTCGTCCCAATCGCTGCCCCAGATGACTTTGATGACGTTCCAACCGGCCCCGCGGAAAATACCTTCCAGTTCCTGGATGATTTTGCCATTGCCACGCACCGGGCCATCGAGCCGTTGCAGGTTACAGTTGATGATCCACGTCAGATTGTCGAGCTTTTCCCGGCCGGCCAGGCCGATGGCTCCCAGCGATTCGGGTTCGTCGCATTCGCCATCGCCCAGAAAAGCCCACACGCGGACATCATCGGTGCGGGCCAGGCCGCGGTCTTGCAGATAACGGTTGAAGCGGGCGTGGTAAATCGACATAATCGGGCCAAGGCCCATGCTGACGGTCGGATACTGCCAGAAGGTGGGCATCAGCCACGGGTGCGGATAGCTGGACACGCCACCGCCGGGTTGTAACTCCTGACGGAAGTTTTTCAGTTGCGTTTCGGTGAGCCGGCCTTCCAAAAAGGCGCGGGCGTACATTCCGGGGCTGGCATGGCCTTGGAAGAAGATGACATCGCCCGGGTGGGTACTGGTCCGGCCGCGGAAAAAGTGGTTGAAACCCACTTCGTAAAGTGTGGCCGCACTGGCGAAGGTGGAGATATGCCCGCCGACGTTGGTCGTTTTGTTGGCTTTCAGGACCATCGCCAGGGCATTCCACCGGATGGCGCTTTTGATTTTGCGTTCCAGAGCTTGATTGCCGGGGAATGGCGGCTGCTGTTCCACCGGGATCGTATTCAGATAGGGGGTTGTCACGCCGCCGGGGACTTTGGCGCCGGCGCGATCGGCCACCGCGATCAAGGTTTCCAGTAAGAATTTCGCGCGATCGGCTCCGCCGTGTTTGAGAACGGCTTCTAACGATTCCACCCACTCGGCGGTTTCTTGCGGGTCGATATCTTCGGAGCGGGTATTACTGAGAGCCAAAACGTCCGGGGCAACGAGCATGGACAGCGTCCTCGAGGGTGGAGCGAATCGACGAGACCGGCCCGATTAGCCAGGCCAAGGCCAGTTTTTCCATGCCGCGGCGGTCATCGGCTGCCGGCGGCGCAAGCTCACTGCATCGGCCTACTACTCTCCTGGGGTAGGTAGGGTTAGGATAGGTTGGAGCTTTTCGGTCGTCTACACAAGCCATCGCGGCGGAGCAAGGCCCATGAGGTTGCGCATCGGGGGGGGCGTTCTGATTCTTGGCAGCGTGGCGGTTGTTCCTGCGGCCGAACCGCCGCAACAACCGCCAGCGCCCTTGGCCCCCACCACTGTGACGTGGTCCAAGCCCCAGGCTGTCCTCGGCGAAATCCTCAAAGAATTCCCCTCCACTCCCGGGGTCGAACTTGCCGTGGCCCCGGGGGTGCTGAAAACCCCCTTCCAGCCCGCCTTCCACCAAACTCCCTTCTGGCAGGCCCTCCAGACGGCCGCCGACCAGACCAAAACCCGCCTTCTTCTTTCCAACCGCGGGCAGAAGATCGAACTGATCCCCCGCGGCGACTCCCAGGTCGTGGCCGCCACCCAGGGAGCGTTTCGCATCGTCGCTCACCAGGTCGTCGGCCGGGCGATCCTGGACGAAGGGGTGACGAGCCACGAACTGACCCTTCTGGTGCATTGGGAACCGCGCTTGCGGGTTTATCGCATTGATACCACGCCGCGGGTGCGCCACATCGACGATGCCACCGGCTCGAAGTTATCGGTGGCTGGTGGCGGCACGCAGATCGTTCCCACCGGCGCCACCTCCGAGATGAAGCTGCGCATCAGCGGTCTGAGCCGCGCCAGTCCGGGGATTCGTACACTGGCCGCCGATTTCCGCGTCACCGCTGCCCAACAACTGCTGGTGTTCACCTTCGCGGCTCCCGCCGGTCAGCGACCACCGCCGCAAACCCAAGCCAACGTCACTGCTACGCTCCAACGTGTCGAGAAACGCGACCATTGGTGGGAAATCGAAGTCGCTGTACTGTATCCCGACAAACAACCGGTCTTTGAAAGTTTTCAGGGTGAATGGTGGCTCCGCGACAACCGCCTGGTTGTCACCTCGCCCGCCGGCAAAGCCTTCGTCATCCGCGACTTTGAAGTGGCTGCCCCCGACAACCCTTATCCCCTGCGGGTCATTCATCGCTTCCGGGAAGATGGCGCTCAGGGGTTAGGCAACCCCACCGCCCAAGGTTGGACGATCACCTACGAAACCCCCTCCCCCCTCGTGGAATGGACCGTGCCCTTTGAGCTGCACAATATCCCGTTGCCGTGAATCTATCCTGTGGCCGTGAATATCCCGTGGCGGCGAATCGGGGCTGGGGGGGGAAAGGCCGCGAAGCATGCGTGCTTTCTCGCATGCGTGCTTTCTCGATGATTGCGACGCCCCTGGGGTAGGTGGCGCAACGTCTGATCCCTTGAGGTTTTTTCCGGAGGACTTTCGATGAATCGGCGGGATTTTCTCACAACGACCGGGACTGTGGCGGCGGCATGGACCGCAGCGCCCTGTTGGTTTGCGGCTCCCGCGGCCGAAAAGCCACTGCGCGTTGGCCTCATCGGTACCGGTTGGTACGGCAAGGTCGATTTGTTACGGCTGATGCAAGTGACCCCGACCGAAGTCGTTTCGCTCTGCGATGTCGATAAGAAAATGCTGGCGGAAGCCGTGGACATTATCACAGCCCGCGCCAAAACTGACAAGAAACCCCGCACCTACACCGATTACCGCGCCATGCTCAAGGAGAAGGACCTCGACGTGGTGATTGTCGGCACACCCGATCACTGGCACGCTTTACCGACGATTGCGGCGATCGAAGCGGGGGCCGATGTCTATGTGCAAAAACCGATCAGCGTGGATGTCCTGGAAGGCCAAGCCATGCTCGATGCGGCGCGGAAGCATCGGCGGGTGGTACAAGTCGGTACGCAGCGCCGCAGCACACCCCATTTGCGCGAAGCCCGCGAAAAGGTGGTGCAAGCCGGCTTGCTCGGTCGCATCGCGTACGCCGAAGTGTATTGCTACTACCACATGCGCAACACCGCCACCCCGCCCGTATCGCAGCCGCCGGAATACTTCGATTACGACCTGTGGACCGGACCAGCTCCCCTGCGCCCCTACGACCCGCCCCCCTATCCCAATGCCCAAGGCGACCCGCTGCCGCACCGCCGCTGGTGGCGGGCCTTCATGGAATACGGCAATGGCATCGTCGGCGATATGTGCATTCATATGCTCGATATGGTCCGGTGGATGTGCAACCTCGGCTGGCCGACGCACATCAGCTCCTCCGGCGGTATTTTCGTGCAGAAACAAGCCCGCGCCAACATCACCGACACGCAAACGGCCACGTTCCGCTTCCCCGAATTCCCTGTGCAATGGACACACCGCACCTGGGGCGATCCGGCCGACCGCGACTACCCCTGGGGAGCGACCATCTACGGCGAAAAAGGTACACTCAAACTCAGCGTCCACAAGTACGAGTTCTTCCCCATCGGGCAGAATAAACCCCAGCTCAGCGGTACCGCCCGTTTCGAGGAAGACCAATACCCCGAAGACAAAACCGAGAAAGATTTGGAACGCCATGTGGCCTCGGCCATCCGCGAACACATGCGCGATTTCCTCCAGGCCCGGCAGAATCGTGGCCGTCCCGTCGCCGACATCGAGCAAGGGCACATCTCCACCGCCAGTTGCATTCTGGCGAACATCGCCCTGGAACTCGGCCGTACCCTCCACTGGGATGCGGCCAAGCACGAAGTGATCGGCGACGCCGAAGCCAACAAACGGCTCAAGCGGCCCTACCGCAGCGGTTACACCCATCCTGCGGGCTGATAACGGCAATGCCCCATCGCCCCCCCGCCCGCTTCCCCACGCCGGGCAATCGGCGTTCGCCGCTTGTCGGATCGTGCCACGGCGGGTAGTTTCGTCGGTGGCCGCAATGATAGACGAATGCCCCCGCGGTGAGCACGGTTGGTGAACCCCGCCCACCCCGGAGTCACAGATTCAACGACAAACGCCTGAGTCACGGATGCTTCGGCAAACCCCAGAGTCACGGATGCTTCGAGAAACGCCAGAGTCGGCAAACGCCACAGTCATGGCTTTTTGAGGAGAACCGACGATGCACCCCTTCTCTTCGTGCTTTTCGCGGCGGCAGTGGTTTCACTGGGCTGGGGCTGCGGCTGTCGGTCTCAGCGCGGCTCCGGCTGGGCTGGTGGCTCAGCCGAAGAAAGATGCGGCTCCTCTTGTGCCGCTCAACCGGCTGCCACGCACGGTGCATGAGTGGTATGTCGAGCAAGTCCGAGCCGCAGAGAGGAAAGCCAACGAGCGGCGCGCGCGACTGGCCAGCCGGGCGGATGCGGCGGCGTATGTCGCGGATGTCCGCAAGCGGATCGCCGCCGCGTTTGGTCCGTTTCCCGAAAAGACACCACTGAATGCGAAAACCACCCGCACGCTCGAACGGGATACCTACACCATCGAAAATGTGATCTTTGAGAGCCGGCCGAACTTCTTCGTGACCGCTAACCTCTACATACCCCATGCGGCCCGGCAGAAAAAAGTGCCTGGGGTGGTGGGTTCGTGCGGCCACTCGAACAACGGCAAGGCCGCGGAAGCGTATCAGTCGTTCGCACAAGGTTTGGCCCGGATGGGGTATGCAGTTCTCATTTTTGATCCGATCGGGCAAGGTGAACGGTTGCAGTATGCCCATGTGGAAAAGGACCACCGGCCCGGGGTAGGCGTGGGCGAACACTTATTAGCCGGCAATCAACAGTTCCTGGTGGGTGAATTCTTTGGCACCTGGCGGGCATGGGATGGCATCCGCGCCCTCGACTATCTGTTATCGCGCCCTGAAGTCGATCCGCAGCATGTGGGCATCACGGGCAACTCGGGCGGTGGCACGATGACAACATGGCTGTGCGGCCTCGAATCGCGCTGGACCATGGCTGCCCCCAGTTGCTTTGTCACCACGATGCGGCGGAATTTGGAGAACGAGCTGCCGCAAGACACCGAGCAATGCCCGCCGCGCGCGATCGCTTTGGGGTTGGACCATTGCGACTTTCTGGCGGCGATGGCTCCCAAACCGGTCATCATTCTGGCCCAAGAGCGCGACTACTTCGATGTCCGCGGTACCGAGGACGCCTACCGGTGGCTCAAACAACTCTACAAACTGCTGGGAGCCGAAGAGAACATCCGCCTTTTCATCGGTCCGACAGGGCACGGCTACAGTCTCGAGAACCGCGAAGCGATGTATCGCTGGTTCAACCGCGTCACGGGGATTTCCAAAGCTCAAACCGAACCGAAGCTGGTTCTGGAGAAAGATGACGACCTCTGCGCAGCCCCTCGGGGGCAGGTGAGCGAACTGCAATCACGCACGGTTTTCTCGTTCACCCAGCAACGGGCCGAACAACTCGCACGCTTGCGGCAGCGTGTCGCTCTCATGCCCTTGCCGCGCCGGCTCGAAATCCTGCTGCAACTGCCGCCGCGCCAACAAGCCCCGGATTACCGGATTCTCCGCCCCGCAACCAACCGCCGCTATCCCCGGCCGCACGCCACCACCTACGTCATCGAAACCGAACCGCCCGCGTGTGCCGTGGTCTATCGCCTCAGCGATCAACAACACCTGTCGCGACCACCGAAGGACAATGGCCCGGCGATTCTTTATGTGTCGCACCATTCCGCGGATGCCGAATTACGAGAAGAACCCCTGCTGGCCGAATTGGCCCACGCTGAACCGAAGACAGCGTTCTACACCTGCGATGTCCGCGGCATTGGGGAATCGCGGCCCGATACCTGCGGCGTTGATCAGTTCCTACGCCCGTACGGAAGCGACTACTTCTACGCGATTCACGGCCTGATGCTCGATCGCCCATACGTGGGGCAGAAGACCTTTGATCTGTTGCGGGTTCTCGATTGGCTGGGCGACATCGGCCACACCCAGGTGCATTTGGTGGCCAAAGGCTGGGGCACGCTCCCAGCGACGTTCGCCGCGCTTCTGTCCGACCGGGTCCACCAAGTGACCCTGAAAAACGCTCTGACCAGCTACTTCGATGTCGCCACCACAGAAACGTACACCTGGCCGCTGTCGGCGTTCGTGCCCGGAGTGTTGGGATCGTTCGACTTACCCGAATGTTACGAAGCCTTAAAGGCCAAGAATCTCCGGCAGATCGACCCGTGGACAGCGTCTGGGCCCAAGCGCTGACCCCTACCGCCCATACCCAGCACGCGGAAGCGACGCTCGTTACGGGAAAAGAAGGACACGGCAAAGGAAGGACCCACGAAAGCCGAAGGGCTGCGGTCTGAGGCCCCCCGCCGAACTCGCACAATCTACGCGCACCATCTCTCGGATTGGCACAACATGGCGGGCCAGCGCGCAACACCTGGCGCGCCGGCCAAAAGCAGATTCTGGCCGCGAATCGCCAACTTGCCGTTCCCTTGGCCTTTGGAGGCGGTATACTAAACATCTCTTGATGTCGAGATAATTGCCGTTTCTCGTATTGTTTGCGAGGAACGCTGCCTTCAACTTCCGGCACAACAACTATGGCCGAACTACCAACTGCGGCGCCGTCGTCTGCGCCACCGCAACCCATGAGCGGGGCTGATATTCTCGTGCATGCGCTGATCCGGCATGGCGTCCGGGTGGTGTTTGCCTATCCCGGCGGGGCGAGCATGCCGATTCACCAAGCCCTCACCCGGGTGCAAGACCGGCTGCGGACCATTTTGCCCCGGCATGAACAGGGCGGCGGCTTCATGGCCCACGGATACAGCCGCACGACCGGTCAGGCGAGCGTGTGCGTCTCGACCTCCGGCCCGGGTGCGACCAACTTCGTCACCTGCATCGCCGATGCGAAGATGGATTCGATCCCGGTCATCTTCATCACCGGGCAAGTCAGCACCACGGTGTTGGGCAACGATGCCTTCCAAGAAACCCCAATGGTGGAAATCTGCCGCGGAATCACCAAGCACCACTATTTGCTGACACGAACCGAAGACATTACCCGGGTGGTGAAAGAGGCGTTCCACATCGCCACCACCGGTCGCCCTGGCCCAGTGCTGATCGATATCTGCAAAGACGTGCAAATTCGCCAGATTGTTCCCGATTGGGACCCCCCCATGGACCTACCCGGCTATCGCCCTATGCGGCGTGCCCGGCGGGAGGAACTCGAACCGGTCATTGCGGCCATCCGCGCCTGCAAAAAACCCTTTATCTATGCCGGCGGTGGGGTCACTCACAGCAATGCCGCGGCGGAACTGAAAACCTTCGCCGAACTCATCGGCGCTCCGGTCGGGCTGACGGTTCACGGCTTGGGCAACTTCCCGGCCGATCATTACCTGTGCCTGCATATGCTGGGCATGCATGGCACGGTGTACTCGAACTACGCCATCAACGAAGCCGACTTGCTGTTGGCTTTGGGGGTGCGTTTCGACGACCGCGTCACCGGCAAGCTCTCGGAGTTTGCAAAACACGGCAAAATCGTTCATATCGACATTGATAAAAGCGAGATTCACAAGAACAAATTCGCCCACGTCCCAGTCCATGGCGATTTGAAACTGGCTCTCACCGACCTCATCGCCATGCTGCAGGAAGAACGCAACGCCGACTTGATCGCCGGTGGCCGCTATCCCGATTGGTGGCGACAGATCGACTATTGGCGCGAAACCGAACCGCTGAAGTTCGTCGAACCGAGCAACGGGGCCATCATTCCGCAGTATGCCATCCGCCGGTTGTGGGAGCTTCTCCGCGATCGCCACCAGCTCGACCATACCATCATCACCACCGGCGTGGGCCAACATCAGATGTGGGCCGCCCAATTCTTCCACTTCAACAAACCCCGCAAATGGATCACCAGCGGTGGTTTGGGCACGATGGGCTTTGGCCTGCCGAGTGCTTTGGGAGCCAAAGTGGCCTTCCCGGATCATCTGGTCATCGATATCGATGGCGATGGCAGCTTCCTGATGAACATCCAGGAGCTGGCCACCGCCTACGCCGAGAAAATCCCAATCAAGGTCCTGTTGCTCAATAACCAACACCTCGGCATGGTGGTGCAGTGGGAGGACCGCTTCTTCGCTTCCAACCGTGCGCATACCTACCTGGGGGCTGGCGAAGATCACCCGCCTTATCCGGATTTCGTCACCATCGCCGAAGGCTTTGGTATCCCCGCACGCAGCATCAGTGCCAAAGCCGATCTGGATGCGGCCCTGCTCGAGATGATCGACAGCCCCGGTTCGTTCGTCCTGAACGTGCAAGTGCCGCACCAAGAGCATGTCTTGCCCATGATCCCCAGCGGCATGACGGTCAAGGACATGATCAAGGCCTGAAAAAGATCCCAGCCGAACAAAGGCGCCACCAGTGGCCAGCCGAACCGTGACTGACCCACAAATGACCGGAACATCGCCACCACCCGGCACCACCGGCCCCCCGCGCCGCGAAGGCGATCCGCGCAACCCGGCCTGCTGTGGGGTTGCCGGTTGGGCGCGGGATGCTCCTTGGCGGAAAATGATCATCCTGGGCAGGCGATCCGCGCGGCCCGGCCTGCTGTGGGGTTGCCGGACGTCTTGTCTTAACAAGGGGCCTTCTTGACACGCCGCGAACGTGATCGGTGTGGCGAAGGTGATCGGTGCGGCTTGGCCCCACTTCCCGGCCCCCTCAGCGGGTGAGAAGCCTCCCGGTGAGAAGCCTCCCTTCGGGTGCTGTTGGCCGTTGCGGGACACCCCTGGCCGCGGATGGCCACGGCCACTATACTTTTCACTTTCCAACCCCCGCATTCTGGAACCGACTGATGCCCAGCTATTGGATGCTGGCGTGCAGGTCGGGCGGGGCCAACCTTCGGTTCCACCCATGGAACCTCATGTGCGCCGCCAAGCGGCCAAGGTATTGCCATGTCGTTGGGATTAATCGGCTACAAAGTCGGAATGACGCAGGTGTTTACGCCCGATGGTATTGCTGAGCCAGTCACGGTGCTGCAACTCGGCCCCTGCCCCGTCTTGCAGATCAAGTATGCGCAGGCCGAAAACGGCACCGTGAAGGACGGTTACCCGGCGTTGCAATTGGGCTTCCAAGACAAAAAGCGGAAGAACGCGACCCGTCCAGAACGAGGCCATGTCGCCGCGAGCTTGGAGTCGAAACGCAAGGCGGCCCGGCTCAAAGCCGGGGTGGCCATTCCCCCGAAGGCCGACTGTGAACCGCAGAAGGTGATTCGCGAATTCCGCCTCGACCGCGGCGGCTTTGTCGATCCGGCCAGCATTCAGGCCGGTCCGGCCGAAGCAACCTTCAAGGTGGAACGGATCAAAGTCAGCGGTGAAGGGGCAACCCAGAAGTACGATCTTTACACCGAAGATATGACCGTCAAGGTCGGCGATCGACTCACGGTCGATCAGGTATTCAAGGATGTGCTGGCTGTGGATGTCATCGGTACTTCGAAAGGCCGCGGCACGCAGGGGGTGATGAAGCGTCACGGCTTTGCGGGTCTGCCGGCCTCGCACGGGGCCAAGAAAGTTCACCGGCAAGCTGGTTCGACCGCGTCGCTGGCCAGCAACCGGGGTACCGGTCGCCCCAAAAAGGGCTTGCGTCGCGCCGGCCGCTACGGCCATGAACGGGTCACGATCCGCAATCTGACCGTGGTCAAAATCGACCCGGACAATCACCTCATGTTGGTCCGCGGTGGCGTGCCCGGCCATCCTGGCGCCGTGGTTCTCGTTCGCCCCACCAACAAGGTTGGCCCTGGCTCACCCAAGGCGAAAACGATCAAACGCGAAGTCGCCGTAGCCAAGAAGAAGTAACCGGTTGACCCTGGGCCAGCGCGTTTTCGTCGGCGAGGGCCACAGATTGTCCCGGTGGCCCCACGGAACCGATAGGCCGTACGCCTCCCCCCCGTAAGGAGCGATGCTCCAGGCCACCCTCAATGGGCTGCTGGCTATCTTCTAGATCTTTGAGCGCAGAGTCGTCGCCGCAAGCAGCGATGCTCCAGGCCACCCTCCATGGGCTGGCCGAATGATTCTTCATCGCACTTCCGAGCACCAAGCTGGCGGCGACGCTGCAGGCCCCCCGGGTTCGCCGAGCTTTTCGACAACGCCGCGGGCTTGGGCGGGGCCTGGTCGCGCGTGTCGCGGTCAGCTCAACGCGGTCAGCTCAATGCGATACCCTCTTTTGCCCAATCGTCTCCCCCTGGAGCGCGTGTCGCACGAATAACGGTCGTATTACCAAACTCGACGCGCAACTTTTGCCCCATCGTCTCCCCCCTGGAGCGCGTGTCGCTGTCAGGTCGATGATCTCATTGTCGCCAAATCGTCGACGCCTCAATCCAGGTAGATGAATTCATTGGCGTTGAGGCACAGCAGACAATACTGCGTCAGGGCTTGTTTGGCGGTGAGGCGGTGTTTGTCTTCCAGCCGTTGAATGAAGGCGACATCGGCTTTCACTTCCTCTGCGGTGGGTTGGCGGCCGGTGGTCAGGCGGATGGCACGGGTCACCTGGGCCGCCCGATCGTTGGGATGCTCTTTCTGCAAGCGTTGGGCGAAAAGTTCCGCTTGTTCGTTGGCAAACTCACCGTTGAGCAGGCCCAACGATTGGGTGGGCACTGTGGTGACATAGCGCACCGGGCAGCTACTGTCGGGATCGGGTTGATCGAAGCCGAGCAGAATCGGCACGCGCAACGATCGTTTCACATGGGCGTAGATGCTGCGGCGGTTGGCTTCCTCAGGTGGTGAGGTCGGCCAGCCTTGCCCCGGGACCGACTGTCCGGCCAGCACCTCTTTGGGAATTTTCGGGTAGGTACTGGGGCCGAATTGTTTGAGATTGAGCGTGCCGCTAACCGCCAGGATCGAATCGCGGATTTCTTCGGCCGTCAGGCGGCGCATGTTGAAGCGCCACAAGTAGGTGTTGGCCGGATCGATTCGCAGATTGTCGGCATGAGCGACGGACGCCAGCTGATAGGTGTTCGACATCATGATGAGCTTGTGGAGGCGCTTGAGTTTCCAGCCGCCGGCGATGAATTCGCTGGCGAGCCAATCGAGCAGTTCGGGGTGCGACGGGGGTTCGCCGAGTTTGCCGAAGTCGTTGGCGGTCGGAACAATCCCTTTGCCGAAGTGGTATTGCCAGACGCGATTGACGAACACCCGGGCGGTCAGGGGGTTGTCGGCCGACGCGATCCACTGGGCCAGCACGCTGCGGCGGCCGCTACTTTTTTGGCCCGGCCGCGGCGGCGGGATCACGGGGTCGGGCAGCCCCAGCACTGTGGGGAAGCCCGGTTGCACTTCCTTGCCGGGCGCGTGGGGCGAACCGCGGATGAGAATGTGAGTGGCCGGCGGCGTGCGGTCGCAGTTGTTGACGGACAAGGCTAGCACCTGTCCGGGGGGAGTGGTTTTCTTTTCCAGTTCGGTCCGCTCTTTCCGCAAGGCCGTATAGTGTTCTTGCTGTGCTCCCGTGAGCTTCGGTACCACCTTGGTCCGCACCACCTGCGGCCGATCGGGGCCTTCGGCGGCCCGTTGATCTTCGGCGGGAAGCGTTCGAATGATGTCGTCTTCGATGGCTTGCATGGCCTTTTTCACTTCGGCCAGCCGCGTGTTGCGTTTTTGGAGTTCCGCTTCGTACTGCGCTCGTTGGGCGGGGGGCGTAATATCGGTGAGGTTGAAGGGCGAGCGGACGTCGCGTGTCAGCGAGTAGGGTTTGATGTCGCGGAAGAAGGCCAGCAGGCGGTAGTAGTCGGCTTGGGGAATGGGGTCGGCCTTGTGTTCGTGGCAGCGGGCGCAGTTGAAGGTGGTGGCGAGGAAGGCTTGCCCGGTGGTGGCGATGATATCGTCGTAGCCGTCGTAGAGGGCTTGCAACGGATCGGCCGGTTCGTCGTCCCAGAGGCCGAGTCGATAGTAGCCGGTGGCGATGATGGCGTCGGGGTGGAAGCCGTCGAGTTCATCGCCGGCCAGTTGTTCGATGATGAACTGGTTGTAGGGCTTATCGGCGTTGAAGCTTTGGATCACATAGTCACGATAGCGCCAGGCGAAGGGTTTGGGGCCATCGCGTTCGTAGCCATTGGTTTCCGCGTAGCGGACAACATCGAGCCAATGGCGGCCCCACTTTTCCCCATAGTGGGGGCTGGCCAAGAGCTGATCGATGAGCTTTTCCCAGGCGTTGGCCTCGGTGCTGGCGACGAAGGCGTCGATCTGTTCGGGTGTGGGCGGCAGCCCGATAAGATCGTAGTAGGCCCGGCGGATGAGGGTGGCGCGATCGGCGGCGGCCACCGGTTGCAGCCCTTTCGCTTGCCACGGGGCGGCGATGAAGGCATCAATCGGATTGCGAATGACCCATTTGGGGTTGGCCACCTCTGGCACCGCGGGCCGCTTCAGCGGTTGATACGCCCAGTACTTCTTCGCTTCGTCGGGAATCCGGCTTTTGTGGGGTGGAGCAGTCGCGCTGCCCATCCGTGCCGCTGGGACTGGCAGCCCCGCGTGCACCCACTTTTCCAGCGTGGCGATGTCGGCCTGGGGCAGTTGGCCCTTGGGCGGCATCTTGTAGGCCTCGTCCTGGTAGTGGATGGCTTTCAACAGCAAGCTTGCGGCGGGTTGGGCCAGATGGACGGCGGGTCCACTGTCGCCGCCCTGGAGAATCGCCGCCCGGGTTGTCAGGTTCAGCCCGCCTTTGACTTTCTCCGGATCGTCGCCGTGGCATTTGAAGCAGTGCTTCTGCAACACGGGCAGCACGTCCTTCTCAAAGAAGGCGACCTGCTCGGCCGTGAAGGATGGCGTGGCGGCGTTCTTGTCGTCCCCCCAGACGCGTGGCAGCGGTTCTCGACCGGCGAAGGCCACAACGACGACTGCGCCTACAACGCCAGTAAGCCAGTGCACCAGACGGGCCATCATGATACTTGTCCTGTCAGCTCGATGATTGTCCCAACGGCAGAGCCAACCGTGATGTCGGGAGGCCCACCGCGATTGTCAGTGTACCACCAACGGGCGTCGCCTTCCATGCTCGCCGGCGTTGGCTTCCGCAGTCACGCCGAGGCGAGCGCGCGTTGCCGGGGGGTGGCCCAATGGCCCCCACGCCGACGGGGTAGCCGGTTACGGCGTTGCCACTCGATTTGGCCAAGCTCATTGGCCGGCCGTGTCGGCTCCGCGCCGACAGCGTGGCCGGTTACGGCGTTTCCACCGTCACAGCCATGACAATCGGCGCGGTCCGGTCCGGCCCTTTGACGAATTCGATCGTCTTGATCACGGCGTCGGGACGTTTGGGCGTGATCGCCAGATAGCGTACCTGTTGATTCCGCAGGGCGAAGGCAAACTTCGACTCCGGGACATCGAAGCGGCGGATGTAGTCTGCGAAGTGAACGCCGTTTCTCAATTCGTGGTCTTCCGTTTGCCCGTCGGCATAGGTGAGGCGAACGATCATCGAGACCGTTTTGGGGGCGTTGTTATCCAGCGCTCCCCAACCACTGATGCCGCTGAGCAGGTGAATCGCTTTCGCTGGGCCATTGAAAGGTAGACGGACGTTCTTGGGCATGGTCGGTGGGATTTTCCCCTGCGGCCCATACAGCATGATCACATTCTTGACCTGGTCTTTCTGTGGATCGACGAGCACGAAGGGGACATCGTTGAAGGTTTTCGGCTTCCAATCGGGGAAGATGAGCCGTTCGGTGATGCCGCCGGCATCGAAGAACATGTCTTTGGTGCTGATGACGGTCGCGACTTTATCCAACGGCAAAGGCACGAACTTGCCTTTCTGCGACAAAAACTCCAGCAGATCGGCCAATTCCGTGGGCTGCATCACTTTCTCGAAACCTTCTGGCATGAGCGATTTGTCGGTTTCCTTCCAACTCACAATGTCGGCTTTGGCGAGGGTGTGCCGTTTGGCGTCGGCATCGATCACTTCGAGGGTGGTGGCGGTTTGTGCGCCGAGGATACCCAGGATGGTGCGCTCGTCGCTGGTTGTCACGCGATAGAGTTTGAAGTTGCCTTCGACACTCCGGGATGGATCGAGAATGGCAATGATCATCTCCTCGCGGGGATGAACGCCGAAACCGGTGAGGTCGGGGCCGATGGCGTTGCCGTCGTTGCCGTGTTTGTGGCATTTGGCGCAGTGGGCCAGGAACATTTTTTTGCCGTTGTCGGCGTTGCCCGGTTTCATCAGTGCGGCTTTCAGTTCGTCGATGACTTTTTGCCGGTCGGGGTTGGGCAATCCGCCGCCGAGTTCGAGCAGTTGGCGGGCGCGGCGGCTGATGGTTGGATCGGGGTGGTTGGCCAGTGCGGTGCGTTGGTCGAGAGCGAGCATGTCGAAGCGGAGGGTACCTTGGTCGACGGCCTCCAGGAAGGCGCGGGTGGAATCGGTTTTCGCCAATACGATCCGCAAGGCCGCAGGCCGTGCCGCAACGGGAAGATGTGGCAGTTTCGCCACCACGGCTGGGCCGATCGCTTTGGCTTTCGATTGCGCCAACAGTTCCAGCAAGGCGGTGGCGAACGTCGGGGAACTGGTGGGACCGATGGCCTCGAGCAGTTGCGTTGCGGCCTCGTCGCTTTCTGGCAGCAATTCGAGGATCTGTTGCGCTGCGGTCAGCCGGGTGGCGTCAGTGGCTTTGGCATCCGCCAAGGTGGCCAGTGCCGCTTTCGTGAGGTCCTTGAGTTGCTCCTCGATCCCCTGGACACCCCACGTCGCCGCCAGTTTCAGCAGTTTGCCACGCGTGCTGGGCGTGACCTTGGTCAGGAGGGTGACGAGGGCTTGGTGAGCTTCTGCACTCAGTTGACCCTTTCCGCGCAACGATCCGGCCGCCGCCCATCCCGCGATGACCGCTTCGGTGGCCGCTAGGGGTGTGGTCGGTCGGGCGAGGTTGACCAGAATTGGTTCCAGGTCGTTGGCGGCCCCGCGGAGGGCGAAGTTCCGCGCGGCCAACTCGACGATCGAACGGACCGCCGCTTGCTGGGCGGCGCTATTGGTCAGGGTAGCCAAATCTTGCAAAAACGGAGTCGGGTGGGCCGCAGCAGCCAAGCCGAGAGCTTCGGCCAGTGTGCGGTCGGCCAGGTTGGCAGGATCGTTGAGCATGCGGACCAGCACCGTGCCGCGGTTGGGCCAATCCTTGCCGGTGACATCAAAGAGGCTCAGAAGCAACGCCTTGCGAACCGGCAGAGCCGGGTCTGTGGCCGCAGACGCCAGCACGGCGGCGGTGGTGTCCGTTTTGGGGGCGGTCCAACACGCCGCCGCCCGCACAGCGCTGGAGGGGTGCTTCATCGCGTGCTTCTCGATCGCAGCCAGGAGGGCCAACTGTTGCGCCTCGGTGCGGGCCAGCCCGCGGAGCGTCCAGAGGGCATGCAGTGCCCCGGCATTCAGGCCGGTTTCATCCACACTCCGATCTTCCAGCAGTTTGTACAGGGCGGGGATTACATCCTCCTGACCGCGATCGATCAACAGCCGCTGCGCGTGCAGCCGCCACGTCAGGTTCGGATGCCGCAGCGTAGCAACGAGTTGGGCCGGGGTAGCATCTTGGAGGGTGAAGGGCTTCTCCTCAGGGGCTTTCGTGTAGACGACGCGATAGATACGGCCGTGGGTTTTATCACGCAGCGGGGTTTCGTAAGCATTGCCGCGGCCATTGGTGAAGCCCGCGGGTGTGGGGTTGTGCTGGACGATGAAGGCATACCAGTCGATCACCCAGACATGCCCATCGGGGCCGACTTGGGCATCAATCGGAGCGGTCCATTCGTCGTCACTGGCCACGAGGTTCCAACCGTAGTTGGCTCGGAAGTTGGTACCGGTTGGCTCCAGTGTCATCGTCGCGGTCAGGTGACCGGTCGGTTCGGAGATGAAGGCGGTGCGGTTCCAATATTCGCGCGGATACGTGCGGGCCGTGTAAACGGCGATGTGCGACGCAGCGGTGAAGCCACCGTGCCAGTCGACCTGGCGAATCTTATCGGTGATCGGTTCGATGTGGTTATCGGGCGCGATGTTAGCCAAGACGCTGGGGGCCAGTCCGTTCACTTTCTCGTAATAGCGGTTGGCCAGCGGCAGATGAACGATGGGGCAACCGTTGGCGGTGCTACCAAACAGTTCTCCGGTTTCATTGAAGTTCAAGCCCCAGGTGTTGTTACTGGTGCTGCGAAGGAATTCGAGTTGGGTGACTTTCAGTGGAGCGCGCCGGGCATCCGCCCCGACGTTACGTTCAACCCGGAAGCGGTAGAAACCTTGGCGGAAGTTATGCCGCTCGCCGGCCACAGTGCCGTTGAACCCGGCGTAGCCCACGGCACCGTAAATCCAGCCGTCGAAACCGTAACGGAGGTTGCTTGGCCCGGCATGGGTATCGTAGGTGCTCCAGCCGCGGAACAGTTCCTGGCGGACGTCGGCTTGGCCGTCGCCATCGGTATCTTGCAGAAAGAGGGTGACGGGGGCTTGGTGAACGATCAACCCGCCGGCATAGGGTAGAAGGCTGGTGGCGATGCTGAGTTTATCGGCAAAAGTCGTGACTTTGTCACAAACACCGTCGCCGGTGGTGTCTTCGCAGATGACGATTTTGTCGTTGCCGCGGCCGGGAGGCTGCAGATCGTTGGGGTAATCGACCGTGACCGAAACGAACAAGCGGCCGTATTCGTCCCACGTCATCGCGATCGGTTTGCCGCCGAGGTCTTTTTCGGTCACGAAGGGTTTCACCACAAAATCGACCGGGGTGACGAAGTGTTTGAGGCTTTCCTCGACCGGTAGCGGTTTTTGCATTTTGGTGAGGGGGCCGCGCTGGCCGCCGCGCGGCGGGTAGAACGGCACCTTGGCTTCGACATATTCAAACGGCTTGACGTCCTTGCGCGGTTCAGTCATTTTGGGCTTTTCGTACTTAACCGGCTCGCTGTACGGCCCGGCCTGGGTGGGGTCTTGCCCGCAGGCCCAGCGCACGCCCCGTTCCAGCAGATTGTGGAAGCCAGGGTGGCCCCAGGTGCGCTGATCATGGCCCCAGGCGGTGTAAAACACCCGGCCTTGGCCGTGTTCGCGAATCCACGTCCACGGTTCCTTCACGTCGCCTTCCGCACGCACTTCCAGTACCGTGCGGCCCTTCTCATTATGCTTGGTGTGAACGTAGGTTTCGTCCCAACTGGTGAAGCCCCCAAAGCCGGTCATAATCGGGTGCTGGGGTTGCACAATTTGTGTCCGGAAGGTGCCGCTGTTGTGGCTTTTGAATTGCGCCCCGACCAACTCGATGTACTTGGGCGAATTGTGGAAGCAGTAGCTGGCACAATGGACGGCCACCAAACCTTTGCCACCGGCGACAAAATCGAGCAGGGCTTTCTCTTGTTCGGGGCGGATTTGCGTGTGGTTGGCGTAGATCAATAGTGCATCGTAGGAGGCGAGAGTTTTGGCATTGAGGTCGTCGAGCTTGTCGGTGTAAGTCAGCGTGATGCCGCGGGTAGCGAAGACCCCCTGGAGCTGTTTGAAGCGCTCAGCCGGGCGATGCCCGCCGTTGTCGCCCAGGAACAACACCTGCAGCGGCTTCGGCTCCCGATCCGCACCCAGCAGCGGAAGTGTCACGGCCACAAGTACCAACAGCGAGCGGAGAGCAACGAGCGAGCGCATAGTAACTCCTCAAATTCTCATCAACAAACCCATGATATTTTACGCAAAACCGCGGAATTGCCCCATCGACAACTTGGCCCCCGTTGTTGGCCTATGGCCGGCCCAAGCGCCGTTTTCGCTCAAGTGTCAACCCGGACCGCTCATTCTGCCGAAATCCCTTATGACGAATGCGCAGGTTCATCATAGGAGTCAGGGATGACGACGTGGCGATTGACCGTACGAACGGTGGCGGCGCTGGTACTGGTCGCGGGGGTGGGGACCACCAGCCACGCCCAGCCCGGGGCAGTGACGCCCGAATGGGCCTTCCAACAGCTGCCCAAGCAACCCGGCGTCAATGTCCATACGCCCACACCCGATCAAGTCGCCCGCTGCAAAGTCGAGCCGATTCCCAATCCCAAAGACGCCAACAAGCCGATGGGCTACATGGTGCGCGATCCCGACGGCAAGTTGGTGCGCATGTTCGTGACCTACGACGGTCGCAACTTCAATATCAGCTCTTTCTTCCTCGATGGTATCGAAGCGTATCGCGAAGTCTACCCGCCCGAGCCAAACGCTCCCTACCAATTCCGCTGGCTCGGCCCGAACGGCACCAAATGGGGCCTCGACCGCAACCGCGATGGCCATATCGACGAATGGTACGTCATTTCCCCCGAAGAAGTAAGCCAAGAATTGCTCAAAGCCGTTGTCAGTCGCGATGTCAAACGACTCGAAGCGCTTTTGGCAACCCACGAACAACTGACTGCCTTGGGCTTACCAGCCGCTGAAGTGGAAAAGCTCAAGTCCCGAACCGCACAGGCCAGCAAACGCCTGGCCGAGACCGCCGAGGCCCTGAAACTGTCGCCCCATGCCAAGTGGATTCACGCGGAATTCGGCATTCCCCAAACCCGCCCCGCCGATGCCTTTGAAGGTCGCGACGACTTCATCTCCTACAAAAACGGGACGATCCTCGTCGACGATGGCGGCAAATCGCTCACTTTCAACACCGGCGAATTGGTACTGATTGGCCGATCGTGGAAGCTGCTCGATGGTCCGTCGGTGGGTCCGGCGCCGATCGAGGGTAACGCGGCCGCAGGTACCGTGGTGCTGCCAGAAATCGCTGAGCTGGTGGCGAAGCTCAACGAATTGGATAAAAACGCCCCCGCACAGCAAACCGTGCCGGCCCTGGCCAAGTTCTATGCCGATCGGGCCGCCCTGCTGGAGCAGATCACCGCGAAGATTCCCGATAGCAAATTCGACATCAAAGAAACATGGTTGAAAATGCTCATCGACAGCCACGCGACCGCCTGTGAGGGTGGCCGGCCGGACAGTTTCAATTTGCGCCGCTTGAAAGATTGGCAGCAAGCCTTCATCAATGCCCGTTTGGATGCCTTGGCCGCCTACACCGCCTTCCGCATCATCACCGCAGAAAACAGCATTGCCTTGGCGAATATCAGCAAAAACGAGGAACTCGGGGCGGTGCAAGAGAAGTGGCGGAATCATCTCGAAGCCTTTGTGAAAGCCTATCCGAAGGCGACGGATGCTCCGGAAGCCGTCTGGCGGCTGGCGATGGCCTGGGAATTGTCTGGCGCCAAAGATGCCGAAGCCAAGGCCAAAGAGTGGTATCGCGTGCTCCTGCGGGACTACCCCGGTCACCTCCACGCGACCAAAGCGGCCGGAGCGCTCAAACGGCTGGAGAGTGAAGGCCAACCCCTGGAACTGGTTGGCCCGCTGCTGAATAACCCGACCCAGCAATTCAACGCCGCTGCCAAGGATCATGTGGTGGTCGTGTATTATTGGGCCAGTTGGAGCCACTCGCTCGCCGACGATGCCAAAAAGCTCAACGCCCTGGCGAAAACCTACGGACCCAAAGGTTTGCAGATTGTTACCGTGGGGCTGGATCACGACGCCAAACTGGCGGCCGACACCGTGGCCCGCGTCGGCCTGCCGGGTACCCATCTGTTCGCCCCTGGCGGTTTGGATGCCAGCCCCCTGGCCGCCGCTTATGGCATTCTCGCCCCACCCCATCTGTTGATCACCGACAAGACCGGCAAAATCGTCGATAACAACGCCGCCGTACCCATGCTCGAAGAGCAACTGAAAAAACTGCTCGGCACAGAGTGAGCTTTCCGCTGCGGTGACGTGACGGCTCCCCTGCTCGTCACGCACCCCAAGAACCGACACCAACCCGCCACGGTCGGCAGCTTCGGCTTCCGGCCGTTGGCTGTTTCTCCGTCGGTGTTGTCGGTATGCTGTCGGCATGGAACCGTTTGTGCAGGAATTGGCCGAAGCCCGCCACGCCCAACAAGCCTGGGTGGCGGTACCTCTGTCGGAACGCCTCCGCTGTGTGCGGCAACTGCGTGGACTGATCGCGGAGCAAAGCGACGCCATCAGTGCGGCCATTGCCGCCGACATCGCCCGGCCAGCCACGGAAGTGGTGGCGACGGAGCTGTTGCCGACTGCCGCGGCCCTGAAGTTTCTGGAGAAGCGGGCCGCACGGCTTTTGGCTGTGCGGCGTGTTTCGTGGTGGGACCAGCCAACGTGGCTCTTCGGTTGCCGCGATCGCGTTCATCGCCGGCCTTGGGGCGTCGTTGGGATTATTGGCACGTGGAACTATCCGTTCTATTTGAATGTCGGGCCAATGGCGCAGGCCTTGGTTGCCGGCAACGCCGTGTTGTGGAAGCCGAGCGAGAACGCCGTGCGGATCGCCGAACTGACGGGGCAACTTTTTCGGGCCGCCGGTTTCCCCACAGAGCTGGTGCAAACCCTTCCTCCCACACGTGCAGCCGGTCCACGTCTGGCGGAAACCGATGTCGATTATCTCGTCTTCACAGGTTCCGATACCGTGGGCCGCCGCCTGGCGGCGCGGCTGGGCGAGCGGCTGATCCCGTCCACACTCGAACTTTCCGGCTGCGATGCGATGGTGGTGTGTACCGATGCCAACCTGCCACTGGCGGCCCAAGCGGCCTGGTTTGCACTGGCGCTCAATCGCGGGCAGACATGTATCGCCGTGCGCCGCATTCTCGTGCCGCGTCAGCAGCTGGACGCCTTCTTGGCCGCATTCCAGCCGTTGATTCGCCCCGAACCGCTGGCGTTGGTCTTGGAAAGCCAAAAAACGCAGGCCGAACGGTTGATTGCCGATGCCGTCGCTCGCGGCGCCAGCGTCTGGCGCCCCCCGGCCGCGAAGCCCGCAGAGCCTGCGAACGCCCTGACGCCGACCATTCTGATGAATGTGCCCGCCGACGCAGCCATCTGCCGCGAAGCCTGCTTTGCCCCCGTGGCGGCAATCATTCCCTTCGATCAGATCGACGAGGCGATCGAAATCATCCGGCAATCACCGTTTGGGCTATCGGCGTCGATCTTCAGCGCGGACACCCAACACGCGCAGCAGCTGGCAGCACGCCTTCCTGCGGGCAGTGTGTGCATCAACGACATCCTTGCTCCCACCGCGCACCCGGCCACGCCTTTTGGCGGCCGAGGAGCCAGTGGCTGGGGCGTGACGCAAGGGCCAGAAGGGCTTCTGGCGATGACCGTGCCGCAAGTGGTCACGGTTCGCAGCGGTACCTGGCGTGTGCATTTCGACGAAGCCGCTCGGCCTGATCCGGCCACCGGGGAGATTCTCCGCGGCCTGCTCCGCTGGACGCATGCCCGCAGCTGGCGCGCGAAACTGCACGGCTTACGCCAACTCCTGCATGGCCTCCGCCGCAAGAAGTGAACTTCCTCGGAGCGTCCCAGGAACTATTCGCCACCATGACGCCCCAGGAACTATTCCCACCATAACGCCCCAGGAACTATTCGCCACCATGACGCCCCAGGAGCTATTCGCCACCATGAAAAGTCCAGCGCGCTTCGGCCGCGACGGCCGCCGCCGCCGTGCCTTGGATGAAGTCGCCGCGGCCATTCAATGGGCGCGGCGGAGCCGTCCGGTGCCGATTGTTTCAAGTGTGATGATCGACGAGCAATTCCCCGTGCCCATCGCACCACGACTCTGGCAGGCAGTCCAACAAGGATTGGGCCTTACGCTGCCGGCGTTGGAATTCTCGGGTGGGCATTGGTTTTTGCCCGAGGGTTTCACCACCATTTGGGATGTGGTGGACGCGGCGTTGCGCGCTGGTCGGGATTGGCTGCCGCCCCAATTTGGTACCGTGGCCGAGTGGCGCAATGCCCAGATTTTCGCCGCGGTACGGCAGTGTTTCGCTAGCGAAGCTGGAGTCCCGCCGCAGGCTGTAGACCGCGATACCCGGTTGAGTGATCTGTTCCGGTGAGCGTGTTATGCCGGTGAGCGTGTTATGCGGGTAGCAGATGGAGCAGCAAGAGGATTTTGCGGCCGAAGATGAGGCCACCGATGGCGGCCGCCGTCAGGGCAGCGACGAGAACAGCACCGGCGGCAATGTCGAGGCAACCGTAGACGCGATCACGCGCTTCAGCTTCCAAACCGCGGAAAAGGGTTTCTACCGCGCTATTGAACAATTCCGCCGTCAGAACCAGGCCGATGCAACCAATGACCACGCACCATTCCCACAATTCGCATTCCAATACAATCGCCAGCATCAGGGCCAAAATGGCGAAGAAGAAATGCACGGCGAAGCTGGAGTGACCGCGCACACCCCGTTTGACCCCGCGAAACGCTTCGCGGAACTTATCCCGCCAGTAGCGGGGCTGGCGGTGGTGCCGATGCGTGCGCTGGCTGGACTGCGGCTGTTCACTGGTCACGAGTGCCTCCTGCCCGCCCTCCAAAAGGGAGTGATCCCATGGTCCGGCCTCGGGTCCGCGGGCCGCGGCGGCCAGAACCGTACTTCTGGTGTACTTCCGCCGGCGTCGGTGTCATCCACGCCGGTGGAAAAAATCGTGGTCCCTCCTGTACTCGGTCGGCGCGACTCTGGCAAGATCGCACCGCCCCAGTAATCAGCAATAATCCCACGATGGCGGTGAGGTCGATCCGCGCCATAGCGCCGGCACGATCGCACCGCCCCAGCAATCAGCAGAAACGCCCCATGGAAAACGCCCGCGGTTGGGCTGATGATCTTCACTGGGCCTGAGGTGCGCTATGATGACGGCCACGATGAAAACGATCGCGTCACTTGTTCTTGTGATAGTCCTCGGAGCTGTGGTCCTTGGGGCTGCAGTGGTTGCCGCCGAGCCACCGACGAACGCTCCTGGCCGCCAAACCGAGGTGAGCATTCGCGGCGAAGCCTTCTTCATCAATGGTCAACCGACCTACCGTGGCCGCCGCTGGAACGATCACAAGATCGAAGGCTTACTCTTCAACAGCCGGATGGTGCAAGCCATCTTCGACGACCTGAACACCACGACGCGGACGATGTGGGCCTACCCGGATACGCAGAAATGGGACCCCGACCGCAACACCCGCGAATTCATCACCGCGATGCCCGCCTGGCGGAAGCATGGTTTGCTGGCCGTCACGCTCAACCTGCAAGGCGGCAGCCCACAAGGCTACTCGAAAGAACAACCCTGGCACAATTCCGCGTTCCGCGACGATGGCTCGCTACGCCCCGACTTCATGGCTCGGTTGGAAAAGGTTCTCAACAAAGCCGATGAACTGGGAATGGTGGTCATTCTCGGGCTCTTCTACTTCGGCCAGGATGAACGGCTCAAAGACGAAGCCGCCGTGAAACGCGCTGTCGATAACGCACTCGATTGGCTCGCCGAGAAAGGTTACCGGAATGTGCTCATCGAAGTGAACAACGAATGCAACGTCCGCTATGATCATGCGCTTCTCCAACCCCAGCGCGTGCATGAACTGATCGAACGCGTCAAAAAGCATCCCGGCCGTTTCCTGGCGGCCACCAGCTACGGCGGGGGCAAAATCCCCGAAGCGAATGTCGTGAAGGTGTCCGATTTTCTGCTGTTGCACGGCAACGGCGTCAACGACCCCGCACGTATTGCCGAAATGGTGCGGCAATCCCGCCGGGTAGAGGGCTACCGTCCCATGCCCATTGTGTTCAATGAAGATGACCACTACGACTTCGACCAACCCCGCAACAACTTCCAGGCCGCGATCCAGGAATATGCCTCATGGGGCTACTTCGATTATCGCCGCCAGGGCGAAGGCTACGACGACGGCTACCAAAGTGTGCCAGTGAATTGGGGCATCAGCAGTCCGCGCAAGAAAGCCTTCTTCCAGTTGCTCAGCACCATCACCGGGGAGAAACCCTAACCCGTCGAGCGCTCAGCGGTGACGGCGGTCATCATCCTTGCGGCCCAAGTGCTGCTGGCCCGCTGGGTTCCCGGGCCATCCGCAGAAGTCAGGGGCCGTACCACCCTCTTTTCGGCCCAAGTGCCGTCGTGTTGGGGAAATGGCGATTTTGTCGAGAGAATGTCAAGGGGGGCGCAATATTCCGTGTGAATAGGTGGATAGAACGTCGGCCCTCGTTGGGCTGTCGCGCCAAAGTGCAGGTCGCTATTGAACATATGAATACTCATGGCGTTCTCGTGGCGTTGGCACAATGTTTCCCCCAGAAAGTTTCCCCCCCCGAACTGGCACGCCAGTCGAACGCGATGAAAATCGACAGCCCAACGGCTTCCCAAAATCCCCACGGGCCATAATCACGCTCCGCAATGACCCCTGGTCGGACCTATCACGACCATTCTGTCGGACCTATCACGACCATTCTGCTATAATGAACAGGTCCGCGATGATTATGAGCAGAGCCGCGTTTCACCCCAGTTTGGACTTCAACCTTCGCACGCTGCATGGCGTCTTTCGAACCGATCACCACTTCTTTCGAACCGATCACCACTTCGGCGCGCGGCTGGGGGGAACCCGCCACGGCGTACATTCATGTCCCCTTTTGTGCCCATCACTGCGGATATTGTGATTTTGCCGTTTCCACCGGAACCGATCATCTCATCGACCTGTACATTGAAGCCCTCGGAGCCGAACTGGCCACACTCGGTCAGCCGCGGGGGGTGGAGAGTCTCTTTGTGGGCGGCGGCACGCCGACTCATCTTTCCGCAGCACAACTGGAACGCTTACTTGCACTTGTCACGCACTGGCTACCGTGGCGGCCCACTTCCGCCGCCACGCTCCACCGGCCAGCCGTCGCCGCCGGAACAGGCGCTCAGACCGCCGCGCCGCCGCCCACAGCGGCCGAACACAAACCGGAATTCTCCATCCACAAACGGGAATTCTCGATCGAAGCCAACCCGGATTCTCTGACGGAGGAGAAAGCGGCCATCATGGCCGCCTTCGGAGTGAATCGCGTCAGCATCGGCGTGCAGTCGTTCCAACCACGGTTGTTGCAGGCTCTGGATCGGCAGCATCGGCCCGACCAGGTCGCCCCGGCGGTGGCGGCAGCCCGCCGGCACATTCCGGTGGTGTCGCTCGACTTGATCTTCGCCGTCCCCGGCTCCACACTGGCCGACTGGCAAGCGGATATCGCAGCGGCACTCGATTGCGCACCCGAACATATTTCCACTTATGGTCTGACCTACGAAAAAGGCACACCGCTGTGGAAACGACGTCATCGCGGCGCCATCACGCCTGTGCCGGAAGACGACGAACTGGCGATGTACGAATACGCGATCGACCGCCTGACCGCGGCCGGCTACGAACATTACGAAATTTCCAACTTCGCCCGACCGGGTTTTCGCTGTCGTCACAATGAGCGTTATTGGGCCAACGAACCGTACTACGGTTTTGGTGTGGGCGCGGCCCGGTACGTTCAGGGTGTCCGCGAACTCAATATCCGCAATACACAGCTGTACATTCGCCGGGCCTTGGCCGGCGAACCGACGACCTTTCAGCGGGAAGAACTGCCGCCGCGGCAACGGGCTTTTGAAACGATCGCCACCCAGCTCCGCCGCGCAGATGGCATCGACCGCATCGGCTTTCGTGACCAAACCGGCTTTGACTTGGATGAACTGGCGTCTACAGTGATTGCACGTTTAGAAGACTATGGCATTGTGGACGATGATGGCCGCCGGGTGCGGTTGACACGCCGTGGCCGTTGCGTGGCGGATGCGGCCATTGCCGAGTTTCTCAAGGAAGTGTAGACGCCTAGGAACTGTCGACAGACGACAAGGAACTGTCGACAGACGACAAGGAGCTGTCAACGACAAGGAGCTGTCAACGATAAGGAGCTATCAACGATAAGGAGCTGTCAACGATAAGGAGCTGTCAACGACAAGGAGCCAGGCCCGTTTCCGCACGTGGTCTTCGGGAATGAGGGGTGTCGATCACGCGTATCGTGGGTGTTGTGCTTTTCACCGGGCCGATTGTCGCACGTGGTCTTCGGGTGTTGCGGTGGGGGCTAGGCGGTGCAATTCGTGCGTGGCTGCGGTCAACAGGGCCGCGAAGTTCGGGCAACGGCCGATCTCGCGGTTGAGCATTTCGGCGAACTGTGCGATTTTGGGTCGTACTTCGTCGAGGAAAGCGGCCAGTTGGGCCAGCGGTAAATCGAAGCGTTCGTTGGCAATCGCCAGCACACGATCGAGCGCTTCGGGGTGTTCGACCACGGCTTCCAGGCGTGTCAGAAGCCCGGCGAACCATAACAGTTCGGCCCGCTCGAAGTACGGCGTTGCGGCAAGGTTTTCGGGATGATGATGATGGCGAATGGGTTCGACAATCTCGGCCGGTACGCCCCAGCGTTGGAGCAGTTCGGCGCTGACGTCGGCATGATCGATACCGAAGATTTCGCGCTCCAGGCGGCAGGCGTCGTCGTCGAGGGGATCACCGCCACGAGCCATCCGTTCAGCCCAGGCTTGCGGGAAGGTTTGCTGCAGGAGCAAAACGCCGAGATCGCGGAGCAAGGCCGCGCTGAGGTCGTCTTCGGGGGAAGGATGCCGCAGCCGGGCGGCCAACTCACGGGCGATCATCGCCCCCCCGACCGACGCCAGCGAATGCTCCAGGGCCGCCGGAACATAGCGGCTCTGGGGGCGCAAGGGCGGCAAGCACAGCCCCAAAGCCAATATCCGCACGCGGTTCAGACCCGCCACCAGCACAGCGCGTTCGACGGAACCAATGGCCCGGCTCGGCCCTTCCCGGGCGGCATTGACCGTTTGCAGAAGGGCCGCACTGAACTGCGGATCGGTGGCGATCATCGCTCCCAGCTCGCCGGGGAGGCAGTCGTCGCGGTGGGCTACTTCCGCCACCTTCACGGCCAACGCGGGTACGGCTGGAAGCCGCGCCGGATGCAAGACCGCTTCCAACACGGCGGCGCGGCTGGCCGGTAATTTCGGTACCGGCAAAGCCCGCGTCGTGGCGCTGCGCGGAATCCAACTGGTGTGAGGGACCGACGGCATACCCCGCCTCAGGTCACAACTCAGGTCGGCCTATGGTCGTGTCAGAGGACATCTGCTCCTCTCGGCGCAAGGGTAGCATTATTATCGTGCCGTGGTCGGGGAATTTGCGGCGAATTCTTGGGGGCGACGGCGGGTGTTCGCCCAGGGGGCCTCAGTGCGCCGCCTTCAAAATGCGGTTGATATACGCTCGTACATCAGCGACAGCCACGCCGGTGGCGACGCGAGCGTTGGGCGTGGCTCGGGTTCCAGGGCGGGCGTCGATTACGGTCATGCCGCGCGTCAATTCGCCCCGGGTTTCAACATCAACATGAAAAGCATCACTCGTGACACAACCGGCGACGGCGACAGCGACGGTCCCCAGAACGTCTTTCAGGTGGAAACCTTCAATGCCGTAAAGGTGGGAGCTGGCACGAATGCCATAGGGGACGATTTGCCGAAGAAACTGGCAGGTCCGCGAATCGGGGTTGGGCAATTCGAGTAAATCGGTGGGGGAGAAGATGAGTTTGCGGGTGGTATCGAGGGGAATGAGGAGCGGATTGAGTTCTGCGGCCATGACACGTTTGGCCGCCTCGGGGTCCAGATGCATATGGAACTCCGCGACCGGGCCGGCGTTGCCCGGTTCACGCCAGCAGCCGCCGATGATCACCGTTTGTTGGAGGAGGGCCGGCAGAGCCGGTTCGCGGTCGAGGGCGGTGGCCAGCGTGGTCAGCGGCCCGAGATTGATGAGGGTGACTTCCTTCGGATAGTCGTGGGCTAATTCACACAAAATCTTGTCGGCCGGTTGCAGCGCATGCCGCATGGCGCAGGGGAAGGTCATGCCGCCCAGGCCACCGGGGCCGTGGAGGGCCTGACCGTCGCTGTCGTAACGAGCGGGCAAGGCCGCCGCAAGCTTCGGCCATTTCGGTGGGTCGATCACATCGATCAGCGTGTGCACATTGATCGTCGCTTGTTCGGCCGGTACATTCCCGGCGGTGGGCAAAAGCCCGATCACATCCAGTTGCGGATCGTTCAGCGCCAAGGCGACGGCAAAAGCGGTATCGATACCCGGATCGGCGACAAAGATAACCTTGCGTGGCATAACATCCTGTGTTTGTTTTTTCAGACCGGGCGAATCCACGGCGACGGGCCGAGTGCGGAGGGGAGTCAACGCACGGCAACACCCAGTGGTTTCATGTTACCGCGGAAAGGCTCTCGAAGGAACCCGTGATTTCCACGAGCATTTCGTACACGCCTCGGGGAAAGACCAATATTCGGCCAACCGTTTCTTGCCAACCATAGAAGCGATATGATAAATCAGAAGTTGCGGTCCGCGCGGATGCGGCCAGCGCATCCCGGATACTCTCTCCTACCTCCTCATCATGCCAGACGTACCTCATCATGCCAGACGTACGCTTTCTCCTGGTGGGCCTGTTGATGACCGGTTGCCTGGCCCCGCTGAGTGCCCAAGAGAAGATCGACTTCGGCCGCGACATTCGCCCCATTCTCTCCAATGCCTGCTTCAAATGCCACGGCCCGGCCACACAGAAAGCCCAATTGCGCCTCGACGACCGCCAGCGGGCGATCCAACGCGGGGCGATCGTCCCGGGCCGCGCGGCAGACAGTGAACTGATCCAACGCTTGCTTTGCGCCGATGAGGATGGCCGCATGCCACCTCCGGAAGCCGGTGCCCGACTGAGTGCCGCCGACATTGCCAAACTGCAGGCGTGGATCGACCAAGGGGCCGCCTACACACCGCATTGGGCGTTCGTACCGCCCCAACGACCGGCTGTTCCCTCACTGCCGCAAGCGCCGCAAAATCCCATCGACGCCTTCATTGTCGCGCAGCTGCAACGCCACGGGCTATCCCTGTCGCCCCCGGCCGACAAACCCACGCTGATTCGCCGCGTCACCCTCGATCTGATCGGCCTGTTACCATCCCCGCAGGAAGTTGACGATTTCCTCAACGACCCTGCGCCCAATGCTTATGAGAAAGTCGTCGATCGGTTACTGGCCAGCCCCCACTATGGCGAACGGCAGGCCCGCCATTGGCTCGATCTGGCCCGTTACGCCGACAGCAACGGCTACACGATTGACGGACCGCGCTCGATTTGGCCCTACCGCGATTGGGTCATCCAGGCTTTCAACGACGACATGCCGTTTGACCAGTTCACACTCGAACAACTGGCTGGCGACTTGTTGCCCCAGGCCACGCTGTCGCAGAAAATCGCCACCGGCTTCCACCGCAATACGCCCTTCAACGAAGAAGGTGGCACCGACCCCGAGCAATTCCGCGTGGAACGCACCGTCGATCGTACCAATACCACCGCCGCGGTGTGGCTGGGGCTGACCGGTGCCTGTGCCCAGTGCCACGACCACAAATATGATCCATTCTCCCAAAAAGACTATTACCGGCTGTACGCGTTCTTCAATTCGTGCGACGAACCCACCCTGCCGATCGGCGGCACCCCGGATTTGGAGAAGAAAATCGAAGAATTGCAGGCGAAAATCGCCGCGGCTCGCCTCGTCGGCAATGACGAAGAGACGAAGAAACTGCAAGCCGAAATCCGCAAAATCCAAGGGAAAATCCCAAGCACCCTGGTCCTGCGGGAACGGGCCACGCCGCGGCGCACCTTCGTGCAACTCCGGGGTGATTTCCTCCGCCAAGGCGAGGAAGTGCAACCAGGGTTCCCCACCGCCTTAGCCCCAGCCCAAGGAACCGACACTCCAGCGGCGGGCCGACTGACCCGACTCGATTTGGCCCGCTGGCTGACCAGTGCCAGCAACCCCCTGACGGCGCGCGTGACCGTCAACCGGGAATGGCAGAAATTCTTTGGCCGCGGTATCGTCGAGACGGAAAACGACTTCGGTTATCAGGGCAGTTATCCCACCCATCCGGAGTTGCTCGATTGGCTGGCCGTGGAATTCCGCGAATCAGGCTGGAGTTTCAAGAAACTGCACAAATTGATAGTTTGCAGTGAAACCTACAAACAATCCTCCGTGTGGCGTCGTGACGTGGCCCAGAAAGACCCGCGGAATACACTGCTGGCTCGGCAGAATCGCTTGCGGCTGGAGGCGGAAATCATCCGCGACGTAGCCCTGTCGGCCAGTGGGTTACTCAATCCGAAGGTGGGCGGGCCGGGCGTGTATCCCCCGCAGCCCCGCGAGGTCTTTGCCTTCACCCAAAGCCAGCACCCCTGGCCGGAAAGCACCGGCCCGGACCGCTACCGCCGTGGCATGTATACTTTCATCTGGCGGCAAAGCCAACACCCGCTGTTGACCACCTTCGACGGCGCCGATGCCCAAGTGAGCTGCACTCGGCGCAACCGCAGCAATACCCCGCTCCAAGCCCTGCATTTGGCCAACGACCCGGTGTTTGTGGAATTCGCAAATGCCTTCGGTACACGGATTACCAGCGAAGGCCCCGCCGACGATGCTGGCAAAATCGCCTTCGCGTTCCGCGTGTGTTTTTGCCGCCAACCAACAGCGGCCGAAGCGCAACGACTCCACGCCTACCTCGAGGCACGCCGTAAGGCCAACCCGGCAACCGCCTGGGCCGCCGTCGCCCGCGTGCTCATGAACCTCGACGAATTCATCACCCGGGAATAGCCCCGCCAGTGCAGAACGGCTGATCCACCCATGCCTCTGACCGAGCATCGCCAAACTCTGACCGAGCATCGCCAACCAACGGCCCATGGTCGCGATGAACTGACTGGGAGCCAAGACTCATGACGCCGCACGAATGGGACGACCTCATCACCCTGCATCACACCCGGCGGCACTTTTTCCGCGATTGTGCCGTGGGGGTGGGCACGATGGCCCTCAGCACCCTGTTGGCCCGCGACAGCGCCGCCCAACAACGCACCGAGCCACTGGCCCGCGACACGGCCGCCCAACAACGCACCGATCCGCTGGCCCCCAAAAAACCGCACTTCCCGGCGAAGGCCAAAGCCGTCATCTTCCTCTTCATGGCCGGAGGGCCGACCCACCTCGATCTGTTCGATCCCAAGCCCAAGCTCAACGAACTGCACGGGCAAAAAGTTCCTGAATCGTTCACACGTGGCAAACGCTTCGCCTTCATCAAGGGTGATGCCAAACTCCTAGGTTCGCCGCGGAAGTTCGAAAAAGTCGGGCAATGCGGGATGGACATCAGCGACCTGTTGCCGTTCCACAAGCAGATCGCCGATGAGGTCTGCTGGCTGCGGGGCATGCGGACGGATGTCTTCAACCATGGCCCGGCGAAATGTTTCGTCAACACGGGCAGTCCGCAGTTTGGCCGGCCCAGCATGGGGGCGTGGCTGACCTATGGTCTGGGCAGCGAAAGCGATAGCCTGCCGGGATTCGTGGTGCTGCAATCCGGTCCGCGGGGGCCACGGGGCGGAGCCGCTCTCTACTCCGCGGGGTTTTTGCCCAGTGTCTATCAAGGCGTGCCGTTCCTAAAAGGCCCTCAGCCCATTCTGGATTTGGCCCCACCGAAGGGAGTCAGCCTCGAAGACCAGGGCGAATTTGTCGAAGCCGTGCGCGACCTGAACAAATTACGGCACGATGTCACCGGCGACCCCGAGATTCAAACGCGCATCGCCGCCTATGAAATGGCCTACCGGATGCAAACCAGTGCTCCTGAGTTGATGGATTTTTCCCAGGAAACCCGTGAAACCCTCGAACTGTACGGAGTCGAGCCGGGCAAACCCAGTTTCGCTGCCAACTGCCTGCTGGCCCGCCGCTTGGTGCAACGCGGTGTTCGCTTCGTGCAGTTGTATCACACCAACTGGGACCACCACGGTGGACCGACCGAGAATCTCGAACAGCATCTGCCACAGGTTTGCAAGGAAGTGGATCAGCCCTCCGCTGCCCTGGTGAAAGACCTCAAGCGCCTCGGTTTACTCGCCAGCACCATCGTCATTTGGGGCGGCGAGTTCGGCCGCACCCCGATGGGTGAAGTGCGCGAATCGACCGGTCGTGATCACCATATCGACGCCTACACGATGTGGCTGGCCGGTGGCGGTTTCAAACCCGGTTACATCCATGGCCGAACCGACGAAATCGGCTACAACGTGGTGGAAGGAGAAGTCCATGTGCACGATCTGCAAGCCACGATTCTGCACCAAATGGGACTCGACCACACGAAACTGACCTTCCGCTTCCAGGGTCGTGATTATCGACTAACGGATGTTCACGGCCGGGTCGTCCATGACATCCTCACCTAAGACCCCACGGCCGTGGCCCTGCGATCCCTCGCCGCCAACTCCGCGCTGCGCCGTTATCGACCCTCCAAGGAGCCATGATACACCCGATTTGACACGCCCGATTCCGCACACGGGCTTTCGCCTGGGGGAATCGTCGCACACAATACGATACACTAACAGGAATAAGAAAGCTGCCGGAGTGTACCCTGATGCGTGGAATACTCGTCGCGCTCATCGGGTTGGGGGGGGCTGGTCAACCACTCTTAGCCGCGGAAGTGGTTTCCTGGGAACGCGATGTGCTGCCGGTGCTAACCCGTGCCGGTTGCAACCTGGGGGCCTGTCATGGCAATCTCCATGGTAAAGGTGGGCTGAAATTATCGCTCAAGGGTGAGGACCCCGTCGCCGACTTGGCCGCTCTGACCCGCGACATGTTCGCCCGCCGCACCGATCCCATCCGCCCCGACGAAAGCCTGATTCTCAAGAAAGCCACCGGGCAGATTCCCCACGAAGGCGGCATTCGCTTCAGCCGTTCCAGTCACGAATATGCGCTGCTGCGCCAGTGGATCGCACGCGGGGCCCGTCCTGACCCGCCCGGGTTGCCCTCCCTGACGCGCTTGACCGTCACGCCCACCCAGCAGACTCTCCTAGACCCTGCCGACCACTTCCGCCTAACGGCCATCGCCGAGTTCGCCGACGGTAGCCGTCGCGATGTGACATCTTTGGTGGCCACCGAATTCACCACCCTCAATATTGCCACCCTCACCCCCGACGGCACCGTGAGGCGTGAACAGTTTGGCGAAACGGTACTGCTGGTTCGCTACATGAATGCCGTGGTACCCGTGCAGATCGCGTTTTTACCGCATCGCGCCGTACCCGACCTCCGCGGCATCACCCCCCACAACACCATCGACGAACTGGTTTTCGCTCAACTGCAGCGTGTGCGGCTCCAACCGGCCGAACTTTCCTCCGATGGTGTCTTCCTCCGCCGGGTTTATCTCGACACCATCGGGCTGCTGCCCACCGCGGAGGAAGCGAAAGCCTTCCTAGCCGATCCCGATCCCCACAAACGGGAAAAAGTGATCGATGCCCTCTTGGCCCGACCAGAGTTTGCCGAGTTGTGGGCGCAAAAATGGTCGGACCTGCTCCGCAACGAAGAAAAATCGCTGGATCGCAAGGGGGTGGCGGTGTTCTACCGATGGATCGCGGCTCAGATCGCCGCGGATCGGCCACTGAACGAATTCGCCCGTGATATTCTCGCCGCCCGTGGCAGCACCTATGCGCATCCGCCGGCGAACTTCTGGCGAGCCATCCGCGATCCCCTGCAACGCGCTGAATCGGTCGCCCAAGTCTTCCTCGGGGTGCGCATCAGCTGTGCTCGTTGCCACAACCATCCGTTCGATCGTTGGACGATGGACGATTACTATAGCTTCGCGGCCTTATTCGCTCGGATTGATTACCGCGTGCTGGCGAACAACAAACGCGACGAACTCGATAAGCATGAATTCGTTGGTGAACAGATTGTCTGGCAGAACCGCACCGGGGAACTGCAGCATCCGCGAACAAAGAAACCGGCCGTACCGCGTTTCCTGGGCAGCGATACCCCCGTAGGCGACGACCGGCTGACCGCCGTGGCCGACTGGATCGCTGCGGCCGACAATCCCTACTTCGCCAAAACGCAAGTGAACCGTGTGTGGCTGCATCTGATGGGCCGCGGCCTGGTGGACCCCAACGACGATTTCCGCGCCACCAACCCCCCGACCAATCCCGAACTGCTCGAGTGGCTGGCCAACGACTTCACCGCCAGTGGCTTTCGGCTCAAACGCCTGGTCAAGACCATCCTCATGAGCCGGACCTATCAACTGGCCGCCACCACCCCCGACAAGGCGACTATGAGCGACGAACGACACCACTCCCACGCTCACATTCGCCCCCTCAACGCCGAACAACTCCTCGATGCCCTCTCCCAAGTGACCGGCGTTCCGGTCCGGTTCAAGGGCTATCCACTAGGATTGCGCGCCCATCAGATTCCCGCGCCACCACCCAGCGGCCGCCGCGGCGCTTTCGACGGCATGGGCGAACACTTCCTGAAAATGTTCGGCAAACCAGAGCGCCTGCTGACGTGTGAATGTGAACGCAACGACGATCCCGGCCTGCTCCAAGCCTTCCAACTGATCACCGGCGAAGTGATGAATTCGCTCATCAAAGCCCCCCACAACCGCCTGGGCCAACGGCTCGCCGCCGGAGCCAGCGATCCGCAGATTCTCGACGAACTCTACCTCGCCGCCCTCAGCCGCCAGCCCAACGAGACCGAAGCCCAGCGGCTACTCGCCTACATTCGCAACGCTCACGACCGCCGCGCCGCCTGGGAAGATGTCCTTTGGGCCTTGCTCAACAGCAAGGAGTTCCTCCTGCGCCGCTAGTTCCGATCAACATGGATATCCTGTCGTAGCGCTATCCGTTGCGCAACAGCAAGGAGTTCCTCCTGCGCCCTGTGGCGTCAGGGAGGAGCGGATGTAGACGGCGACGGGTTCCACGACCAGGTCGCCTGGATGCATGCCGTCGAGGTGGCGTCAGGGAGGAGCGGATGTGGACGACGACGGGTTCTGCGTGCCCGCCTGCCAGTGGGCCGCGATCTCGCAGTGGGCTGCGATCTCGGGGGGGCAGGGCTGGGCCGACGGCATCGGGCGTGCCGGTTGGGCGGGGAACGGCCCGGTGCGAAGATCGGTCGGCGGTGGATAACGCATCGCCCAATAGATATGCCGACCCGGAAGGGTCATATCGCTGACTATCACCAACCGGGTATCGGCCGCGGTGGGTGGGGTATCGCCAATCGGATGATCGCCGCCCCACAGATACACTTCGGCACCCGGTTTGGCCGCGTCTTGAGCCACCAACTGCTGCCTGCGCCAGAAGACTTGTTCGGCCTGTCGTTCCTCGTCGGCGGCCTGTCGTTCCTCGTCGGCGGTCAGGGGATGGTCACTCTGGTCGGACGGGTGGCTTGCGGATCGTGTTGGCCGCGCCGGGGTCGCGGAGCGGGCCTGACAGCGCCGCCGTTCCACTTCCAGACGGGTTTCATCGCGACGGCGATCGCTGAAGTACTTGGCCAAGAGCGTAGCGGCTGCCAGGGCCGTATCGGGATTGTGCAAATGCTGGCGGAGGGTGTGAATCAAGTCCGCTTCGGCGTCATACTCCCATTCTCGGCGTGCGGCCAAGAAAGCGGCTTCGTAATCGGGATCGTGCCGCACGGCGTGCCGCAAGTCGGCCACGTCCCACTGCAGCGCCGCGGCAATCGCCGCCCACGATTGGCCCTCCGCCCGGCGTTGGGCCACTTCGGCCCGAATCGCGTCGGTCAGGGCTGGCACCGCGTCGGAAGCCACAGACGTAGAAGACGTAGGGGTAATGCGTGCCACCATAGATCACCGGGGAAGCAACGGAGGGGCGTTCCAGTCGGCCCCTTTACTATACAATTGTGAGCTATAATGGTTCGGTTGTCAAATGGGATGTGAAATTTTTTCAAATAGGATTAGGATGTGAATTTTTTTTCAAATGGAATGTGAAATCTTTGGGGTGTGAAATTTTTACAAAGTTCGACGGCAGGCTGCGGCTAACGGCTCGATTGTGTGCCAAAGGATAAAGAAGACGCCGAGTGTGCGTTTTTGTCGCCCCTTCTCATTTTTTGGGCCGGGGAGGAATCATGAAACGGTTGATGGGGTGGGTCCTGACGTTGGCGGGGGGTGCGGCGACCCTGTGGGGGGGGTTCGCTCTGCTGATGGGGGAATCGGAGCGGCGGTTGATGTTGACGCCGGAGGTTTCGGTGAATGCTCTGACGGGAGGGCTTTTGGGGGTGGCCGTGCTGACGGTCGGGCTGTTGTGGGTGCGTGATTAGGTGGTGGGCGTCGCAGACAGTGGCGGCGCGTCTGCCTACAATCGCCCGTATGAAGTACGCTATTGTAATTCCGGATGGCTGCGCGGATGAACCGGTCGCGCAATTGGGGAACCTGACGCCGCTGCAAGCCGCGCGACTGCCGAATATGGATCGGATCGCGCAGGCGGGGGTGGTGGGGCTGGCGAACAATGTGCCGTCGCCGCTGACGCCGGCGTCGGACGTGGCGACGTTGTCGCTTTTTGGCTACGATCCCTTGGAGTGCTATACGGGGCGTGCGCCGCTGGAGGCGGCGGCAATGGGGGTGCATTTAGGCCCCCACGATTGGGCCATTCGCTGCAATCTGGTGTACGCCCCGGATGGCCAGATGCGCGATTTCACGGCGGGTCACATCTCCAGCGACGAAGCTGCGCAACTGATTGGTGCTCTGCAGAAGGAGCTGGGCGGCCACGAGGTGGCTTGGGGCACCCTCGAATTCCACGCCGGGGTGCAATATCGGCATGTGTTGGTGTGGCGTGGACGGACGGCCGCTTCGCCCTTCCCCGGTACCACCACGCAGCCGCCGCACGATATTCCCGATCGCCCCCTGGCCGACTATCAGCCGCGTGGCCCGGCAGCGGAGTTGCTCGTGGCGTTGATGGAAGCCAGCAAGCCGATTCTCGCTGCTCACCCGGTCAATGCGCAGCGGATCGCTGCGGGGAAAAAGCCGGCCACGCAAATTTGGCTGTGGGGTCAGGGGCAAGCCCCGCGGCTGCAACCGTTCTGCGAACGCTTCGGTCTGCGCGGGGCGATCATCTCGGCGGTCGATCTGGTGCGGGGCGTTGGGGCGTTACTGGGCTGGCACCGCATCGACGTGCCCGGAGCCACGGGCTACCTTGACACCAACTACGCCAACAAAGGCCGATACGCGGTTGACGCCTTGGGGGCCTTCGATCTGGTGTGCGTGCATATTGAAGCCCCGGACGAAGCTTCCCACGAAGGCCGGGCCGACGAGAAGGTCAAAGCCCTGGAGCGCATCGACGAACACATCGTCGGCCCGCTGCTCGACGCCCTGCCGCGCTATGGCGAGTACCGCATTCTCGTTGAACCGGATCACCGGACCACTTTGGCCACCCGTGCCCATGCCTACGGCCCGGTGCCCTTCGCCACGTGCGGCACTGGCATCACCCCCCACGGCGCCAGTCGTTACGATGAACCCACCGCCGGCCAATTCGGCTTGCAGTTCGACCCCGGCTGGCGCTTGATGCCGTGGTGGCTGGGCCGCTAACCGTGGCCGCCGCAGCCATCGTGGCCTGGGTGTTATCGGCGGATGGCCCCGGCGACGCTTGGCCCACACGTTCAACCCGGAGTTGCTTATGAAGCGCTTGATCCTCATCGCCGTCGGCTTCACGCTGCTATTGGCGGCGTCGCGGAGCGTCGCCCAACAGCCAGGCCCCCCCGAGCCTCCCCAAGCCAAAGCCCTCATTGTGCGCTGGTATGGGCAGTCGTTTTTCCAAGTGGAAACCGCCAAAGGCCACCGCTTCGCCTTCGATCCCCACGGCATCGAAGCCTTCGGCCGTGCCCGCGTCAAAGCCGACTTCGTCCTCGTCAGCCACACGCACGACGACCATGCCCTCATCGAAATGATCGACGTCGGCGAAGACCCCAAAACCAAAGAGTTGAAAGTGATTCCCGCCTCCGACGTCTACCGCGGCGTCGTTGAAGTGCGACCCGGCAAACAAGAATGGAAGACGATCAACGAACGCCGCGGCGAAATCCGGATTCGCAATGTCGCCACCTACCACGACACGATGAACGGCTTGCAACGTGGCAAAAATAGCGTCTTTCTTGTCGAAGTCGATGGTCTGGTCATCTGCCACCTGGGCGATCTGGGCCACGAACTGACCGACGACCAAATCCGCGCTATCGGCAAAGTGGACATCCTCATGGTCCCCGTGGGCGGTATTTATACGATCAATGGCGAACAAGCTGTCAAAGTGGTGCAACAACTCCAACCCCGCTTGTATGTTCTGCCGATGCACTATGGCGTTCCCAATTTCGACGATTTAGCCGGGCCGGAAGAATTCCTCGACGGCATTCCCAAAGATCAACTCGAAAAACGCCTCACCACCAATGAACTGGTGATTCCGCTGGGCTTGCAGGCCGACAAGTTCAAAGTGGTGCTGCTCGGTTGGCGGAAACCCGACGCCCCCCCACCCCTGCCGCCCAAAGAACCGAAAAAATAAGTGTGGTCTGGTTCGTTGATGGTCGTCGTACCGACGATCCGACCTGAAACGACCTTCCGCCCGAAGAACCGAAAAATACTTGTGCTCCGCCCGCTTTCCCCCGCGCTCGGGTCATCCGCACCCCACCAGCGCGGGTGCCCGCCGATGCGTAGCTGGGAACGCCCTGCATGCCACCGTCACCCCCTAGCGCTCAGGTGGAGCCGGCCTCCCCTCCATGAAGCCATGACGGGCCACGCCCTTTCATCCCACCGTCACCACGATGGCTGACCGCCGAGATTAGCACTCTAGTACCTTCTTCGTATGTAACAAAGTTGCCAGACCGTCACCACGATGGCTGACCGCCGAGATTAGCACGGGCCGTACACCATTCGCTCCGACAGAGGATTGACGCCATCGGGTGACAGGCGACGCCCTTTCATCCCACCCTCACCACGGCCGCTTCGCGCCAGCCGCAAGTTTTTCATGCCCGGCCTGACAACCGATCGCCCCGAACATCCGCCGCGGCCGCTGCGATAGCCCACGATTGGCTTTCTCATCATTTTCGCACTAGGTTTGCGTGCCTGATTGTCCGGGGAATCGGACGCTTGCGAGCGCACGCCATGATCGGCCGTGTTTTTCTGGGACGCTACGAAACCAAACGACTGCTGGGCGAAGGCGGCATGGGCAAGGTGTATCTGGCCCGCCAGCTCGACATGGCCCGCGATGTCGTGGTTAAGGTCATGCATGAACAGATCGCCGCCGATCCCAAATTCCGCGAACGCTTTCAACGCGAAACGCTGTTGATGGCGCGTTTCCGCCATCCCGGCGCGGTGACGCTCTACGATGCCAGCCTCGACGACCCCTTGGGGCCATGTATCGTCATGGAGTATGTCAAAGGTGTCAATCTCGAATCGCTGCTGGCCAAAAACCGGCGGATGAGTGCGCCGCGAGTCAATCGCATCATTGGCGAATTGTGTGAAGTTCTTCAAGCGGCCCACGACGAAGGCATCATTCACCGCGACCTGAAACCCGCCAATCTGATGATCCTCGATCCCGATACCCCCCGGGAACGGATCAAGGTGATGGACTTCGGCTTGGCCAAACTCATCGAAGGGGACACGCCGAGCCGCAAGGTCACAGATACCAACGTCGATTTCGCTGTCGGCACGCCGGGCTATATCTGCCCCGAGCAAGTGCGCGGCGAGGAAATGGACCATCGCGGCGATCTGTACTCAGTTGGCGTGATGATGTACGAGCTACTCACGGGCCGCCTACCCTTCCAAGGGGCCACGAGTATGGACATTCTTTTGGCCCACGCCACCGATACGCCCCCATCGTTTGCCGAATTGGGACTCAGTGGCTGGGTTCCGCGCGAAATTGAGGAATTGGTCTTCGACACGCTGGCCAAAGACCCGGCCGATCGGCCGCAGTCGGCCCGGGAACTGGCCGAGCGCTTCGATAACGCTCTGCATCGCGCCCAAGCTCGGGCCGAAGCCCGCGCCTCTCATCCGGGTATCCGCCGCCCGGCCACGGGCTTGTCGCATCCGGGGGATGCGGCCCCGGCAATGGCCCCCGCGGCGGCGGTGCCCGCCGAAGCCTTGCAAACGCAAGTGACCTCGATCCGCGAACAGGCCGCACTCCCTTTCCACATGGAAGCGTGGATGCCCGAGCGGATTGCCATCATGAAGCTGCGGGGCTTTGTGCATGATGCGGGGGGTGAAGTGGTCGAATCGGTCCCAGGACTGATCAAAGTGCGCCTCGGGGGCCGGAAAACACCGCCCACCGGCGGCCCGTTGTCGTGGCTGGGCTGGCGCCGTTCGTCGCAGCTGATCGATGTCGAATTGCATCTGCACCATCTCGATCCCGTCAAAGAAAACCATCTGACGGTGCATGTGCTGTTTCGCCCGTCCCATCCGTCGCTGTTGACCGATGCCAATTGGCGGCAACGGTGTACCGATGTCTTTGTCGAACTGCGCGCCTATCTGATGGGCCGCGCCGCGGAATGAAGCCCGAACAACGCATTCTGGGCAACAGCGGCCGCTCCCACCGTATGAGCAACTCCCAACGACTTCGGCAGAACGAAGCCCAAGCGACGCATTGTGGGCAACAGCGGCTTTTGTGAAACGGCGGCCGCTTCCAACACGACGTGGAAAGACTTGCGGCCAGTGAAATCCGACACGACGTGGAAAGACTTGCGGCCAGTGAAAATGGCCTGTCTGATCACCGTGGCGTAGCCTTCGAGGGAAGCTGCCGGCCGGCCCCATCCCGGCAGCCCGCGTCGCCCCCTCGGCTCCCCGCGCCGCAGTGGTGGCGCCAACGGTTTCGACGGCCAAGCCAACCATCACGGCAATCCGCGTCACCCCTCAGCCCACCCCAGCACGGATCATGCGGCCCTCAGCCGGGGGCACCCCGATTGTCGCACGTTCCCCAACAAGCGAATGGTCGCAGGCTCCCCATCAAGCGAACGGGCCGCAGATCGCGCTTCGCCGGGATTCGATCGCCAGGGATTGTTACGATTTTCGTCTGGCAGCCAATGGCCGCGGTCGCTATGAGCGGCTTTCCGCAGGGAATGCTTGTTGGAAGAAGGTCATCAGGCCAGGAGGCTGTATGCGCTGCCGATTCGTCTGGGGATTGGGTTGGGTGGCCTTGGGGGCGAGCACCGCGTGGGGGCAATTCGCCGCCGACCGCAACCTGCCGGGGCTGCCCAGTTCGCCACCCCCGCGCATCTCATCGCCGGCCACCGGCTGGCCTCACGACACGCCGCTGTACTCGGCGCCGACGTCGCCCGCTTCCACGCCGTCGGGTCGTCCCTCCACCGCCGGGGCCTACGTTCCCCCCGCAGAACGCCCCCTCACCGCCGCCCCCTTGGCCCATCTCCCCGCGGCCGCCGGCGACGACATCGAAATCCCCACCGCCCTGCCCAAAGATCACCCTTGGCGGCTGAAGCCCGAACACGGACCCTACTTCATCCTGGTGAAAAGCTACGTCCGCCCAGCGGAAGGATCGTTGGCCGCCAAAGAAGCCGAGCTACGCGGCGAAAAAGGGCTTTCCGCCCGGGAACTGGCCGAAATGCTCGCCAGCGAAATTCGCGAAACGCATCGCGTCCAAGCCTTCCTGTATGAATACATCTCCGAAGAGCAAAAAGCCGAAATCCGCGCCTACTTGGCCGCCAAACGCAAAGCCGAAACCGAATACATCGCCCAAGTCGAAGCCTTGCGGCAAAAAGCCCTGGCCCAAGGCCTGATCTTCGACGTTCCCGATAACAAACTGCGCATGCGCATGCACGATCGCCGCGATCAAATCGGTGTTCTGGTCGGCGGTTTCCAAAGCGAAGCCGATGCCCGCGCAGCCTTGGCCATTCTCAAAAAGTGGCCACCGCCTAAAAACGAAGTGCTCATGGATAAAGGCGTCATCCTCAGTGGCGGCAATGGCCAAGCCGCCCGTGAAGCCGCCTATATCAACCCCTATGCCAATGCCTTCGTCGTCTCCAATCCGACGATCAGCAAACAGCGACCCGCGCCGGCATCGCAAGGACTCGATCCCTTTGTGATCAAATTGAACGAAGACAATCCCTACAGCCTGCTCAAAGCCCAGAAAAAGTGGACCCTGTGCGTCAAAACCTTCAACGCCCCCGTGGAAATCGTCAGTGCCAACTCCGACACCAGCTTGATGAAACGTTTCAGCCCCAGTAAAGGCCGCGATTACCTGATCGCCAGCGCGGAACAAGCCGAGGCGATGGCCAAGGCGATTCGTGCCCTGCGCGGTCCCAGCGTCAACGGTCAACCCGGTCAGCCGTTGAACCTCGAAGCGTTCGTGCTGCATACCCGCAATGCCAGCATCGTCACCGTCGGGCAATTCGATAGCCCCGACGATCCCGAATTGCTCAACGTCAAGCGGCTTCTGGCCAGTATCAAAATCAACGTCAGCAAAGACGCGCAAGGGTTGCAACCGGTGGCTGATGCCCCGACCCTGTTCGACAAGATGCTGCCGATGCCGATTCCGAAATGATGGCCCACAGCACTTGTTCACGGCACTGGCTGGATCGGACGGCCCACAGCACTTGTTCACGGCACTGGCTGGATCGGACGGCCCACAGCACTTGTCTACGGCACTGGCTGGATCGGACGGCCCACGGCACCCGCTGGAGCGCCGGGGCCACACCGCAACCCTTCCTCACCGCAACCCTTCGCCCCTGCGAATAGCGGCGGCGTGGAGGGCCGTCGCGGACCGCCCCGCGCCCAAGGTGCCCGTGGAAGATTCGGAAGATGCGGCTTGCGTTGGCACGTCTGTGGGTATCGGGCCGCCACGCTCGTGCGTGAGAAATACCCGCACAAGACGGCCACCGCGGTGTGGGGAAACCCCCGTTCCACCATCCTGGCGGTGAGGGCGGCTTGCTGGGGACGTGATACCTGGTTGT
>JANWYJ010000011.1 GCA_025055115.1 Gemmata sp.
TAGGCTATCGTTGACCGCTCGTAGCCGTGATGACCTCCTGCTTGATACCATCGACCCGCTTGGTTTACCTGACGGAAAACTGTTGCATTGACTCAATTGAAGGTAGTTTCGGCCAAAAACTTCTGGAGATCAACCCAACCCAACGTATTGATTATCTTAGTTAAGCTCTCGGGAATGTGTGCGCGATGCTCACTGGCGGGCTACCGTTGACGCCGACACTCGCAGGTCCTGCTCAAAGGCAGGGACACGTTCGGGAGTGCTTGCAGCTTGAACAATAGTGCTTGCAGCTTGAACAATAAAATATGCTGTTCAAGCTGCAAGATTGCCTCAGCTATCACATCGGGTATGAGCAAAGGACAATAGTGACTTGGTGAATCCTGACGGATGAAACCCGCGATCGAAGACGGTCAAACTTACCTCGAGACGGTTTGAAAACCCAACAAAAGCCGAACGATACGTCGTAATCGGCAACTATCCCGGTGTTTGCCAACGTCCTCTAGCCATTCAGTTAGAACGATTCTTTGAACGTCCTGGAACGTTCTCCCCCAACGGAAGACGACGGACCACATCCCGCTGTTGGGACTTTCTCGTAAGGTGGCCTGTTCCGTGGTTGATTTTCAGTGGTTGATTCGACCTATCTTTCAGTTGAATACGAGTTTATATTTTCTCAGACCAAGTCGAAACAGCACGTTGGCCAGCATGCTGTCATCAGCAAAGCAAGCCTTCCCTGACCCGGCTACACCGCCGTAAGGGAGGGCCTCGGCCAGCATGCTGTCATCAACAGAGCGGGTTGGCCGTAGTATAAATGTCCCAATGCCTCGACGCAGGAAAGGAATTTATGGGAGACTTTTGGCACGATTTTTGGGTGCGTTTTGGTGTCACCATCCTCATCACACCGATCGCGGTGAGCTTTTGGAAAGCCTGTGAAGCAGCCTGGCACCGCTGGTACAACTATCGCTTGCGCAAGATCGCCGCTCGTCATGCATTGGCGCATGGCATCAAGCAGGTGGTGCTAACGATTTCGATTGGTGACGACATCGAAGAATCGGTACGCAATTTTTTGCAAGAACGGCGCTGGCTGGGTGGTGGGACAGACATTCCGATACTGAAAGTCCATCAACCTGAAGCATTGAGTGATTCGGACGGACACTGGTATTATTTTTTGGACAAGGTGAAAGACGAGATCCGCAAAATTCGCAGTGAGGGATTCACGCGTGTACATGTTTTCGCCCGCGTACCTGTGCCGATGGCAATCCTGGTGGGGGCCACCCTGACCAACGGACCAGCCGCGTTTTTGTATCACTTTAACGCCGGTCGGTACTTGCCTGTCGGACAAATCACGTTTGAAACCGTCAAACTCTAACAACCCCGTCCAGGAACTCCCCATGGCTCAGACTCTCCGCCTGAAGATTCTCGAAACGCAACGCACATTGGTTATCGCCCGAGGTGGCCGATTGCAACCGTGGCTGGGTCCGGCGTTACGGGGATTGGCCGGAGGTCGTCTGAAAGCGCAAGTGTGCCGCCAACCGGTGCGACTGCAACTGACGCAATGGCGTTACTGCCATGGTTGCCCCCTGCGCCGCGGTTGCGCCTACGGCGAAACCATCGAAGGGGGTGACGCCGCGAAAGCCGATCCAGCGCGGCCGATTGTCATCGCCCCTCTGTACCCTTGTCCAGAATTTGGACAGCTGGGGGATCGTATCCCGGTCACGGTGCGTTTCATCGGTCCGATGGCGGCGGCCCACGCGGACGTGTTCTGGGAAGCAGTACGGCGCGGCGGAGCCGATCCGGGCTTGGGCTTGGGCGAAGACCACGTCTTATTCGACGTATTGCCGGGCGAACACGCTGACCGGTGGCAAGTCGTGGAGCTACCCGACCCCGACACACAAACCGGCTGGCTGCCCGCTGTGCGCGTGGTGCTGACCAGCCCGTTGATCCTGCACAGCCGCAAGAACGGCCCACGGCATCTGATTCATCAACCCACCTTAACGGATTTACTGCAGCGTTGGGAGAACCTGGTTGGCCTGTTCGAACCAACCTCGGTCTGGCTCGCTCATCAGCGCATCGCCCGCCTGCTTCAACTTGCGGCCATCACGGAAATCCTGGATGCCGCATTAGAACCCGTGGGGCAAGTGCGTCGGTCGCAACGATCGGGGGAGCGTTGGCACGAAGAGGGCATCTTCGGGTGGCTGAAGCTAGGGCCGATAGCCTGCGGTGTTTTACCCTGGCTCGAAGCCGCGGGGCAACTCCATATCGGCACGCACCGTAGCGGCGGAGCCGGCGGCTGGCGTGTAGTCGCGGAAACCGGCAACGCCCCACGCCAGCGCCAGTTTCAACGCCGGCTCGCACAGCCTTCAACCAACATCCTCGTATCACAACCCCTTCCGTCGGAGTAACATCATGCAGTTGTTTGTTCTCGTCTCCACGGGTCAACGAATAGCTAATATCCCACCGGTGTTGGAATATGCCCGTGTTGGCGACCATGTGGTCTGGATTGAAAGCCAGGAAGCGGCGCGCAATCATTGGACCGAAGCCCCCCAGCGGTTGCTGGAAAACCGAGGATTGCTCACCGTAGCCACGATTCGCGTGCGCCACGTCAACGATCCGGTGGATTTGAGTAACCAACTCACACCATTTGCACAATCGGTCCAGGGGCAGTACGAAGCCACCTACTTAGTCGCCAACGGCGGGACGAAACTCTCACCCATTGGGTTGTTTTTCGGCTTGGAGTCTCTCAACCCGCAGATTCTCTATGGCGATGAACGACCGGCGGTTCACAATCTGTATCCCGCCGGGCTGAATGAATCCCCACGAGTCGCCCCCTACACGCGGCACACCCTCGATTTGCCCGAAATTCTTCAGCTCAACGGTTATCAATTCTTAGCCCAGCGCCATCCGTTGCAAATCTGGCCTCAACCGCTTCCGGCGGAATACGACTCCGAGCGTTACGGACAGGACGAAGAATACACCTATCAGTTGCATCGGGACCATGCCCGTTGGGCCGCGGCCCGCCGCAGCCAAGAGTTCGTGCCGTTTGGAGAGCTATTTGGACTGGTTGACACAAACGTGATCCAGCGCTGGTATAACACGTTTCAACTGGCCCGACGTTGTCCCAATCCCCAAAACCTCACATCGTTATACCACGGCACGATCAACCTGGCCGAACAGGGTCGCGTAGCGGCTGGTCGGCGGCAACTGCCCCCTCCCCAAAGCGATCTTGGCCGTTCTTTCGAGTGGGCCGTGGTCCGACGGGTCCGGGAATGGCTGGATCGTGTACAACATCCCGCGGTGCAATCGGCCTGGTCGAATGTCATAGTGGCCCGAGAAGGCTTACCCGATCGGTGTGATGCCGAGTTTGATGTCCTTGTGGTCCTCAAAAATGGCATCCTCGTGGCCTTCGAGTGCAAAGCCGCTCAGGTGGACGATCGGGATTTGGAAGTTAACTTTCACCGTCTGCGTCAGGCGACCTCCCGGTTAGCGCATACCGCAATCGTTATACCTATTTATACCCGAGCATCGCATGAGCCGTGGTTCCTCCAGCAACACCAAACCCGCGAAGCCATCACAACGCGATTTGGTCCAAGCGGTCTTGTCGCATTCACCTGGCCCGGGCAGCCCACCCAATACACCTTGCCGAACAACCCATCCCACGAGACTTTCGAGTGCCCAGATTTTGAATCGAGTCTTGAGACTCTTTTGAGTGGCTACCGTCCCTGAGAGGATCAGTACCAAGGCTGCAGTCTGGACACTAGCAGATCAGTACCGGGGCTACAGTCTGGCGACTGACAGAGTGTGAAAAGACGCGCGTTGCAAGTCGTTGTGATGAGATACAACTTATTGTGATGAGATGCGAAATGGTTCTAGGCCGGCCGCAACCGGCCACGCCGACAGGTTTCAGGAGCGCAAGTCCTGAACAAATTTTAGGTTCAGTAATGCCTCCCGACTGCGTACACGTATTTGCGTGATGGTGTTGGCCTTCACCCGCAAGGCTCGCGCCAGGTAGACGGTGCGCTCCCGATCAGACCAGCTCAGAAAATGAGCCACAGGGAACGGCTCCAAGGGGGCCACGGCCGCCAAAGTTTGCGTTTGATCCTCAGGCGGTAATTTGTCCCACAAACCATACCAGCCCAAAACGACAAAGCGTTGCCGCGGACTCCAAGCCCGAACGCTGGTCAAATCTTCATGACCAAAACGGCTTTTGAAATCGAGCTTCACCTCAAGCCACCCAAGGTCGCTGGCCACGGGGGGATAGACCGGGTCCGAGTGATCCTCCGGTGTGATTGGCCGTACTCGTCGCCAACTCTGGCGGATATCGGCAATGTAATGGCGCATGACGCGATAAGCCCAGGCACGGAACGAATAACCGCGCTGAGCGTCAAACAACCCTCGCCATTGTTGAACCAGAACGTGTTGGATCGCCTCCTCCGCCAAGGGTTGGTTTCCGTTCGTCAATTTCAAAGCCAAAGCAAAAAGTTGGCCTCTGTCGCAATACTCGATGCAATCATTCATAGGCGATTCCCCAAACTGGGCCAAAGGACACGAAAATTCTTCCGCGTCGCAAAAGCTGGGGGATCGCTCTTGGCGGGGTCATCGCCCGCATGTTGTTGACATCATACGCTGGATCAAGCGGCGAGGGGATGTCCGAAAGAATTTTGGTCGTCAGGGAGCTTTCGGACCGGAATAAGTAAGTTTGTGACTGACCACCGCACATACCGAAAATGTTCTGCTGGAGAGTTTTTGCCCAAATCTTTACCGTTGCGCTTGGCGTACTATGTGTCGAACAACCATACCGCAAAGCGATGATACTTACCAGTACCTTCCAACGATAAAGGAACCAATCACTCGGCCGAATCTTCGTGAACGGTCTCCGCGACGGGTCAGGCGGAGGCATGCCACCACCAGCCATACAATCACTCGGCCGAATCTTCGTGAACGGTCTCCGCGGCTAGCCGACTGCACAAATGGCTAGGCCAGAAATCCGCAGTTCAATATGTAAACCAATGATCACAGAGAACGAACGTCCCTCCCGTTGGCCAACACTGGAGGGTAGTTCGTCGTCGGAACCCGTCGGCCAACAGTGGAGGGTAGAATGTGGTCGGAACTTCGGAACCTCCCTGCTCAGCCGCTTTGACGACTCGAAGCGGCCTTCCGGAAAGGCTGTCGTGATCGGAAACTCGGAACCTCCCTGCTTGGCGGCGCAGGCGATGCTGCGCGGGAAGGTTGAGGAGGCTATCGGATTGTTGAAACCCAGCCGAACCTACGACACTCAAGCTACGGCCACGCCAGATGCCGTATCGGTAGTTGAAGTTTACTCACCCAGGCCGTAGCTCGTCGGCATCGCTACTTCCTTTCACCGTGGTGCTTGGCCGCCACCACGAGAGGTTTTCACAGCGAAAAGGAAGCAGTGGGCATCGCTATTCCCTTTCACCTTGGTGCTTGGGGGTCGTTGAAGTTGACCCACTCGAGCCGAGGCCTGTTGCGGATGCTACTTCCGAGACCTCGGGTCATGGGAGGGGTAGTTGAAGGATCGCCGCCAAAGCGGGGGTTTTATTGCGTGGCACGCTGGCCGTTCCGATCACAACCCGATTGTTATCCAGTATTTCCAACGCATGAACGGGTCCGAAGGGGTGTTCGACCCCATAGAGACGTTTCCCTTGGACTGAGTCCCAAACCGCGATCGAGCCGCGGCCTTTCGGAGCCGCGCCGGCCGAGAGGAGTCGGCCCTGAGCGTCGAAACGAACCGCGTGAACCCATCCCGGATGCGACGGGGCCGGTTCCTCGGGAAACACTGGCTTCAACTCAGGACTGGGGAACTCGCGCACCACCTGGCCCGCGGCGACATTCCACAGCTTGACCGTGCCATCGCTCGAGGCACTGGCCAGAAATTGACCATCTTTCGATAAGGCGATGCTGAAGACTTGATCGCGATGACCCTGCGGTCCTAGACCTTTGGGGGTGGATGGCTCGTTGGTCTTCTCATTTTTCCGGGGTTCCACTTTCTTCGCTGTCGCCGGGGGGAATTCGCGGACTAAGTTCCCGCTGGCCACATCCCACAACTTAATACTTTTATCGTAACTGGCGGAGAAGAGCTGCTTGGCGTCGCGGCTCCAACACACAGCGTAGATGGGATGGGCGATGGTTTGCGGCATCGTGACGATATGGGCATCGATTTGTTTCAAGATGTTGTCTTTCGTCACATCGTAGATGCGCACGCGGCCATCGTGGCACCCAGTCGCCAGGCGATGGCCCGTGTCGTCGAAGGCGACACAAGCGACCAAGTTGGGGTGATCGTAGCGCTTGATGGGGTTGGTTGAAGCGATGCGAAAGAGCCGGGCTAGCTTATCGGCAGCAACCGTGCAGAATTGACCGCTGGCGTTGAAAACCAGGCCACGCACGGCCACCGGATGCCCAAACGACTGCAGAACCTGGCCGAATTCGGGGGGAAGTGGCTGGTTCGCCGGCCCAGCAACATTCCAGGCCACCGCGGAGTGGGTTGGATCCTTCAACAAGCCGACCAACACGGGGTTCGTCGGATGAAAGGCCAACTCCACAACCGGTGAACCGGCCGCAATGCGACCGATGAACCCACCATCGGCCATTGTAAACAAATGTACAAAGCCCTCAGCATCCCCCACGGCCAACCGCTGACCATCTTTGGAAACAGCCACTGCCGTGGTTGTGGCCGTGATCTCAAAAGAGCGTTCCTTCTGGCCCGTATTACTACTCCAACTGGTAGCCGTGCGGCTGTCGCCAATGGTGATCAAACGCTCGCCGCCGGGTGATACCACCAGCCGAGCCTTTTTTGGGGTCGTCACCAGCACCCGTGTGCAGGTGATGGGAGAAAGAGCCACGCGGCGATTGGTCATTGCGGTGATCGCCAGAGGAGCTGTAGGATGCAAAGCCGCTGCCCGAATCCCACCGACATGGGGAAACGCTTGCAGAGCCTGGCCGCTCGCCACATCGACCAGAAGAGCGGAAGAATTCGCTCGTCCCACAAGTAATCGCGAACCATCGCCGTTGAAACTCAAAGTCGTAACTTCCGCCGTTTGCGGTAAAGTCCCAACCGGTTGTTTCTCCCCCAACTTCCAGATCAGGACGTTCTTACCGACTCCCACAGCGAACTGCTTACTGTCGTGTGCGAGGGCCACGGCTCGGGGTGCCGCATCCAACGGTCCCCAGTCGCGCCGCGGCTGATCCGTCTTTTTCAGGTCCCACAAGCGGATATGGCGATCGTCGCCGGCAGTGAGTAATTCCCCTGTGGTCGCACTGATTTGCACATCCACGACTGCTCCCGTATGAGCCGAAAATTCAGCCATCACGGAATTGCCATCGCCCGTGGCCGCCCCTGCCTTCTCAGTGGGTTTCTCAGAGGCGAGTGGCCGTTTCCAAACCTTGATCTTGCCATCGGCTGCCGCGGTGATGAGCAGCGGCTGCGTGGGATGGTACAGGACAGCGGAGATCGGTTTTTCGTGGGCCGCTATGTTCGTCACGAGTTTCCCGTCACGATTCCACACGAGCAGACGCCCGTTGGCACATCCCGCGACGATTTGCTGACCGTCTGGCGCCAGCGCCAAACAGGTCACCGGCTCTTTGGCTCCACGGAACGTCGCGACCACTTGGTTGTTGTTCGTGTTTCCCCAAGTCACAGCACCGTCAGAACTTGCGTACAGTACTGCTGTACCGTCGGGTGTGAGGGTGAGTGCCGTAAGGTCCTCGTTCAGTTCAGGAAATTCCCGCGATAGCGGCGGGGGGGCTTGCCAGAAGCGAATGACACCGTCAGGATCCGTGGTGAACACCGCTTGGCCATCCGGACGAATGGCGAAGCCCGTGATCTTCGTATCCTGATGATACTGAGCCAGCCGTTTGGTATCGTTGGCGGCAAAGAAGCCCAGGCTGTTGTCGGCATAAGCAGCGACCCACGTGGTGCTACCGCCGAGCTGGCCCAGACCAACGATGGCGGTTTTTGGTCCTGAGAGTGTTATCACTCCCTTCTCTTCACCGAGGGGGAAGAGCCGCATTTGCCCTTGGTCGTCACCGATAGCGAGTGTTTTCCCATCGGCCCCGATGGCGACCGCGGTTCCGGGGTTGTTCAAGGGGAAGCTTTTCGCGGCGGTTGGCACGGGAACTTCCCAAATGAACGCGCGGTTATCCGCCCCACTGCTGGCCAAGCGGTCTCCCGCGGCCGAAAACGCCACGCCAAGCACTTGTCCTTTGTGCCCTTGTTCGCCGGCATACGTTCTGATCAAACGGCCTGTGGCTGTTTCCCAGAGTTTGACGGTTTGATCGAAACTGGCGGTCGCGATGAATCGCCCATCGGGACTGACGGCGACCGCTTCCACCGTATCGGTGTGACCTTTCAATTCGGTCACGACCACCGGAGCTGGGTTCTCGGCAGCCAGCAGGACTACGGCCCAACTGGTCAGTAGGAAACTGAGGAGCTTAGGTAGATGCGTGGACCGCATGGAGGGTTTCCGCGGGGTGGGTGGCTGAATCGGCGTGATCGAGGATAGCAGTAGTTTACTCGATCGCGTATCAAACTCCACCACCCATACCGATATCGGCGATGTAATTTTCGTAGCGGTTGTATTCCTTCAACCAGGTGAGGGTGATTTCACCCGTTGGACCGTTGCGCTGTTTCGCGATGATGACCTCGAGAATGTTATCCTCCTGGGCACCATCAAATTTGCCCGGGCGGTGCAACATCAGGACGGTATCAGCATCCTGTTCAATCGAACCCGATTCGCGCAAGTCCGACAGCCGCGGTTTATGGTCTTGCCGCTCCTCGGAAGCCCGGTTCACTTGCGCTAGGGCGATGACCGGGATACCCAATTCGCGGGCCAGGAACTTCAAACGGCGGCTGATTTGAGCGACTTGCTCTTGGCGGGGATCGCGGCGGTTTTCCGGCTCAATCAGCTGCAGATAGTCGATCACAATGAGCTTCAGACCACCGTCTTTTTCATGTTTTTTGTCTAACCGTCGGGCACTGGCCGCAATTTGAATCATAGTGCGGCTGGGGGTGTCGTCGATGTAGAGTTTGGCCCGGCGGAGAACATCACCCGCATCCATCAGTTTCTGAATATCATCGGCACTCAAATGACCTTTGCGAACCTTGTGACTATCGACCCGCGATTGGCAACAGAGCAAGCGTTCGGCCAATTCAATCCGCGCCATTTCCAGGCTGAAGAACAAAATCACCGGGGAATGACCGCTGGCTAATCCATCGGTGATGATGTTGCGGACGATATTGAGAGCGAAAGCTGTTTTCCCCACACTGGGCCGGGCCGCGATGATGATGAGTTCCGAATTTTGCAAGCCCGCGGTGATATTATCGAGATCGACATACCCAGTGCTGATGCCACTGATGGACAGGTTTTCCTTACCCACCCGGGCATCGATGCGTTGGTAGGCTTCAGTGATAATCTCGGTCAGTGGTTTCGTGTCACCGACAATACCGGCTTTGGCGATGTCCATAATCCGCCGTTCGGCTTGGGCAACCAACTCATCGGCGGATTGTGTGCGATCGTAGGCATCGCGAAGGATTTCGTTACTCGCATGAATCAGTCCGCGGATCATCGCGGCTTCGCGCACCAGTTGGGCGTGATACTCGGCATTGGCTCCGGTGGGTACCGATTCCCACAAATCGACGAGATACTCTTTGCCGCCGACATCTTCGAGCTGCTTATTTTTGCGTAATTTGTCGAAGAGCAGGACGAGATCGACCGGTTGCCCCTCATTCGCCAGGTCGCACAGCGCTTGGTAGATTTTCCGGTGCGCATCGAAGTAAAAATTGTCGGCGACAATCACTTGCTGAACAATGGGCAGAGTGTCGGGGTCGCGCAAAATCCCACCCAAGACACCGCGTTCGGCATCACGGTTTTGCGGGGGAAGCCGCTCAGTCAGAGGATCTGCCATAATCCATTAAAGAGGTCTGGAATAACTCTCTACGATCTTGTACACTTACTATTAATATGCACACTATCAATCGAGATGGTGCTAGGCATACCAGCAAGGGTGAAGAAATGGAAGCCCGATAAGTCCAAATACGACGATTCCGAGGATGACGGTGGCTTGTTAAGATGAGGAAAGTGTCGACCTCCCGGAAGCGGTGGTTGAGGTTTCGCGATGTTGCCACGTTGGTTGCCGGTTATCGGTTTTACCCTGTTTCTGTCATCAACGACCGATGCCGCCGTTGTCGTCATTGCCAATTACACGGCCGATCCCATCCGCTTTAGCTTGGCTGAACCCGAGGCTCAACCACGCCGGCATTTTCTGGGGGCCAATGAGGTGCTGCCGTTTTTTGTTCGCGGTCCGGCCGACATCGAATGCCACCTCCACGGTCGCGATATCCGCCACCGCCTGGATGTTTACAGCGCATACATGTTCCTGCCCCAACCCAACGGCACGGTGGAATTCCACGGCATCGAACTGCCCGGCCAGCCGCTCGAACGGGACCAACGCCCCGAGCCGAACCCCCTGCCCCGCCATCCGGTCGTCAAAATCCCTGTCCTCATGGCGGTTGATGATGCCGATCCGCGAACCGAACAATTGTGGCAGAAAGAACTCCGCAGTCGCTTCGACCAAGCGGCAGCAGCGATCGAACGCTGTAGTGGTATCCGCTTGGAACTGATCGACCTGCAAACGTGGCGTTCTGACCCCGAGGCCCAAACCTGTACCGACTTGCTGAGAAGTTTAGAACGTACCCTACCAGCGAAAGCCGGGATGCTGGTTGTAGGTTACTCCAGTCGCCAGTTGAAGCCGCCACAGGAGTCCGCTTTCGGCGCGGTTCGGGGGGTTGGTGCGCGGCATATTCTTCTGCGTGAGGGTTGGCCGGCGAAAGAACCCCAGCGCGTCGAGGTGTTTGTTCACTTCTTAGCCCGGGCGTTGGGAGCTGTGGAATCGCCCGATCCCGGGTCCGCAATGCGCTCCAAACTCGATGATGAATACATCTTGCACGCCAAAAGTGTTTTGCGGCTCGACCCCTTGAATGCCCTGGCCCTCAATATCTGGGCGGAAGAGCGCCGTCATCAACCGGAGGTGGAGTTGGCCACCCTTTCGCCCCTCAATCGTCATCGGCTCAGCCGTGTCTATCGGGCGTTGGCTGCAGCAGCCCCGATGGATGCCTTCGTGCGCACGTACGTGGCCTCTTTGGAGGGCGAGATGGCCAAGAAAGAAGACTTCACGAAAGATGCGGCCGCGCCGCTGCAAGCCCCCGAGCGGGCGTTGGCCCAACGGGATGCTCTGGCCCGGCAAATCCTTCGTGCCATCGTGCACGAAGCCCAGGATAACGCCCAGCGCGGCCCAGCAGCCCTCCGTGGTGATTCCCTGACGGCCCGCTACGTCCATGTGGCCGCACGTGAAGCGCTGAACAACGTCGGTCCGGAGATGGTTTCGGCCTTCCTCATCGCTTTGGGTATCGCCTTGGATGACACCGATACGCTCCTCCAGCATCCTGACACTGCCTCTTCGATTCGCAACATCGAAACGGAGGAGGAGCGGCAGCGACGCCAGCGCGTTCTGGGTCTTCCGACATTGGCGGGTCGCCGCGATCTGTGCCGCCGATTTTTTCTAGGCTGTGCCACCGGAGAACTCCTCGGACCCACCAAGGCTGAAGAAGCCGCACAGCAACGCCTGCAGACCGATCTGGAAACTCGGGCCGGTTTTAGCTTTCCCGCACTGGCCGCCGAGTTAACAGGTATTCGCTTCGCCCAATCCGCTTTCTTCGACCCCGACATCATCCGCGATGTTGTGAATCGCTTCTCCGCGGACGATTATCTGCCGCCTCTCCACGGATTGCGTAACGGGTTATCGCGCACGAAATTCATCCTCCATTACGGCGAACCCGATGATCCACGCTTTCACCAATGTGTAGCGGATATCAAAAAGCGTATTCATTCACTCACCCCTTATCGCAACCCATAATATCCCTTGGCCGCTCGACCAAAAGCACAATCATCGCCACGCTCCTTATCCCTCCAGGCGATTCCCTAACGCCGCTGGGGAAATCGCCAAGACATGCTGATCCTATGTGTTACATTGATGATCGCCTTGGGCGGCTTGTCATCACTTTCTCGCACACACATTAGTGGAGGTAACTGATGCGTTGGCCATCACTGTTAGCCATAGTGCTGGTGAGCGGAACGGTTCGCGCGGATGTGGGCGATCCGCAAATCCGCACGGAGCATCCGTGGTATCCAGGGGAGTTAGCCTGTTCGACCTTCGAACGACTGTTCGCGACACAAGCCGAAGTCTACAAACGAGTTACTGGACGAAATGTCAGTTCTGAAGAAGACAAGGTTTTGGCCTCGTGGTTATGGCGGAATACCCACTATTGGCACGGTGAAGAAGGGGGGCAAGATCTGTGGGGTCGGGGGCTGGGTCAAGGCCCGGACCCCAAGCAACGGGAATATTGGACCGGATTGTTTGCCCACGGGTTTGCCTTGTGCGGCACCACACATGCCCAGTGGGTGGGGGAAATGGAAGCCCTTTTGGGCCACAGCCGGGGACGCAGTGTGGGCACAGCCGGCCACAATTCGTTTGAAGTATTCATCACCGGCGGCGAATACGGCCAAGGACGGTGGGTTCTCCTAGATCACGACCTTTCGACAGTGATTTTCACTCCGGATGGCAAGCGTCTGATGGGCTTGGCCGAAATTGCCCCCCAGTGGAAACAACTGACGAATCGAAACTTCCGCCCCGAACGGCAACGCGGTTGGCTTCCTTGCGGCCTCTATGCCGACGATGCCTCCAGCTTCTCTGCTTTCGCGGTGGCCGAGTACCTTAGCGGCTACGCGGGACCGCCCCCGATGGTCCACTTGCGGCGAGGCGAGTCCCTGCGCCGCTACCTGCAACCAGGCTTGGAGGATGGCAAAACCTTCGTCTTCTGGGGCCGCAACTATCGCACTGCAGGAATACCCGGCCCCGAACGATCCCGCACCTGGGTCAACCAGCCAGAGAAGATGTACCAATCCAAGACCGGTACACCCCACATCGATGGCCAAGCCCGCTATGCCAACGCCGTCTACACCTACCGCCCCGATTTCCGCGGCGATTATCGGGAAGCAGTCGTTTCAGAAGATGATCAACAAGTGACCCTCGAGTTCACCACGCCCTACATCATCGCCGCCACACCGGCCAACGATGAACCCTGGGGCATCTACGCCGCCGGAGCTAAAAACGGACTGGTACTGCGGGGTCAACCGCTGGGGAAAGTCTCGCTTTCTGTCAACCGCGGCGCCTCCTGGACCCAAGCCAACATGACCGACTCAGTCCTCGATCTCACCGACGCGGTGAAAGGGCACCGACAGTACTGGCTCCGTATCCACCGACCCGCCAAACAGTTGGTGGATAGCGGATTGGTCATCACCACCGTCTGCCAATGTAACGTGGCGGTGCTGCCGCGGTTAACCGATGGCGGCAGCCGGGTGATCTTTGAAGCCGGACAGCAAGCTCAGGTGAACGCCGGCCCGAATGTACCTCAGGCTGCCCCACACGTTGTTGCCGGCAAGATCGAGTCGCCTACCGTCACGCTCCAACTGTCAACACCCCGCGGCGAACCTATCCGGCACATCTACGCCGCCGCTCACATCCGTTCCAGTTCGCCCCCCGATCCCAAAATTCTGTACCAAATTGACTTTTCCACTGATAATGGCCGAACGTGGAAACATTTAGTCAAGGATTGGAACATCCCTCGCCAAGGGGATGAACCCAAGGACTTCTGGAGCCAGAGTTTCTGTTGGGGCAACATCCGCTTGGAAGGCTCGAATCAAACGGTTCAAGTCCGGTTCAGGAATAATGGCGGCAAAGCCTATCTGCGTCCGGAAGTTCATCTCGTCTACCAAACGCCCCCCCCCGATCGGACGCGCGTCACCTTTGCGTGGAGCGATGACCGCGGTCAGCAGACGCACAGCCACATCACAAAAGGACCGAAAGATGAGTGGACCGTACCCACTGGGAAAAACGTGCAAACCCGTTGGGTGGAATTTGAGGTAGTGAAGTGATGAAGTGACAATTCGGGTGAGCTTGTTCCGTTCATCATGCGGATGAAGCTCACCCAAACGCAGGCATCCGACATCCCAGGCATCAGGCCTCGTGATGGGGGCCTCCTAATAGCTTGATTGGGGTCTCCAGAATCGGGCAATATTCAGGCCTTCTGATATTCTGGCAATCGTGCAGGTAGGTGATCCCGACCGTGACACCCCAATGCGGGAGTCCGATAAGCAAGGTTACCCGCCTTCTGTTTCTAGCCTTCTGATCGGGAAGAAGGTCTGATGTGGCTGCATGTCAGCGCAAACACAGAAGCCACAAGGGTTTACACATATCCTTGCGGCTTCGTGCGCTTCAGTGAACGAGCGTCAAGTTGCGGCGGTAGGATTTGAACCTACGACCTCCAGGTTATGAGCCTGGCGAGCTAGCCGGGCTGCTCCACGCCGCGTCACTCGTTATCATTCTACACACACACACCGGAAGTGGAAAGAGCAAATCTTCATTTCATCTGTCGGATCATGGCTTTTGTGACACCACCGAGGGGGGCGAAGGGTGGCAGTCGATGGACCTCATCCGATACTCTTGAAGCGCAAACGCCACCAGCCCTGTCCAGGGTGCGAATAACCCCCAGACGACAGACGGCATCCCGTCCGCCGGACAAATCACAGTTTTTATGACACGGGAAGCAGTTCGTCCTCCCCCAGAAGACGCATCACGAGAAACCACCACTGGTGGCGCAGCAGGCTTCTCGAGTGACAGGTGGACAACAACATGATTCCTACTCAAAGGAGTTCGACCTGAGTGAGGCGCAGCAAGCTTCTCGAAAGACAAGTGGACAACGAAGAAGCCGAACGGCTTGTCCGGTCGACGGGTTGGTGGGCTGTGGGTGTGTTGCAAGAAGAAGTCAACAGCGTCTGGCCAACGCCAAAGGCACACCACCAATCGGCTCGTGATGGAGTCAGCCAACGGGGCGTATGACGATCAATATGGGTGAGCTGCGGGGATCGCGTTCGCCCTGTTTTTGGAGAAATTGCTTCAATTCGGCCGACGCCGCGGGAGCCGTTCGCGGGATACTGGGGTGTATCGTTTGCCAAGTCAGGAGCACAGCCGACTTTTCGCGACCACGTTCAGCAGGTTTGGTCAGTGTTTCGGTGACTTTGTCGATCGTTTGGTCACTGAGAGCTTTCCCCTGCGGAACGGCCGGGGCTTTCGCAGAGGTGGAACCGGAGTCGGTTCTTTCGGAGGGTCGCCGGAAGAGTCCTGGATCGCTTCCCAAAAGGCTTTTGAGTTCCATTTCATCCAACCGACCGGCCGGAAGAGCATGGATGCTGTCGCACACCCGAGGAGAGAATTTTTGGTCTTCCAAGGCTATTTGTGCCAAGAACTTGACCACTTCCGAAGGCGTGAGGTTATCCGTAAAAAACACAACCGAGTGAATCTGTTTCTTCTTCAATTTGTCGCGGGTGGCACTATCCACATAAAGTTTGAGGCCAGTGGCAGTAGCAGCTTTCTCAAGTACATCCACACCCCGGCTCGGGTCGCGGACAAACAGGTCGAAACGGGTGGCCAACGAACTCTTGAGTTCGTCGAGGAGTAGTTGCCGCACGTCATCCTGCGGCAGTTCGGCCACGGGACGTAGCAACGGCACGCGCACTTCAACCCGTTCAAATGGTGGCAACGCGGGGAGAATTTGCGAACCGATCAAGTCCCGTGCAACGATCCGTGGTTCGGGGGCCAAGGTCACCGATGGTTGTGGTTCCACCTCCTTGGGCATGGGGCTGACCGGGGGTGAAGCCGGTGGCTTGTCGCCCGTCGCCAGAGGTGGTGTGGTGGAAGGCTGTGGCGTCAGTTGTTGGGGAGCGATCGGAGCATCCGTTGGACTCGGGAACTTCTGGGCGAGGATTCGCGTTCTGGTTTTGAGCCGTTCCGTTTGGCTGAAAAAGACGAAGGATGTCAGCGTGATGGCCAAGAGTACACTTGCGGCCATGGCCACAGGCACAAGGTGTTGCCAAATCCGGCGGCGGCTTGGTTGCGAGGATGACGGGGACGAGGAGGTTGATGGTAGTGCCGTTGTGCGCAGTGGCCGCAGCGTAGGTAAGGTGGCGATTCGCGTGACAATCCGGGCGGTGAGTTCAGCAGGAACCGGAATAGCTGCCCCCGAGAGGCTTTGCAACCGGCGACTATCGTCGGCCAGTTGGGCGTAGAGTTGCTGAGCCTCGGCAGAAACCGACAGCAACTGCTGTAGCGCAGCCATTTCACTGTCGGAGAGTTCCCGATCTATGGCGGCGGTGATCAGGGCTAATTGCTGCTCGGTCAACATGGCTATTTGGTTGGACGAACCGGGTTGGTTGTTGGTTCCCGGTAATGTCCATTCTCATTGGCACCGGTAGTGTGGTGGGAGTCCATGGGTTCGGAATTTGCCGAATTGTCGGAAGGACGGCAATTGTAACGATCCGGGCGTTGGTTTTCTAATGCTGTGAGCAATTCCCGTAATTCCAACCGTGCTCGGTGCAGACGGCTGCGGACCGTGCCAATCGGCAAATTCAATAACTGCGCGATATCCTCATATTTAAGGCCATCGAGTTCTTTCAATAACAGCACTTCGCGATGATCGGGAGACAGGCGAGCAATAGCGAGTATCAGCTCCCGTTCATCTTCCGTTCGTTGGAGGGCGAGTCCTGGCTGAATATACTCCGACAGGTCGGGGGGGTCGAGAGAATGTTCGCCCAAGTACGCTTCAAGGCTCAGGGTCGGCTTGCGTTTCCGCTTGAGGCTAACCGCGGTGTTGAAGGCGATCCGGTATAACCATGTAAAAAACTCAGAATCGCCTTTGAATGTATGCAACGATTGGTAGGCGCTCAGAAACGCATCCTGAACGACATCCGCGGCGTCTTCGGCGTTTTGGACCAGTCGTAACGCGGCGCTGTAAAGCCGTGCTTGGTACCGATGAACCAATACGGTGAAGGCCTCTCGGTTGCCGCCCAAGCAATCCGCGATGAGCTGGCGGTCGTCCTCGCTCACGCCCCTCCCATTATTCGGACGCCATTCGGAAGGAAGAAGTTCCACAATTTTCTCGCTAAAAGTCGCAGCAATTAGGCTTTTAACTATACCACCATCCTGACTTTCTGAGAACTTGGTGAGAATTTCCGCCCCGGTCCTGTTCTACCCAAGACTCGCTGCCCCTCTAAACTAGTCATCTGTACCCTTCCCACTCACACTAAGCGCCACGGGAAAGTTGTAGCATCACTCAGGAGGAGTCCTTCGACCCATGGATACGCATTCGCTGGTGGTTCGCGGCGCGCGCGAGCATAACCTCCGCAATGTCGATCTCGAACTACCGCGTCACCAATTGATCGTCTTCACCGGAGTCAGCGGCAGTGGCAAGTCGTCGCTGGCATTCGATACGATTTACGCCGAAGGCCAGCGTCGCTATATCGAATCGCTTTCCAGCTATGCCCGGCAGTTTCTCGGCCAACTTCCCAAACCCGATGTCGACTACATCGGCGGATTGTCACCATCCGTCAGTATCCAGCAAAAAACCGCCAGTCGCAATCCCCGTAGCACGGTGGGCACGATCACCGAAATCAGCGATTACCTCCGGGTACTTTACGCCCGGTTAGGTCAAGGACACTGTCCAAAATGTGGACAGGCCATCACAGCTCAAACGCGTGAACAGATCATCGGTCGCATTCTCAGCCTGCCGCAAGGTACACGATATTTCATTTTGGCTCCCATCGTTCGTGGCCAAAAGGGTGAATTCAAGGATTTGTTCGCGGAGATGGTGAAGCGCGGTTATGTGCGTGCCCGGGTCGATGGGCAAATCGTGAAATTGTCCGATGACTTGAAACTCGACAAACGGATCAAGCACAACATCGAAATTGTAGTCGATCGGCTCGTCGCCGATGTGAAAAACCGCGTGCGCATCGCCGAAGCTGTTGAGCAAGCCCTGCAATTGGCGGCGGGCAATCTCATCATCGCTGTGGATAGCCCACCGTCGACTTCGGAAAAGCCTCCTTCCTCCACTTCTGCCGAAGATACCCTCCTTTCAGCCCATTACGCTTGCGTACATTGCAACATCAGCTACGAACCGCCGACGCCACAGTTGTTCAGTTTCAACAATCCCCAAGGGATGTGCCGCACCTGCGACGGTTTGGGCACGTTGTACACGTTTGATCCGGCATTGTTGATTCCCGATCCTACGCGCAGTTTTTCCGAAGGAGCCATCCCTCTTGTAGGACCGCTCAAAGAAATGGGACGCTGGCGGCGGCACATTTACGAAGGCGTGGGTCGTTCGTTGGGCATTGACCTGAAAAAGCCCTGGCGCGAGTTACCCGCTCATCAGCAACACCAGTTGCTCTATGGCAGTGGCGATACCCACATTGTTTGGGAGTGGAAACAACGCTTCGGCAAGGTCTGGAAACATGGGGGCCGGTGGGAAGGCATTATCCCCCAGTTGATGGGGCAGTTCAAGAAAACTGCACCAGGGCCGCGCCGTTGGCAACTGGAAAAATTCATGCGCGTCGTTCGCTGCCCTGATTGCCACGGGCAGCGCCTCAATCCCCAGGCCCGCGCCGTCCGGGTCGGGGGCAAAACCCTCATCGAACTCGGTCAGATGCCGGTTGGTGAGTTACTCGCATGGTTCAATGACTATGTACAAAAATTGAACAGTGGCCAACGCCTGATCGCAACGGAACTGATCAAGGAAATCCGGGCGCGGCTCGAATTTCTGCTCAACGTGGGTCTTCACTATCTCACCCTCGATCGCCCAGCACCGACACTTTCCGGAGGCGAAGCCCAACGGATTCGTCTCGCCTCACAAATCGGCAGCGGGTTGGTGGGGGTGTTGTATGTTCTCGACGAACCGAGTATCGGTTTGCACCCGCGCGACAATGCCCGCTTACTCGCCAGTTTGCAACGGCTGCGCGACATGGGCAACACCGTGATCGTGGTCGAACACGATGAAGACACCATGCGCGCCGCGGATTATCTAGTCGATTTCGGACCAGGACCAGGTGTCCGCGGAGGAGAAATCGTGGCCCACGGCCCGCCGCATCGTGTGCTGGCCGAACCCCGTAGCCTCACCGCCCAGTATCTGACCGGTGCCCGGCACATTCCCATTCCCCAGCAGCGCCGCGGTCCCAACGGCCGCTTCCTCCGCATCGTGGGTGCAAAACATCACAACTTGAAGAACATTACCGCCGAAATCCCCCTAGGATTATTCGTTTGCATCACGGGTGTCAGTGGCAGCGGGAAATCATCGCTGATCAACGATGTTCTGCTGACACACCTGCGCTCCAAAACCCTCACATCCGAGAGTGCCGACGATGCCGAGGAAGAACCAACAGCCGTAGTTTCCCCCAACGGCCTGTGTGAACGGATCGAGGGTAGCGAATTTATCGACAAAGTCATCACCATCGACCAATCTCCCATCGGCCGCACGCCGCGGTCCAACCCGGCCACCTATATCAAGTTGTGGGATGAAATCCGCGCCTTATACGCCGAAATGCCAGAAGCCAAAGTGCGCGGTTATCGCCCGGGCCGATTCAGCTTCAATAAACCCGGTGGCCGTTGCGAAGCCTGTGAAGGGAATGGCTCCAACCGGCTGGAAATGGACTTCCTCGCCGATGTTTGGGTGCAGTGCCCCGTGTGCGAAGGTCGCCGTTTCAATCGCGAAACGCTCCAGGTGAAATACCGCGGTCAATCGATTCATGATGTTCTGCAAATGGAGGTCGCCCAAGCTCTCGAACATTTTGAGCATGTGCCGAAAATTCGCGCCATGCTGCAAACTCTCCACGATGTTGGGCTGGATTACATCAAATTAGGGCAACCCTCCCCCACCCTCTCCGGGGGGGAAGCCCAACGGATCAAACTCGCCAAAGAGCTAGTCCGCCGCGGTACCGGGCGCACGCTTTACATTCTCGACGAACCGACAACGGGCTTACATTTCGAAGACGTTCGGAAATTGTTGGAGGTCTTGCACGGATTCGTGGATCAAGGCAACACAGTGGTGGTGATCGAACATGATCTGGACGTTGTGAAAACTGCCGACTGGATCATTGACCTAGGCCCTGAAGGTGGTGACGGCGGCGGGGAAATCATTGCCACCGGTCCACCGGAAGAAATCGTCCGCTGCCCCCGCTCGTACACGGGGCAAGCCCTCGCTGCCCGCTTGGCTGCTGGGCCGTCCCAACGCCGCTCGAATGGCCGCCGCCTCGGGGCACCCCCCAAGATGCCACCCCCGCGGCCCACCGAGCCGTTCATCACCCATCTGTGCGTCGAAGGGGCCTGCCAACATAACCTCAAAAACGTCTCCGCGAAGCTCCCACGCGACAAGATGACCGTTTTCTGCGGCCCCAGCGGCAGTGGCAAGTCGTCGTTGGCTCTCGATACCATCTACGCCGAAGGCCAACGGCGCTATGTCGAATCGCTCTCCAGCTACGCGCGACAGTTTCTCGGACAGGTGCAGAAGCCGAAAGTCGAGCAGATCACCGGGCTTTCCCCAGCCATCAGTATTGAACAAAAAACCACCAGCCGGTCGCCACGCAGCACCGTCGGTACAATCACGGAAATTTACGACTATTTGCGGATTCTCTACGCCCGGCTCGGTCAACGGCATTGCCCCCACTGCGGACAGCCTGTGGGTACCCAAACCGCAGACCAAATTGTGGACAAAGTTCTCAGCCGACCCGAGGGGAGCAAACTGTACATCATGGCCCCCGTCGAGCGTCGCAGCCAGGAGAAGTACGAAACCCTCTTCGATGAAATTCGCCGCGCCGGCTATACCCGAGTCCGCATTGATGGCTACAGCTACACTCTCGACTCGGCCCCCGCCATCGACCACCGCCGTCAACATCGCGTTGAGGTCATCGTTGATCGCAACGTTGTTAAGCCGGGCACACGCAGTCGCATCGCCGAAGCCGTCGAACAAGCCCTCGAGTTAGGCCGCGGGGTCCTCCATATCGCGGATGTTCAAACCGAAGTCCCGGAAAACAAGTGGAAGGTCGAGAAGTTCTCGCAGCACCTGGCTTGTGAAAACTGTAACGTGAGCTTTGAAACGCTCAATCCGCATCATTACTCGTTCAACAGTCCCTTGGGTTGGTGCTCCACTTGCGAAGGTTTGGGCTTCCAACGGGGGGCCAATGCGAACGTATTGGTAGGTCATCCGCAGTTGTCGTTGCGGCAGGGTGCGATCACGGCTTGGCCGTCGCTGCAGCCGCACTCACCTTGGTTACCGTTTGCCGAGGCTCTCGCCCGACATGTCGGTTTTTCGCTCGATACGCCCTTTTGTCAACTGGCGGCCGAGCATCAGCGAGCCATCTTGCACGGCACGGGCGATAGTTGGATTGAACTTCCGCAGCCGTCCGAATCACGCTCCGCGGTGACTGCGAAAACCCGCCGCCAGTCGAAGGACGGTGCCACCCCAGCCACGACAAAATTCCAATACAAAGGATTGTTTCCCGCCATCGACGAGGCCTCACGCGTCTCCTGGGTATATCGCCAGAAGTTGGAGCAGCTTGTGGACGAAGTGCCTTGCTCGGCATGTCAAGGGGCGCGCATCCGCCCGGATGCCGCGGCGACGCGGTTCGCGGGCCTTACTTTGGGGGATTTGTGTTCACGACCCTTGGGCGAAGTCCTCACCCTGTTCAAAAATTTGACACTTTCACCCACACAGCGCCCCATCGCCGGTGAAGTTCTTCGCGAAATTTCAGCGCGGTTGCAATTTCTTGTCGATGTCGGGCTGGAGTATTTGACGCTGGCACGCCCCGGGCCGACCCTCTCCGGTGGCGAAGCGCAGCGGATTCGTCTCGCATCCCAGATCGGCAGTGGCCTGACGGGTGTACTCTATGTTCTCGATGAACCCACGATTGGTCTTCACCCCCGCGACAACCAACGGCTCCTCCAGGCTCTGCAACGGCTGCGCGATCTGGGCAACACACTGGTGGTGGTGGAACATGATCGTGAGGTGATCGGCGCGGCCGATTATCTGCTCGATTTTGGCCCAGGTGCTGGCGATCAGGGTGGCGAGATCACCGCGTCGGGCACCCCCCAACAGGTAAGTCAGAACCCCCGATCGCTCACCGGCAGCTACTTGAGCGGCACCCGCGCCATCGCCATTCCCACCAACCGCCGCTTGATTGGGCAGCAACCTCGACAGAATGCCACAAAATCAGGCACTCCAAGAACTCCTCGGGCTAACACTCAGTTTCCCCAAGCCTTCACCCCCGAGGGTCAACCGGCCGTGTGTCTATCGGTTCGTGGCGCCCGGCAGAACAACTTGAAGAATGTGGATGTCGATTTCCCCTTGGGGGCGCTAGTAGCCGTGACCGGCGTTAGCGGCAGTGGCAAGTCGTCGCTGGTCAATGAGGTTCTCTATAACACCGTCGCGCGTCAGCTCCATCGGGTCAAGACCACGATAGCCGCATACGATGAAGTCCGTGGGCTGGCGCACATCGACAAGATCATCAACGTGGATCAAGACCCGATTGGCAATTCGCCATCTTCGAATCCGGCCACTTATACGGGTGTTTTCGATCTCATTCGCGAATTGTACGCACGCCTGCCTGAATCGAAGGTACGCGGCTATCATCCCCGGCGTTTTAGTTTCAACCAAAAGGGTGGCCGCTGCGAAGCCTGTGAGGGCATGGGTCAAAAAAAGATCGAAATGCACTTTCTGCCCGATGTTTGGGTCGAGTGCGACACCTGCCACGGTCTTCGCTACAACCCGGAGACGCTCGCGGTGCGCTACCACGGCCGTAGCATCGCCGACGTTCTTCAGATGCGCATCAGTGATGCCTTGGAACTATTTGGCAACATTCCAAAGATTCGCATCATTCTTCAAACATTGGTCGATGTTGGTCTGGGTTATATGGCCTTGGGTCAGCCCGCTCCCACGATGAGCGGAGGCGAAGCTCAACGAATCAAACTGGCTGCGGAATTGGCCCGACCCAGCACTGGAAAAACCCTCTACATCCTCGACGAACCAACGACCGGTCTCCATTTCGACGATATTCGCAAACTCCTTGAGGTGCTACACCGGCTGGTTGATGTGGGCAATACGGTCATCACCGTGGAACACAATCTCGATGTGATCAAAAACGCCGATTGGATTATCGATCTGGGGCCAGAGGCTGGGACGGGGGGGGGTGAAGTGGTCGCTTGTGGAACCCCGGAAGATGTGGTGCGGCAATGGGCAGCCGGGGCACCGACGCACACAGGGCGGATTCTCCAAGAGGTGCTTCAAGCCGGTCCCTACGCGCAGCGCAAGCCCTTCGACCCCCAGGCCGCCCTGCAGGCCCGAGCCGGTGATCTGGATTTGAACGATGTGGGCAAAGAGCAACAGTTACCTTGGGAAGTCGATGGTCGGCGATGGCACACCCAAGACCGTGTGACCACCACCGGTCGTCCCATGAAGTGGGACGGCGAAATGCTGGCGTGGGTTGTGGAGCAGATTCAACAAACCGGCCGCTTCCAAGAAACGAATTGGAAGCACCGCAGCATTGTGGAAATCATCCCCCTTCGCAAAGGTGCGGATTGGTTCCTCCACGCTCTGACCGGGCACGAAGCCTACGTGAAGCTGGTCTTTCGCGTACCCGGACGACCCTTCAAACAACGGGAATTGGAGCAGCAGTTGGCTTTCCCGCCCTTGTCGGACACGCCAGGGCTGGAAGGTTACTCCCGGGATAGCAACCGCGTGGAAGTGGTCAACCGCGGCGCAATCCAACAAATCACGCTGGTTGTTCACAAGAAGTCAGAAATCGATACTCCGGCGTTTCGCGCATTCCTGTCGCGGGCCATCGACCGCGTGACCGGCGGACAGCAGCGCACAATCAGCGAGGATATTGAAGCTCATATGCCGTGGAAGAAAGATGGCGAGAAATGGCATCTGGGTCCGAAAGGCTTTCCTGTCGGGCAAAGCCCCCTGTGGGATCGTTCCCTGTTACCGCGATGCCTGCACTTGCTCCGCGACGTGGACTCCACCTTAACCTTCGACTGGGGCCATCGCGATACGATCCTTGTCATAACTTCAGAAACAGCAGCAACTTGGGGCCGCATTCACACCAAAAAGCCCGATGCCCTCCAGGTCGAATTGACCTGCCGTCGCGGAACAACCTCTGCCGAGCGGCTGCGCGCTGCGGGGATCGCCGCTGAAGTCACCCGCGGCACCGACAGAGGCACCGAAATTCTCCACATCCGCTTCACCCGCACCGAAGAGCTGAGCACCGAGTCACTGCGATCAGTTCTGGCCGAATGCCTCGCTCACTTCAAAAAACTTGCGGGCGCTGGGGGTGTGAACACCAAGGAAGCCGTCTAGGAAGCGATTCGGATTGCTGGTTGTTGCAACTTTACACACCGACGGAGATGGTACAGTATCTTTTGCTGTTTAGGAAGCGATTCGGATTGCTGGTTGTTGCGACCATACACCCCGCCGTGAGGAAAAGGTGTTCAGGAACCAACCACGATCTTGTTGAGGAATAACATGCGCCGATCGCCGCGCGCGGAGTAATCCTCTAACAACACCTCGACACTAGGTTCGAGCAATTGCGGCTTGTAACCGCGCGGAACGGCTCCATTGAGCCGGACCCCGATCGGCTTCGACCAATCGACCATGCCTGGGGCGAGCCAAATTGTGAACTGCCGCACTCCCCGGTGCTGAATGTCGATCATGTTGTTACCGCGAATATCGCCGATCATCTCCGCCGGGACAATCGCGCCGCCTTGGGTACCGTAGCGCATGTCGTCGGCTTGTAACCAGTAGAAGTGGTTGTCGGTTTCGCGGATCATTTGCCAACTTTGGCGGTTACGGTTGTCGAGTTTGAGGGTCGCGACGGGATTGGCTCGGGTTTTTCGGCTCATCCAATCGAAGAACACTGGAATTTCAGCCGCAAACCATTCAATCCCACGACCGCGATACACGCTCCACAGCGACGGGAAGCCATACCGGGTCCATTTTTCGTAGATCGAACGCACGGTTTTCGATCCTTCGCCGTTAAACTCCCCGGTCACGACAAAAAACGGCAGCAGTTGAGCGTTTTTCCAATATTGGATGAACATTCCCCCCCATTTGGGAACCGGTCCCATGGCCATCACGCCAGCGAACAGATCGGGGTGAGAAGCGCCGACATCCATGGCCATATTGGCCCCTTCACCAACCCCCAACAAGAACACTTTGTCGTTATCGACGGTGAAGTGACGGACCGTATCGCGCAGCGTCGCTGTGACCCAAACGTGATCTTCGCCCCGCCATTCCCAACCTTGCCCAAAGGCACCGGTCCATTCTGGAACAACGACGATGTAACCATGTTTGTCGGACTGGGTGATAACCGGTACCAGAATGTCTTCGGGCTTAATGCCCGCGTGCGTCAGAACAATCAGAACTGGATACGCTCGCCCATGGTGATATTCGGGCGGCAATTTGACCAGATACGACAAGCCGCCCGGATGCCCCGGGATCGTGGGCGTGACGCGGCGATAGATCTCGGCCAGAGGTTGGCCAGCCAAGGCGATGCGGGTACCGGTCATGGTTTCCCCATCTTCCGCCCACGCGGGGGGCAAAAGGGAAATCAACCGGGCCAATTCTTCCGCGGGCAGTCCCACGGAGTTTTTATACTGCCGCAAGATCGCCGCGCGGTCGGTGGCATTGTCGGCCCGTTGGTGCGCAAGGATCAACTCCCGGGCTAACCAAATCTTCCACGCTTTTTCGGGGTCTGGTGTGGCCCCGTTCTTGCCTTTGGCCCAACCGCTGATAGCGGTCGCCAGCAGTTCCTCGGCTTTTTTCGAGGGTTCTTTGTTGTACATTTGCTCGCGTTCGACTTGCGCGGCGAGCGTGACAAACATTTCCAGGCGGATGGCCGAATCAGGATGAAGCTCGTGCAGTACTTGTTCCGCGGCGCCGGCCAGGTTGAGTAACTCGGGGCTGACGTTGGCGGGCGGCTGCCAGGTAGCGCGAGCCAAGCCGCCGCCGAGAGCCACCCGGGCATTCACGACGTGCTGTCCAGTGGCTTGATCGATGATCTTGCGTAGCAGGCGTCGAGCCGCATCATAGCGTTCCCGATTGGCCTGAAGTTCGGCCGTCACTTTGGCAATCCGGGCGATTTCGTTAGTTCCCGCAGTTTTTTCGGGAAATGCCTGCAGCAATTCGGCCGTGTAGTGATAACGTCCGGCCGCTAGGGCCATTTCGGCCTCGTTGGCCACCAACTCTCCGGTCTTGAGGTCGATTTCTTTGAGGAGTTTGTCGAATTGTTCTTTGGCTTCTTGGGGTAGCTCCTGCGGGTGATCGCGGCGCAATCGCTCCACTTCGTCTTTAGCGAATTGCAACCATCCCGCATCGAGGAAGAACTTTGCAAGAGTCAGGCGCTTGAGCGGATCGCATTTGCCGTCCGGCTCGGCAATATCGGGGTGAGCCATCAACAGCTTGCGAACGAGCTTGGGGTCCCACTCGCTGGTGCGATAACCAATCGTCCAGCGATGCGTGGTGGACACGACACGGATTTGATAGGGGTCCATGTAGGTGATTTGTTGACGGATGACCGAGGGACCCGCTCCGGGGACTTTCACCGTCAGCTCGCGCACCCACTTCTCGTTGTATTCGGTCGCCTTGATTGTTTCGCCCATGCTCGGAATTGGTTTGTTGTCCGAGCCGAGAAATTTTGTGGTGAAACCGCGCATATCCGGCCGGATTTTGGTGTCGGCTGAAACGCCGCCCAATTGCCGCGAATGGCTACTGAAGATGGTAATTTTGGGGCCTTCGTCGATGAAGTCCAGCCCTGTGGATTTCACGATGGTGAACACCTGGCCCGATGTTTTGTCGAAGATGGTATCGGTTTCCTTGCGGACGTTCCCTTGAATTACAAAACCATCTTTGAGAATCACGACATCGGCGGGAAAAGCCGTAAGACTGGCCACCCCAACAATTCCCAAAGCTAATCCAAAGCCGGTGGCGGTGTGGGATAACGTCATGAGTCGCTCCCGGAAACGTCGTGTGGTGGGCCACTTGTTATTCTTCCGCGACCAACAAGCCGGATCAAGCGATCGGTTGGCCATCTTCCGGATTGTGTTGAAACCCGCCGACGCTATATTGGATTAAACATTCCACAAAGCCTGCCGTTGGTCGGAGTTTCAACAATGCCCATCCGCTTTCGGTGCGGTTATTGCCAACAACTCTTAGCGATCGCCACCCGCAAAGCGGGTACGGAAACAACCTGCCCCGAGTGTAGCTTCCCCATCACCGTACCCACACCCGAAGAGGCGGAAGCCGAAGAGCGTCGCCGAGCCGAACAACGTCGGCTGAACAAAGTCACTCGTGTGCCATCCTCGCCGGCTGCGAACGCTGCCCCCACCACTATGCTGTGGCGACGCGAGGCCTCAGCGGGAGCTTCACACACTCCCGCGCGATCAGCCACCACAACTCAACCCGACCAAAAACCGGCCACCAGTAGCAGCAAAAAGGCCGATGATCGACCACTCTTTGAGAAAGAAATCGACGATATCCTCGGCCCGTCGAAGCCCCTGCCTTGTGCCGAGCGATCGGCTCCGGCCCCCACCAGTGGCGTGGATGCTTTTAGCCTCGACGATTCACCCAGCCAAATCGTCCTCACTGGGGCCACAGCGACACTTTTGACAGTAGGCGTGGTGGTGTTGATGGTGCTTTCCTTTGTGGCAGGGTATTATGCGGGAAAATAATGCCGCAGCGGGGTATTATGCGGGAAAATGATGCCGCAGCGGGGTATTATGCCGGAGAGTGATGCCGCAGCAGATCGGTGGTCAGCCCTCCATCAGCGCAACATCACAGGGTCGAAGGGTTTCGGCACCATCACCAACAGCCCAATGAAGTGCTGGTGCGGTACTGTCACCAGCCGACCCCCACACGTGTTGGCACTGTTGGCACTTTTTGGGACACTGTTGGCACTTTTTTTGTGTTTTTTTTTGACAAAGCGCTGGCGATCGCGCATATTGTACTTAAGTTCATTATCGTCGGCCTGGATTACTTCACCCGACGAATCCGATGGCTATTGGTATCGCCGATGTAGATACCGCCGTCGGGTCCGACGGCCACTCCATGCGGACGACCGAGCGTGGCTTCGGTTGCGGGTCCACCGTCACCCAGACCCGGGGTTTTCGTGCGCCCTTTCCCCGCAATCGTGGTGATGATTCCGGTTTTGGCGTCGATGCGGCGAATGGCTTCATTTTCCGTATCCACGATGTAGACGTTGCCATCGTTGTCGATGTCGAGTTCCTTCGGTCCATCGAAGGTCGCCTCGAGGGCTTTTCCGCCATCGCCGCTGTAGCCTCTTCGGCCCGTGCCGGCGAAGCGGCTAATTGTTCCGCGGGCAAGGTCGAGACGGCGAACACAGTGGCCGTTGCGTTCGACGAGAATAAGTGAGCCGTCGGGATGCATGGCGACGGCGCGGGGGCCAAACGTGGTGGCGTCTTTGAGGGGTCCACCGTCACCTGCGGTCACGCCTTTTCCATTACCCAGCAGCGTGTTGATCGTGCCGGTTTTCAGATCGACGACGCGGATGCGGTGTCCGGCGACATCAGCGATATAGAGTTGGCCCCGCTGATCCAAACAGATACCGTTGGGTTCGACGAGAAGGGCCTGATGAGCCGGTCCGCCATCGCCAGCATAGCCGGACTTGCCACCGGTACCAGCCACCGTGGAGATGATACCGGTTTTGGCATCGACCTTACGGATGCAATAGTTGAGGCGATCGACTATGTACAAATTGCCATCTGAATCAACCTTCACACCATACGGTTCATTGAGGCTGGCCTCCGTGGCTTTTCCGCCATCGCCCGCGAAGCCTTTCTGACCATTGCCCGCCACGGTGGTGATGATGCCGGTTTTCGCATCGACCTTGCGGACGCGGTGATTGAAGGTATCGGAGAAGTACATATGGCCCAGAGCATCGAACGTAACATCGAACGGCTGATTGAGTTCGGCTTGGGTCGCCGGCCCCCCATCGCCGGCAAAGCCCTTCTTCCCGGTGCCGACTGGGGAAGTGATCGTCGGCTGTGGCGCGGCCGCCACCGTCAGCAGAACCAAGGAGATCGTGAGCATGGCCTCTACCTCGATTATTCAAAATGGCCTACACCTCGATCATTCCAAGCGAATGACCAAATCCCCCGCTTCCACTTGCATGCCAGGGCGAACCAGAACCTCAGCGATCCGGCCAGGACGTTCGGCATGCAAGGTGGTTTCCATTTTCATAGCTTCCATGGTGAGCAGTTTCTGACCACTGGCAACTTCTTCGCCTGTGGCCACAGCGACGGCCACCACCGCGCCAGGCATCGGTGCGGCGATGTGCTTGGCATTGCCCGGCTCAGCTTTGGGGCGTGACTTGGCGACACGGCCACTGAGGGACTTATCGACAACAACCACTTCCCGCGGCTGACCGTTGAGTTCGAAGTACACGGTGCGGCGGCCGTCGGGCTGTGGCTCGCCCACCGTCAGAAACTTGATGATGAGCGTTTTGCCTGGTTCGATGTCGATACTCACTTCTTCCCCCGATTGAAGGCCGAAGAAGAAAACGGGCGTTGGTAGCACACTCAAATCGGAGTATTTTGCGACCGTTTCGGCATAATCCAAGAACACCTTGGGATACAGCAAATAGGAGATGACATCATGATCGGTGGGTGGTCGCTGGAGTTTTTCGGCCAATTCGCGGCGCGTTTGGTCGAAGTCGGCCGGGGGAAGGATGGCGCCGGGGCGGTCGGTGAGGGGTTTGCGGCCACGGAGGATGCGCTTTTGCAACTCGGGCGGAAAGCCACCCGGGGGCTGACCGAGTTTGCCTTCAAAAAACTCGACGACCGACTCAGGGAAGGCAATTTCACGCTGGGGGTCCAGAACCATCTCGGGCGTCAGATTGTTGGCCAGCATGAAAAGGGCCATATCACCGACCACCTTGGATGTAGGGGTGACTTTGACAATGTCGCCAAACAGTTTGTTGACGGCCGCATACATCCGCCCCACTTCGGGCCAACGGTCGGCGATGCCGAGGGCTTGGGCCTGCTGATACAGGTTCGCGTACTGCCCACCGGGCATCTCATGCAGGTAAACCTCGGCGGAACTGGCCAATTGGCCCGTTTCAAACGGAGCGTAATACTTGCGCACCTTCTCCCAGTAGTTGGCGGTTTCTTGCAAGGTGTCGAAATTCAAACCGGTGTCATGCGCCGTGAAGCGTGCCGCTTCCACCAACGCATTGAGACTGGGCTGCGATGTCACTCCTGCGACGGGAGCAAACGCACAATCGACGATGCTGACGCCCTCTTGGGCCGCCAGCAGATAGGCCGCAATCTGGCCGCCGGCGCAATCGTGTGTGTGGAAGTGAATCGGCACGCCGACTGCTTCGCGCAAGGCGCGGATCAGTTTCTGGGCCGCAAACGGCTTGAGCAAGCCGGCCATATCCTTGATCGCGAGCAAGTGCGTGCCTCGTTTTTCCAACTCTTTGGCCAAATTCACATAGTAGTTGAGGGAGTATTTATCCCGTTTGGGGTCGAGAATGTCGCCCGTGTAGCAGATCGCTGCTTCGCAAATGGCGTTGGTTTTCAGAACCGCGTCGATGGCCACTTGAATGTTTGGCAGCCAGTTGTTGGCATCGAAGATGCGGAAGATATCCATGCCGGCTTCCGCCGACAGGCGAATGAATTCGTGAACCACGTTATCTGGGTAGTTGGTGTAGCCGACAGCGCTTGCGGCTCGCACCAGCATCTGGAAGAGAATGTTCGGAATACGTTCGCGCAAGCGGGCCAGCCGGTCCCAGGGCGATTCTTTCAAGAACCGCATGGCTGTGTCGAATGTCGCGCCGCCCCACATCTCCAGAGAAAACAGGTCGGCATGCTCACGGGCATAGCGATCGGCAATCCCCAGCATGTCGATAGTGCGCATCCGCGTTGCCAGCAGCGATTGGTGAGCATCGCGCATCGTAGTATCGGTGATCAGCAGGCGCTTTTGCTGCTGGACCCACTGGGCAAACTTCGCTGGCCCCAATTGGCGAAAGATATCGCGGGTGCCCTGGGGCAACGAGGTGGGAGGACTTGGTATTGCCGGCGACGCGGGGACCGACGCTCCCAAGTCGCTCATGGGTCGGGAGCGACCTTTCACGTCCGGATGACCATTAACGATGATGTCGGCAATGTACGACAACAACTTTGTAGCGCGATCACGACGCGCTTTGAATTGGAACAAATCGGGAGTTTCATCAAGAAATCGCGTAGTAACATCACCAGCGACAAACTGCGGATGCTCGATCAGGTTCAGCAAAAACGGAATGTTGGTCTTCACCCCACGAACACGAAACTCCTGCAGACTGCGTTCCATGCGCATCACGCATTCGGCAAATGTCAACCCGCTGACAGTCACTTTGACGAGCAGCGAATCATAAAACGGCGTAATTACCGCCCCACCAAAAGCAGTACCAGCATCCAAACGAACGCCAGGTCCGCCACTGGAGCGATACGCGCTCAGTCGTCCATAATCGGGAACAAACCCATTGGCGGGGTCTTCGGTGGTCACGCGGCACTGAATGGCATAGCCGCGCGTGCTGATGGCGCTGGGCAGTAAGCCTACCCGGGGATGATGCAGCGGCAAACCGGAGGCAATGAGGATTTGCGAACGGACAATATCGAAACCGGTCACCTGCTCTGTGACCGTGTGTTCGACCTGGATGCGTGGATTGACTTCGATGAAGTAGAACTTCTTCTCGTCGGTATCGTAGAGGAATTCGACCGTGCTGGCGTTGTCGATGCCGCAGGCGCGCCCGACCGCCATCGCCGCTTCCAAAATCGCCTCGCGCACGTCGCCAGGCAAACTCGGTGCGGGAGCGATTTCCACAACCTTCTGATGCCGGCGTTGGATGGAACAATCACGCTCATAGAGATGAACCAAACCCCCGTGCTTATCGCCGATCAACTGGACTTCAATATGTTTGGCACGCTGAACGAATTTCTCCAAAAAGACATCGGGTACACCAAAGGCCGTGCGGGCTTCGCGTTGGGCCGACTCCACCGCATCAGCGAGTTTATCAGGGCTGTGAACCACACGCATACCGCGGCCGCCGCCACCCATCGCGGCTTTCACAATCACCGGATAGCCAAGTTGCTCCGCGAGGGTTTTCGCTTCCTCCCAAGAGCGCAGCGGCGTATCGCTGCCAGATAGGACAGGTACTTGGGCTTTGCGGGCCATAGCCCGAGCGGTCACTTTATCGCCCAATTGTTCGAGAACTTCCACTCGTGGGCCGATGAAGGTGATCCCGGCCGCGGCACAGGCTCGTGCAAATTGCGCATTTTCGGACAGAAAGCCATAGCCCGGATGAATCGCATCCACGCCCACGGCCTTGGCCAACTGAATCAACCCGGAAATGTCGAGATAGGCGCGAATCGGTTCCCCCGGTTTGCCCACCGGATAGGCTTCATCGGCTTTGAAGCGGTGCAAGGCAAAGCGGTCTTCATGCGAATAGATCGCCACCGTGCGAATACCCAACTCGTGGGCGGAACGAAAGACGCGAATGGCGATCTCACTCCGGTTGGCCACTAAGAGCTTCTTAAAGGGTGCAGCAGGATTTTCTGGCATTCCAACTCGCCCTACAAAAAAACCGAGTCACAGGATGTTTCAGAGAATTGATAGGAACCAACAGGGCCGACACCAAATCAGAAAGCCCACCCGGCTCCAGGGTGGGCCTTCAAGGTATCGTTGAGTTCCGCACAGGAAGAATACTACTTGGGAAGAACCTGGGCTGTCACGGGAACAACCACCACGGGTTGATCGGGATTGTCGGTGACAATTGTCACAACCTGGTTTAAGCCACCCACTTCCTGTGGGCTGACAATGATCGTGATGGTATGTGATGCTTGCGCGACTTCACGATCGACCTTCACGCGCAGCGGCCCCTCAGCCCCTTGAACTTCCACGATCTTAAATGGCTTTTTTCCCTCCAGCGTCACGATTTGTTGAGCATCCCGACCGGGCGTGAGCGGACCGAACGAGACCGCGTCCGGTTTGACCGAAACCACGGGGACCACATTGACGGTCACAGGGATACGCAACTTCGCCACCGCCGCATTGTTGGTTTCGAGGTAAATATCAGAGGTCCAATTGCCGATGGGGCAATCTTTATCCAATTGTGCGGTGACTTCGTAGGTGACGATGGTTCCGCTGCGGGAGCTGAGTTTGAAGTCGGCTTTCACATACGCCCCAGTACTGGTGGCCTTCTCCACTTTCCAATTGGGATCGCTCGTGAAGGTCACTTTAGTACTGACGGTGCCACCCTGCCCTTTAGCGACCGTCCCAAAGGCCAATGTATCTGGCGACATCAGCAAATCGTCGCGGGTGATGGTGGTCACTTTCAGGGCGACTTCTTCCAGATGAGGACGATAAACCGGAACGAAGATGGTGACTGTTTTCGGAATTCCCGCATGTTGAATCCGCCGGGTGTCCATATATGCGATAACCGCAGCCGTTTGCCCCGGCTCGACTTTGTTGGCGGTTAACGCGGGCGTGACACAACCGCAGGAGACACGCGGCTGGCCCACAGTGATAGTTTGAGTCGTAGTGTTGGTGAAGCGGAAGTAATGGACTAACACCGTCCCTTTCGGGCTTATGCCGAAATCTTTTTCCTTTTCCGCAAATAACTCCACCGGTCCAGCCAAGACCCCGTGGCTGCAACACATGACGACGATCCAACCCAACAGGTAGCGGGTCATAGTGGTTTCCCCCCTCGACTGCTTCTGGCCCCCCCGGCCTGACGCAGTCGGTTATTCATTGGTAGCATACTGGAACCATCTAGCTGAGCCAAAAAGCGCCCGAGTTCCGTGATCTTCTCGATTGCCATGACGACCCTATTCGGCACGACGCATCCATTCGATACGACCCTCACGGGCTGGCCGCGCAGGCGCAGTCGGGACAATTGTCAATCACGGGCGAGCACGGCTACAAATACCCGGGCTGCTCCCGCGTGGCGGAGGGTCTGTGCGGCTTCGCTCAGTGTGCTGCCGGTCGTCATCACATCGTCCACGAGTAAAAGGGTGCGTCCGGCCAGTTTTGCGCCCCGGCGAACACAAAACGCCCCACGCACATTGTCGCGGCGGGCCGCCCGGGAGGGTTGTAGCTGTTGTGGCGTGGAGCGCACGCGCCGCAACACCCGCGGCCAGAAAGGTAGGCTCAAATAGCGTGCCAATTCCCGGGCCACGGCCTCGGCTTGATTATATCCGCGGGTCCACTTTCGCCGCCAATGCAAGGGAACTGGCACAACGCCGTCGATCTCTGAGCAGGGCAGAAGACCTCCCCGAGATTCCGCCCACACCCGGCCTAACATCTCGGCCAATCCTTCCCCGGAAGCCGCTTTGATCCGCAAAATGGCTTCGCGAAGACGACCGGTATACGGGCCGAGACGAAAAACCCGCTCAAAGGGGAACGAAACTGCTCGGCAATGCGGGCAACCGCCGTCGACCAAGGTGTGCGGACCAATCGTTTGACCGCAGCGCGGGCAGCTTTCATGGCCATCGCCAGTGATTGCGCGATAACAGGGGCCGCACAAACCATGCCGGAGCCACTCCGGCGGCTGCTCGAGGGCATCACACACCAAACAGGCGTTGGGATAAATCCACGCCAGCAGTTGGCGGACCATCTCCGTCGCCCAAGGTCCTAACATGGCGCAGCCACTTCCGCAGTCGCCGTCAAAGGACGGCTTGGCCAAAGACTAAATTTCATCGTAAATCGCGGTTCCGATGATTCTCAAGACGTGAGAATCAAGAAACCATCGCCTGCAGCCGACTCAACATGCCGTGCGCTTCCGGCTCGATGAGGTGCCGGTCAACAATTAAGAAACCATCGCCCAAAGTCGACGGAAAGGTTACGCGGACTGCCGATCGCAGAAATCGAGTGTGATGGACCGGGGCAAGGTGAGAAGAAAGCGCGTCGGAGCATCCGGCGCTGGCTGGTATCGAAGATCGCCGCCGTTTTGACGGATCAATTGCCATGCTGTCGGCAGGCCTAACCCCCGTTTGCGTCCGGCCGAGCGGCCGCAATAGAACGGATCAAAGGCGTGTTCGCGATCGGTTGCGGATAGTCCAGGCCCACTATCTTCCACAATCAGATGAACGTAATCCTCGTCGGCTTCGCAACACCGGAGTCGAACCCAGCCATTCTCGCCCGCGGCTTCGATGGCATTGCGGACCACGGCGGCCAGAGCATGTTTGGTCTGCGCAAAATCGCAGCGAACGCACGTCATGGCTGTGTCGGCCCTAATGTCAAGCCGGACATGGCGTTCATGAGCATCTTGTTGGAGTTCGTCACGCACAGCCGTCAGGAGGTCAGCCAGTGCGACGCGCCGCGGTTGAGGTTGCGGTGGCCGGGCAAACTGCATCAGATCGCGCAAAATACTAGCAATGCGCTGAGATTGCCGGATGATGGCTTGCAGGGCTTCGCCACGAACCGGGTCGGGTTCCGTTCGGAAAAGCCGCTGCGCATGACCACTGATAATCGCCAACGGGTTATTGATTTCATGTCCAGCTCCGGCGGCCAATTCGGCCAGCGCCGCCAATTTGGCGTCGTGTGCGCGCCGTTCCACCTCTTGACCCATTTGGGCAACGGCGTCGAGCAGGTGGTCGAGCCGGTCTTCCAAACGAACGATGAGTGCAGCGCCGTTACGCCGGCGGCTCTCCGCCGCCATCTTCAACAAATTCCGCAATAACGGAACCGCATGGGGGGGAGTGGATTGCGACGGTCCAGTTGATGACTCGGTTGGCCGCAAAGTCTCATCCCGCCAAAACTGTTCCAACTGCTGAGAGGAAAGGTGCAATTCGCGTAATAAATCGTCGCGGTTTGCCCCCTCGGTAAGGGCCAGCGCAAGCCCTCGGCGTTCGGCTTCCAGAAGGGCCAGTTGGGCGACCGCGAACAATCCACGATCAGCGATGACAGTTCTCACCGCATCGACCGGCAAGTTCAAGTGACCCACGGTCGTAGTGATCCAGTCTGGCAAGCGCCAGCGAGCGGTCAGACGCCGGGCGATGGCGTTTTGATCCAATCCCCAGACATGCTGTTGTATCGCGGGTGCTGCGGGTGATTCAGGATCGTGCAATGGTTCGGCGGCTGTGCCAGGATCGATGGCGGCCACGGCCAACCAACCCAATGGTGCCAGGCGAACAACCGCCACCGCTTGATCAGGAACCGCCTGCCGGGTGATGGTGGCAAGTTTTCGGGCCAAAGGAACCGCAGACTGCATCAAGCGCTGGTAGCGCTGCATCAGTTCGGCGTGGGGCGGAATCCACACCTGCGGGGTTGTGGCCAAAAAAGCAGCCGCGGCATCCGCTAACGACGAAGAAACGAGGGATGAGGGGCAAAACAACCCGGTGGCCGGGTGCGGAGCTGCGGGCACGAAACGGAGAAGAAATGCCAATAGCGCCGGATCGGTCGGACAGGTCCGAGCCAACGTAGCCGGCTGCTCCGCCAACTGGATAAGGCTCTCCGTGTTTGGGCACAACCACGGCAACGCCGCCGCGGATCGGCCCACCGCCATCCCTGACACGGCACACTCCTTCGTGGGAAATCAACCAGCGAGGGGCTTAACACCACCCGGACAAAGCTTCCGATGGCGGGAACGAACCACGGCCGGTCCTAGGTCGCGGGCGATACCGACGCTTCGTTACCGCCATCGTCATATCGCTTCGACAACGGTTCATCAGGCTAAAACACCAGTTTCCATCTCCAGCTGCAGGCAAATCTGCTCGATGAGATGGTCGACATCAAAGGGTTTGCGAATGAACTCATCAGCCCCCGCCAGCTTGAGTTCCTGGATTTTATCTTCTTCGATCATGCCAGAGATGCAGATAATCCGCACATCCTCCATACTCGGATCGGCACGAACGCGGTGGCACACTTCCTTCCCGTTGATGTCGGGCAGCATGACATCGAGAATGATAAGGTCGGGATGATAATCCTTGACCATCATTCCCGCATCGAAGCCGTTGGAAGCGATCCGCACTTCAAAGCGGCCATCGGCCTGAAGAGCGTCGTTGACCAGGGCGACGATGTCCGGTTCGTCGTCGACCAGAAGAATTTTTCTCTTACCGCTCTCAAGAGCGTCGGTCGGAATGCCGTTATCTTTCATGAACTTGTACAACGACTCCCGGGGGATGCGGCGGAACTTGCTGCCGGGCACCCGGAACCCTTTGAGCTGACCATTGTCGAAGCAGCGGATGATCGTCTGTTGGGAGACTTTGCAAATCTTCGCCGCTTCGCCAGTTGTGAACACCGTCTTCATACGTGCATCCACCTGCCGGCTCAGCCGGCTCGCTTGTGGAAGGTCCGTACACGCAGAAACCACCCTGACGTGCCACGGACCGGAAACCAGTCCTTGACTTTCACAAGTCAACCGAATGTCACTGCCACTTCGGACGCTGGATGCCAGCGCCAAACCGCAGTGGTGGAGGGGGTAATCCTGGTTGCGCCACGTCCAGTTGGTGAACGGGGATGATGACACAGTTTGGAGGAACTCAACCAGTCCGTTCCATCATACCCTGCGGCCACATCGGATCAATGGTCGGCTGATGCGACAGCCCAGCTCCTGGAGACTGTTCTGCCCCATCAAACCCCCGTCAATGCCGACATCTTGACTCGCTTCACCATCTTGACAGCTTTTGGACACCCACTCCCTAGTTTGGGCGTCTTACCCACTTGGCGCACCTTCCATCGACTTTCTCAACCGCCCGAGTCGAGTCCAAAGCGCTCCGTTGACGCGGGAAGTTCGCGTCGCGGAGGCAAAATGGCCCAACCGTGCCGGTCGGGGGGGTGCAATCCAACCCGTGGGTCGTGCCGGTTGCCCGGTTTCTCCCCAACGGGCTAGCAGCCCATAGCTACTTATTCCAAATAAAGCAACAGCATTGCGAGATCTGCGGGGGTGATGCCGCTGATGCGGCTCGCCTGACCAATACTCGTTGGCCGCACACGATGGAGTTTCTCGCGGGCTTCGGGGCGCAGTTGGGGAACAGCGGCATAGTCGAAGGTGGGTGGAATGCGCCGATTCTCCAAGCGTTGGAAGCGTTCGACTTCCGCAGCTTGCCGTTGAATGTAGCCGCTGTATTTGGCTTCCAGAACCACCTGCTCCACCACCTCCGGTTGGTGATCCCAAGCCCGCAGGGGCGGATGTCGCTCGCAGATGTGGCTCCAATCCACCCCGGTTCGCCGCAACCACGTGGCCAGGGAATCGCCATCGCTTTTCACTTTGCGCAGCTCTTCCTGAAGGGCGGCAATACCCTGCTCTTTCCGCTCAAAACGTTGCCAGGCATCGTCACTGACGGAACCAATGCGCCGCCCGATGGGCGTTAAGCGACGATCAGCGTTATCGTGCCGAAGCAACAAACGGTACTCGGCCCGCGAGGTGAACATCCGGTAAGGCTCATCCACACCTTTGGTGACCAGATCATCAATCAGCACTCCGATGTAGGCTTGGCTGCGGTCGAGAACCAGCGGCGGTTGCCCCTTCAGCTTCAATGCCGCGTTCAACCCCGCCATCAGGCCCTGAGCTGCAGCCTCTTCGTAGCCGGTCGTGCCGTTGATTTGCCCCGCAAAATACAACCCCGCAACGAGTTTGGTTTCGAGCGTGGGGTGCAATTGCGTCGGCGGAGCATAATCGTACTCCACAGCATAACCCCAGCGCATCACCTCGGCGTTCTCTAGGCCGGGAATATGCTTGAGAATCGCCGCCTGAACGTCCTTTGGCAAGCTGGTACTGATGCCATTGCAGTAATATTCGCGGGTGTTCAGGCCTTCCGGTTCCAAGAAGATGGTATGCGCTTCTTTGTCGGCAAAGCGGACGACTTTATCCTCAATGCTAGGACAATAGCGCGGACCGCGGGAACAGATCTGCCCGCTGTACATCGGGGCACGATGCAGATTGGCCCGGATGATTTGGTGCACAATGGGGTTGGTCTGCGTGCTATGGCAAACCACTTGAGGGAGAGTGATCCGTTCGGTGCTGAAACTGAAGGGCCGCGGTCGGGGGTCGCTCGGTTGAACGGTACATCGGCTGAAGTCGATGGTACGACCATTGATGCGGCAAGGAGTCCCGGTTTTGAAGCGGGCCAATTCAAAGCCGATGGCGGTGAGGGTATCGCTCATCTGCTCCGCAGCAGCATCACCGGCTCGACCACCGACGGTTTTGGCTTCTCCGGTGTGCATGATGGCCTTGAGGAACGTTCCTGTGGTCAGAATGACCGCGTCGGCCCGATAATATGTCGGACCGCGAGCCACGACCCCTCGGACGCGCTTACCGCTCGGCGTTTCTTCAACAATCAAGCCTTCGACCAACTCTTGCCGCAGGGTCAGGTTCTCTTGTTCTTCCACCCAGCGTTTCATCGTGAACTGATAGAGCTTCTTATCGGCTTGGGCCCGCGGAGAATGCATCGCCGGCCCTTTCGACTCGTTGAGCATGCGGAAATGGATGCCGCTGGCATCGATACACCGGCCCATGACACCGCCCAGAGCGTCGATTTCACGAACGATCTGCCCTTTCGCGACCCCACCGATGGCCGGGTTGCAACTCATCTGCGCCACGGCATCGGCGTTCATGGTCAACAGACAGGTTTTCAGCCCGAGGCGGGCCGTGGCCATGGCCGCTTCTGTCCCAGCGTGCCCCGCTCCTACCACAACCACGTCAAACCGATACTCCAACACGCCGACTACTCCCTCCACCTGGTTCGATGGTTCTCCATATATTTTAGCAACCCCTCGGGTGGGCGCGGGGATACCGGTATGTATTATGTTATTCCTATTACAGTTAGCATTTTTTCGTGAAATAAGGTTTTCAACAGCGGCACATCCGCTATGATGAGGTCAATTTCGGTACCCCCTGAGTCGCTCACATGCCCCCATCCAACGCCGCGTCGTCGACTCATTCGGGTTTCTCCCCCACGGACCCGTTCACCCAAGTCGCCGCTGACGCATTGGTGCCAGAAGCTCCGACGATGACCTTCGTTCCCCCCGCTGATGCCAACCAACAAACGGCGACAGGTGGACAAGCCGAAATTGAAACTGATCTCGACCTAGCCCAGCACCTGCCACAAATTCCCGGCTACCAACTGCTGAAAGTGATCGGTCGCGGTGGAATGGGCACGGTTTATCACGCCATCCAATCAACGTTGCAACGGGAAGTGGCCCTGAAACTCATCAGTGCCCCATGGGCGAGCGACACAGCGTACCGCACGCGCTTTCTCCGTGAAGTGACGACCCTGGCAGCTTTCGATCATGAGAACATCGTTCCGGTCTACGATGCAGGGACTTGGCAGGGCTTGCTCTATCTGACGATGAAGTTCGTGGGCGGAAAGACGCTGCACCATCACCTGGAAGCTCTCCGCAACGACTTGCGGACAGCGGTCCCCATTCTCACTCAAGTGGCTCGGGCTGTTCACCACCTTCATGAAAAAGGTGTTGTCCACCGTGACCTTAAGCCCCTGAACATTCTGTTGACACCCGAAGGCAAACCCCTGGTGGCCGATTTTGGTCTGGTTCGGCCTCTTGACGACGACTCCGACCTATCGCTCACCCTCGTTCCGCTCGGCACACGGCAATACATGGCGCCCGAGCAAACCCGGGGTGGCAAAGCGAACTACACCCCCGCCTGCGATATCTGGGCTTTAGGCATCATCCTCTATGAATTGGTTGCGGGTCGGCGGCCGTTCATGGATGACGATACCTTTGAATTGTTCCGGCAGATTCGTTACGCCCCACTGCCAGCGATTCCAGCCGAAAAAAACGCCCCGGCAGAGCTGGTGGCGATCACCGAAAAATGCTTGCAGAAAGAGCCGAAAAACCGCTACGCCACCGCGGCCGAACTGGCCGACGACCTCGAACGCTGGCTGGCCGGGCAACAACCCCTGGCCCGCTCCCAACCAACCTCCGCGAAACCAGTTCATTTTCATTCGGAGGAGTTTCATTTGGAGCAGTGCGAAACCACCCAAACCATTCCACAACGTCACCATCCGCCACAACGCCGCCTCAGGTGGCGCGGGCTGGTCTCTCTGGTCGTGGTTGCTAATGCGGTGCTCATCGGGGCGGCCGCGGTGTGGCAACCCTGGGGAAAACCGGATGAGTCACCGGTTACCACGTTGGCGGAGCGTCTGGCGCGGGGTGAAAAAATTACGCTGATCGCGGAAAAAGGCTTGTCGCAGGTACCGGCCATTCCCTTGCCGGGTTGTTCGGGAACTCTGACGGAATCGCGCGATGGCTACGCAACCCTCACGGCCGCGGGGGCTACCCTCATCGAACTGTGGAAGCACTCCACGGCCCAGCCGCTACGACTGCGCGCCGAATATGCCATCACGGAAGCCCAGGACCTCTTCTCGACCGCCGGGGTCTATGTCGCCGGCAAAACCGAATCGACGGGCGAGCAGTTGTGGCAGAGTGCCGTGATCTTCGGTCATCGGAATGAGTATTTCAAAGATCAGCAAGAGAAAGCCAAAATCCGCGAACGTTTTGGTTTCACTCTCTACACTTGGCACAACACACCACCAGGCATCAACTTTCGCTTGCCGCAAACGACCCGCATCATCGACGCCCCGGGTATCCGTGACCCAAACACTCTCTGGCGAACGGTTGAAGTGGTGATCCGGCCAAAGGTGCTCGAAGCGACCTACGAGGGCCTTGCCGCCCCACCCCTTTTAGCTCACCATGATCCGAACCAACCCCAGCTTCTGTCGATCGAAATGGGTGTCGCCGGCGTTGGGGCTGGACCAGGCCAGTCCGTGTTCCAACCACCTTACATCGGCCCCAGTATCGGCGTGTTCGTCAACAATGCCAATGCCATCTTCCGTAACGTCTCTCTTGAGCTGATGGAGAAGTAGGCATTTCCACACCTCGATCCATTTCATTTTTTCACTTGAGGATTATATGGACGAAACGAAATCCCACCCAGATATTCGCGACTTACTGACCCAATTCAAAAATGAATTGAACGACTATTTGAAAAGATTAGAAACGAAATTCTTACCTCCTCTGATTTATCCACAAATCGTCAATCCTGATTCTGGAGATAATATACCGGCGAATTCCACGCAAATACATATTGATGTACGCAGCAATCAGTCACTTTCCTTGGTAGCTCAACTTTATACGACGCAAGGAACGCCTGTTGGCAATTCATGCATAATACACTTGACGCAAAATGGTAACAAGTACATTGGGCACGCTGATATGAACAAGCCGGGTGCCGGACAGTATGTGATCTACTGCTACGTCCAGGGTGACAACCCGATGAATCCTACTCATCATGTCGCCAAAGTTTTCATCAATGTACTCCCATAGCGTTCCGTTGCCGGGGTGGCCTGAACATGTCGGGTTCGGTAGAGTCACCGAAAAGAACCTGACGTGAGGACCCTATGGATTTCATCGCTTTGGCCCGAGCTGGATTCGCTACGATCGATGCTGATGCCGCCCTCCAAGAGCGAGCCTTGCAGAACCTCGACCTGTGGCTAACCCGGCCCGAATTTGCCGACTACCGCCCGCAAATCGAATGGCTGGTCCAAACGGGTGCCTGGTCGGTACTGCTCGATTCGTTTTACCAGATCATCCCCTTTGGTACTGGTGGCCGCCGCGGTGCCGTGGGCATTGGCCCCAACCGCATGAACCTCTGGACCCTGGGAGCGAGCGTCCAGGGCCATTGTGAGTATCTGCGGCAGCGTTTTCCCGGAGCGGAACTCCGGGTGGTCCTGGCCTACGACGTTCGCCGCTTCGAAGATACCCGCAAAGTCTATAACCCGGCGTTACCCAACCCGGTATTGGGTTTGACCAGCCGCAACTTCTGCCAACACGCCGCCGGTATCTATGCCGCCAACGGCATTCGTGCCTTCATCTTACCGCCCGATTCCCAGCGCTACATCCCGACCCCCGAATTGTCGTTCACCATCCGCTACCTGCGGACCAACGGTGGCCTCAACATGACGGCCAGCCACAACCCGCCCGACGACAACGGCAGCAAGTTCTACGATGAACGCGGCGCTCAACTCGTGCCGCCCGAAGACCAACTCATGAGCGAAATGGTCGATGCGGTTCAGCATATCCGTCATATCCCTTTCAGCGATGCCGTGCGCAGCGGCAAAGTCCAATTCCTCACCGATGAACCCCACCGGGCCTACATCGACTTATGCCGGCATGAAAGCCTCATCGCCCCTCCGAAAGTCGATGAATTGCGCGTGGTCTTCACGCCGCTGCAGGGTTGCGGCACCTTCTGCGCCGGGGAAATCTTGGAGGTTCACGGCTTCCGCCCGATCATCCCTCCGGAACAAGCCACCCCCGACGGCCGCTTTCCAAATGTCACGAAATCGCCCAATCCGGAAGTGCCAGAATGTTTGGACCGGGCCGAAAAACTGGCCCTCGAAAAACACGCCGACCTCATCATCGCGACCGATCCGGACGCCGATCGCATTGGCGGCATGGCCAACCGCAGCCCCGACGGCAAAGGCACTTTCCGCTTTCTGACAGGCAACGAAATCGCCGCCCTGCTGACCCATTTCAAGCTCGCCCAATTGGCCCGCAATGGTGCCCTGCCGCCGTCACCCATCGTCATCACCACCGAAGTGACCACCGGGCAGATAACCCGTATTGCCCGCTCGTGGGGGGCCCAAGTGGTGAACGATTTGCTCGTCGGCTTCAAATACCACGCCGACGTCTTGTGGCAACTCGAATCAACCGGGCAATACGGAGACGTTCGCGGAACACTCAACGATTTCATCATCGCCACCGAGGAAAGCCACGGCATTCTCGCCACCGCCGGCATCCGCGACAAAGACGCAGGCTGTGCGGCTCTACTGTTGGCCGAAGCCGCCTTGTATCAAAAGCGACAAGGGCGAACCCTGGTCGATTATCTCGACGACCTGAATCGTCAGTTCGGTTATTATCGTAATGAACTTTTGAACATCGCCCTCTCGGGCCTCGAAGGCAAAGTCCACATGCAGCGCATGCTCAATGCCTTACGAACCCAGCCACCCAAGCAGATTGGTGGATTCACCGTCGCCAGTTTTGAAGACCTGCAAAACCCTGAAGGCCGCCTAGGACCCTTCAAAGGAGAGACCGACAAAGCGGCTCGGAATTTCCTGATCTTCCGGCTTACGCGGGAGGGCATGCAAGCGAAAGTCTGTCTGCGGCCCAGCGGTACAGAGCCAAAAGCCAAAGCTTACATCGAAGTCTGTGGTGAACCGTGGACTCCAGGCACACCCCAAAGCGTCTGGGATGCCACCTGTGCCGCGATTGATCAACAGGTCCAGATGATCGCGACCGATTTTCTCACGCTCGCTCTGGCGACCATTGGTCAGAAACCCGCGCCCGGAGCCGACAAACTCAGCCGCTGAGGGTTATCGTCTGCAGGCTATCGTCGGCGGGCCTCGGCGACGGGTTAGTGGCAGACGCAAAGACGCCTGCGCCCGCCAGCCGAAGATCGGTTCCCAGTTCGTGGTATGCGCATGCCGCCACGAAGCCTCAGTGCCGCCGCTAACCACGACTCAGCACACGGTCCGGTTCACTTGACTGCCAGGGGTGAACCGACTTCGGCCCGCACATCGTCGCCGCGAAGGTATTGGTGGCATTTCACGCAGGTGAGGGTCATATCGACGTAGGCGAGGGCCGCGGCATCGAGGTTTTTATCACGTGCGGCTTTCTTCAAACCCTCGGCCCGGCGCAGAAAATCATTGGTGTAAACGAGATACTTCTCCGTTTCGTTGATTTTCCATGTCAAATCTTTGACACAATCAATCAAGCCGCTGGCTGCTGCCTCCAGTTCCTTGAAGTCTTTTTTGGCTAAGGCCTCCAAAACCTTTTGGGAATGCCCCAATTTTCGTTGCATGACACTGGGTTGTTTCGGGTCGGGCTTAGGCTGGGATTGTGCCAACCCCAACTGGGTCAGAATGAAGGCCAAAGCACTAGGGACTGAAACGAGCCACAGCAGACGGATCGCGGTTTTCATCACGAACTCCGAAAAGAGCCAAGTTCTTCGGGGGGTGTGCAATTTCCAGGCCAAGCTTTGTCGTTTCGACACTTCCACACTTGGCCACCATGTTGTTCCATCACTGGCAACGCCGATGATCTTAGGCCCTTAGCGCTGGAATGTGTCGAACGCGCACACGTTATGGACAATTGTAATGTTTTCGCACATCCCCAGCGTTCTGTTTTTTTCGCTACTGTTGACTTGACTTTCCTGGAAACATGCGCACACTATAATATACAAAGTATCAGAACCAGGAGATTCCCATGACTCACATCCCACGCTCGGCGCGTAATCCGGAAATTCAAGCACTCACAGCGGCACTGGCCGAACCTTTCGATCCCCAAGAAGTGAAGTTCAAACCGCAGATCGTGAAGAACAACCGTTGCCTGGCGATGGCCTACATCGACGCTCGGCTTATCCAAGACCGGCTCGATGAAGTTTTGGGTGTCGAGAATTGGCAAGATTCCTACCAAATCCTTCCCGATGGTTCGGTGATTTGTCGCTTACGGTTGAAACTGGGCGACCGGTGGATCACCAAAACGGATGTAGGCAGCCCCAGTGAACAATCCGATGGTGGCGACCGGATGAAAGCGGCCTTTAGCGATGCCCTCAAACGCGCTGCCGTGAAGTTTGGGATTGGCCGTTATCTATACCGTTTGCCGGCGCAGTGGGTTGAGTACGACCCGGTGAAAAAGCAGATTGTGCAAGTGCCGAAATTGCCCGCTTTTGCCATCCCTCAGAAGAGAAACAGTCAGCCACCATCCGCAGTCGCCAACGTAAGCCATAGCTTACCAAGCGATTCGCATGCACGGGGAATGAATCAATCTATGGGAATGAATCAATCTTCCTCCTGTCGGTCATCCGACGCCCAACCGACCGCGGCACCGGCCAGCCGCTGGCCCCAAAGCGGTGCGGAGCTTCACCGCCGCTTGCAGAACTACGATGCACAATTAGCTGATCAACACCTCTGTCCGCGGGGAACTTTGCTGGCTCATGTGCTTGAGGCGGGTGTGAAGGCAGGTTATTCGGCGAATATTGGGGATTGGGACGGGGCCGCGATCCGTTTGGCGGTGGACACGGTCCGGGAATTTGAAAAAACGTTGCGGAAGTCTGCGGAAAAGACGACAGAAGTTTCGAATGCCGCATAACTTACAGCAAATTTCATCAGTGCGCGTTTTCTTCGCCCAACACCGCGCAAGAGATTGACCGTGGCGCATTCTAGGGGATAGGTGAGCGATCGTTTCCTGGTGTCGTTAGCGTTATCCCCCATGGTTTGCGATCCGCGATTGCTGCCCAGCCTTGCGGTTTTTGCGGCGGTGTGCGCCATCCCCAGGGATGCCCACGCCGGATGGGTCACATTCAAGAACGACACGCCCAAAACCATTGTAGTGCAAGAGTTTACGACTATCAACGGCAAAAAAGTTGCAGGGAAACCTTACAAACTCTTGCCGGGAGAATCGTTCCGCGAATTTCAAGCCATTCCCGGCATCAAAAACTACGAAATTGTCGACGCGGCCAATGCGGCCAATTCCCTCTGGATTGGCCAGCTCAACTGCAAAGGCGACATGCAGAGTTTTTCTGTTACAGTTATCCAAGGGAAAGCCGCGGTCGTTCCCGCCGCAGCGCCACCACGGGGAGTATCTCCTTCCCATCCGGGTTCACCTGCACCCCTGCCTCCGGGCGAGGCGAAGCGACCGTAGATGTCCCGTTTCACCTTTGTCTCGACCCTGAGTGTTCGTCTCGACCCTGGGGCGAGGCGAAGTGACCGTCGATACGGTTCGCATCACCCGCTCAGCGCAAGCCCAACGGCTCGGTCAGCCAGGGGCCGTCATAGGTTGCTGCATGGCCAAGTACCAGTTCACTGTGCGGCGTAATCCCTCTTCGAACATGACAGTGGGTTGGTAGCCCAGATCCGCTTGTGTGCGGCAGATATCGGCTTGGGAGAACTTCACATCGCCTGGGCGAGGGGGGTGAAATTGAGGCTGCAGTGATGTACCGAGAATGCGATTGAGAGTGTCGACCAACTCCAGAATCGTGTAACTGCGTCCTGTGCCCACGTTGTAGACACGGCCACTGACTTCGGGGGTCTGAGCGGCACGAACCAAGGCTTCAACAGCATTAGCCACAAAGGTGAAGTCCCGCGATTGTTGACCATCGCCGTAAATGGTGGGGGCACGGCCTTCCACCATCGCCGCGGTAAACAGGGCGATGACCCCGCTATAGGGGCTATCGGCTCGTTGCCGTGGGCCAAAAATGTTGAAGAAACGCAAACGAACGGTTTCGATGTCGTAGCAGTGGGCGAAGGCTTCCATGTAGAATTCGCCCGCGAGTTTGGCGGCGGCATAGGGTGATTTGGCCTGTAATGGAAGGTCTTCGGTTTGACCGCGGCTGGAGCTTTGCCCCCCGTAGGCGCTGGAGCTAGCCGCGTAAACCACCCGCCGTGCACCAGACTTGCGGGCAGCTTCAAGAACGTTGAGGGTTCCGGTAGCGCAGGCTGCGTGTGTGGCCAAGGGGTTTTCGACACTCCGCGCCACGGAAGCCAACGCGGCCAGATGGTAGACAATACCCACGTCGCGCAGAGCGTGCTCGACGCAAGTAGCCTCCGTGATACTACCTTCGATGATTTCGATTCCCTGGAGATGAGCCAGATTGCTCCGCAAGCCGGTACTAAAATCGTCAAGGACACGTACTGGTTGCCCGCGGCGGACAAGTTCCTCGACCAGATGGGAACCGATGAATCCGGCTCCGCCGGTCACCAAAGCTAGCTCATCCATGAGGGGTGCACTCCACGAGGTTGAGGCGAGCCGTGAGGAATATAGCACGACACGAACGGGATCGTCTAGGCGCTTCGCAAGGTGAGAATCGCGACTTCTGGTCGGACACCATAACGGAACCGCCACCCAAACCCCACGCCGGTATTCACATAGAGATGTTGTTGCCTCGGTAACGGATACAATCCTGCTGCCCAGCGGCGAGCGTTTTTGCCTAGAAGCAGTCGTCCCCAACCCGGCCAATTGATTTGCCCGCCGTGGGTATGTCCACTCAAGATCAAATCGGCACGATGTGTGCCAAGTGTTAAAACCGATTGGGGGTTGTGGGCCAACAGAATACGCGGCACTTGGCCGGATGTACCGGCGAAGGTCGCTTCGGGATTAGCTTCCCCGCTCCACAGATCGTCGATGCCGGCGATCAGGAGTTGGGCGTCACCCCGATGGAGGCCCACTGTTTGATTGCGGAGGACTGTGACACCCTCATTGGCCAGGGCATCTGTGACACGCCGATGAAGGTCCGGATAGCGGCGAACACCGCGAGCGGTGTGGATGGCGTAATCGTGGTTGCCCAACACGGCAAAAACGCCGCAAGGTGCTTTCAAGCCACGGAATAACTGGGCGGCCCGGTCCACATACCCGGGTCCACGATCAATGAAGTCGCCCGTGAGGGTGATGAGGTCAGGTCGTTCGGCGGCTGTGCGTTCGATCGCGTCTTCGAGATAACCCGGGGGGATGTGGGGTCCGCTGTGGAAATCGCTCAGTTGGGCGACCCGCAGACCATCCCAAGCCGCCGCGAGGCCATGAATAGCGACTTCCATACGGTTGACCCGCAACCAAGTGGGTTCGATGTAATATCCGTAGCCCACGCGTGCCCAGTTGCGACCGATAAATCCTGCCACGCGGGTGATAATTTTCGGCCGTGGCGGTCTGGACCATGAAGTGGTGGGCGTCGATTCCGACTTCGGCGGAAAAAGGTCAATCGTACTCATCGCAGCGAACCTGGCTTTTCGAAAATTGTGGAAGCCGGTCAGTGCTGTTGCTATCAGCGGGTCGATCGCGGTGGCAATCCACGCAACACACAATCTCTTAGCTGGATTTTAGACTCCAGAAGGGTGGAAACGATTCCGGAAAAAAAGGACGAGTTTGTCCTCGTCCCGTTGCGCATTCACAACTTCTGGTTTAGAAAGGATTTAGTTAGCGTCGTCCTTTCTTGGGGGGTGTGGGTTCGTCGTCTTCTTCCTCGTCTTCGTCATCCTCGTCGTCGTCTTCATCCTCGTCCTCATCGTCCTCGTCGTCGTAATCGTCTAATTCATCTTCTTCATCATCAAAGTCTTCATCGTCCTCGAAATCGTCATCGTCAAAGTCTTCATCGTCCTCGAAATCGTCATCGTCAAAGTCTTCATCGTCCTCGAAATCGTCGTCATCGAGGTCTTCATCAAAATCGTCGTCGTCGTCCTCGAAATCGTCGTCGTCGTCCTCGTCGTCGTAATCGTCGTCATCGTCGTCAGCAGATGCCACGAGGGTGGGCGTCCATTCGTGGGGCCAAGGTCGCAGTTCCTCAAATGGTTCCAAGCCGCTGATGGTGAGCAGGGCGTGCGAGGGCATACAATCAATCCTCATGTATAGAAAACTCGGCCAGTGTTCCGAATGCCCACTGCTATCGGCCAATACTGGCCCAAACTCCAGTTCAAGTTAGCCAACCAGGCTCCGAGGGAGCTTCGTGGTTGCGTGAATACAATCCCTATGTTCAGCGTAGCGGTTATCCGAGTCCGCGTTCGGTTCGTACCTGAACTTGTTGGCGCTTCACGGTTCTGCCGTTTACGGTGGCGGCAGAGTTGCGAAGGTAGGCGCTTCTATAGGGACACAATCCGAGCTGTCAAGAAGAGGTTGCGATTTTCCCAAAGCACCCAAACCATTATGGCAATAGAACTTATGTCACGAGTTGACGAATAATCGAAAATTGGACCAGACTCCTTGTCACAGGGCATGCTTATGGCGGACGATTTGGCGAGCGAACCTCTGGCGACCGAACCGGATTGGGGGTTGCTACTCAACGGACGGCTGACAAGCGACAGTGGGCCACGTTACGTCGAGACCCCCCGGGATCCGCTTGCCGCCGATGCACCCTTTATTGCCGAGCCATTCAACACCGTCACGGCCAGTTTCTTTATTGGCATCGCCCTTTATTGGTTGTGGCGTTTGCGGGGTCGTTATCGGCAGTGGCCCTTTGTGGCGTCGTGTATGCCAATTCTGCTGGCCGGCGGTATCGGGGGAACCTTATTCCACGCGACCCGCGCGCATCGGCTGTATTTTCTGCTAGACGTTATTCCCATTTCCTTGTTAGGGTTGCTCGGGGCCGTGTACATGGCCGCGCGATACTGGGGCCGCAACCGCTTGTGGATGCTGGTGTTACTGGTCATCTTTTACGGGGCGATCAACCGCTTGTTTTTCTCTCTGCTTGGCCCCATGAACCGGCAGCTGAGCATTAACCTTTCGTATGCCTCGTTGGCCATCATTGTGCTTATTCCCATCGGGTTGGTGTTATGGCGTTCCCAGTTTCGCTATGGCCGTTGGATCGTTCTGGGTTTGGTCAGTTTTGCGATCGCGTGGTTTTTCCGATTGATGGATCAGTATAGCGCCGGCTATCTGGCCATGGGTACGCACTGGTTGTGGCACACGTTTGGGGCCATCAGCACCGCGGCTGTGATCCAATACTTCTATTTGGTCGAAGGGGAAAATCGACCTCACCAACCGGCCCGAGACGATCCCGCTACGGCGGAACGGATTACCGCGTCAGATCACGCTGCGACCACTACAACACCTTAGGGTTGCTGCGGGGTGAAATATGGGATCACAAGTCCAGTTGCCCAAGTATTCGATCGGGGTTGGGGATCGGTTCGGGCATCAAGCGCCAGCGCAACTGCGGGCGTGTCAGATGGCCCTGGAAGCCGGGGTAGAAGTCATTCCGGTATGGAATAAGTCGAACCGAGAACACACGCTCATTGGCTCGGAACCATCCAGCGTGCGGGCCGCGGCGGCCGCCGCGGTCGCCGCTTTGGGTTGGAAACGGCCCTATTTTGTCGATGCCGATCATATTCGGCTCGATACAGTCGAGCGGTTCTTATCCGCATGCGACTACTTTACCATCGATGTGGCCGATGCGATTGGCCAGCCCGTTGACCCCGAGTATGTACAAAAATTTATCAGTTGTCAGGATGCCCTGATCGGCCGCTTGCGGATTCCGGGGGTGTCGAAGCCCTTCACTCTCACTCGACAGGACCTTGAACAGATCGCGCGTCATTACTTCCAGGCTATCCGCGAGGCCGCAGCAATCTATCGCAAGATCGCCCAAGCGCGCGGTGCGGGCCAGTTTATCACCGAAGTGTCGATGGATGAAACGGATACGCCGCAAACGCCCGCGGAACTCTTAGTCATTCTCGCCGCGTTGGCATTTGAGCAGGTACCGGTGCAAACCATCGCCCCGAAATTCACTGGTCGCTTCAACAAAGGTGTCGATTATGTCGGTGATGTTCGGCGATTCGAACGCGAATTCCGCGATGATCTGGCCGTCATCGCGTTTGCCGTCAAGGAATTTGGTTTACCCTCCGAACTTAAGCTCAGCATTCATTCGGGCAGCGATAAATTCTCCCTTTACCCCCTGATGCGGCAGGCGCTGCGCGATAGTGGCGCGGGGCTTCACCTGAAAACCGCGGGAACAACATGGTTAGAAGAGCTGATCGGGTTAGCCGAAAGCGGCCCCGATGGCTTGGCCTTGGTGAAAGACATTTACACTGACGCTCTCAACCAACGTGAAGCACTCTGCCGGCCGTATGCCACAGTGATCGACATTAACCCGGCTCAGCTGCCGGCGGCGGAGGTGGTGCAAGGCTGGACCGCCGCGCAATTTATCGCTGCTGTCCGGCACAACCCTACCGATCCGGCGTTCAATCCATCGTTTCGGCAGCTTTTGCATGTGAGTTTCAAAGTCGCAGCACAGATGGGAGCACGCTATCTCCAGATGCTTCAACGGTGTGAGGATGCCATCGCGCCCAATGTCACCAGGAATCTGTACGAGCGGCACATCAAGCCATTGTTCATTGGCTAAGCCGAACACGCCATCAGCCAAACCGAGGTATCATCATGACGAATCTGTTTGATTTGACCGGAGAAGTCGCGGCGGTGTTAGGTGGCACCGGAGTTTTGGGCGGAGCCATGGCCGAAGCCCTGGCTGCCGCCGGGGCGGCGGTCGCGGTGGTGGGCCGCAACGAAGAGCGGGGCCGGGAACGAGTACGGACCATTGAGAAAGCGGGCGGAAAAGCCATTTTCGTATCCGCCGATGCGATGAACCCCGCATCCCTCACGCACGCCCGCGACACGATTCGCGCCCAGCTGGGGAATATCACAGTTCTGGTGAACGGAGCGGGGGGAAACAAACCGGAAGGCACCGTTGCGCCCGGCGGCGATTTCTGCAAACTGCCCCTCGATGGCTGGCAGGCAGTTTTCGATCTCAACCTCGTGGGCGGAACGCTGCTTCCCTGCCAAATCTTCGGAGAAACCATGGTCGCCGCCGGTCGAGGCAGCATCATCAACATTGCCTCGATGTCGTCGGTGATTCCACTATCGCGCGTGGTGGCCTATTCGGCTTCCAAAGCCGCGGTGTTGAATCTGACACTGTGGCTGGCCCGTGAATGGGCCACCAAGGGGGTTCGCGTGAATGCCATCTCGCCCGGATTTTTCCCGGCGGAACAAAATCGCCGCCTGCTGATGAACGAAGATGGAACATACACCGATCGCGGTCGCGCGATCATCAACCACACCCCGATGGGACGGTTCGGCAACCCCGAGGAACTCGCTGGCGCGGTGGTGTGGCTGGCCGCGCCACGCGCTAGCAGCTTCGTCACGGGCCAGAATATCATCGTCGATGGCGGATTCTCCGCGGTGACGATCTGACATCCCTTGTCCGCAGACTCGGCAAGGTCGTGCGGCTGCTCACCATCGTGCGTACCAGGGGAGGTTTCTGTTTCTCCGCAATCACTGAAAGGATCACTCCCATGCGTGGTAATGTCTCCAGACTCCTCGGCGAGTTTGATCCGGAATTGCCCCTGGAACGGGCCTCGACGATTCCCAGTTCGTGGTACACTGCGCCAGAGGTGTACCAACTGGAACGCGATGTGGTATTCGCACAAACTTGGCAAATCGTCGGTCGCCGCGACCAAGTTGCGCAACCCGGGCAATACCTCACCGCCGACATTGCGGGAGAACCCATTCTGGTGATTCGTGGGGATGATGGAACTTTACGCGGATTTTTTAATGTGTGCCGGCACCGAGCAGCGCGGCTGTGTACCACAGAATGCGGTACCGTAACCAAGCTCCGCTGCCATTACCACGGCTGGACCTACGACTTACGTGGCCAGCTGCGCGGCGTTCCGGAATTTGATGGTGTCGACAATTTCCGCCGCGAGGAAAACGGGCTTCCCCCCATCGCCGTGGCCGAGTGGGGACCGTTTGTGGGGGTTCATCTGACCCCACCGCGCCAACCATTGGCCGACTTCATTGCCCCCTTGCGGCTGTGGGCTGAAAACGAGCAGCCCTTTGACGGACTAAAGTGGTATGCCCGAAAAACCTACGACTTGGCCTGCAACTGGAAAGTGTATGTCGATAACTATCTGGATGGTGGCTACCATGTCAACACGGTCCATCCCGCGTTGGCCGATTCGCTCGACTACAGTCACTACCAAACCACATGCCGCGGCTATACGGTCGTGCAAAGTGCCCCCACCAAACCCGCCCCCGGCGATGTCGGCCGCACACGTACCGGCAGGGCAGCCTACTGGTGGCTGTACCCCAACTTCATGATCAATTCCTATGCGGGGGTGATGGATACCAACTGGGTGCTTCCCCTGGGCGTGGATCGCTGCCGGGTCATTTTCGACTTCTACTTTGCGGAAAACCTGCCCGACGATTTCCGCCAGCAAAGTATCGCCGTCGCCGAACAAGTTCAGGCCGAAGATATTGGGGTTTGCGAAGAAGTGCAGCGGAATTTGCACAGCCGTAGCTACACCACCGGCCGTTTCAGTGTCAAACGCGAAAATGGGGGTTATCACTTCCATCAACTGTTGGGGCGGCAGTTGCAAGCTCCGACCCAGGCAGAATTTTCATCACCCATTTGATCTGAGGAGTCTTTTTCGTGGGCGACTGCCAAGCGGCGCAGTTCCGATCCGGCCTTGTCTTCGGACTGGTCGCGTATGTGTGGTGGGGGCTAGTGCCGCTGTACTTTGCGGCGTTGAAGCACGCGGGGGTTGAAGCGTGGGAAATTCTGGCCCACCGGATTACCTGGTCGCTACCAGTGGTCGCGATCCTGTTGATGCTGTCGTCCGGGTTGGCTGACGTAGTTCGCGTCCTGCGCAGCCGTCGACTGGTTTCCACCCTCACGCTCTCGGCGTTTCTTCTGGCTTTCAATTGGCTGTTGTACATCTACGCGACTGTTACCGGCCGTGTCACCGAGGCCAGTTTAGGTTACTACATGATGCCGCTGGTGAATGCTGCGTTCGCGACGCTTTTTCTGAAGGAAAAGCTACGGCTCGCCCATTATCCGGCGCTCTTTCTGGTAGCTTTAGGCGTGGCGATTCCGTTTGTTTACGCCGGAACATTCACATGGTTGGCGGTGGCCTTGCCGATCACCTTCGGCTTCTACGGATTGGTCCGCAAGGTCGCCCCGGTGGATAGTATGACCGGCCTGACGATAGAAACCTTGGTGCTGTTGCCACCATCGCTGGGGTTTCTCATCGTATTGAGCCTCACGGGTGGGAACCATTTTTCCAGCACCGATGGGCACCTGAACGCGCTGATTGCCGCCAGCGGTGTGGTGACGGTCGTACCGCTATTGACCTACACCCTGGCCATCCGCCGGCTGCCACTGTTGACGCTCAGTTTCATGCAGTTTATCTCACCGACTGTGCAGATGATCATTGCGGTCACCTGGTTGGGCGAAGAGTTGAAGCCCGAAATGATGGCCGCGTTTGTGTGCATCTGGTCGGCCGTGGCCATCTTTATCAGCGATACCGCATGGCAGGTGCGACAAGCACACCGCCGCCACGCCCTCGTGAAATCCCCCCGGTCCAGTGCGGTCATCACCGGCGATGATGAGGTCGCACGCCCAGCCCCCCCGGCAGTCCGTTGAGTCCATCCAATTCGCCGCTGACCTCAATGGTGAGTGATCGACGACAGTGGGAACGGCATCGGTCAGACGCGAATACGATGAATTTCTGACTGCGGCTCGCCCCCGGTGACGTGAACCCTACCCTGCGCATCGATGTACACATCCACCTCGCTGCGGATGCCAAATTCTGGCAGATAAATGCCCGGCTCGATGCTGAAGCCTGTGCGTGGGATGATGCGGCGGTCGTCGCGGGTTTCTAGTCCGTCGATGTGGGCTCCGTTGCCATGCACTTCTTGGCCGATGTTGTGTCCTGTCCGGTGGGTGAAAAAGTCGCCGTAACCGGCTTGTTCGATAACCGCACGGGTTGCTTGATCGACTTCCCACCCGCGGAGTGGCCGCTGGGCGGCGAATGCGTCGTGTACGCAGCGAATGCCGGCATCACGGGCCGCGGCGACGATGTGGAAGATCGTGGCGTACCGCTCGGGGACCGTTTCGCCCACATAGGCCACACGCGTATAGTCCGCGTACACCGCGCGGGGTTGATTGAGCTTCGCCCACAGGTCAATAAGCACCAACGAGCCTCGCTCAATGGGCAAATCCGTAGCGGGGCGGGTGTCGAAGTGGGGGTCGCCACTGTGCGGGCCAACCGCGACAATCGGCGGGCTGTAGGTGGTCAGGCCATGGTCGGTGAAAAACTGCATAATCCGGGCTTGCACTGCGGTTTCTAGCACTTTTCCCTGATGGCGGATTTGTTCGGCAATGAAATCGAAGGCCACATCGAAGGCACGGCGGCACAACGCGGCCGCGGCGAAGTGCGTTTGCTCTTGTTCATCATCCCATGTCGCTTCAAATTGCTGGATGAGGTCGCCAGAGCTGACAATCGAACAACCGCAAGAACGCACTAACTCAATGGTTCCCGCGTCGACGCGGCTGATGTAGGGGTTGGCATTGCGTTGGCTGTATTCCATCGCCACTTGTTGCGCGCCGGCGACCAATTGGCCAACGCCCGCCTCCAATTCTTGCCAGCGCCGATAGATGGTTTTGAGGCGTCCCGGGAGGTGGTCGAGCGCTGCAGGTTCGATCGCGTGGACGAGCTTCTTGGGTTCACCCGTCGCGGGGATGAAGTAGAACCACCGCCGCGACAATTGGGGCATCACCCCCGTGACTCGCTGGGCGAGCAGATTTTGCCCCCGGAAGTCGTAGAGGAGCCAACCGTCGCACCCGATCTGGCGAATGGCCGCTTGAATCGCATTCAGATCGAACATAACACATCCTCACTGATTGCGCCTTAACCTAGCTGTTTCGGCTTGCGACTGCCAGCGTCTTCCGCATAATCAACGTCGTGCCGACCGGTTCCTTCATACAGGCTCACCCTTATGCTTCACCGGGTTGTCATTCTGGCAGTCACGATCCTGGTCACCGTCCCCACCAGTTGGGCCGTTGAACCCTCGGACCTGAAACCCGGGCTGATCGCCACCTTTCGCGATCTCCCCCCAGCCCCGGCCCGGGAGATTGTTCGCTTGGAGCCGACGATAGCCATGTCCTTGGCAACGGGCGAATCCCCGCATCCAACACTGAAATCGGGCAAACAGATGGTTTGGCGGGGATATGTGAACTTCAGTCGCGCTGGGCAATATCGCTTCACAGTGCGCATTCAAGGGGGAACGTTTGAACTGAAAAGCGATGGGCGTGCCGTTGTCAGCGGCCACGGCCCAGCCGATGCGATTCGTGAGTTCTCATCGCCAGAAATCGCTTCCACTGGCGGCGTCCAACCCATTGAATTGACTCTCGAGCGGACCACCAACACCGGACCGCTTCTATTAGAAGTTCTCTGGCAAGGACCTGGTTTTATCCGCGAACCGCTGGCCTATCAGTTTGTGGGTCATCTCCCCAAGGAACGACCAGCCCACTTCCAGGAACAAGTGGCACTCGAACTGGGACGATTTCACTTTGAGGAACTGGCTTGTGTCAAATGTCACAAGCCCGCCGCCAACGACGCGATGGCGAAAACGCTGGTGGAACGCTCCGGGCCGAAGCTCACCGAGGTCGCCAAGCGAGCTTATCCTGGGTGGATTTACGCATGGCTCGCCGATCCCGCCAAGATTCGTCCCCACACCACGATGCCCCGGTTGTTCCCTGACACCGCTTTGGGAGCCGCGCAACGCTACGCCATCACCCAATACCTCGTCGCCCTCTCGGGAACACCGTTGCCTGTGTACAAATACCCAGTTAACCCCCCGAATGACTTGCGCCAGAGCCTGGAACGCGGACGGGTGCTGTACCACACCACGGGTTGTGCCGCCTGTCACAATGATCCACTGCCCCGCAAACTCAAAGACGACGAGGAGGAAAAGCCCGCTCTCCAGCCTGAAGACTTCCTCTACGGCCTGGGGACACAAGCCGGCCCCACAGCCCAATACCACCTCGGCCAACTGGGAAGCAAGACGCGACCCGAAGCCCTGGCCGCCTATCTCCGCGACCCGCTGAAACACAACCCCGCTGGCCGGATGCCGCACATGAATCTCAACGATGCCGAAGCCCTCGACATCGCCCGTTACCTCTGCCGCAGCAGCGACGACACGATCACCCCGGATCAACTGCCGCCACCGAAACTGCCCCCCACGGAATTGGCCAAAACCGTTCTGGGGAAGGCCACGGCGGCCGAATGGCGTCGCTTCCAGGAACTATTACCGGCTCAGCAGTGGGTGGACCTCGGTTCGCGGTTGGTTCACACCCACGGATGCCTCAACTGCCACGAAATCATCGAAAAGGGCCAACCCCGAACGGCCTCCTCGGCCTTCCCCCCACTGGATGCGATCCAAAAGGCCGCAGCGAAAGGTTGCCTGGATGCCCAGCCCGAAGGGGGGACAGCGCCGGTGTATGTTCTTGATGACCGCGACCGCAAGGCCCTTGTCGCTTTTGTCACAAAGGGTTTGACCGGCCCCGGCGCGGCGGCTTCCGCCTACCAGGCCCGCGTGGCTCTGCGGCGCTTCCACTGCCTCAATTGCCATCCGCGCGACGGTGAAGGTGGTATTCCCCTGGAATTGGCCGCCCAGATGCAACTTTTCGAGAAAGCCAACAATGCTGACGAAGTCCGCCCGCCGGTTCTGACGGGCATTGGTCACAAATCGCGCACAGCGTGGTTGAAATCGGTGCTGTTGCACAGTGGGCGCGCGCGACCGTGGATGCCCTTGCGCATGCCGCAATATGGTTCTCACAATGTCGGCTTTTTACCGGAGGCACTCGCCGCCTTGGAAGGCGTCCGCCCCGACGACACCATTCACAGCGTGGAACGCACCGCGGCGAAAGTCGCGGCCGGGCGTGAACTGATCGGCAAAGGCGGCTTAGGCTGCGTTTCGTGTCACGACATCGGCGGATTTGCCAACACCGGCACGCGCGGACCGGACCTGGCCACGATCAATCAGCGCGTTCGCTATGAGTGGTATGAACGCTGGCTCAGTCAGCCATTGCGGATGTCGCCGGGAACGCGCATGCCGCAAGCGTTCATCGACGGCCGTTCGGTACAAAAGACTATCTTCGCGGGCGACCCGGGCCAGCAAGCCGAAGCCATGTGGGCGTATCTGGCATTGGGGCCGGGACTGCCACTCCCCGAGGGTTTGGAACCGCCCAAGGGGGTTGTCATCACGGTGAAGGACCGGGCCGAAATTTTGCGGACGTTCATGCCCGATGCCGGCAGCCGAGCTATCGCCGTCGGCTATCCGGGTTCGATCTCGTTAGCGTTCAGCGCCGATGAGTGCCGCATCGCCTATGCCTGGGGTGGCAATTTTCTTGATGCCGCGCCGGTGTGGAATAACCGCGGCGGCAATCCGGCACGAATTCTGGGTCAGAAGTTCTGGACCGCCCCTCCGGGCCACCCCTGGGGCCTGACGACCCATGGGAAAATCCCGCCCGATTTTCTGGCACGCGCCAAACATCCGGCGTTTGGCCGCCCCCTGCCCGATGATCCCCCTCGTATCTATGAGGGCCCTCCCGTGGTGCAATTCCAAGGCTATCGCCTTGGCAACGATGGCCGCCCGACTTTCCGTTACCGCCTCGATGCCGGTGGTCAAGGGGCCGTCTTGGAGGTCGCGGAAACCCCTGCGCCGCTACAGCACCCACTCGCCAACGGTCTGTCCCGTCGCTTTGAAGTCCAACTACCGCGCGAGTATCATACCTGGTTCTGGGCTGGTCGAACCGCTACCAACCCGCGCATTTTCACCAGCAACGGGTCCGAACGGAAGTGGGATGCTACCGCGGAGGAACTCACCGATTTCGCTGACGGCGGACGTGTTGTCCTACCCGACGGGGAGCGGGCGGTGGTCCTCACAACCCGAGGGCTTCCCGAGGGGGCAACGTGGCGCTTTGTCCCCGACAAAGCTCAGGGCTGGCTGGCCCTGGTGCATATTCCCCCGCCCAAAACGCCCGGTCCTGTCCAATTCACCTTGGAGGTGTGGGCACTACCGAAAAATGACGACAATTTCCTCAAGGAATTCTTCGGCCCCTAGCCGATCAGGTCCGTCCAAGCGAACGACAAGCCAACGCCGTATGAAAATGTGAAGAGAACGTCGTGCTCCCGCGAAGAAGTCGCGGCAGCGGCTGAGGCATATCGGGACTTTATCCATGCCGGAACATCCAACAACCCCTCGTCTGTGGCGGATCGCTCTTGCGTTTGTGCTGGCGACTGTTGTTGTGACAGCCTACGCGATCCGCGATGCGGCCGCGGCACCTGTGCGGTCGATGCTGGGGGTAGTGGCGTTCCTTGTGCTAGCCTGCCTGTTGTCGAGGAACCTGCGGGCCATCAACTGGCGGACCGTCGGAGCGGGCTTTGCCTTGCAACTGATTCTGGCCGTTTTGATTCTGCGAGTACCGTGGGTGTATAGTTTTTTCCGGTCGATGAGCGAGGTGATCCAAAAATTCATTGACTTCACGAATGAAGGAGCGGCCTTCGTCTTCGGACCACTGTTGAATGATGCCGCCTTGGAGAAAGGCCTGGCATTGCAGAATGGAGGAGGATTTATTTTCGTAGTCAAGGCGTTGCCCGCGGTCATCTTTGTGTCGTCCTTTTTCACCGTGATGTACTTTTTGGGCGTGTTGCAATTTGTGGTGAAGCTCTTGGCCCGGGTCATGGTTTGGGTGATGGGCACCAGTGGGGCCGAAACACTCAGTGCCACCGCGAACGTGTTCATGGGGCAAACAGAAGCTCCCCTGATTGTTCGGCCTTATATCACGCGGATGACACGTTCGGAATTGCTAACCCTCATGGTGGGAGGCATGGCAACTATCTCGGGGGGAGTGATGGTCGCATACGTCGGTATGTTGAACACCATCGGCATGGGCGAGCAAGCCGTCGCGATTCTGGCGACCAGTGTCATGGCCGCACCCTGCGGCTTGTATATCGCCAAAATCCTGCTTCCCGAAACCGAAGAACCCGTCACCCGCGGCGACGTCAAAGTGGAGATACCGCAAAGCCATGCGAACGTTTTCGATGCGGCCGCCGAAGGGGCCAGCGAAGGGATGAAGTTGGTGCTGAACATTACTGCGATGCTGATTGCCTTCATCGCCTTTGTAGCCCTTGTTAATCACTTGTTGGCCCAATTGGACGCGACGTTCGGTGTTCAGCAAGCCCTGGGCCTGACCCGTCCGCTCAGTTTGCAGTTGATCTTCTCCTGGCTGTTTGCCCCCGTGGCGCTGTTGATGGGAGTATCCTCCGCCGATGTGCCCCAAGTGGGTGAGTTATTAGGAACAAAACTGGTGTTGAATGAATTTGTTGCCTATTTGATGCTTTCAACCCAATACGGCGGGCAATTGGAGCCGCGCTCGGTGGCGTTGACGGCCTTCGCTCTCACCGGTTTTGCCAATTTCGCTTCCATTGGGATTCAGTTGGGGGGTATTGGGGCGATGGCTCCAGAACGCCGGGGCGAACTGGCCCAATTGGGGCTTCTGGCCCTCACCGGTGGCTTTCTAGCGACATTGATCAACTCCGCCGTCGCGGGGATGCTGATTTAGGTTACATCAACGGAGTTTGGCTCATCCCACGGAAGAGCGTGGCGATTTTGGTAGCCCTTCTTCTGACGTCACCTCCCGCCCGTCGATGAAACGGCGGGCGTTGGGCAGCGCATCGAGGAACAGTTTTCCATACGGTTTGGTCAGCACACGTGGGTCAAACAGCACGACGATACCGCGGTCGGACTGTGTACGAATGAGTCGCCCAAAACCTTGTTTGAGTTTGATCGCCGCTTGCGGCACTTGATAATCCCGGAAGGCGTTGCCGCCCGCTTGCGTGATCGCTTCTAAACGGGCTTCGGTCAGTGGGCGATCGGGCACGGCAAAAGGTAATTTCGTGATAATCACGTTCGAAAGGGCCTCTCCGCGCACATCAACCCCTTGCCAGAAGCTATCCACGCCAAACAATACGGCATTTTTCGCTTCGCGGAATTGCTCGAGCAGTTTGGGTGTCGGTAAACCACTTCCTTGGACGAGTAACGTATAGCCGTGCTGGGCCAACCACGGTGCCAATTGCGCTGCCGCCCGGTTCAAAAAACTGTAACTGGTGAAGAGAACAAAAGCACGACCGCTGGTCTTGGCCACATACTCGGGAATTCGTCGCAGCACTTCGTCTTCGTAGCGGGCGGCTTGACTGGCGGGATCGGGCATGTTTTTGAACAAGTACAACGCGGCCTGCCGCGGATAGTCGAACGGGCTATCTAACAGCAAGGTGGGACTTCCTTCCAACCCTAAGCGCTTTTGGAAATGCTCGAAACCCTCCGATCCCCCGATGGAAAGGGTCGCGCTGGTGAGGATGACCGTCGGCACTGTCTTGTAGAGTTGGTGTTGGAGGGCCGGCCCCACCTCAATCGGAGCACTGGCCAAGGTCACGCGGGGCTGCGGCCCTGGGCGGACGTCGACCCAGTACACCTGCCCTTCCAAGTCATGATGAAGCCACTCGGTCACGGCTCGGGCCAGGGCCAACAGGCGGTCGCCACGGCTGGTCAGTTCGAGGCGGTCGTCTTCGGAATCGCGATTGTGGGCCAGTTCGTAGAGTGTTTCTCCCAGCTTGGAGAGTTCACGGCTGAGTGTATCCTCCACGGGGTGGGGTTGGCGAACACGGACGCTGCCGCTGGTGGATTGTGCCGCGCTGGAGCGCGGCTGACCTTGTTGCCATTGGTAAATCGTGACAAAGAATTGCTCGGCCGCGCGCCGGGTCAGCTCCAATTGGGTCACCGCGTCGCCATCACCCAAGGTGGCGAGGATGCCTTTGTGGGTTCGCGAAGAAAGCAGTTGGTTGAACAAGTATTCCAACCCGCCTTGTGACACGTGGATACCCAGGTGATCGGCGGCGACATCTTCGAGGGTGTGGGCTTCATCGAATATTACGGCTTGATAATCCGGTAACACACCGCCCCCGGCACGACGTAAGGCCAAATCGGTGAAAAAGAGGGCATGATTCACCACCAGGATATTTGCCCCAAAGACTTGCTTGCGCGCGCGGTAGTAGAAGCATTCGCTGTGCTGCGGGCATTTCCGACCCAGGCAGTTGCCACTATCGCTTTGGACCAGGTCCCAGACCGCCTCATGGGGTTGCAGGGGCAGATCGGACTTGCTGCCATCGGTCGTTTGCCGCGACCAGCGGCCAATCCGGATGAGTTGGTCGATGGCTCCGGGCGAATCCAAAAGCGTATTGGCCTTGGTTTGCGCTAAGCGCAAGCGCCGCAGACTCAGATAGTTCCCTCGTCCCTTCACTAGAACCGCCCGGTAATCGCCCGGCAGTACCGATTCCAGAAAGGGAAGGTCTTTGTGGATGAGTTGTTCCTGGAGGCTGATGGTGTGTGTCGAAATGACGACGCGAAAATCCCGCCGGGCCTTGACCGCTTGAATCACCGGGACCAAATAGGCAAAGCTCTTCCCCACTCCTGTGCCCGCTTCGACTAGCAGCTTGTGCCCCTGCTCCAAAGCATGCGCCACCGCGTCGGCCATGGCTAACTGTTGCGGACGCGATTCAAAATCGGGGAATTTTTGGGCAATGAGTCCGTGAGGCCCCAAAATGGTTCGTATCTCCATATGCCGATTGTGGCGAAATTCCCAACGCAGGAAAAGGTCGGTTGCGTTTGAACCCGAGAAAAAAACTCGGGTAGTGCCCCGATCAAGGCGGGGTAAGCCCGTTGCGATTCGGTGGTCCATCCCGCGCCAGCTGCGGCTTGTCACGGACCAATAATAAGCCCGAGGCCTATCACGAAACGATGATTTGATGGAGTTGTCGCAACATCGACCACACTTCGCGGCCGATACAATGGCCGGCGGCATAGCCGGCGATGAATAGGACCGTGGCCAATCCCAGCAGAACGCCGCGGCGGCGGCGTATTTGTTCCTGAGCCTGTTGGGCGATGCAATCGGCATAAAATTCCGCCACTTGGGCACGCTCTTCGGCGGCCTCTTTGGCCTGTCGATCTTCCCAGGCGAGCCGTTGAGCCTCCTCGGCCTTGGCTACCGAGGCAGCCCATTCCTGCTCGGCGACCATCAAGCGGGTTTCAACCCCCAAGCGGTGCGCGGCCAAAAGTCGGGCCACTTCGCCCGCATGGGCCGGGCGATCGTCGGGAAACCGCGACAAGCAGCGGCAGGCCAACTCAATCAAGGGCGCATCCGCACCACAGCGGGCCAACCGTTCCCGGCACTCTTGGAGATCGCCCTCGCGGGCACGTCGTAGTACGGTAAGGGCATCCGTCCCGGTGTAAGGCGGTTCCCCAGTCAGAATGGCTGCCAAAATACCGCCCAGTGCGAAAACATCGGCCCGGGCATCGACCCGGTCCCATTCACCCCGGGCTTGCTCGGGAGGCATGAACTGCGGTGTGCCCATGGCTTGGCCAATCAGAGTCGCTGAGGCCCGGCTGTGGCAGGTTAAAACGCCCCGTGGCAGTGCGGCGTGCTCCCCAGTACCGATTTTGGCCAACCCCCAATCCATCACTTGAACTTCGCCAAAAGGACCCACCATGATATTCGATGGCTTCAGATCGCGATGAATGATGCCGCGACTATGGGCATAGGCCACGGCGTGGCAGACTTGTTCAAAAACGCTCATCAACCCGGTGTATTCCACCGCGGTTATATCCAATTCTCCGGCCGATTGCGACAACGGCCGTTCGGTCCGAGCCGCCAGCATCGCGGCCAAGGTTCGTCCCCGTATCAGTTTCATGACCAGAAACGGCCGCCCATCAGGGAGGGTACCTAGGCGATGAATCGGGGGAATGTGGGGATGCGGCAGCTGCGCGGTGATGCGGGCTTCGTCGAGAAAACGACGTACGGACCGGCCAGCATCAGCCAGGTCCGGAAGGAGCATTTTGATGGCCACTTCCCGACCTAGATCAACCTCGATCGCACTATAGACAATCCCCATCCCACCGCGTGCTAATTCGCCGGTGATCACAAAGCCAGGGATGTAGGGAACGTGGTCCCCCAGCAGCGGGCCTGGCTCTGGGGTCCGCTGTGCGCTGACAGCTACCGTTTCCAGCCCCGTCGGGGCCGCCAGGGGAGGTTGGGTTCGCGCCAGAGGGGGCGTATGGGTACGAATTTCCTCAGCGACGGGCAAAGAACTTGCGGTTGGCTCCGGTGGAATTCGAGCCACGGTGCGGTAAAGATCGTCCGATGAGGTCATTCTGACTCGCTTTGCGGACGGGCGAAGATGGGATGAGCTGCTTCTACCCTATTCTGGCTTGTAAATCCGACACCGGCCCCAAAAAGTCATCAAGACTTCTCTCACGCTTATGGCGACAACGAAGTACGATATGTCAAGGAGAGAAAGAGGCCGAAAGCGTCTATCGTTGTTTCGGCTGCAACCAAGGGTTTTCCGCTCATGGCTGAGTTGGAAGCGATCACCGAAGTTCAGGCTGACCCGCGGAAGGCGATCTTGCAGGCCCGGCAATACGGGCGGCGGTTCCCTCTTCCCCCCGGCAAACCGCTCCATTTAGGCCGCGACGAAGCCAAGATGGATATTGCCATACCTGAAGATGAGCAAATTTCGCGTTTCCAGGCGATTTTGCTCTGGGAACCGCAAAAAAACCGGTTGACCATCACCACCCGGCCCCCGCAACCGCCCACCTACCCCAGCCCGCCGGCCAATCAGACGCTGCTTTTTGATGAGAAGCAAAAAAAATTGGTGGAAGTGACCAGCGGCGTGTGTGCCATTGGCCGCGGGGAGTCGTTCTGGATTGGGCAAACGCGCTTCACCCTGCACAGTGATGCAGAAATCCAGCCGGAAAGCCCGGTGGATGCCACGATTGCCCCCCGCCAGGAAGAGCGGACCCGGGCACAACTCGAGGAAATCCCCTTCGCCAACCCCGCCGCGGCCCTGCGGGCCCTCGAACAACTCCCCGCCACGATCCGCGCCGTCACGACGGAGCAGGGGCTTTTTCGGCAGGTCTTGAAGGTGGTGATGGACGCCATGCCCCGGGCCGATGCCGCTGCCATCGTCCGTATTCCCCCCGGCACAACCCCCAATGACTTCAAACTGACGGTAGTCGAATCGAATGTCCGCCCCCACTCCATCCACGGCCGCGGTGGCGGCTTTATGCCGTCGCGCCGTCTGGCCTACCGGGCCATCGTGGAGCGCCGCCGGAGCTGCTTGCACTGCTGGTCGCCCGAACCCTCCGGCGGACCCGGTGCGGAATTGACTATCTCCGATGCCTACATCCAAGGTGTGACACCTTGGGCCGTGTGCACGCCTTTTCAAGATGGGTCGAAGTACGCTCTTTATGTCGCCGGGCAAACCACCGGCCAGTGGAACTTGCTCGATAAGGCCGCGCAAGACAAGATCGTTAACGACCTAACGCAATACCAAAAAATTGCCGAACTTTTGGTCGGCATGATCGAAACGACGCTACGGGTCAGCCGCCTCACCCAGCAAAATAAAGTCATCCGCCGGGCCTGGCCACAAAGCCTCTGGAAATACCTCGATGACCCCGATGAACTCGAACGGATGCTGGCTCCCAAAGAGCAAGAAATTACCACCCTCTTTTGCGATCTCCGCAACTACTCGCTCTTTACTTCCCAACATGCGATGCAACTGTTGCAAGCGCAGCGGGAAATCAGCCTGGCCCTCTCCACGATGAGTAGCGCCATCACCGATCGCGATGGGGTTGTCGCCGGCTTCCGCGGCGATGCGGTCTTGGGCTTTTGGGGTTGGCCAAAGCCCAACGAACGCCAAATCGAAATGGCCGCTCGGGCGGCAATCACCATTCATCGCCGGCTCACCGAAGGGACCGGGGGGGGGCAATGTGGGCTGGGCCTCACCCACGGGACAGCGGTGGCCGGGCGATTGGGCGCTCACGATCTGGCCGTGGTCGACCTTTATGGCCCAGTCGTCAATCTCACCTTCCGACTCGAAGCTATGACCAAGGCCTTCGGCGTGCCTATCATCGTCAGCCAAGAAGTCGCATCGCAAATCGCCCAAATCGATCCCAATGGCCGCGAATTGATCACCCGGCCCCTCGGCAAGGTACGGGCCAAAGGTTTCCCCGAACCGGTATTCGCCTACGAACTGTATTCCGCCCAAAGCCCCAGTATCCAAGACTATCAACTCGTCGAATGGGCGGCCGCCGTGGAGCAATTCACTGCCGGAAACTGGTCGGAAGCCTATGACAATCTGACGGCGCAATTCTCCGCCGACCCCGCCGCGCAATGCCTCATGCGCGTCATGGACAAGACCCGCCGCCGTCCCCCTGCCCATTGGGATGGCTCGTTCGTACCCCCCGAACCCCAGGAGGGTACCTGATCGTTCATTGCCTGATCATTCATTGTGACAGCAACGCCACGATTCATGATTCAACTGACAGCAACAAGTCGATAGGAGTTGGTCGGAGTTACCACGGCGACCTAACGCACGAGACATTCACCGGACATTCCTATGAACTCATGGATTCTCGCCGCTGTTCTGACCGTGCCGGCGGCACCACCGGAATTTTCCGTCAGCACACAACGCAACGACCTGCTGACGGGCCGCCTCACCGCCATCTCATGGAAAGCCGGGGCCGAACTTCTCACGGCCGACGGGCCGAAGATCGCCCAAGGGTTGATCGGTATCCAGCGGACCCGTACGCGACTGCCCGACTTTCCCCACGGTCCTCATTTGATCACGGCGGCGGGGGATCGCATGGCCGGAATACTCCGGGGCGGCGACACCAAAACGCTGGAATTCCAACCCCACCACAGTGCCGAACGGTGGTCGGTACCCCTGGATACCGTCGCCGCTGTGTGGCTCATCGCTCCTCCCGCCGACACCCCATTGCATCCCACCAAGTACTCATGGCTCACCGGCACACCCGCGCGAGATGCCATCCGTTACCGCAATGGCGACATCCTACGCGGCACGATCAGCGGCTTCAGTGATAATCGCGTGAAGTTCAAGCCTGACGATGGACCCACGCGGGACATTGAATTCCGCGATCTGGCGGCGATTGGCTTCAATCCTCGCTTCGCCAAAGCCCGCAAACCTCAAGAAACTTATGCCCAACTGGTTCTCGAGAACGGTTCACGCCTGGTGGTGACCGATATCACCCTCAAAGAGGGAGAACTCATCGTCCAACCACTCTGCGGTTCACGGATGGCCATTCCGTTGGCACAACTGGTGTCGCTGACGGTTTTGCAAGGCCCCGCGACCTACTTAGCCGATCTGAAGCTCCGCAAGGCTGAAAGCCGCGGTTTTCTGGGTATCGCTTGGCCGTGGGCCGCGAATCAGAACGTCCGTGGGCAGCCGCTGCGGCTGATGCTCGGGAAAGAAATCTACACCTTCGACCTGGGAATCGGTACCCACCCCCTCACCGAACTGACATACGACTTGGCCGGCCAGTTCCAACGCTTTGAGGCTTATGTCGGTCTCGATCCCGTCAGCGGACCGCGCGGACGTGCCAAGGTGCAGATTCTCCGGGATGGCAAAACCGTCGAACTTCCTGAACTGGCAGATTTGACCGCAGGCCCGGCCGTGTTCGTTCAACTGGATGTTCGAGACGTGAAAGAATTGACGCTGCGAATCGACTACGGGCCGGCCGGCGATGTTCAAGCCGACGTCAATTGGGGGGCCGCGCGCGTCATTGCGAAGTGACTGCGGCAGGCGATGTCGGTCATGCTGCTCACCTCCACTCCTGGCTACGCGCAGCCGTTGCCAGGATCAGCCTCCTCCACCGCTAACCCTAACCGGGAACGTCACTGAGAGCAACGACACCTGGCAGCCATTGCCAGGATCAGCTTCCTCCATCGCTAAGCAGTGTTCAGCTGTCCGATCCGGCGCTGACCCGTCCGATCGGGCATGGACCCAGAATTGAGTGGTTGATGGGTTCCTCCGAGCAATCCCGAGGGGTTCTCCGCCATCCGAGTGGACCAGCACTGTAACGACAATTCGGTCCTTGGCCGTATCCGCCATCAATCCTGATGGGTCCTCAACCATACGAAAGAAAGGTTCTCAGATGACTCGACGTGACCGAGCGTTAACGGTCCAGCAACTCTGAGGGGTTCTCCGCCTCGGAAAACACCGGCAGTCGGGAATGCAGGCCGTGGAGTGCGTGTGTATCCGGCGACTTGTGCCCATTCTCAGCTCTCAAAAAGCCCCAGCTGCTGGGAACCCTCAGGATTCTCAGCAGCTGGGGTGCAACTCAAGATGGAGACGGGACTCAAGACGGTCCAGCTGCTGGGAACCCTCAGGACTCTCAGCAGCTGGGGGCCGAATGTTCACTCCATCGATCAACAAACTGATTAACGCTTCGAGAATTGGGTTCCGCGGCGTGCTCCGCGCAGACCGTACTTTTTCCGCTCTTTCATGCGGGCGTCGCGGGTGAGGTATCCTGATTCGCGCAACTTCTTGATGATACCGCTGGCCGGATCGGTGGCCGCCGCAGTTTCCTCACTGGGACCGACCGGCTGATTGTTGGCGCTGGAGGCGGTTTTCACGGGAATCGCCTTGGCTTTCTCGCGTTCCTTGGCTTCATCCCGATACGGTCGGATGACAGTGACGTTGTCGCGGATGTAGGCGCGTTGTTCTTCCGGAGGGCTGAACATGGTTTTGATGGCTCGGGCGATCCCCTGGGAAACTGCGCCGGCTTGCCCGGTCACGCCGCCACCTTTGGCGTTGACAAAGACATCGAGGCGATGCAGCTGTTCAGTCACTTTCAATGGCCCCACGACTGCGGCCCGGTCCTTTTCTTCAGGGAAGTATTCGTCGTAGGGTCGGCCGTTGATGAGAATTTGCCCTTTCCCCTCGGTGATACGCACACGGGCCACCGCCGTTTTGCGACGACCGGTGCCGATGTAGAAAGTCCGAGGGCCTTTGGTTTTGGAAGCTTTTTTGTCTGCCACAGGTGGTTTTTTGTCTGCCATAGGTGGTCTGGTGTCAGAAGTCTGTGTGCGGGTGTCCGCACCGCGTGGGGAGTGCCGTTAGTTCTTGAGTTTCAATTCCTTAGGATTTTGCGCCTGATGCGGATGCTGCGGCCCGGCGTAAATTTTCAGCTTACTGAGCTGTTTGTACGCCAAAGGCCCCCGGGGCATCATCCGTTTCACCGCGCGGAGAATGATTTCCTCGGGTTTCTTCTCCAACATTTCCTTCGCCGGGGTGATTTTGAGGCCCCCCGGATAATGAGAATAGTCTTGATATTCCTTTTGTTCCCATTTCTTACCAGTGAAGTGAACTTTTTCTGCGTTCACTACGATCACATAGTCGCCGGTATCACAATGGGGGGTATACTCAGGTTTGTGTTTGCCGCGGAGCAAGTTGGCAATCGTGACCGCGAGGCGGCCGACCACGAGGTTCGTGGCGTCGATCAGAATCCATTGCGGCTGAACAGTCGCCGCGTTCATCATCGTTGTTGTCATAAGTGACCATCCGCGCCTTTCCGAGGGCGCTGCCCCATGCTGGACCGGTCTACAGCCGGAAGAAAGTCATGCTACAAGGCCGGCCGTGTCCGTCAAGCCTATCCCCAAGAAGGAGAAAGGATTCGCCAAATCCAGCGAATTGGTTTATACCATATGTCGATGCGCACACACCAAGGAGAGACGCATGACGACGGCAATTCCGGGGGTAGTCCAAGAATACCCGACGTTCGGCTTACCAGCCGGTTCGGTCCGCGGCTTTTTGTCAGTGCTGATCTGTTCGTTCTTTTGGATTCTTCTGCTTCTTCCCCCGACCTATGAAATGCGGGCACCCTTGGGCCACTTTTTCCTGCTGACGATGGTGTTAATGGCGTTCGTTTCTCATCCCTTGCCGGAGGGGCGAACGCATGTGTTACCGTGGCTGATGCGCGTGTTGTTTGTCGGCGGCAGTTTAGCCGTGGTGGTGTGGGCCTTGATTCAAGACCCCCAATTGGCCGCCAAACGACTGACGCCCGCGGCCGAGGAAGTGTACCAGTGGCCTGTCTTGCTGGGATGTTTAGCTGGCGGTTTTGCCACAGCGTTGTTCGTGCGTTTCATTTTAGGCCGAACCAGTCAATTGTTCATGACGTTGCGAGCTTGGGTCGGCGTTCTCGCGATGCTGCTGTTGCTCTTTGAAACGATTTTGCAATACGTCATTTTGCCCAGCCTCACCGAACGGAACTTGGAAGTTGAAAAAGTTTGGGAGGGAATCTTGATCGCCATCGTGTCTGGCTATTTCGGCAGTCGGGTTTAGCACATCTGGGGTGTTGCTCGGTTGCGGTCAGTGCTTTGGGCTGTCGAGGTGGCGGTTCGACTCACGGTCATTCGGCGCGAGAGTTGAACCGCCGCGGATTTTTTGTCTCACCACTTCGAATAACGCGAGTTTGCGTTGCGGGCGAATTTGTTCTAGCCTTGACAGGAATTTTGAGCCGGGCAGGTTCTGCCCACTCCAGCTCATTTTCGGGTCACCACCATACAGGTTTCCTCATGCCAGCGCCCGCGAGCGTGGACGAATTGCTGCAACTCATCCGCCAAAGCGGGGTTCTCAGCGACGAGCTTCTTAGCCACTACCTCCAGCAACGCCACCAATCCCGCCCCCTTCCCGACGATCCACGGCAGTTCGCTGATGAAATGATCAATGATGGTCTGTTGACGCATTTTCAGGTGGAACAATACCTCCTGGGTAAATACCGTGGTTTCACCATTGGCAAATACAAGCTTCTGGAGCGGATCGGCGTGGGCGGGATGGGGCAGGTATTCTTGTGTGAACACATGCACTTGCGCACACGGATGGCGATCAAGGTCCTCCCCCCGGCCAAGGCGGATCAACCCTCGGCCCTGGGTCGGTTTTATCGTGAAGCCCGAACCGCCGGCCGATTGAACCACCCTCACATCGTGCGCACCCACGACATTGATCAGGATGGCAATCTGCATTACATCGTCATGGATTATGTGGAGGGGACAAACTTGATGGACATCGTGCGGAAATTTGGCCCCTTGCCGATCGCGCGCGCCGTCAGCTATATCCGCCAGGCCGCAGAGGGTCTCCATTACGCCTTTTTGAACAATATCATCCACCGGGATATCAAGCCGAGCAACATTCTCATCGACCGCACCGGCACAGCGCGCATTCTCGATATGGGCTTGGCCCGATTTCTCAACGATCAAACCGATCAACTGACGATCAAGTACGACGATAAAATCGTCCTGGGAACTGCCGACTATGTGGCTCCTGAACAGATCGCCAACAGCCACCAAGTGGACATTCGCGCGGATATTTACGCCCTCGGCGGAACCTTCTACTTCCTCTTGGCCGGGCATCCGCCCTTCCCCTCGGGCAGCGTTTCGCAAAAGTTACTGTGGCACCGCACGAAAGAACCGACCCCCATCCAGCAGATTCGACCTGAAGTCTGCGATGGTCTCGCCGCTGTCATCAACAAAATGCTCTGTAAAGACCCATTGCATCGCTACCAAACGCCCGCTGAAGTGCGCGACGCCCTCGAACCTTATTTGACACAACCGGTGCCCCTCCCAGCACCCGAAGAAATGCCGGTGTTATGCTTGGCAGCGCAAGACCGGCCATGTCGGGAATCACCTCCAACTGTGACCTCCTTCGGTATTGCTGCCAGCGCTGGAACTGGTGCGTCATCGGTTCCGGCACATCCACCCGCCATGACGAACGCGCCTCTGTTTAGTGCGGGGCTGCCGGCCAGTTGGGTCGTTTCTGCCGCGCAAGCTCCACGGTCGCCAACTTCGCAGCATTCACCACCCGAACCATTGCCGCTGCCATCGCGAACAACGGTCCAAGAGGCCACGGTCCAGCCGATGACAGCCCTTCGAAGCCCCGTTCCCACCTGTGGACGCAGCACCGCAATCCGCGCGATACTTAGTCGATGGCGGTTCTCCGCGCTAGGATTAATTACTTTGTTCATCTTCATTGTCATGATAATTTTGTGGAAATGAGATGGAGACCTGGAGCCTGTGGTCTTCTGGAGCGTGATCCTCATAGGGACGACGAAATTGTTTGGAAATGAGATGGAGGTCTGGAGCCTGCGGTCTTGGCCGGCCCCCAAAAATCCCAAGTATCGAGTTTAAGTGACGAAGCGATTTTGTCGATAATTCCTTTGCGAGGAAACCGGTTCGCGTTGCTGGGGGGAAATCGGCAACCGAGCCAACCGGATGGGGTCGCGGCACCCGCAGCACGGAGGCCGGAATATGGTCCGCAAAGTCTTCTGTAGCAAGTGGTTCGGCGGATTCATCGCCGCATTGGGGCTGGCAACCAACAGCGGGTGTTTACTCAACCAATACTCTAGCGATCCCAATGTGCGGATGCAGCAACTGCTGTTTCAATCCGAGGATTTGCGGCAGATTCACAATGAATGGCGGCGGTTCTGGTTCAACGATCAGCCTTGCCACCTGACGCCAGAACGGATCCACGGCGGTATTTACTAGGCACACGGGGAAGCTGTCGCCCCGGTAGGCCAGTGGAGTTGGACGATCACCACGAGTCGTCGAAGGGGGATCCGACGACTCGTGGTTGGCGTTGGCGCATGACAAGTGATGATCTGCTAGGGACGATCTGGTTGGGCCGCGATGCGCAGGTTTTCCCCCGCGACGCGCAGGCCGACCGACCCGGCCGACGCCGAGGGTGTAATCCGCACGACCAGAACATTCCAACCTTCGTTTAATTCCACGCTGAGACTATCTGCGGACTTGCCCGCGACAGCCGCACGACCGACCCACGCCTTCCAAGGGAGTGAGGTTTGGACGGTCAGGCGGACCGATTGCTTGTGGGGTGAGTGAATGTGCGTCCGCAGGTAGATGGCCGCATTTTCGGCCTTCTCCACGATGGTTGGGAGATTGAATTGTCCGTTAGCTTCCGCCGTGACGAGTTTCCAGCTCTCCGGCGTCAATTCTGGCGGCGACGGGCTTTCCTCCCAGGGGCGCGGGCCAGCAACCATGGCTTCAAGGACCAAACCGCGCAACGATTCTTGTTCGGAACGGCTTTTGAGGAAGGCGAGCAAGTCGAGAAATTGCTCGTAACGGAGTTGGGCTACCACGTTGTCGGGCATCAGCGACAATTTGGAGGGCGCCAGGGATTCGATATCCTCTTTGGCAACGCGGACGTCGCGTCCGGTGGCTTCGCGGATGACAACTTCCTTGGCGTCGTCGCGGATTTTCAACCCGGTGTAGACTTGGCCCTCCACGGTCACCAGCCGATAAGTCTGGAAACCTTCCTTGATCTCCTTGCTGGGATCAACGATCGCTTCGAGGATTTTCTCGACGCTCATCGTGTCCCACAGGCGTGTCAGGTCGGGGCCAACCGCTCCGCCAACGCCTTCCATCCGATGGCATGTGGCGCAAGCCAACAACTTCGTGTTCAGGTAAAGCTCCTTGCCGCGGCTGGGATTGCCTTTTTGGACAACCTCTGTCCGGATTTTGTCCACCTGGCTGGGTTCCAGCGACAGTAGCAGCCGGCCGCGGAGGACGTCGGTTCGGAGTTTGGCGAAGGCAGGGTCGTCGGCAAATTTATTGAGGGCTTCGTTGACTTGGGGGAAAAACTCGGGGGGCAGTCGGTTGGCCAGAAACCGTTCGGCGATCAGCCGAGCACCGGGTTTCGTGGCCGCGAGAACCGCCACCGCCTCGGCTAAGAAAGTGGGGTCGGGTTGGTCGAGGGCTTTTTCAGCCGCGGCCCGCGCTGCGACCACATCCAGCGTGGCCAAGGTGCGGAGCAACTCAGCTTTCAAGACTGCCGGATGCCCCCCGACTAGGATGGTCTTGATTGGCTCGATGGCTTTCTTTTCCCCAAGGGCGCGCAGAGCTTTGGCTGCGGCCACGCGCTCTACCTGAGTTCTCTTCGTATCTTCAATGATTTCAAGAACTTGTGGCGACGCTTCCGAGATACGCAATTCCTCAATGGCGATCAAGGCCGCGATGCGGGTGGCTTCTTCGGGCCGCTGCAGCAGATCGAGAAGGATGCGCACCGCGGACGGGGCAAGGGTCGCACCGCTGGCGGCAAAGACATCCACAGCGGCCAATAGCACGCTCACCGGTTCGTTGGGGCGTTTGGCCAGATAATTGGCCAGCGGTTCGAGGGAAATCGGCGGGTCGGTTTGGTAGTTCGTGTACGAACGGACGAGTTGTTCACGTTGCTCGATCGTCACATGCGGATGGAGCAGAAGTTCGGGCAACGCTTCGGCGCCGTGGGCGGTGCGTAGCATCAGGAAAATCTCCACGGCGAGGTCTTTATCAGGGTCGGTACCCGATCGGGCGAGGTCGAGAATCGCAGCGATACCAGTTCGCCCCAACCGTTCGAGACCGCGCACGTAGGCATCTTTCAAATAGATATCGGGGTTTTTCTCCCGTTTGAGAGCGTTGAGCAGCACGTCCCCAGTATCGGCTCCGCCCATTCGGCCCAGCGCCAAGGCAGCGACGCGACGCACCGCTGGCTCCTGATCCGTTAGGGCTTTTTCAAGGGTCTGGAGGATGCGCTCGTCGCGGGGAGTGCCGTGATAACCCAACATTTCGACGGCGAAGCGGCGAACATCGGGTGATTCATCGTGAATCAGTAAGCGGAAGAGGTTTTCGACTTCCGCATTCCAATGAGCCGCCAGTACCCCCATTGCCACCAAGCGTGCGTGGGGTTCGAGGGTGCCGGAGATGAATTTTTTCAAGACCCGATCTCGGGCAGTAGGGCCACGACGAACCAGTTCCTTGCGTGCTTCGACCTGGTCGGTGAAATCGGGGTAAGCCAGTGTGGCGATCAATTCGTCGTCGCTTTGGCGACGGATTTTGGCCCAACTATCCATCCCACGACGGGGCCGTGCCGGATGGTCTTTCGTCCCAACCCATGTGAGACGGTAGATTCGACCATGGATGCCGTCGCCTGAGAGTTTGCCGGCCCCGCCGCTATCGGTCCGCCAATCGCACACGTAGATGGCCCCATCCGGCCCGACGATCATCTGACAGGGCCGGAAGAGGGGATCATCGCTTTTCATGAATTCGAATTCATGAGTGATTGCAAAAGTGCTTCCCTGAGGTGCGACGCGATACGCCCGCACGAGTTTGCGGAACACATCGGGGTAGTAGAGCAGGCCCCGGTAATGTTCGGGCAAGCGGGTATCGTTGTAGATGAGGAGTCCTGCGGGCGAACCGCGGCCGGTTTTGATCATCGGCGGGACTTTGCCCGGTCGTTCCCCTGCGACGGCTCCGCGGACAAAGTCTGTGCGGCAGCAGCGGGCACCCAAGGCCAAACGCCAGCCAAAATCGCTCCCCTCCGCGACATGCATAATCCGGCAGCCTTGAAACTTGCTGCCGTCTTCTTGGTCGTTGTCGGCGTGGAAGGCGTTGAATTTGTCGTCGAAGGCGATGTCACGGTAGGGGTTGCGATAGCCGATGGAGTAAGTCTCCATCCGTGAGCCATCGGGGCGACAGCGAAAGACCGCTCCGGTCCGCAGAACGGTGGCCCGACTGCCATCGGAACCTTCTACGAAGTTGTCGTCGTCGCCGCTGGTGATATACAAAAGACCATCGTTGCCCAGGGTCAATCCGGATACTTGGTGATGGTGGAAACCGCAGAAACCTTGGGCAATGGTTTCGCGAATGTCCCACGGCCCCCCAGGGCGGGATTGCTTCCAGCGGCGTACCGTTCCCCGCCCCGTGACGTACAGATAGCCCTCGTGCCACAGAATACTCGACGGAAGTTCTTCAGCGATAATGATTTGCGGCTTAGCAAAACGTCCAGTACCCGGATCGTAGCGGAAAAATTTGATCCAATCCGTGGTGAATTTCTTCATCGTCGCGACCTGTTTGGTGGTTCCGTCGCGGTAGCGGAAGGTTTCCTTGACCTCAAACCATCGCTCGCCGACCACCGGGTCAGGTCGCCACTCCAAAACATACAGGTTCCCCTCGGGATCGAAGGTCATTCCAACCGGATTGATCGTATCCGGCTCCTGGATCACGATTTCGGCCCGAAAACCCTCGGGCAGTAGCAACCCCTTCAACTGAGGATCGAATGAGCCTTGATCGACGAGTCGCAGGGGGAATGGCTCGGGTTTGGCCGGAGTCTGGTTGGGAATGAATGGCTCTGGCGGAGCGGGCGGGGGAGCCGCTTCGGCCGTGTTGGGCCGTACCAGCCATAGGGTTATACCCCAGACGATGGCGAACAAACTGATCAGGGAGAGTAAACGCATAGCTACCGACTCCACCCGTCCCATCGGGTCATCACTCGTACCATGAGTTCAGATTACCCAGAATCTCCAGATTTCCCGCACCGATTTTTGTTTTCTCCTTCTTTGGGAACGTCCCACTGGCCGGATTGTAACGACAACCGATCACGCGTGGCGGGAAAGCCCCCGAACCAAGCGGTATCTCCCGGGTGTCGAATTGTTGGCTCCATTGTGGATTATTTCAACAGTGTCGAATTCTCGGCTCACTTGTCGCGAACGCGGGAGCGTGTACACTGGAGGTAGAGATAAGGCTGGGTAGCTCAGTCGGTTAGAGCATTCGCTTCATAAGCGAAGTGTCGCCGGTTCAAGTCCGGCCCCAGCTACTGGTGGCCAACAACAACGGGACTAACCGTCCGTCTGCCTTCCCCTTCCGTTCCTTAGGCCGGTTCGCCCTTAACACCGCGTACCTCCTTAGATCAGCTCACCCTTAACACCGCGCACCTCGGTTAACGGGCCGAAGGCAACGACCGTATCCCGATCAATCGGGTAAGCCTCAAGATAGTCACGAATATCGTGGAGCGTAACGGCTTCGTAGTGCGCCAGTTCGGTGTCAACGTCGCGGTATTCGCCGGTATAGGTCCACGCGGCGGCGATAGCCTGCATGCGCCCCATCGGCCGCTCGTTTCCGCGCACAACCCGTGATAGGCATTTGTTCTTCGCCGATTGCAACTCGGCTGCCGTAATGCCATGGTTTTGAATGTCTTTCAGCACCTCCCCAGCCCGGTCGATATTCGGCACGGTATTGTTGGGTTCACAACTGATGGACACATAAACGGTGCCAGTACCGTCGTTTTCAACGTATGTGCAATCGGCGGAATCGGCATAACCAGGATCAACCAACGCCCAGTACAGCCGGCTGCCCGAGTAATCTCCCAAGGCGATCGCCAAGACATCGGCGGCATAGCGGAGGCGCGAGGTTGAAGGCGGCCCTGCGCTGATGAACATGACATATTCTTGTTGAACCTTGTCCCGGGTCAGCACATGGAACCCCGGTTTGCCCCGCCATTCCACACGCTGATCGCGACCGACCGGCGCGTGATCCCAAGCCGAGCAGGCCGAGGCGATGAGTTGAACGAACGGTTCCCAGTCGAAACGGCCCGCCGCGGCCACGACGATATTGTTGGCCGCATAGCGGCGCTGAAAATAGGCTTGCATCTGCTCCCGCGTCAGGGCGCTGATGCTCTGGAGGGTCCCCAAAACCGAATTCCCCAAGGGGTGCGAATCGAAATACAGACGCCGGGAGCGATCCCACGCCACCGAACCGGGCTGATCCTCATACATCTCGATTTCTTCCAGGATCACCTTCTTTTCCATGTCGAAATCGTCGGGCCGAAGGCTGGGTCGGAGAATATCGGTCAGGATGTCAACGGCTTCAGGCAAATACTCTGGTAGGACATTGGCGTAGTAGACGGTGTTTTCTTCACTGGTGTAGGCGTTGTAATTAGCACCAATACGGTCGAAATCGCGATTGACATCCCACGCGCTACGTCGATCGGTGCCTTTGAACACCATGTGCTCGAGAAAATGCGAGACGCCGGATTCCTGCGGTTGTTCGTCGCGGGAACCGGTGCGGACAAAGAAGCCCACAGCGACTGACCGTGCTGCAGGGCTAGTTTCGCCAATCAGCTGCAAACCATTGGGCAATTGGTGGGAGTAAAACGGCATGGCAGTCACTCTATCCTCGCGTTGGCTCATCCCGAAGTCTTTTACCACTTTGGAGTTACGCATTCCGTTGGCCGGAGAAGCCACTCATGCGGCCGGAGAAGCCACTCATGCATAGCCGCGGAACCAAAAGACCCAGGCGATGATGGCCAACAGGGTCACCACCACACCGACGATGTAGCTGAACACCAGCGGTGCCAAGACTTCATCGGCTTCGGGAACAATCGACACACGACGTTCAGTGGTAGTCATAGTGACGGCAGGGTGAGAGGGGCCGGGCCGAGCGTGACCAGCGTCACATCCCGAACCGGGCAACGATCGAGGTAGCGAAGGATCGCCGGAGCGTTCAACTCGTTGATTTTCGCTTGCAGTTCATCCAAGGACCGCACCCGCCCCAGGTAATACCAATCACTGGCAATGGCTCCGGCGCGGGCTGAAGTCGATTCTTCTTGCAAAATCAAAGCCGATTTGAGGCCCGCTTTCACACGGTCCAACTCGTCGTTCTCGATGCCCTCGCGCAAACGCCGCAGTTCGTGCAGAGTGACGTCGAGTGTTTCTTGAGCACGTTCGGATCGGGTTCCCGCGTAGACGAGCAAAGTTCCGATGGTTTTGAAGCTTTCGTGTGTCGCATACACTGAATAGCACAGGCCGCGTTTCTCGCGAACCTCGGTAAACAAACGGGAACTCATCCCCCCGGAAAGAACGGCCGTCGCGGCCCGAGCGTTGTAGTAATCGTCATCGGTCAGGGGTACACTCGCCAACGCCAAGGCGATCTGCGTTTGTTGGGTCTCTTTGGGGATATGATCGGAGTGCGGCGAATGCGGTTTTGGCACTAGGTCGCCGTTGGATTGCGGCTCCCATGGGCCAAAAAGCGTCTCCACATGGGCCTTGAGAGGCTCCCATTCGACATTGCCAGCAACGGAAAGAATCGTTCCATTCGGGCGGAATTGCTGGCGGTAGAACTGCCGAACCGTTTCGATGGTGCAGGTTTCAATATCTTCAGCCTGGCCATAGCGATCCTGATTCAACGGCGGTGGGTAGTAGCGGCGACGCAGTTCGACCATGACCTTCTTTTGCGGAGAATCCTCTAACGCTTGCAGCTCTTGTAGGCTCAGCGACTGCACCGCCGCGAGTTCTTCCTCGGGTAAATGGGGCCGCAAGAGAATGTCGGCATACAGTTCCAATGCAGCGGGCACGTTGCGTGCCAAAGTACTCCCCCAAAAGCGCATGTTCACCGTGCCAACGCTTTCGTCACGGTCCAAACCCAGATTATCCAACGCTTGGGTCAGTTCGCGACTATTCCGGGAGCCGGCCCCACGGGTGATCAGCTCGGCCAGTAGGCTCGCGACACCGAATTGGCCCGCCGACTCATAGGCAGCTCCCGCCGGGAGAAGGAAATTGATGGCGGCGGAACGAACATGCTCCATCCGTTCGGCCAACAGCACCAATCCATTGGGTAGGATGTGGTGATAAACGAGCTGTCCCACGCGATCGATCCTTGCGAAACGGCGCTACTTGCAAGTTAGTTTATAAACCGGGCCGTCAACGACTCGACAACCGCCGATTCCGGGGGCCATTCTACCGAGCGATAGAACGTTTTATAGGCCCGAAACCCCAGCGCCCGATACAGCCGCACAGCCGGTTCGTTGGTGGCCGTCACTTCCAGAAATGCTCGTGGTACGCCGCGCCGGGCAAACCCCGCCAAGGCTTTCAGCAACAGGGCTTTGCCAATACCCATCCCCCGACATTCCGGAATGACTCCCAGATTCTGAATGCCGCCATACCCATTGCTGTCAATCAGTCCCTGGATGGTGCCCACGCCACCCTCAGGACCGACCACCAGCCATGTCGCCTCGGGGCAGAAGTTGTCGCGGTAGCGAATCGCTTGCATCAGCTCGTGGCAGCCGGCTCGGCTTGCCAACGATGGAAAGATGATAGCATCGTCGTGATGCTGAAAACTGAGGAATTTGACCTCGGCGTGTAACGCCAAAAGCGCATCATCCCATGCTAGCCAGCGGTAACCAGCCGGCAGTTCCATCTCCAGAGGTGCTTGGAGCAGGGGCAGTTCCATCCGATGCCGTTTGAAGTATTTGAGTTTCCTCATCGCCGCGTCTCCTCCTGGCATCGTACCAAGCCCTGATCGTCATCTCAAGAAACGGAATAGCAACATCGTCAGGCCGGTAGCCGCGACAATGCCGCATGCAATGAGGAGGAAGGCCCCAGGTGAATCGGCCGCGACCGGCGACAGCGATGGCCCATCGTCGGGCCAGGTATCGGGTTTCGGCCAGGTATCGGGTTTCGGCCAGGATAGATACGCCCCACGGCCAGAATCCGTCGACGGCTCGTCCGTAACTCCCGGTGCCGATTCCTCGCCCGGTGCGGCCTCCCACAGTAGTGCATCCCGTCCCGGGGTATCGGCCAGAGCCACCGGATTGATACATGGACCGCGGTGAAGTTCAGCGGCCCACGGCAGCAGCCGTTGGTGCACGGTGTCAGCGGAAGACGGCCGCGCGGAGGGCGACTTCGCCATCAATTGGTGCACCAATTGATTCATCGCCCCAGGGATGTGGGCAATGACGGGCACTGGGTCGCGATGATGACGGAGAATTTTCGACCTGTGGTCGGGCGCTGGAAAGGGCACGGCCCCGGTGAGAGCGTAAAACAAAGTACAACCAAGACTATACAGATCCGCTGCTGGACCTACCGCCACCGCATTGACGGCTTGTTCGGGGGCGATGAAATCCATCGTGCCAACGGTGTAACCGGGGCCACCAGCGATACCCGGATCGTCGGGAAGAGGTTCGTTGGGAGCGATGGCCAAACCTAGATCGAGCAACACCGCGTGACCGTCGGGGTGAATCATGATGTTCGCCGGCTTCACATCGCGATGAATCAGCCCGACCGTGTGCAGATGAGCCAATCCGGCGGCCACATCGGCGCCGATACGAGCTGCTTCGGCCACCGACAATGGCCCACGCTGAACAACCCGATCACGAAGAGTTTGGCCGGGTATGAATTCTAATGCCAGACAATAAACATTCGTATACTCCTGAAAGGCCAACGTGCGCACGACATGCGGATGAACAACGCGAGCGCCCAATTCCGCCTCGCGGCGCAAGCGAGCCAAGGCCCGGGGGTTCTCAAGCGCTTTGCGACGGGGTAGCAGTTTAAGAGCCACCAGGGCGGTATCCCCTAGCTCACAAGCGGCGCGGCGATTACGGGCTAGATACACCACCGTGCCCATGCCGCCACGGCCCAGTGGCGCCAACACCACATAAGGGCCGAGGGCTAGGCCTTCCGCGCGTCCACGCAAGAGTTTCTCGGCCTGGTAGTGTGTCAATTCCCCGGCCGCAATCAATTCATCGGCCAGTTGCTGAGCGGAAATGCCGTTGTAGGGAGCAATCAGTCGCTCCAATTCACCACTGGCGAACAGTTGACTGCGTCGCAGGGTTTCAAGAAACACTGGTAACGGCGGATCGGACGACATGAGAACCCATCACGTGCAAGTACGCTCGGATCAATTTCTAAGCCCCCAAAAAGTTGGAAAATCCTTCTAAGCCCCCAAAAAGTTGGCCGTTCCGTTGGCTTGAGCGGGGGCGGAACTTGCTGACTATGGGGCCGTGGCCCGGCTCAGCGTTGGGTCCATTCGCGGCTGACTTTCTCCGCTTCGGCGAAGGCACGCATGAGGTTGCCTCCGAGGATTTTGTGAATTTGCTCTTTGGTGTAGCCACGGTCGAGCAACAGTTGCGTCAGTTTGGGGTAGCAGGAAACATCCTCCAAGCCACGGGGCAGCTTGGAAACACCGTCGAAGTCGGAGCCAAGGCCGACGCAATCGATACCCGCCACTTGGACGATGTGATCAATGTGATCGACCACGATGCGGATATCGCCCGCGGGATAGTCGTTGGCTTTGACCCAGGCGCGGAATTCGTCGCGGTATTGGGCTTCGTCGTGCGGATATTTCAACTTTAACTCCCGGCTGACCTCAAACATCTTCTTCATCGCCCGTGCGCCCTCGGGTGTGACAAATCCACTAAAAAAGTTGACCATCACAACACCGCGGTTAGCCTTGACCAATTTGAGCACCTCGTCGGGAACATTCCGAGGATGATCGGCGATCGCTTGCGCGGAGGAGTGGGAGAAGATCACCGGGGCCTTGGTCGCCTGGAGGGCCGCTTTCATCGTTTGTGGTGAAACATGGGATAAATCGACAAGCATCCCCAACCGGTTCATTTCGTGCACCACTTGGACGCCAAATTCGGTCAGACCGTGAGCTTTCGGCTGATCCGAGCAGGAGTCGGCCCAATCGAGGGATTCCGAGTGTGTGAGGGTCATGTAGCGAACGCCCAGGCGATAGTAATTGCGGAGCAAGTGGATCGAATTGTCGATGGCGTGCCCCCCTTCGATGCCAATGAGTGAGGCGATTTTGCCCTTTTTGTGGATGCGCAGGATGTCGTCGGTGCTATAGGCCATCTCGAAGGTGTCTGGGTAGCGGCGGGCCAGTTCGTGAATGAGGTCGATTTGTTCTAGCGTCGCTTTGACCGCAAGCCCTTTATGGCTGTACGACACGGGGACATAGGCACTCCAAAATTGTGCCCCGACGTGGCCTTGCCGCAAGCGGTCAATGTCGGTGTGGAAGCGTTTTTGCGGTTTGCGGAGGTCGATCGTTTTGAATCCGGGGCCGTCGGCCTCGCGTAGTTCCCAAGGCAGATCGTTGTGGCCGTCGATGAGGAGAGCCTCCCGGTGAATGGTTAAGGCTTCCGCTGAGACGACCACATCGGCAGGGGCGGCCTTGGGTGCCGGTGGGGCTTGAGGCCGGGTCTTGGGTGCCGGTGGGGCTTGAGGCCGGGTCTTGGGTGCCGGTGGGGCTTGGGGCAAAGCGGCTTGGGCCGCCCACCAACAACCCATACTGACGATAAAACCCCAAATC
>JANWYJ010000039.1 GCA_025055115.1 Gemmata sp.
AGCCTGGCGAAAATCCAACTCGGGAGTGACGCCTGGGCAATCTCCGGTCGGGAGTTGCTGCTCGCTGTGCCACATCTTGTGGACATGGGCTTGGACAAAACAGCCTTGAATGTCGGACACTGGCATTCCGGGGATGCGAAAATACCCGTGATACCCTAAACCACAGGGCAAGCGGTTAGCACCAACATTCTGGACACTCGCTTCCACCCGCAAGCTGTGCTTGCGCAACCGATACGTCACCCGTAGCACAAAGTCGGCGGGCCATTGTTCCCGCGCTTCGGGCAGATCGTGAGCCAGGTGAAATTCCCCAGTGATCGCCGCAAACTCGGGGCTTGTCTGCGTAGCTATCACCCGCCAACGGTTGCGGGGAGTGAAACCGTGAATCGCGTGTTGCTTTGTGGCGTCGGTCAATGGGAGCTGGTATTCACGCCCTGCGAAGGTCAAACGACCATGACGAAGACGACCAGGGAAGGGAAAGAGAATCGGATGGCCGCTGCGTGTGGGTATCGGCTGGCTCGTCCAATCCGGCATGTGGAAGAAGATGTCGGCCCATTGATCGTTCGTCGGACGAACTTGCCACTTCAGGCAGTTGAAGCCCCACTGCGGCCACACTTCTGCCCGAACGGTACCATCCGAGGCCGCTAACTCGTAGACTTCTCCTGTTCGATCCCCCGCGGTGGCGACAAACGAGCGGAGCGCAAAGCTCATGACAACACCCCTGAGAAAAACAGCGGCGGCGGAATAAGATCATACTCCAAACGGCAATACCTGAATCTTGCCAAACATTACGCGAATACTAACCATGCCAACCTTCCCTGCTGCCCGTCTGATGGCTTTCACCCAATCACTGTTTGAAGCCGCGGGGGTATCTGCGGCCGACGCGGCCATTGTGGCCCACAGCCTGGTCGATGCCAACCTGTGTGGCCACGATTCCCACGGTGTCATTCGCATCCCCCAGTACCTTGAAGCCTTGAAAAACGGTACGTATCGTGCCGATGCCGTCCTGTCGGTGATTCATGAAACCCCCGCTATTCTGGCCGCGGATGGCAATTGGGGGTTAGGACAGGTTCAAACTTACCGCCTGCTCGAACGTCTCATCCCTAAAGCGCAAACCTTGGGCGTTGCGGCGGGCACTTTGCGGAACTGCGGCCACACCGGGCGGCTGGGAGAATATGCCGAATTCCTCGCCCAACGGCATCTGGCGTTAATCGCTGCGGTCAATTCCCATGGCGCTGGCCGCCGCGTCGCTCCTCCGGGGGGCCGAGAGGGCCGGATCAGCACCAATCCCCTGTGCATCGGTGTACCCACCTCCCATGAACCAGTGGTGATGGATTTTGGAACCAGCGCGGCCGCCGAAGGCAAAGTCCGCGTGCAGTTTCAAAAAAAACAACCCACCCCAGAAGGTTGGCTGATCGACCACGAAGGCCGCCCCACCACCGATCCGGCTGTGCTCTACACGGAACCCCGCGGTAGCATCCTGCCTTTTGGTGGCCCACAAGCCTATAAGGGGTTCGCCCTCGGGTTGGTGATCGACCTCCTTTGTGGCGGCCTCTCCGGTGGCCCCTGCAGCAATCCGAACTATCCCATGACCGGGCACGGCAACGCCGCGATCTTTGTCGTGTTCAACCCAGCACTTTTTTGCGGTTTCGACCACTTTTTCAAGGAAACCGACGCTCTGACCGCTTACGTCCGTACCTGTCCGACAGCACCAGGGGTCGAGCGGATCACCTTACCTGGCGATCCGGAACGTCTCACCAAAGAGAAACGCTTGGCTGAGGGAATTACCATTGCCGAGGGAACGTGGGAACTCATCACGCAAACGGCCAAGCAATTGCAAGTGGCTTGGCCCGAGTGATGGTGACAGCCCAGTACATTCTATCGCCCCCAACTTCCGCGTGACCGTGTCGCTGGCAGGGGATTGTGGCGCGGATTTTCCGGGGCGATCCTCGGGTTCCAGAACGATTTTTCCCATTTTTCATGATTCCTTCAATTCACTTGCATTCCGCCTGAAGTCTGGAAAGAATTGATCGAAGTGAAGGATTGCTTATGCTGATCTACCCGGCCATCGATCTGCTCGCGGGTCGCTGTGTGCGGCTGCGACAAGGCGATTACTCACAGGAAACGGTCTATTCCGACGATCCGGCCCAGGTGGCTCGGGCGTGGGTCGCTCAAGGTGCTGATCGGCTCCATGTCGTGGATTTGGACGGGGCCAAGGCCGGTCAACCGGTCAATGGTTCAGTCATCCGGCAAATCGTAGAAGCGGCGCGTGTCCCCATTCAGCTCGGCGGCGGGCTTCGCACCGAGGACCACGTGGCCACGGTGTTCGATTGGGGCGTTCGTTGGGCGGTTTTAGGTACTCGGGCATTACAATCCCCCGCGTGGGTCCAGTCGATCGCGCAGCGTTGGCCGGATCGGATTGTCGTGGGGATCGACGCGAAAAATGGCTTGGTCGCCACCGAGGGTTGGCTGCAAGTCTCGCGTGTGCCGGCGATTGATCTGGCGCGCAGCGTCGCTACGGCGGGTATCGCCGCCGTGGTTTATACCGACATTAGCAAGGATGGTATGATGTCAGGCCCGAATTTTGAGGCTTTAGCCGAACTGCGCGCCGCCCTGTCGGTTCCTGTGATCGCCTCGGGTGGCGTCTGCACGCTCGATCACATCCGGCGGCTGATGATGGATGGCATTCCCGCCTGCATCATCGGCCGGGCGCTTTATGAAGGCCACTTACAGCTGCCCGATGTGTTCGCGCTGACACGCGGCGATCCACCGCGTTGAACCTCTCTCGTGTTCTGGAGAACTTCATCATGACTGTCAAGCACATTGTGGAAAACGTGCGGGATATTGCCCTTGTCGGGCATCGTGCGGCTGGCAAAACCTCTCTGGCCGATGCCCTGCTCTTCGAGGCCCACGCCGTTGATCGCTTAGGAAGTGTCGATAACGAAACCTCAGTAGCCGACACCGACGAAGAAGAGCATAAACATCACTTCTCGATTGATACCCACGTTTTGCATGCCGATCATGATGGCAAGCACATCAACATCCTGGATGCTCCCGGTTCTCCCGACTTTATCGGTGCCGCTTTAGAGGCTCTGTCGGCCGTGGAAACCGCGGTCGTTGTCATTTCTGCCGTCAACGGCATCGAGATGAACACGCGGCGGATGTTCAACGAAGCGACACAATTGGGACTTTCCCGAGCGATTGTCATTAACAAATTGGATGCGGACAAAGTCGATCTACCGGGCCTGGTCGAAGCCATCCGTACCACCTTTGGCAAGCAATGCGTGTTATTCAACGTTCCGGATCAAACCGGTCCGGATTTTTCGCGTGTATTTTGCCTGTTGGATCCGGCCACGACCATTCCCCCCACCTGCCCGGTGAATGTCGATGCGGCCCGGTCACAGCTTATTGAAGCGGTGGTGGAGGCGGATGAAGCTCTCCTGGAGAAGTACATCAGCGAGGGAAGCGTATCGGTGGCCGAACTTGAAGCCGACATCACCCGCGCGATGGAAGCTGGAACACTCATTCCCATCTTTTGTGCCAGTGCCAAAAAAGATATTGGCGTCAAAGAACTGCTCGATGCCTTGGCCCGCTATGGTCTCTCGCCCACATTTGCCGCCAAACGTCTCGCCGGACTGCAAGTGAGCGTCAATGGCACCACGCATCAACTGCAACCGACGGAGCAAGAGGAATTTGTCGCCCAAGTCTTCAAGGTTGTGAACGATAAGTTCGTTGGGCACCTCAGCTTTGTGCGCGTCTTGGCGGGGAAACTCCAACACAATCATAACGTGGTGAACCTCCGCAGCGGGCAAACACTGCGCATCGGGCAGTTGCTCGAAGTGCAAGGCAAAAGCACTTCACCAATCCACGAAGTCGGTCCGGGGGATATCGTGGCGATTGCCAAGGTGGAGGGGCTGGAAATCGGCGATACCATCGCCCATACCCACCATGCGCCAAAACTGCCCATGCCCCAGTTCCCCACCCCGATGTTTGGACTGGCGATCGAACCGAAAACACGGGGGGATGAACAGAAAATCTCCATCGGTTTGCACAAACTCGCCTCCGAAGACCCCACGGTGAAAGTCACTCACGATCAACAAACCCATGAATTGGTCATCAGCGGGGTCAGTCAATTGCATCTGGATATCATCCGCGAACGGCTTCGCGCCCGCTTTGGCGTTGAGGTGAACACGAAAGAACCCAAAATTCCTTACCGGGAAACCATCACTACCGAAGGAGCCGGCGATTATCGGCACAAAAAGCAAACCGGCGGTCGCGGACAATTCGCCGAAGTTCACCTGCGCATCTACCCGCTTTCGCGGGAGATCAAGACGCAACAGCAGTGCGAGGAACAATTTGCGAACAAAACCCGCTTCGAGAAGATGCGCAGTGTCCACTATGATCCCGCGTTTAATTTCGCCTTCATCGACCATATCGTGGGAGGAACCATCCCCAACAACTTCATTCCGGCTGTCGAGAAAGGCTGTAAGGAAATGCTCGAACGCGGTGTTCTGGCCGGTTACCGGATTCAGGACTGTGCCGTGGAAGTGCACTTTGGGAAATACCATGATGTCGATTCGTCCGAAGCGGCCTTCAAAACTGCCACACGTTACGCCTTCAAGAAGGCGTTCCTTTCGGCCCGCCCGGTCTTGCTGGAGCCGATCGTCAAGTTAGAAATCACAGTTCCCTCGAAATACACCGGCGCCGTCTTGGGCGATTTGCCGACCAAGCGAGCGCAAGTTGAGAATCAGGATACACTTCCGGGGGATGTCACGGTGATTTATGCCCGGGCTCCGCTGGCCGAGGTGGCCCGCTATGCCGCCCAACTCGGCGGGATGACCCAGGGGACTGGGTCGTACTCCATGGAACTGAGCCACTACGAAATCGTGCCCCCCAACATCCAACAACAAATCGTCAGCAAGGCCCAATTGAAGGAGGAAGAAGAGGAGTAAACCACCGACCGGCTCAAGCCGATCCGCAGTGGTCAGACAGCGCGTGGGAGGGCCGTCAGCGGCTTCCCACGCACCCCAATGGCCGGTTGCAGACCAAGGCCGAGGTTGATAATCCTAAAAGCAGGGCCACTCCGATAGTCATCCCCTCTTTCCTTCAGGTGAACCCGCATGAAAGCGGTGTACGACTTCTTCATTCTGGAATGGTATTTTTCCATACCTTTGGTGGTGATGTCGCTTGTGGCAGCGGCCATGGTGATCTGGCGCTGGCTACTGAACCGTACCGCCGACACCGATCTGGATGACTTTCTGCCCGTGTTCCAACAAGTTTTGCGGAAAGGCGGGATCAAGCAGGCTATGGCGTTCTGCAAGGAAGAGAAAGGCTTGATCCCAAGCCGATTATTTGTCGCCGGTTTGGAAGCAGCCGATCAGGGGGCCGCGGCCATGCGGCGAAGCATGGCCAACGAAAATGAACTGGAAATCCTTCCGCGGTTGCACTTTCTTTTGGCTCCGATTTTGGCCGTGGCTAAGATCGCAACGATGGTGGGTCTGTTTTTCACCGTCATTTCGATGATCAACACCTTCAACGCGATTGGGGAGCAAGCGTCCACCGGCAAAGCCAAGGAAATCGGGGGTCATGCCTCGAAAATCGGCTTGGCCCTGTTTGCCACAGCGATGGGTCTTTTTACCGCGATCCCCTTGGTCTTCATGCATGTGCTTTTCAAAGATTGGATCGCGAAATTCCAGGTGAAGGTCAAAATCGCCTCGCAGAAGCTCATCACGTTGGTCACGAACTACAAGAAAGACCCACAATTGTTGGACATGCCCGACGAACAGCCAGACGACGATCGACAAACGCGGCCGCCCCGGAGGGTGGCCCGTTGAGCGTATTGTTAAGCGTGTTGGAGCAAGGGAGTTGCCGGTGGAGCTGGGTCGTCATCATCATTTCTGGTAGTGGAACATGCCTCGCAAACCGCCCAAAGTGTTGGATGTATGGCTTGTTGCGTCGAATACGGTGTACAAATCGGTGCCGTATCATGTCGTGGCCGATTGGACGCAGCAAGGCCGTTTGGCGGGAACCGACCGTGTGCGACCGGCGGGTGGCTCCGCGGCGGAATGGGAATTGGTCCGCGACCATCCGTTCTTGGCCGATTACCTGCCACGCCCCAGCGGCGTAACGCTGAGCCGTTCGGTTGCCCCGTCGGCTCCCGCGGCGCGGCCGTTGGGAGCGGCCGCCACGCCCTCAGTAGCCACAAGTATAGAAACAACCAAGACTTCGGTTGTCGAACTCCCCGAGCCGGAAAGCAGCCCCGCCATCCGTCGCTTCGAGGAAGATGATGAGGTGGACATGATTCCCCTCATCGACATTAGTATGGTGCTGTTGGTCTTTTTCATCATGATTCAAGCCGCAGGGGCCTTGGCTCCCGTAGATGTCCCGGAGATGCACTTTGCCGGCGAATTGACCGCTGATCCCAACGCCATCACCATCACCATCGAAAAAACCCCTACGGACGACATTCGCTATGCCATTCGTGTTGGTAACTCGCCCCCGCAGTCGGGGCAGGACGAACTTCGTTCGCCCGGCGAAGTGCTGAACGTTCTCAACTCCGTTTTGAGCGATTACACCACCCCGCCGGAGGTACGTATCGCCTGCCACAAGGACCTGCCGCGGAAATGGGTCTACGAATTGCGGCGTGATCTCGAGGATTTTCGGAAAAAGGGGAAAATCAGTAACACCGTGGCCACGGTGGTCGAAGCCCCGGAGAGCCAATGACGGAGGCGGATTATGCCGACGTGGAGTGTGCGGAAAGAGGGCGCGGCGGAGATTTATCAGTTCTCCACGGCCGAGCAGGTTCATCAGGCTGTCCGCGACGGTCATTTTGCCCCTACCGATGAGGTCCGCGGACCCTCCGACACAACTTGGCAATCCTTTGAACAACATCCGGCTTTTGCTGAGGCCGTCGTCGAGTATGAACCTACTCCCGGGGAAAGTGCGGACGAAACCCACCTCGATATGAACCCCCTCATCGACGTCTGTTTGGTACTGCTGATCTTTTTCATTCTCACGATCACTTACGCTTCCTTGGAACGAGCCATCGAAGTGCCAGAAGATAGTCCCGAAGATAAAGGCGTGCCGGAAGTCCAAATGAAGGATTTGCAAGATAAAGTCTTCCTCGTCACCGCCAAGATGGAAGGCGATAAACCGGTCGTTCGTATCGGCGTGGTCAATTCCCTCAAAGAAGTGCCGCTAGAACGTCTCTATAAGGAGATGGAACAGCTGATCAACACCACCGGACGCAAAGAGATGGTCCTGGACATCGACGAATACGTGCCTTGGGGAATCGAAACCGCCATTCTGGATGCGGCGAAAGGCAACAAAATTCACAACATCATCAACAACCAACGAAACAAGTAACCCTCTGAACGCGGCCCCTGGACGGATGCGGTGATCGCGCCATTTGGCCCTACCGGTCAACAAAACGTTATCTCAAGGTGATGTGACGATAAAGAACCTATGTGATCGAGCCATTGGGCCTTACCAGTCAACAAAACGAGTCAGCCCCCTACGCCTCCCTTGGCCTGTGCTTGCGTCCCATGAATGATCCTAACTCTCAGCCACCATTGGTTTTGCGTGTCGAACCCAGCCTGGCGCCAGTTTCCCGACCGCGGCCAGGGGCGGGGGAAGCCATCTTGTGGTGCCTGATCTTCGTGATGGTGCAGGTTGTTACGGCGATCTTCGGAACAGCGGTGGTTTTGGGTCTTTTTGCCCTCCGAGCCGCCGAACCCGGTCAATTCTTCGAAGCTCAACTCCAGGGGTTCGCTGACGCAGCCCAATCGCAATCAGAAGCGGCGCAAAATCCATTCCCTGAGGAATTTGGGTATTCGTTGGCCTGGGGCCTTCTGATGGCCCAACTGGTCGCCGCGGGTTTTGTGGCCCTTGTTCTCCCCCGCCGGATCGGTCCGTCGTGGAAACGGCAATTGGGCGTGCGCTGGCCGGCCGGGAAGCATATCGTGTTGGTTCTACTCATCGCGCCGGCTTTCATGGTCGCCGCCGATGGTATCCACACGGCCTTTCTGCGGCTGACCGGACTTCAGCCCCAGTCGTTGTCGCGGATTCTTCAGAGCTTGTTTGGGTCGTTCCCGTGGCCACTAACGATGGTGGCTGTAGCGGTGGGTCCTGGGGTGGTGGAGGAGTTCTGGTGTCGAGGGTTTATCGGTCGGGGTTTGTGTGCCCGCTATGGTGTTCCTGTGGGGGTGGCCCTCACTTCGGTCTTCTTTGCCCTGATGCATGCCGATCTAACGCAACTACTCATCTTTACCCTGATGGGGGCTTATCTTCATGGGGTGTACCTAGCGACGCGCAGTATCTGGCCCCCGGTGCTACTGCACGCAGGCAACAACGGCTTGGGTGTGTTGCTGGAACTGAATGTGCCCGCGGCGACATTGGCTGCTTTTCCACCGCTGATGGGGTATTGCTGTGCATTCGCCGTGCTGGGATTAGGAAGCTGGCTACTCTGGCAAAGCCGAGTGCGGCTCGGACCGGTAACCTCATGGCAGCCTGAATATCCGGGTATTTCCACCCCGCCGCCGAAAATGGGTATCACCGTGGCGTCCTCAAAGTTCCACCGCATCGCCTTGGGGGGGTTGGGGATCGCTTGGGCGGGGTTGTTGTACTTTTTTGTTATGTTGGCCCGATGAATCGTATTGTTATGTTGGCCCGATGAATCGTACTCGGCCGCGGCACAAGCGGCGGTGCCTTGCCCGAGCAGTTCATCGCTTCCGCCACTGTGCCCCACCAAGAATGCAACATCAATTCCCAGTGGGCTTTGCGAAGCGTCGGTGTTTTCACTGAGAACCGCTGGGCGTTTCCGCGAACCCGCCGAGAATATCCTCCAGATGCCCTTCGCCATCTGGTGCATGCCCCGATGCCCACACTCGCCGACCTGGGACACATTCTGATCACCCATCGCATCGTCTCCGCCCCGCGCTGGCAACGGGTGGCCAAAGCTAACCCCGGGAACCTCTCCGCGATTCTCGACGCTCTGACTGCAGAACCGCCCGAATGGTGGACGAACGATTCCTCTTCTCCCCCTCCGGGGCTGACCGATTATCAACGCCAGGCGATCGAAGCGTGGTACGAGACAGGTCGTGGCGCACTGGCCCGACAGTTAGCACTGAACCAGTTCATTCTGTTGGAGCAGCTTGGCCAAGGTGGCCAGGGAACGGTCTACAAAGCCCGGCAGCTCAGCCCCAACCGCTTTGTGGCCATCAAAACGCTGCGGCAGGATTCCGAAGCCCGTCGAGTGCGATTCGAGCAGGAAGCCAAAGCCTTGATGCGGATTCAACATCCTGCAGTGGCGCGGTTTTATCTTTATGAACGGCTGCGGGATAGCGCAGGGAAGCCCACGGACGAGTACCTTATCGCGATGGAATATGTTGAGGGCATCGATCTGGCTCGATTGTTGCTACAGGTGGGCCGGGTGGCGTGGCCGGTGGTGGTGCGCTGGGCGGTGCAGTTGTTGGATGGCTTCGCCGTCATTCACCGCATGGGCCTGATTCACCGCGATGTCAAGCCCGGCAACATCATGATTTCTGGTTTCGTGGCCCACCAGAACGAAGTCAGCACATCCACCACCGCCAAGTTGTTGGATTTTGGGGCCGTCAAGCCAGCCCGGGAGGTCGTCGTCCGGACGGGGACGAAACGTATCTTCATGGGCACCCGGGAATATGCAGCCCCAGAACAATGGATGGAAGAAACCGTCACCGCGTCCGATTTGTATGCGTTGGGGGCGACCTTCTTTGAGGCCCTCACGGGGCGGCCACCATATCTTGTTGAAGGCCGTGATGTGATGGGGTTTCTCAAGGCCCATACCCAAGCCCCCGTGCCTCATGTCAGCGATTTCAACCCCGAGGTGCCTGACGCACTCGAACGGCTCATTCGCCAGATGCTCTGCAAAGACCCCGCCGACCGCGGCGACGCTACGCAACTGGCCAGGGCTTTTCGCGAGCTACTCCCGGTTCGCGAACGGCCGCCGGCGGTTGAAGCGGCACCCTCCGGGGGTATTTCCCGCCTCCACGGGCCAGCTCCCCAAGACGTGTTCCGCATCTCGAAGACAATCCCTCAGAAAATTGAAGAAAAAACCCTTTGGGATCGAATTTCTCATCCTTTCTTCACAATTCTTGAACGATTGTTTCTCTCACCTGCGCTGCGGCCTGTGGCCGGTCATGAACCCCCAGCAGGGCAACGACTTGCGACGCTCCTACGGCAACCGCTGGTGTTGATCACACTCGGGCTTCTCGTGGTGCTGGTAATTTGGTTAATGTGGTTTCGCTGAGAATTTTCTTTCGGAGCCGTTCATAAGGTATAGTGATGTAGCCGCTTTGCACCGGACGACGGTCAGTGCCAGCCCGGTGGCTGCTCCCCATCGCCCCCGGACGTTATCTCACATGGATTATCATCTACAGAATCTCCGCACTGGAGAAACTCTGAAGCTTCACCCCGAGCGAACACTCATCGGCACCGCCGAACATGCGACCGTCCGCACCAGTGCTGGACCTTATCTGGCCGCGCTAGCCGTGCGTCTCCCCGGTGGATGGATGATTTTTGGCCTCGGGGACGATGAATCGGTCACCTATAATCGTCAACCTTTCTTAGCCGGGCAGCGGATGATTCCCAAACGGGGCGATTTGCTCATGGTGGGCGAGGAAAAATTCACCCTCCTTCGTCCTGGCAATCCGGCGGAAAGCCTACCGCCGGCGCATGCCCTGCCCCCGGAAGGTTCTTTCGCCTACATTCAATATCCCGATGGCAAGGACGAATGCCGAGCACTCGATCACGACCTGCTGTTTGGACGGCTTTCCTACTGCCACGTTCAGCTCGCCGATACCCGCTTATCGCGACTCAATGCCCTGCTCGCTTGGTGTCAGGGAGAATGGTACGTTCACAATCTCACGAAAAAAGTGATTGGGAAGAACCGCAAACCCGTCGCCCACTTCAGCCCGGTCTATGATGGGGATGAACTGCTCATCGGCCCATTGACCGTGCGCTTAGAAATCCGCCAACCGGGTGATATTGCCGCTCCAACACCCTTACCAGCCGAAAGCTTCTTGGCTCCGTCGTCATCGGTGCGTTCGTGGGAACTCCCCACCGGACCGGGCCTAGGAACAGCTACCGATATCAACGATGCTACCGATGACGGCAGCGGTGAAACCCCCGCCTTGCCCAACATGGTCCTTTTGCGAGCCAACGCCCAACGCTTCGACAACTGGCTGAAAGCGCAGCATCCCCAACCGGCCGAAGCCAAAGGCGGGCTGGCCGGCTGGTTTGGCTCCCAACGCGACTGGCTTCGCCGCTTCTGGTACGATACCCCCGAAACGACCACTGCCCGCAACCTGCGTCATGCAGGACGCCCCGAAGAAGCTTTTCACGTTCTCGAACGCGCGATCCGGGCGCGTCCCAATAGCCCCGACTTGCTCCGTGAACTCTACCATCTTTACGAAGCTGTCGGTTTCCACGATCTGTGCTACCGCCCCTTGCGGCAGATCGAGAAACTGGCTGGCGACCGACCCGACCCCTGGGTATTGGAAAGGCTGGCCCATCTGTGCGAGCAACTCAGTCTCGATCAACCGACGATGCTGGAGCGGGCGATCGATTATTGGACAAAACTCGAAAAAGCGACCGGAACGACGCGTACACGCGAAAAGAACAACGTCTTGGCCCGACGTGCCTTGCGCGATCGGGGTCTGTCCGGCGCCAATAGCGGCAACGACAGCGGCTTCTAGAGTCGCCCCCTGGCAGTGGCGTTTGTGGGGATGCTCCGCGCGACGACGGTTTCTGGTTTCTCAAGTCTCATAGTGAGGGTTTCTCAAGTCTCATAGTGAGGGTCTCTCATATTTATTGCAGGGTCAGCCCGAACCGCATCAAGCCGCTTCGGGTAGCGTAGCGGCTCCCGAGACTTCCAGCTTCCCAGTGGAGCCGTTGTCGGTTGCTGGTACTGGTTCTGCTACTGCCCAGGTTGATGAAGTATCGGTTCGGGAAGAGTTCTACGAAACGTGTGCGAGCAACCCTCTTGACAACAATCCTCGAACCACAGGAATTGTCCTGCGCGTGGGGGAGTGCGGACCATCCGCAATGTAAGTTCTTGCAATGTAAGTTCTTGAAAAAACACTTGTACAGCAATGGCCCCACGTCGGCGCCCCACGGGGGAGTCGTTGAACAGGCAGCAGATATTGAAGGTATAGGATGAAGGCCGCGCCCGGTTGATTTAGTCACCTCGGAGGCTCGTTCACCCAACGCCGTGGGTCGCGGTTAGACTCCTTTGGCGGCATCGCGGACTTCGCCTTTGGGCAAGTTGGGCACGGCCTTCAGGTGCGAGAGCATCCGATCTTTAAAAGTTTGCACGCCCGGTTGACCATAGGGGTTTGTCCCCATGAGTCGTCCTTCCACAACGGTGGCTAGCATGAGCAGTTGCAGTAACTGCCCGATGGTGTGTTCGGAAATGATGGGCAAAATGATCTCCGCAGTGGGTCGGCCCACATCCCAGAAGCCTTCCGTAGTTGCTTTGTAAGCCGCTTCGAGAAGGTCCGGTAGGCCTTTGCGGCTGAATTGGTTCAAATCATCCTCGTTGCGATCGGACATTCCGATCATGACCGGGGGGTGTTTGGCTTGTCGCACGCTGAGATGGATGATGAATTTGTCGCGGAGGCCATCTTGGAATTGCTGCCCTCGGCCATGCATGTCGCGTGGGCAGACCGAGGTCAGTGGTGTAGCACCGCGATTGGCCTTGCCCAACGATTCCGCCAAGAGTTGATCGTACCACCAGCCCACCGCTTCGAGTTTCTTGGACCAAGCTGCAAGAACGCGAATGGTTTTCCCCCGTTCGTACATCAGGTGATTGATGGCGGCCAACTGCAGAACCGGGTTACGGTCGAAAGGTTCTTCGATGAAGCGCCGCGTCATGGTTGCTGCGCCCAAGAGCATCGCGCGAACATCCAAGCCCATCACCGCCGCCGGAAGCAGCCCCACGGCCGTGAAGACACTGAAACGGCCGCCCACATCATCGGGAATGGTCAGAATTTGATCATCGCTGAAGCCTTCCATCTTGCAAACATCACGCAAGCGTGAGCGTGCCCCGGTGATGGGAACGATCACCTTGCGTAACAACTCGGATTTGGGGCCATAGAACTTCGCGGCCTCGGCCCGCAATGCACGAAACGCGGCCGCGGTTTCGAGTGTCTCGCCCGACTTGCTGATAACGATGATCCCCCAGCGTTCCTCGACTAAGTCGGGGTCGACACAACTATTTTCCAAAAGTTCTAACAATTCCTGAAGGGTATCATTATCGGCACTATTCCCCTCGAAGTAGATGCGCGGTCGCCCCATACGGAGCTTGGGCGGCATTTCGTTGTGGTAACTGTGGCCGAGGGCCTCCAAGAGTGCTTTGGGAGCCAGGTAGTTGCCCCCCGTTCCTAAAATGACCACCCGATCGACGGTATCACGCAATTGTTGGGCTAGCCGGAGAATTTTTCCCAAATCACTGGCATCGTGCCGGCGTTTGTAGCCATCGAGGAGCTTCTGGGGCATGTCGATGAAACCCGCTTGCAGTGGCCGCATCTTCGGGGGTGGGTTTTGTAATTCCCGCTCCGCGACGACCTGTCCGCGAATGCGGATTGCCTCATCTTTGATGCGGTCTACCGCCTCCGCCGGCAAAAGATATTGGCTTTGCAACTCGGCAACCGGCGACCACGTTTCGACTAACGGGACCAACAGCCGTTGGAACTGAAACTCGATGTTTTCGTCAGGTAATTGCATCGGCTGACCCTACTCGGGGGAAGGTGTGGTCGCGATCCAGATTCAGCTCACGATAACTGTACGTCATTCTTGGCAGTGCGTAAACTTTTCTGCATGAACATGCACGATCTGATTCGCGAACTGCGTGAACCGGCGCAGACTAAGATAGTTTTACTAGTGGCCGATGGATTGGGGGGGCTACCCCTGCAACCCGGCGGACTGACGGAACTCGAAACGGCCCACACCCCCAACCTCGACGAATGTGCGAAAGCCGGTGTCACGGGGCTGAGTATACCGGTTCTACCAGGTATTACACCCGGTAGCGGTCCTGGGCATCTTGCTCTGTTCGGCTACGATCCTCTCGAGTATCGGATCGGTCGGGGAATTTTGGAAGCCTTGGGAATCAACTTCCCCGTCGGCAAAAAGGATGTCGCCATTCGAGGTAATTTCTGCACCCTCGATTCAACTGGTAAAATCATCGACCGCCGCGCTGGGCGACCGAGCAACGAGAAAAACCGCGCTGCGGTCGAGAAGCTGCGAACCATCCGCCTACCGGGAGTCGAACTGTTCGTCGAGCCGGTGAAGGAACACCGCTTCGTGTTGGTGATCCGGGGCGACGATTTGGGCGACCGTGTCAATGATACCGATCCGCAAGCTGTTGGAGTGCCACCACTTGCGGCAGAAGGAGCGGATGAACCCTCCCGACGCACCGCCGCCGTCGTCAATCAATTCGTCGCTGCGGCGGTTCGTGTCTTGGCCGACGAAGGCCCTACCAATGGAGTCACTCTCCGCGGCTTCGCTACCTATCCGCAGATTGCAACGTTTGCCGACGTTTATGGTCTGCGTGCCGCCGCCATCGCCGTGTATCCGATGTACAAAGGATTGGCCCGCCTGGTTGGTATGGACATTCTCGACGCCGGCCAAACCGTCCAAAACCAAATCGAAACCCTCGCGCACGTCTGGAATCACTACGACTTCTTCTTTCTTCACTTCAAATATACCGACAGCACCGGTGAAGACGGCAACTTCCCCGCGAAAGTCCAGATGATCGAAAAACTCGATGCCACGATCCCCGAAATCCTCAAACTCCAACCGGATGTGCTGATTGTGACCGGCGACCACAGCACCCCCAGCAAGTTGAAATCGCACTCCTGGCACCCGGTACCCACACTCCTTCTGGCTAACACCTGCCGACCCGATGATGTAACGCAGTTCAACGAAAAAGCTTGCCTTCGCGGCGGCTTGGGGCAATTCCCAGCGAAACACCTGATGCTACTGGCCCTCGCCCACGCTCAGCGGCTCGGCAAATACGGTGCGTAGGGCCATGAGCCGTACTTACGACGCGATCGTTGTCGGCTCTGGCCCCAATGGGTTGAGCGCCGCCATCGCTTTGGCCCAAGCGCAGCATTCCGTGTTGGTGGTGGAAGCCGCGGCCACAGTTGGTGGCGGGATGCGGACCGCCGAACGGACGCTGCCCGGCTTCCGGCACGATATTTGCTCATCTGTTCACCCCCTGGCGGTCGCCTCCCCTTTCTGGAAAACCCTGCCCCTACAACGATTCGGCCTCGAATGGATTCATCCCCCAATCACGTTTGCTCATCCTCTGGACAACGGCACCGCCGTAGCCCAGTGGCGCTCTTTGGACCACACCGCAAGCCGCCTGGGGGCCGATGCCCCAGCCTACCGGCAACTGATGGCCCCCTTTGTCGCCAACGCTGAGAGGCTTTTTGCGGATTTGGTAGGTCCCCTGGGGATTCCTCAGTATCCCTGGCTCGCGGCCCGATTCGGTTGGCTCGGCCTGCGATCGGCCCAAGGTCTCGCCGAAGCGTGGTTCCGCACCCCCCCCGCCCGGGCATTACTGGCTGGGCTGGCCGCCCACGCCGTGTTGCCGCTGGATCGCCGCCCCAGCGCCGCGGTGGCTCTGATGCTGGGTATTGCCGGACATCACGTTGGCTGGCCGTCTCCTCGCGGCGGTGCCCAGCAACTGGCCAATGCCCTGGCAGCCTATTTCCGTCAACTCGGTGGGGAAATTCAGACCGGCTGGCCAGTGAAATCGCTCGCCAAGTTACCCCCCACGCGCGTGGTGCTGCTGGATTTGTCACCCCGGCACGTGGTGACGGTCGCAGGGCACTGCTTACCCCATAACTACTGCCGTCAGTTGCTCCGCTTTCGGCATGGTCCGGGAGTCTTCAAAGTGGATTGGGCCTTGGCCGGCCCGATCCCGTGGCAGGCCGTGGAATGTCGCCAAGCGGGAACGGTCCATGTGGGGGGAACTTGGGAAGAGGTGGCCACCGCGGAAATAGCGCCCTGGCGCAAACAGCACGCGGAACGACCGTTCGTCATGCTCACACAACCCGGCGCATTCGACAGCAGCCGCGCCCCCCCTGGCCAAACAACCGCCTGGGGCTATTGCCATGTGCCCCCCAACAGCACTCTCGACATGACCGCACGCATCGAAGCTCAAGTCGAACGCTTCGCTCCCGGCTTTCGCGACCTGATCCTCGCCCGACACACGATGAACTGCCAGGACATGGAAAATTACAACCCCAACTACATCGGGGGCGACATCGTGGGAGGAATTGCCGATCTGCGGCAGCTGTTCGCTCGCCCAACACTGCGACTCAACCCCTACACAACCCCCCACCCCGATCTGTTTCTCTGCTCAGCCTCAACTCCCCCCGGCGCGGGCGTTCATGGCATGTGTGGTTACTTTGCCGCCCAAGCAGCACTCCGCCGACTCCGACGATTGACCCGCCAATCTAAAGGGAGCAATGTGCTATAACCGTAGTAAAAGCAATTGTCACACGGACGGAAGAAGCTACGCCCCACAACTTGGGATACTCATGCCGCTGACCATCCCCTATGTCATCACCGTCGATACCGAAGAAGAGTGGGATTGGTCCGCGGGGTATCCAACAGGGCCGACGCAAGTCACCAACATTGCCCGCTTGCCCCACTTTCAAGAGATCTGCGAACGCTATGGGGCCACCGTCACTTACTTTGTCAATCATGCGGTACTCGCAAATGCCGCAGCCCGGGAAGTGATCCAGCAGCTCGCCCAACGGCCACAGGTCGAAATCGGCATGCACATTCACCCGTGGAACACTCCCCCGCTCCAAGCTGTGGATCGTGTGCGTGTTCGCGACAGCTTCCTACATAATCTCCCGACCGATTGGGCCACCGCGAAGCTCGAAACAGTTTATCGGGCGTTCCGTGAAGCCGGTCTCCAACCCGTGAGCTTTCGCGGAGGCCGGTACTCGACCAGCCCCGTTATCCAGCAATGGCTGCGTGAACATGGTTTTGTCGCGGATGCGTCGATATTGCCTTTCACAACCTGGGCCGACGACGGAGCGCCCGATTACCGGCACCGCGATCTTTTCCCGGTACGCTGTGCCGGCCAGCCTCCGTTGTGGGAATTACCCCTCAGTCTCGGTTACACCCGCCGGCCGTTTGCGTTCTGGCGCCGCGTGCATGCCGCTGCGGCAGGGCCACTGCGGCCTTTGCGGGGAGTGGCTGTGCTTGCCAAATTGGGAATTGTGGAGAAAGTGTGGCTCAACTTCGAGAATCCACTGGGTGAACAGATGGGCAAGTTGTGTCAGATTCTGACGCGCATGGGTGTACCCTATCTGTGTTTTACAATGCACAGTTCCTCCCTTTTACCGGGGGGCAGTCCGTACGCACCGAATCCTTCCGCGGTCGAACGTCTCTTTCGCAAACTCGAAACTACACTGGAATACCTGAGTCACAATCGGCATTTTCGCCCGGCGACGATCAAAGCCATCGCGGGGCATCTGGAGAATGAATACTATGCGCGTGATCGGCATCAGCCCGTTGGATAAGGATGCCACGGTGTCGTTTGTCGAAGATGGTCGCGTCGTCTTTGCCTGCGCCGAGGAGCGGCTGAGTCGGGTGAAGCTCCAATCGGGCTTTCCGGACCGAGCGCTGCAATTGGCGTTTGCGCGTACGGGTTGGACAGCCGAGTCGGTCAGTGCCGTGGCTTACGCCTTTTTCGATTGGTCGCAAGAAGCGTTTCTCATGCGCGAAGCGGTGGCCCACGATGGTATCCGCAGCGGCAGCCAGGCTTTACGTTCGGCGGCGCGTCGTTTTCGCGAACTGATGCGCTGCGACTACCGGGTGAATCGAGCGGTGCCCATCCCGGGGTTAGACACGGAAGAAAGCGAATTTGTCCCGCGCAAAAGCTGGCTGAAGCGACTCTTGTACCGAAAGATCGCGGCATCGGCTTACCTGGATTGGCAATGGCACTCGTGGGAATTTGGCCGGTGGGTTAAACAGGCGGTGGCGGATCATCGCCACTGGACTAATGAGTTGATCGCGGGGTTGAAACGCTTCGGCTTGGATCGTGTCCCTCTGAAGCGCTTCCACCACCATGATACCCACGCCGCCAACAGTTTTTATGCCAGTGGGTTTGAGAGGGCCTTAGCGATCACGCTAGATGGCTACGGTTCGGGCTGCTGCGGTGGCATTTATACGGCCGGGCCTGAGGGCCTCACTCCCCTGCACCGGTTTCGATTCCCGAATTCTCTGGGCATCTTCTACGAGCATGTCACCAGCGGTTTGGGTTTCAAACCCAGCCGGCATGAGGGGAAAATCGTCGGATTAGCCGCTTATGGTGATCCGCGGATACTCGCCCCTGTCCTGCGGGAGCGTTTCACCGTGGACCAGGGCGACATTCTTTTCCACGGGGGCCAAAATCAGTTGCTCACCCGGGCCTTGGCCGAGAAGTTCGCCAAACGCGACATCGCCGCCGCGTATCAGGGTGTGTTGGAAGAAGTGGCGTGCCGCGCCATCGCATTCTGGGTGGAGAAAACCGGGCTTCGTCGCGTTGTCCTTTCCGGCGGTGTGCATGCGAATGTGAAGTTGAACCAACGGATTCGGGAAATTCCCGGCGTTGAGGCGGTTTTTGTCTATCCCAACATGGGGGATGGTGGCTGCGGTACGGGCGCGGCTTTACTCTGTTTTGACCCCACGCAAATGCCGCGCGACGGGATTGCCCATGTCTATTATGGGCCGGATTACAGCGAAAGCGACATCCGAGCGGCTCTCGAGGCGGCCCAACTGCACTATCAACACTGTGACGACATCGAAGAGCCGATCGCCGAGTTACTTGCGGCCAACGCCATCGTTGGCCGATTCAACGGCCGAATGGAATACGGTCCACGGGCACTGGGTCATCGCTCGGTACTCTACCCGGCTCGAGAACCGGAGGTGAACCAGTGGCTCAATAAGCAGCTGGGCCGCACGGAATTCATGCCGTTTGCCCCAGCCTGTCTGGCGGAAGAAGCACCCCGCCTTTTCAACAACCTGTCGGGATGCGAGAAAACGGCGGAGTTCATGACGATCACTTTCGATTGTACGGCGGAAATGAAGCGACACAGTCCGGCCGCGGTTCACGTGGATGGCACCGCACGGCCGCAATTGGTCCGGCAGGAAACCAGTCCCAGCTTCTATCGCATCCTCCAGGCCTATCAAGCGCGCACCGGGATACCAGTTCTGATCAACACGAGCTTCAATATGCATGAAGAGCCGATCGTTTGTACGCCCGCCGATGCGATCCGGGCCTTCTTGATGGGCAATCTCGACTATCTGGCGGCTGGCCCGTTCTTGGTTCCACACCCCCGGCTCTCCGAAAACCAACGCTCCCGAGCATCAACGCGACGATCCGCACCGCTGGCCACGGCGTCGTAGTCGGGCCGTAGTGGGTAGGAAAGGACGTAACGGATCACAAACACAAAGAAGGCGAGACTGCCCGCGGTATCACAGAAATGGAGAATTTCGTGGGCTTGAATCCAACCGGGCACAAGCACCGGCCATTGCAACAATTCGCAAACCGCCCCCAAACTGTAACAGGCCGCACCCAACCACACCCAATTCATCGCCCGCCAACCGACAACTCGGTAATACAACGGCAATGGCAACACGCCCACCCAACCGAGTGCTAGATAAAACGCAATCATCGTACTGTGTGGGAGTTTGGGCAATAGCCACAACGAAGCGATTCCCACAACGGCCAGGCCCCAAACGGTCCGAAGGAGCCACTTCCGCCAGGGGTTTTGCAGAAGAATTGCCATAATGGGGGTCGCAGTGCCAGCGATGAGCAGATAGATCGCGCTTTGGTCGAGTTTCTGAAAAAGTCGTTTTTCCTCGGGGCTATCGTAATGCCGACCGTGGAAGACCCCACTGGCCAGATAGAGTGCGACCATTGAAAGACCATAAACAATGATCGGCAGCCGACGCTGCCAACCGCCGCTCGTCAGCCGGAGCATCACGAAGGTCGCAAAGACAGCCCACAACGCGGTCAGGAGGTGCGAAGCCGAGCTGACCGGATCACGAAGTTCCCAAATCATAGCAAGTATTTCTTGGTCGTTGAGGAATATATCGGCGCTGCCCCCAACAGACATGAGAAACGCGCGATGATTGGCCCGCGGAGGTCATCACCCGGTGGTTGTTGGAGCCATACTACCGTTATGTTTGAAACTCCCAAAGCATGCATTCCAGCGAACCATTGAAAAACGGGGTTTTCCGGACGATGGGCAGGTCGATGAGCCTGGCGAGCCGATGGTTGCTGGTGAAAACGGCCCATCGCCACCCTGGCCAATGGCTTCGAGCAACCTCGCCGATACCTTGATAAAGACAGGCCAACTCCTTTTCCTCGCCGATGCGTTCTCCATAGGGCGGATTACAGATAACTAGCCCCGGGGTAGCACACGGTGGCCGAGCCGCACGGACATCACAGCGGCTCCACTGGAGCAAATGCCCCATCCCCGCCGCCCGGGCATTGCGTTGCGCCAACTCGATTACATCAGCGCGAATATCGGAGCCGACGATCGGCGCGGAAAGCTGTTTGGCCACCGCAGCGCGGGCTTCGTCGCGCAGGGCATTCCACATGGAGCGGTCGAAATCCGGCCATGCCTGAAAGGGGAACCACTTGCGCGTCAGTCCCGGCGCACGATTCACCGCGATCCAGGCCCCTTCAATCGCCAATGTGCCAGAACCGCACAGTGGATCGACCAGTGGCGTTGAACCATTCCAACCGGTGTGCAGCAGAAGTCCTGCGGCGAGGGCTTCATTGAGCGGCGCGATGGTTTGGATGGGCCGATAACCGCGTTTGTGGAGGGAGACCCAGGCACCATCGAGGCTCAGAATGGCGTGATTGTGTGCCACATGCAAATTCAACGCGATCATGGGGTGTTCGGTATCAACGCGGGGGCGTCGGCCCGTGCGTTCGCGAAACTGATCGCAGATGGCATCTTTGACTCGTCGCGCGGCGTATTGCGAGTGTGTGAGAGCAGAATCGCGCAGGTTGCAATCGACGGCCAGTGTCTGTTCGGGTGTCATCCACTGCGCCCAGTCGACGGATCGTACTGCGTCGTAAAGTTCGTCCGCCGAGAGGATTTCTGCTTTCAGAACGGGCTGCAAGACGCGAATGGCCGTGCGCAGCCACAGGCAACTGCGATAGAGCAGCGATCGATCTCCGACGAAAGCAACGCCCCCGCGACCAATTTCCACCTGTTGGGCGGTTAAGGTGGTCAGTTCCCGCGCTAGAAGCGGCTCCAAACCACGGGCACACGTCGCAAAATAAGCCGTGTTCACGTCAGTTGCTGAACCAACACGATGATACCCGCGATCAAGCCGATCGCCGCGAGGATCGTCAGTTGAATCAGCCGTTGGGTGTACCAAATCTCCACACCTTTGCCGAAGCGAACCCCCATCAGCCCCGATTCAATACTCGCGGAAACGACCAAATCCACCGGCAAGGCCAACAAGAACATTAAAATTCTAGCTTCCCACCGGGGTAGACCCATCGCTGCTGCGACCGTGTGAACAATTTCTCGTAAAACCCCAACGGCCATCACCAGCGATAGCCACGCCACGAACATGATCCCGGCTGCGACCATCACGCTCGGTTTGGGAAGACCACAAAGAACGCAAGACCACCGGTAGATGAAGGTGACGGCAAAGAGTGCCACTGGCACCAACATCAGAATAAAGAGGCAGCAACAAATCAGTGCGATCGGGTTACCCACGGCGGATACTCGACCCTCTAAGCCCGGGAATCGTTTCTTTCAGTTTACTGAAGCCTCGGCCGGTGCGGGAAACTGGCGGCACAACTCGACCACCTGAGTGCGGACCCGCTCAATCACGGCACAATCTTGAGGATGGGTTAACACAGTCGTAATCCAGCGTGCGATTTGCCGCATTTCGGGTTCCTTCATGCCGCGGGTGGTTAAGGCTGGCGTGCCGAGCCGAATCCCCGATGGATCAAGCGGCTTGCGGGGATCGAAGGGGATCATGTTTTTGTTCACGGTAATTCCGGCCCGCTCCAATGCTTGTTCCGCCAGTTTGCCCGTGACTCCATGAGTGGTCACATCGACCAGCAACAAGTGGTTATCAGTCCCGCCCGAAACCAGCGAGAACCCTGCGGCAAGTAGTTCTTCGGCCAGGGTTTGGGCATTCGCAACGACTTGCCGGGCATACTGTTGAAAGGCCGGCTGCAGGGCTTCACCGAACGCAACCGCTTTGGCAGCAATCACATGCATCAATGGCCCACCTTGGACACCAGGAAACACCGCGGCATCAATCCGCTTCTCCCACGTTGGAGGCTCCTTCTTGGTCCGATCTTCGTCGCTGAGGAAACGCTCGGGAACTGGTGTTGTACGACACAGAACGAACCCACTGCGCGGTCCACGGAGTGTTTTATGCGTGGTACTCGTGACGAAATCGGCATATGGAACCGGGTTGGGATGCACTTTCCCCGCCACCAGACCGGCGATGTGGGCCATATCGACCATCAGCAACGCCCCGACTTCTTGGCTGATGGTCGCGAAAGTGGCAAAGTCGAGCTGTCGCGGATAAGCACTGGCCCCGGCGATGATGAGCTTGGGGCGGTAGTTGCGGGCCTTTTGGGCTAAGTCGTCCACATCGATGCGATGATTGTCGCGGCGAACGCCGTAACTAACGACGCGGAAATACTTTCCGGAGAAATTGAGTTTCATCCCGTGGGTCAGATGCCCCCCATGAGCGAGGTCGAGACCCAAGATCGTATCTCCGGGTTGCAACGTGGCGAGAAAGACAGCCATGTTGGCCTGTGCGCCGGAGTGGGGCTGAACGTTGGCGTGGTCTGCTCCAAACAACTGCTTGAGTCGGGTAAGGGCCAACTTTTCGACCTGATCCACGAACTCGCAACCACCGTAATAACGCCGTCCCGGGTAGCCTTCCGCGTACTTATTCGTCAAACACGACCCTTGCGCGGCCATGACCGCGGCGCTGGTGTAGTTCTCGCTCGCGATCATCTCCAGACCGTGTTGCTGCCGTTGCCGTTCCCCTGCAATAGCCGCAAAGACCTCCGGATCGGCCTGTTGCAAAATATCCATTCCCCATCTCCTCGAACGATCTATCAGGCTCAGAACGCTCGCGGCGGAGCCACGTCGTGAAAGACTGCGTATCGTCAATTTACAACCGTTGAACGCCACCCAACACCCAAGATGGGGAGTTTCTTGCAAAGATTCCTGCCCGAGGGATCGATCCGCCGATTTTCGCTGTGGAACCGGTCACCACCAACGTCACCACACGCGATCCCAAACCCGGGTTAGGTCGGTCGGGAGTTGCTAATCCCTCAAGGTCGTTTCCAAACATCGGTGATAGGGCTGAAAAACTCTTGATTTTCCTGGCGAATTTCGGGGGCGAATCTCGGGTTTGGGAACGGCCTTGCGCAACCCAGACCCTGAGGGCCGCTGGGGATGCCCCTCAGGGTGGTTCGGTACGATCGTGAACGTTGATGGCTTGGCTTGCGTCAGCACACACCGGGAAGTCATCTACCCAACGACTCTGCTTGTGTTCTCGAAGAATTCCCGCGGCCCGTGAAGCTTGTGGTGCTCCGGGCGAGCAGCAGCACGTTGTGAGGGAACGACATTTTCATGGGTTTCGAGACAACTTCGACTGATAGGGTTTTCAGATAATGGAGAGCCTGTCGATGGGCACTAAGACCAACATCACCAGACACGCCGACACCGGCAAAAGGATAATGGAGAGCCTGTCGATGGGCACGGAGCGCGCTCTCTGGGGTCTTTGCGACTTCCGATTACGCGACCATTTTTCGGAAAAAATGACGCGACCATCTTTCGGAAAAAGCTGTAGCCGTTGCAGCGATAGTAAAGCTCTCGCTGGTGCTGCGATATTCTGGAGACGACTTTGGTCAAAAACGCCGTATGGCCAACTGAGGTCGTTGATTGATCTCAGCTCTGGTTTGTGATGCGCGGACATGAGACGAGGAGGTCATTTCAGTACGCGCGGTCGCTTTTTGTTCTTCATCATGGGCAGAAGTTTTTGCACCAGTTGCAGCACGTCGATGATTTCGCTGAGGGTGTATTTGACGGGCGACCCCTTATCGAGTTTGCACATCACTTCAGAAAATGCATCGCCGGCTTCACCGGTTGATGGCAGACCGCAGGCCCAGCCGTAGATCAGATAGCCGCAAGGAAAGGTCATGATGTTCTCATACTCTAAAAACAAAACGTCAGCCACGTCTTCTTCTGGATGAGGCACTCCTTTCATGATGTGATCCACAAGATGGGCATTGAGCCGAATTGTGTCAGAGATGATCATGCGCTATGTCTCGCACGGTGGAGGATGGAGATTTCTCCATTATTCTCTTTTAATAATGAACATACGATTCATCATACATCACACCTGGGAGGGATTCAAGAGCCTTCGGTTTTCTCGGACCAGCACACGGCCCTGACTGCGGACGGTGGGAGCTAAAACGTAGCCGATCATCGAAGGAGACGATTTACCAGTGTACCAAATTCAAGTCTGCGGAAAGTAGGACTGCAACGGACCCGTTGATGAGTTGGCCATGCTGCACTTCTGGGGGCATTGTGGCCAGGAAAACCGGAGACCCGCGGGGTCTGGGCGAGGAGCCAATGATCGCTCTGGGGCCAACTGGCAACCGTGGCACTTGTGCAGTTCCTGAAAGTTCCTCAGCACAACGACATCGTCTTAGGGATCAATGAAGGGCCAGGAGTCGTCAGCGGGGTGCATTGCGAAGGGTCGTCCGGTTCACCACCATTTCGGTGGCCGACTTGGAACTCAGGGGCGAAAAGATCAATCGCCCTGTCCCTCGCAACTGATGGTCAGTTGACCGAGAAAAAATTGACCGAGAAAAAAACCGCTGCCTTGCGGCAACGGGTGACATCAGGCGCTTGGCATGAGAGGGTGACCGACGGGACTTGAACCCGCGACATCCAGATCCACAATCTGGCGCTCTAACCAACTGAGCTACGGCCACCATCACTGGGTAGCGAGAATGGCGGGAATAGGGCCGATATCACCCTGTATTCCCCAATCACCCATTCTCCTTTTTCACTTTAGCGGAAAAAAAACCAAGGTCAACTCGTCGAGTGGCCCGTTGCGTTCCACCGTCGTTTTTTCACCCATGAAGGCTGCCCGACAGGGATTCCTCAGCCCCTACATGACGCGAATGACGGTAGATGACCTTCATCCGACCAAGTATCAAGAGAGTAAGACCCTCGGGGAGGTTCGTGTTATGTCGGCTGCGCATGTGGAATTTGTGGAAATGACCGGGCATATTATCGATTCGCTGCTATTGCCCAAAGTTCTCGACGCCATACTCTCCCGCGGCGGGCGCTACCACATCGAAACCCTCCGCCTAGGCGAACGCCAAGACGACACCAGCTATGCCCGGATTGAAATTCAGGCCGACAGTGCCGAGCAGTTGGAGGCGATTCTGGCCGAAATTCATCCTCATGGGGCTGTCCCTGCCCATCCCAGCGATTGCCAAATCGCTATCGCCGACATGAATGGTGCCTTCCCGGATGGGTTTTACTGCACCACGAATTTCCGCACGCAGATCAAGCTCGCCGGCGAATGGATCGATGTGGAAGATCAAGAAATGGATTGTGGGATTTTGGTAGACCCGGACGGTCCGGCGGCTCGCTGCATTCCCATGACCGCAGTGAAAATCGGTGATCGCATTGTCATCGGTCGGCAAGGGACGCGGGTTTTCCCGCCCGAAGCCGAGATGCGCAGGCACGAATTGTTCGAGTTCATGTCCAGCCCGGTTTCCAGTGAACGACCCAAGGCGGTGAGTGTGCGGGAAATCGCCACCGCAATTCGTAAAACGCGCGCCGCGGGGGAGAAGGTCCTGGCTGTGTTGGGGCCGGCGGTCGTTCACACCGGCGGCGGGGAACTGGTGGCTCAACTCATCCGCGCCGGGGACATCAACATCGTCTTCGCCGGCAATGCTCTGGCCACCCACGATATTGAACAAGCCTTCTACGGGACAAGCCTGGGCGTTTCGCTCGATCAGGGCTTACCGACGGACGAAGGACATGAACATCATCTCCGCACGATCAACACTATCCGGCGTTTGGGCGGAATCAAAAATGCCATCGAGCAAGGCCGCTTGCGCAGCGGGATCATGTATGAATGTGTCACACGCCAAGTGCCCTTTGTACTAGCCGGAAGCATCCGCGACGATGGCCCTCTGCCGGAGGTCATCACGGATACACTTGCCGCTCAAGATGCCATGCGGCGGCTCATTCCTGGTGTCGGCTTCTGCCTGATGGTGGCGACCACGCTGCACTCGGTCGCCGTCGGCAATCTCTTACCGGCGTGGGTGAAAGTTGCCTGCATCGACATCAACCCGGCCACGGTGACCAAGTTGATGGATCGCGGCAGCACGCAAACGGTGGGTATTGTCAGCGATGCGGAGCCATTTCTGCGCTCGCTGGTGGCAGAACTGAACAAATTACCTGTATCCTAGAGTCTTACCTGACTTTTAGACTCGCGTTCCCCCCCCACCGCGGTGCGACAATACCAAACCAAAAGAAGGCGCGATTGTACAGGCGATGGACACCGCGGTATGCTGAAAAAACGGCTTGACGCTCAGACACTGGCCTGATTATCGACGTTGTGACGGAGCTGCGCATGTCCGAACGTAACCCACGGTCGCGATCTGCCGTGGGGGTTTTGGTGTTGTGTGGTGTGGCACTGGCAGCGGCCAGCGTTTTCCCCGGCGCGGTCACTCCTGCTTGGTATTCCTTGGTTCCGCCGCTTGTGGCAGTCGTGCTGGCCCTCATGACCCACCGCGTTCTGGTGAGCCTGGGGCTAGCGGTGCTGCTCGGTGGGCTGTTAGTGCATGTTCCCACAAACTCTACCCACTTGGCCGCCTGGGCTAGCGGCCTTCGCGAAGCCGGTCTGTTTGTGAGCCAATCACTTGTCCGTCGGAACGACACCCATCAACTCGTGATCGAATGGGACAATGTGAAAATCATGGTGTTCGTGATGACCATGATGGCCACGATCATGGTCATTGTGGTCTCGGGGGGCTTACAAGCGATTATCCAGCGTTTTGCACGCTTGGCCCGGGGGGTGCGTTCCACCCAAACCGCTACAGCCCTAGCCGGGTTGGTCATATTTGTCGATGATTACGCCAATAGTATGCTCGTGGGGCATGCCATGCGGCCCCTGACCGACCGCCACCGCATCAGCCGCGAAAAACTCGCCTTTCTCGTCGATGCTACCAGCGCCCCGATCGCCGGACTGGCGCTGGTCAGTACCTGGATTGGCTTTGAAGTGGCTCTTTTCCAACAACAGGCCGATGCCCTCCACCTGGGATACGACGGTTACACGCTGTTTCTCCAAGCCCTGCCGTTCCGTTTTTATTGTTTGTTTGTGGTGATGTTCATTTTCGCCAACGCCTTGAGCGGCAAGGACTTTGGTCCTATGGCCCTGGCCGAACGACGCGCCCGCCGCGGTGAACCACCGATGGTTAGCTCACTCGCCGCGCCGGTCGTGGATACCGACCACCGCGCCCGGCCCTACGCGGCCACGGGAGTGATTCCCTTATTGGGGCTGTTGCTGACCTTGTTCACCGCATTGTGGTTGGATGTGTTCGGATTCGCTCGGCTCTGGAATGAGCCGCACGCCTTCTGGAGTGTGACGAGTTGGCAAGAAGTGTTACTGGTCCCAAAAGACCTGGGTTTGGCCTTGGCCAGCGCCGGTGCGGTCAGTTTCTTGTTGGCGATCAGCTGCGGCAGGGGATTGGGGCGTGTGCCCATCCACCGTTTGCTTCGGGCAGCATTGCGGGGGGCCAAAGCCAGTTGGCTCCCGGCGTTGATTCTGCTTTTGGCGTGGTCCCTCAAGAATGTTTGCGATAACTTGCAAACGGGTGCATTCTTGGGGGCCGCGGTGGGGGAAAACATCTCAGGCTTGTGGTTTCCCCCCTTGGTGTTCATAGTGGCCGGGGCCACCGCCTTTGCCACTGGCACAAGCTGGACGACCATGCTGATTCTCATTCCCGTGGCGACCCCCATTGCGCACCGACTGGATGGCTGCGCCTACGGATTGGTAACGTCTATAACCCTGGCCGCGGTGTTAGATGGGGCGATCTTTGGCGACCATTGTTCCCCGATCTCCGACACCACAATTCTCAGTTCGGCAGCCTCGGGTTGCGATCACATTCAGCACGTCCGCACGCAAGCGCCGTATGCGCTGTTGGTGGCTGCTCTGGCACTAGTGTGTGGGTATGTGCCAGCCGCATGGGGGGTACCACCCGGGGTTGTGTTGCTCGGAGGGTTGGCCCTGATCGTCGGTTTGTTCCTCTGGCTGAAGCCCTTGGAAAAGCCAGCCACACCCCACGACTGATCGCAGCGCTGACGCGGTGGCTCCTGGCACGATCGCCGTCGGAACACCCGTGCCCGTGAACCAACGGCATCCGGCGACTCCGCTTCCCAAACCGCCGGATGCCGTTGTGCTCTTCCCAACCCGAAAATCCGATCAATCGGGCGAGAGCACTTCACCATTGGCTGGGGTCTCGGCCGCGGACCAGCGCGGATCGTCTACACTATTGCGGATGAAACGCACCGAACCATCAGCAAAGGCCACATGAATCCCCGCGGGTGAAATACTTTGCGATTTCAGGCAATGGACATTATCCACCGGCGGGGCAAATTCGGGACGAAGCATGCAGCGGCACATCCACGGTTCGCTACCGGTCCACGCGGTCGGGACGGGGCCACCACGATTGACAAAGCCGCTCCGCGGCCAATATCCGTTGACATACAGCGATTCGGGAACAAGTCCGTTGGCCCACTGGGCATTTCCGGGATATTGTCCCGGTGTCAGCGGGGGGATGAAATCGTTGGGAATCGTGCGCGGATCGACACCGTAACCCCACAGGGTGGCCCCAAAACGCGGATTGCCCGAGGGCCGCTGGGCCACAGCATACTTTTCATTAAAAATGATGGTGTTCGACAGGCCGTCCTGAATACTGGTCAGACGTGTCCCTTGATCGCCGAACACCTGCCAATTGGCAGAATAGCTGCTGAGGCCCCAGATGGTATTGGCCGAATTGGCCCACGCGGGATAAGGGTTGAGGGTTCCCGTGGAGGCGGCCCACGATGGTGCATTGATCGGCAAATGGAACACCCCATCGGCAGGCATGGTCGGATCGGCCGGATGCTGAAGCACTTTCAGCGGTTGCGAGCGTGCCGCATCTGGCCCGAGATTATACAGAGCGTTTTGTTCCAGGTGCGGCAACAGATGATAATAGATGGAACCACTCACGCCACTACTTTTGATGGCTCCAAACATCGGCGGGGTGATGTCATGCGCTGACTCAAAACTGCGCAAAGCCAAGGATTGTTGTTTCAAGTTATTCAAGGAGCGTGTCCGCGCGGCCGACTCCCGCACCTTCTGCACAGCGGGAAGTAATAACCCTAACAAGATCGCAATGATCGCGATCACCACCAACAACTCGATTAACGTGAAACCCCAGAAGTGAGCTAAGCGTCGCACCATATCAACCTCTCCAGGATGGAACTCCACGATCGCGGCAACGACCGCGGAGGGGGACTAAATCGGGCGTCTCAGTAGTACGGATCGCGTGTGATCGCGATGGGCGAACGCAATGCCACCGCATACACGGCTTCGCGGGTGGAGGTTTTGCCCTTCTTGTCGATCAGTTTCAGTGTCACGGTGTAGCGAAGCACATCTTTGTCAGAGCTATCCACGCCCACCAGACTGTAATCGAGTAACTGGTGCGTGGTTTGCAGTTCCTCCACAAAGTCGATCGGCTCGGGTCGGCTGAGAAGCTGTGCGGCGGGTTCTTTTGCTTTCCAGGCCTCCAAAGCGGCGCAGACTGCTAGCCGTCCGCGTTCGATGTCACTTTCCGAACGCGATGAAGCACAACCGACGAGCCAGGCTGTCGCCGTAAGCACAACGAGACCACGGATCATAAGCGCATCAGATATTCTGGAAGATTAGTGCCCAACCGGTCTCGGTTGAGCAAGATTGTGGGGCAGGTAGGAAACAGACCGTTTCAAAGGTAATCCCGGCGCAAGACCGCGATTACAGACTCGGCCATCAGGTGAAACCGGTGTCGGCGACCGGCAAGAAAGGTTGCGGGACAACGCCCCAAGCGTCATCCAGTGAATGGCGCTGATAGCAGGCCCCGCAAAACATGGTGACAGTTCGGCTGATTTCTCGGTATGCCTTTGGACCGTCCAGCGTTATTCCAGGATATGGTTCGAAGTCCGAGTTTCAACAGGGTTGTTGAGTTCTTTCATCATTTCTCATTTTCGTGGCGCTGATCGCTTATGGGCCTGGCTGGCAGAGCGTATGAAATCGGCGATCGGTGACGCCAGATGACCGCCCCGCGCATCGGTCGCTGCAACTTCCTCCATACGCCGGTTGTTGTTATTGGCAATTTCCGCCAGATGATAACCCGCGCATCGGTCGCTGCAACAGCCTTCACTCCGATGGCTTGGTCGGTGAGTCCAACCTCAGCTGCTTACGCAGTGGTATCCACAGCGAGACAACCAGGCCGCGACGGTCGCTAGGGAGGTATTCGTTCATCGGAGAGAACCTTGCGGGGTTGAGGAGCAATACGGCGAATTCTCGACCTGGTCTCGCAACAGCGCATCTGGATCAACCACGGGCCGAGCGGCTGTCGCAGGTGCGCAAGGCGAGGTATTCTCGAGCAGCTCGGCCAACAGGCGAAACGCATGCTCCACCGCGGGTGTGTCGGTGGCTCGGTCACCCTGAGAGTCGGTGAACACACGATCCGCTCCAAGGAGGGACAATAACCCCGTGTTGGCTAAGGCGGCCCTCAGTTCGGGTGGAACACCACTGAGGATCACCGCGATACCACGGGCTTGCAGAACTGCATGAAATTCTCTGAGCTGTGCCAAAAAGGCCGCATCAGCGTTGCGTCCACGTCGCAGCACGAGCAGCACGACGCGAACATCGCCTGTGGCGGCATCACGGATTGCTTCCAAATGTTTCGCAAAATCCACCTCGGCACCGAAAAACAATTCTCCATCCAGTTCGTAACACACCACGCGTTTGTGTACGGTATCATGAGGTAGTTTTTCGCGCAGTTCCCCTTCGGGCGTGATGACCAGGGGGTGTAACTTCACTTGCGCCGCTTTCGGCACATACAGTACAAACGACATGAACACCCCAATGACGATGCAAAATTCAATCGAGATCAGCACGGCCGCCAACGCTGTGACCAAAACAACGCCGAAATCGAACCGTGTGGCCCGCAAATGAAACAACAATTGCCGGCCATCGATCATCCGATACGCAGCGAGGATCAATAACCCCGCCAACGACGCCCGCGGAATGAAACTGGCCAAGGGAGCCAAGGCAACCACCGTGGCGGCCACCGTTAAAGCAGCGAATACACCCGACCATTGGCTGACCGCCCCGGCTTGCTGATTGACAGCCGAGCGTGTCAAGGAGCCTGAACCTGGGAAGCATTGGAAGAAACTGCCGGCCAGATTCGCAGCCCCCTCACTCAAGCATTGTTGGTTGATGTCGAGTTTTTGACGGGTCCGGGCGGCAATCGCCTTGGCCATGGCAATCGCTTCGAGTAATCCCAATACGGCAATCGCGAACGCACTGCCCATCAACTGCCGTGTCTGATCCCACTTCAATTCAGGAAATTGGAATGCCGGCAGCGACGAGGGCACCTCGCCCACGATGGCCACGCCGCGTTCATGCAAGGCGCATGCCCACACGAGCAAGGCCATCAGCGACACAGCGACCAAGTGTTGTGGAATCGGAAAGCGGAAGCCCCGGCGTTGCAGCGACTTATTGAAGCGACGAATCGAAACGACCAAAACGATAGTACCAACACCCACAGCAAGAGTGGGCAGGTGAACCGAACCGCTGGCGATCGTAAGCCAAAAACGTGTCAGGAAGTGATCGTGCGGCTCACCGCGGGCTGTCAACCCAAATAAGTGCTTGGTTTGGTCGAGGATCAGAAGGGTACTCGCCCCCAGCGTAAACCCCACAATCACGCTGTGAGACACGAAGCGCGTCAGATCCCCCAGCTTGAGAAAAGCAATACTCAATTGGATAGCACCGACCAGAAAGGCCATCGCGATCGCGGCTGGAATTCGGTCCGCCTCAGGGATAAACACCAAGGCGCTCAGCAGAGCAATCGAGATGGCATTGGTGGGGCCGTTGATCAATTGCCGCGAAGAATCGAGCAATGCCCCCACCGCGGTCATCACAATGGCGGTATACAAGCCATATTGGGGCGGCAGCCCAGCCAGAAGTGCGTAGGCCATCGCCTGCGGCACCGCGACTGTGGCCACGGTGATACCAGCGGTCAGGTCTCGGATGAAGTCGCTGCGACGGTAATTTCGCAGTGAGTCGAGCGCCGGCACACGCCGCAATAACCAGCGGCTGGCGGGGGAAAACGCGGCCAAGTCCAGTCGCGGCAGATCAGACATACACGACTAATCGAATCGACGTTATCAACATTTTCTGCCACAAAACGTTATCGACATTTTCTGTGACAATCCACCCGACACAACGTTAGTGAAATACCCGACTATTCCGATAACATTAGTGATCTTTGCAAATGCAAAATACGATATCGCTGATGAATTTTATAATAATTAAAGCCCGACTATCCTAATTTGTTACAAACGGAGTCATCTTTCGGCCAGCTTTTCACGTTTCTTCCTTTTATGTCTCTTCGCGGGTCTTCCGATTGCGGTAAAGTGTCGGATCGACCGCCGCGGCCGCCTGTTGTTCATCTAAGCGTTCACCCAGGAAAGCGTTCACCCGAGCGATCTGTTCGGTGGGATGAGTCACCAAATCGGCATAAGCCACCCGCAGTACCGCGAAGTTCGGTTGTTCTAACAGCCACTTGTGTACGCGGTTCAGATGCCAGAGAAAGGCTTGTTTCAGCTCGTGGCGGTTCGCAGCCGGGCGCCCTAACCGGGCGAGCATTTTCTCTTGCGAGATCAGAACTTCGTCCAGATCGCGCTCCATGAATAACACACGATAGTTCTCATCGGTCGGTAAATCGAAGAGCAGTTGAGACACCATCTTTACCGCCTTGCCGCGCGCGTCTGGCAACCAAGTTCTGTCGGTCTTGACTTTTTTGACACGTTCGAATTCGTAGTAGCCACGGGGGTTGTCGGGATCGGGGGTGCGGATGTGATCCGTGAGGGTGGGGATTCCCCCCGCGGCGAGCAGTTGCATCATGAGCGAAGTCCCCGAGCGGGGTAGACCCGAGACGATGATGATGGCGTCGGTCATGGTGGTCACCTCTCAGATGTGAACGCGCAGAAAACCACGCAAGCAGAACGCGGCAACGAGGGAAATGAGAAACCAGTACACTATCCAAGAATCCGTTCCGGCGATCCAGGAACTACGCTGGGGATGTTCGATTGTGATGGCTTGTACGAGCGATTCCCGCGGGAAGGGCGTTTCCCAGGGGTAGAGCAACACCTCGGACCAATGGCGACTTGGTCGCTGCGGGCTGACGCGCATCACGCCTTCACCGATAGCGATCTGTTTCTCGTAGCGTTGACCTTCCAGGTCGAATTGCAGAGTGTGATAGCCGGGTTGTTTGGCGCGAATGCACCAGCACACTTGCCGCTGGCTTGTGATCCGCACCGGACCTGAGACATCTTCAATCGCGTCGTTGTCAAGGAGTATCACCACCGGCAGTGGCGTTTCTGTGGGACCGGCCAGGGTGATGGTGATAACGGTTTCTGCGCCAACGGGGAGGGGCGCCAACTGATACCATAGCGCTAGCTGGGCGAGCAGAAAGATCATCGGCACGGTCAGCACGGCCATGGGAATCAGGGCGTGTCCCAAGAGCCGTAGCGCTGCAACTATCAGCCTTGCCTGCGCCGTGAGAGCCACTCGCAAGTTCTCTCGGAAAAGCCTGATGGTCAGGAGGTTGGCCCGAATGTCGCGGCGGATTTGGGCTATGGCGCGCTGGTTAGATGTATACTTGAAAGCCAAAAGCATTCCAAGACCGGTCAGTCCGGCGATGAGTGTCAGCGAGAGCCAATCCGGGAGCCAAGCGATGGGAGTAAGGAGCTGTCCCAGGGCATTGGCCAGCGTATTGAACGCAACAACAACCGTGGTCAGAGTATTCATCACTCGATGTACCCGAGTCCACGAAGTTGATTCGTCACGTGTTTTTCCGCTTCTTCGATGTTGAGTTTTTTCAGTTCGTTTTCGATGCAATGGGCCACGAATTCTTCGAGGCTGCTGTAACCGATCGCATCGGCCGCTTTTCGGGCACGCTCGTAGAGTGCGGATTCGATGTGGACTTTCGGCATGAGATGATTCCTCCGTCGAGAATGTCAATACCGTTTGCCGTTCGCCTGCCGATGGTTCTCAACCTAGGACGTTGCGGCCTGTCATGGTCGGGGGCGTCGGTAGGCCGTAGAGTGCCAGGATTGAGGGCGCGATATCGACCAGGCTGGGGTTGTCACTGCGGATTGGTTGATTGCACCAGAGGACCCCGGGCACTTCGAGTGCATCTGCGCAGTGGTCGGCGCTCCACGCTTCGAGATTGGGCGAAATGGCATCGGCTTCGAGATCACCTAAGCAGGTGGCCCACGAAGCCCGAAAACCGCGATGGTAGCCGATGATCAGATCGGGAGCCAGGGCCATCGCCTCGCCGCGATAGACCTCGGAAGCGCGATAGACGTTACGGATTACGGGTTGGTCGCCCCAGCGTACCCGCAGCAAGCCTTGAGTGAGGGCTTCGATCAGCTCCTCGGCTTCGGCCCCCGGTTCGACGATGCCTTCGCGCTCGCGGCCCTTCAAGTTCAGATACAAGCCGTTGATACCCAGACCATAGGCTTTCGTCCGCGACCAATCCATGATCTCCGACAGGATCGACGGGCATTCCACCGGGTTGAGATAGCCAAAATCACGCAGCCATGAATTGAGATTGAATTGCCAACCGAAATTCGCAAAGCCGTGATCGCTCATCACGATGATCGTAGCCACACTGCCGTAGCGGTCGATGATGTCGCCGATGACACGATCGAGTTGTTGGTACAATCGTTTGATGTGGTTGAAGTAAAATGCAGCTTCTTCCGGCGACCGCGACGGATGGGGTTCGTGGTCGCTCCACCAGAACATATGAGACTGCAAATCACTACTGGAGAAGTAAAAGAACAACAATCCATCGTCGTAGTTCTGGATGGCGTATTCGAGCAAGCGGAAGCGCTCTTCGAGAACGAGGGTAGCTTGTTGGATGAATTCTTGATCGTTGAAGATTTTGTTGGTGCGGGCTTTGTGGTCTTCCTGAAATCCGGTCGTGTAGAACGGCCCGATTTTCCTTGCCACGTCGGTGACAAACGACGACGGTTCGGAAATTGACACCGCTGGAGCACGCGGGTCGATATTGATGGGGCTGACGTACAAGCGAAAGTTCGGCGCGACCTCCTGCAGGTAGAAGCGGGCGATACCGCGAACGGATCGGCCGGGTAAAAACCACGGCGTGCGCAGTTCAAACGTCAGATCGACCCAGCGGCTCCATTGCCCCGCTTTCAACACGATCCGCTTCTGCCCCATCTCAATGACCGCGGCATTGGCAGCAGTGTCGCGGTGAATGGTAAGTTCGACCAGCGTTGATTCCGGTTTCCGCAGCAAGTTGTTTTCTGGCCCGAGCAACTTGATCTGCGCAGTATCATTGACGAATCTGAGGGGAAAACGCTTGCCCCCCCCCTCGTGGACCGGCTCGGGCGGATTGTCTTCGGCGAAATATTGGTACGTCCCATAGCTGCCAAGAACATCGGGTGTGCCCATGCCGCAGATACAGCGGTGGTGTCCACATTTCGACGGTGATGGCGGATAGTTCGACGGCAAGTCGTAAAACGTGGATGGTACACCAGCTTCGTCCAGATAGTCCCAAAATGGTATCCCCTGGCGACGAAGTTCCGTTCTGGGCGGCTGATGGCGAAAGGGCCAAAAATCGAGCGGTATCTTAAACTCCCCCACTTCCCAACCACCTTCGCCAGCGACCGTTTCCGCGGCGGAGAAAAACGGCGCTTGAGGCTTTTCGGGATGACGGTGAATGAAGTCGAAGATGCCGTGGGAACCCGGGCCAGCTCCATTGATAAAGTTGGCCCATGCCACGGGGCTTTGCGGCGGAATGCTCGTTCCCAACGGGCGAAAACCGCCGGCCGCGCGCATTTTCGCCAAGTACGGTAGCTGACCGTCGTTCATCATCTGTTCCGACAACCGTGGGTCCATGCCGTCGATGCCGATGATGATGACTTTCTTACCGGCAGCCCGCGACACGCGGTTGACACTGCCCAAGTAGAGGCCCGCCCCGGCAGCTCCGGCGACACTCACCCCCGCGCCGATCGCGACGGTACGTTTCAAGAAGCTCCGTCGCGACAGTGTTTTGTTGTTCAATTCCGCCATGATTTCACGTTCTCAACGCCTAGCCTAGAATGCATAACCCTCTTGTCACACCCTCAACTGGTGGGAGAAACCACCGCAGGTGTACCCACTTCCAGAACGCGGCCATCCATATAGTCGGGAGCGGGGACACCAAAGACATTCAGAATGGTGGGTGCAATATCTAACAGCCGCGGGTTCTCCTCCCGGATCGGTTGGTTGCAAAAGAGAATGCCCGGCACCACCGAAGGATCAACACAGTGATCGCCACTCCAGGCTTTGGTGTTGTTGTGGAAAACCGCGGTGGTTGTACGGCCCACGGCGGCATCCCACGACACCCGGTAGCCACTTTCATAACCCAGGATCAGATCGGGTGCCTGACGAACGTAACCGCCGCGATAGGCTTTCTGCGCCTGATAGATGCGGCGAAAGACGCGTTGGCCGTTGCTGGGATCGGTCAGTGTGGCCAGTTTCTCGGCCAACTCAGCGCGGAGTTGATCCGCTTCGCCACCCTCCGCCACGATACCCTGAGCAAATCTGTTCTGAAGATTGATGAAGATGCCGGTCAGCCCGAGGGCAAAGGCTCGTGTGCGCGACCAATCCACACCGGCCAAGTAATCTTCGTTGCGCCGAGCGTCATCCACTACGAGATAACCGTTTTCTTCCAACCAGCGGTTCAGATCAACGCCCCGGCGAAACGTGGTGAAGCCATGATCCGACAGGACCATAAGCAGTGTATCGGAGCCGTCGCAGCGAGCCATCGTACGGCCCACCAGAGCATCCATCCGCCGGTACAGGTCCTCGATCGCCGCGGCGTGGTCCGGGGGAACATCCGCCGGTCGAGCGGGATGCTGTGCGTCGTGGTAACGCCAGAACATGTGCTGCAGGCGGTCGCTACCGTCGAACACGCATACACACAATCCATGCGAAACCTTCTCCAAAGCATCGAAGAACATCTCTTCCCGTTCACGATCGGTATCCAGGCACTGCTGCCGGAAATGATCATCGGTCAGAACTTGTTCGTTCAACCCCCAGGTATCTTCAGCCAAACCGAGCGTGGCGTAGGAACCTTGTTTGCTGGCCAGATAAACTGGATACACCGCGGGGTAGCCAATCGGCAAAGCGGGCTTCTCCGGATCGATATGAACCGGTGTGGCGTACAACTCAAAGTCCGGTTGTGTCGCTAATAGCAGGAAACGACAAACACCGTGGACTCTCACACGCGGAAATGTCCGAAAGCACACGGGCACCCATGATGTGTAGTGCCCCACGCGGAGTTCGTAGGTCGCTCCGTCGATGTGTAATTCGGCTCGGTTGTTGTCGTGAAGGAAAACGGTGAAGGGAACTTTCAGCGGGCCGCGATCAGACCGCAGGGGGTGATCGGGGCCAACCAATTCCCCCCGCACAACGTTGCCATGCCGCTTGACTATTTGGACCTCACCACCGGTTGTGGTTTCCCCGTGGTGCGGCCGAGTGGTGAACAACGAGAAGGTGCCCTGGCTACCGCGGATGTCGGGTACGCACATGGCCGACAACTGCACGCCATGGAGTTTCTCCGCAGGAAAGCTGATCGGAACCCGCAGAACACAATTGAAGATACCGTAATGGCTCAACACGGCCCAAAATGGTTGACTTTTGCGAAGCAACCGGACCTCCGGTGGACCGAGCGGAACGCGCAACGGACCGAGTCGAATAGCTCGCCGTGGTGGCCGGACTTCCACCGAGCTGAGCTTCGGCTGATAAGTTCGCTCGTCGGGCACCAGAAAGTCGAAAATATTGTGTTTGCCGGGATTGGTCCCGGTCTGAAAGGTGGACCAGGCCACAGGCGAGATCGGAGGCAAGGTACTGCCCAAGGGCCGGAAGCAACCCTGTTGTTGCAGCTTGGCCAGATGGGGCAGTTTCCCCTCCTGCAGCCAGCGGACGGTCAAGCCGTAGTCAAGTCCGTCGAGGCCCAGAATCACCACCCGCTGGAAACGCGGTCGTTGTGGCGGCCGTTTGCGGAAAGCCAGCCGCCACAGCCACCGGATGGGCCATGAAAGGGCCATCGCCACAGCCGAAAAGACCGCAGCGAACATGACCAGAAACGAGCCGCCCACGGCAAATCCAGCCCCTGGGCCGATGTAGGCCCAAGCCGATTCCGCCGTAAGCACCAGGCCCAGGCCCGTCAGCAGCCACCAGCGTACCAACGAATTCATCGGCTACCTTTCGGCATTACGGAGCCAACGAGGGGATTCAGTTGGCTCCGATCAGTTCTTCGATTCTTTTCCCAGGTCGGAGGTTTTTGCCCACAAACGCCGGGTAATCTTCGGCATAGCGATACGCGCGGAAGAGTCCGCCGGCGCCTCCGCCCCCAAAGCCTCCTCCGCCACCGGGTCGGCGTTGGCGCAGGTCCTTGACCTGTTGGAGTTGTTCGGGGGTCAGAAGCTTTTCGAGTTGGGCGTTGATCTCTTGTTGTAAGGCTTCCAGCTGCTTCTTTTGCTCCGAGGTCAGTTGCAGTTGGTCTTGGACAAATGGTGGCAGAAGTTCGCCCGGCGGAGGGCCGAAGAAACCAAAACCACCGCCACCACCGAAGTTGAAGCGGTTGGGGTTGACGAACCGCCATACGGTCTGGCCTTGAGGGGTGACTTCAAACACCGTACTGTTGGTCCCCGAGCAGATCAGGGTATTGCCATTGGGCAGGCGGTGCGCCCCGGAGATGACCATAGCGAAGAAATCGCTTTTGCGTTCGGCCGTGTAGCTCCATCGGGGTTTATCTGGGCCGAAGGGTAGTCCGGGTTTGCGAATGTATCCGCCACCGGCATCTCGAGGCAGTTCAATTTCATCCACTGAGGAATACATGCCCCCCGGCCGGCCGCTGCCATTGTTGAAGATCAGGACGTTGCCCGCGCCCGGGTAGCCTTTGGGAATCCAGTGGGCATCGTGCTGACCAAAGAGGCGCTGGTCGGCGTTGGTGCCGTGGCGATAGGCTTTCGGGTTACCCCAACGGTACAAGAGGTCGCCACCTTTGCCGTATTTGCCTCCCGTACTGCCCGCGGCTTCTTGTGTCGTGGTGCTATGGTCGATGATCCAGATTTCGTTGAACGAATGGACACTCAACATGATCTGGTCGAGTTCCGGATTGTAGGTGATGCTGTTGGAATGCATCCAATCCGGGGCGATCCCAGCGAAGGGGCCTTTGGGCGCAGGTCCGCCGCCGACGTAACCGAGGTCCTTGAGTTTGTCGAGGTCGTCCTTCTTAGCCATCATCGCGGCCATCATGCCGGAGCCGAAGTTGATGTCGATCCGTTCGGGTTTGGCCGCAACATTCCCGTAGTTGGCTTTCGTCTTGTCGTAGTCTTGAATGAGGTGATCCCACGCATGCCATTCCCAAACAATTTCGCCGGTTTTCTTGCCTGTGGGTTTGACTTCGATGATAGCATCGGCCAGGAAGTCGCCCCGAATGGTATCCGGGCGTCGTCCGGCGGCGATCGCTTCCTCTTTCGTTTTCTTGTCCCAGACAATCATCAGGACGTTGCCATTGGGCATTTTGTGGATGTCGTGGTGCTGCTGTGATTTCGGCGTTGCGTAGGTGAAATCCCACACGATCTCGCCATCCCAGTTGAATTCGAGAATCCGACCGCCAGCCGCAGCCCCGGGGATGGTGCCCTTCGGCCCCAAATGACCGGCGCGGAGAAGATGACCGTTCTCCAACAAGTAGGTGCTGGCACCAGGAATCACCCCGGTTTCCCACATTTTCACGACCCGACCTTCCAGGTCGATCAGATACACCTTGGTCGAATTGAGCGGTGCGATCAGCGTATAACCCTTGCAGGCCCGCGGATCGTTGATGGACACTCCGGGTTTGGCAGGGGGGCCGAAGCCACCCCATTGAGCGGGCAGCCGTTGGGCCTCGGAACTTGCGAAAACAGCGACCAGACCGACCGCGAATATCCCACCGGACGTCAGCCGGCGGATGTTCCGAGTCAAGCGTGACATGACAGACTCTCCTGAGCAAAGTTGACGAAACCGCGTGGTTGGACAACACCACAACTCCGGGATTGCCCATTCAAACGCCGGACATGGACCGTCGAAGACAACATGACCGCGGCCCCATTCACCCCATCGCCCCCAGCAATTGTGATGGCTCGCCACGTCCATGAACAACCAGGCTGCCCCACACCAAGGCAGGGGGCAGTTGGTCTCGCGATCGATTGACAGCGTCACTAAACTAACGCGCCGGACATGAAAACCGGGTTAACGTGGGAGAAATCCATTCGCCATCCAGACGAAGCTGGATGTGACGAGAATCGTCAGGCCGTCGGGTGAAAGCCTTCACGAAGTATGTTTGCCCGGATCGCCGGCTTAGACTGGAGTGAGCTACGATCCATACAATTGGGCGACAGACTTCGAGAAGTATCTGGTGTGCAACGGCTGATGGGCGGTCCAACGGTTGGGCGGCAGACTTCGGGAAGGATCTAGTGTGCGACGGCTGATGGGCAGTCCATCGGTGCTGCGGGGAGTGGATCGATACTTCTAGAGAGCAATATCCGATTGAACGGATTCGGTATCCAATGATCGCAAAACACTCCGTAATGGAATTATGACCCACTCCCGGCGTTTTGTCAACTCGATATCGATCTCTTGGAGCGATTTTTCTAACAACAAGAGATCCAGGAACGTGCGGAGGCGTTGATCCTTGGGGAGAAGGCCGGTGGGAGCCATCGCGGCAACGTATTCGGCGATGAACGTTTCGGCGACACGTTGATACCACGCAATGGCCCAGCTGCCCAGTGCGGGGCGATCTTCGGGGCGAATCAATCCGGGTGAGCGCCCCCGGCTACTGGCCAGATCGTACAAAACGCTTTGCATGGCATAATCGAACGATCGGACCATCGACGCGACATCCCGCAGCGGCGAGCGTTTGAGCCGCCGTTCACCAATGGCGCGCAGCGGTTCGCCTTCAAAGTCAATGATGAGGAACTCCTTACCTGTGTACAAAAGTTGATCAAGATGATAATCGCCGTGGCAGCGGATGCGTGAGCCGCCCAATTCGGGGTCGAGAACGGCTCGGAAGCGTTTGAGGATTTCGCCTTGGTATTCGACCAAGCGTTCGGCCAGGGGTCGGGCCTCGTCGGTCAGCTCAGCCCGTTCCCGGGTCAGGCGTTGGCAAAGTTGGCCCGTGAGGTTGCGCATCGACTGATAAATTGACCGTTGATAGAGCTTGCCAAACGGTTCGGGGGTGAAGTTAGGGTCGGGAATTTGTGAGAGGGCGATATGCAGCTCAGCGGTGCGGCGGGCCATCGACCGGACGGACTCAAGGTAGGTTCCCATCAGCTCGTGCCAGGTGTCTTCCGCGGCCAACGTGGCGGGATCGCGTGTCGGGGCGTGATTTTCGCGCGACAGGGCGGCAACGCGTTCAAAGTAGGCACTCAGTTGATCGAGCGTGTACTGCCAGGCGGTTCCTTGATTGGCAACGTATTTCAGCATGACGCCGAGGGTTGCGGCTTCAGCACCACGGCGGCGGTATTCCAAGTGGCCCACCAGGGGGGCGGCCCCACTGAAGCCCATTTGCGTCAACGCCCGGCCGATTTCCAACTCGGGATTAATTCCGTCTTCAACTCGACGGAACGATTTGTACACGAACGATTCTCCGTAAACGACGGCCGTATTGTCCCGGTCGCTGTACTTAACGGCAATGGGCAGTTCCTCGAGTACTGCCAGCTCGGGTCGTTCGATGGGGGGCATGGCCACAGCCACCAGTTCGTGATCGCCAATGCTGATTGTTCGCCCGGTGAGAATCGCCTTGAGTACAGCTCGGGCACAGGTTGGTACCGCCAGCGCTTGGCAGAGAATCCCGGGTGTGGGTCCATGCACGATGGCAAAACCGAATTCTTCCACAGGCCCCAGCAGTTGGGGCAAATCGTTTTCGGGTACTAACGTGAGGGGGATGGAGATCGTTTCTGGAATCCCACTGCGATATTCGATCCGCACGATCAAAAACCACACTTCGGCATTGCCGGCTCGGATGGGGAACACATCAAGAATGCGCGTCGCGGTGAGGGATCCGCGACCGTGGCCGATACCACGGCGGCGGAAATAGTCCGGCATGATCGCTTCCAGATCGTCCCAATTGGAGCGATCAAAGTACGCCGCCACGGGGCGTTCTCCGGGCAGGCGCGGAAGCAATTCACTGGCTCGCTCCACAGGTGTGGAATCGATGCTGACACTGGGATGCCGCAGCGGCAACAGGAACCAATAGAACGCATGGGGCGAAAGCGTCAACAGATAGGGTAACTCGCCAATCGGCGGAAAGGGGGTGCGGCCAAAAACTTCCTCCGGCACGACGCCGGCGTAGTCGCGCAGATCAAGCTGCACATATTGCACAAAGCGAGACAGATTCGCAACGACCAGAATCCGTTCCGACTCATATTCGCGAATAAACGCCAGCACTTTGGCGTTTTCGGGGCGTAAAAAGCGGATCGTGCCACGGCCAAACGCCTTGAATTGCTTGCGAAGAGCAATCAAGCGCTTCATCCACCACAACAGCGAGCTGGGGTTATTTTGTTGGGCTTCGACATTGACGGCTTCATAGTGGTATTCGGGATCAATGATGATGGGCAGATAGAGTTTCTGGGGGTTGGCGCGGCTGAAACCGGCGTTGCGGTCGGCGCTCCACTGCATGGGGGTGCGAACGCCGTTGCGGTCGCCGAGGTAGATGTTATCGCCCATGCCGATTTCGTCGCCGTAGTACACCACCGGCGTACCGGGCAACGAAAACAGCAGAGCATTCATCAACTCGATCCGCCGGCGATCATTTTTCAGGAGCGGGGCCAGGCGGTGCCGGATACCGAGGTTGATGCGGGCGTTGCGATCTTGGGCGTAGGCGCGGTACATGTAGTCGCGTTCTTCGTCGGTGACCATTTCCAGCGTCAGTTCATCGTGATTGCGCAAAAACAGGCACCATTGGCAACTGTCGGGGATGGGCGGGGTTTGGTCGAGAATGTCGAGAATCGGGAAGCGGTCTTCTTGGTGCAGGGCCATGAAGAGCCGGGGCATGACGGGGAAATGGAAGCACATGTGGCATTCGTCGCCATCGCCGAAGTAGGCCACAGCTTCTTCGGGCCACTGATTGGCTTCGGCCAGGAACATTCGCCCTGGGAAGCGTTCCTCCATCCGCCGCCGCAACACTTTGAGAAACTGATGGGTTTCTGGGAGGTTTTCGCAGTTGGTGCCTTCGCGTTCGTACAGATAGGGCACGGCATCCAAACGCATCCCATCGACACCCATTTCGAACCAATAATCGACGATGGGCAGAATCGCATCCCAGACCGCGGGGTTGTCGTAGTTCAAATCGGGCTGATGGCTGTAAAAGCGGTGCCAGTAATACTGCTTGGCCACCGGATCCCACGACCAATTGGACGGTTCAAAATCCTTGAAAATGATGCGGGCGTCGGCGTATTTTTCCGGCGTATCGCTCCAGACGTAGAAATCGCGCTCAGGGCTTCCCTTGGGAGCGCGGCGGGCGCGCTGAAACCAGGGATGCTGATCCGACGTGTGATTGATCACCAATTCCGTAATCACACGAATACCGCGTTTGTGCGCTTCGGCGAGAAACTCCTTGAAATCTTCAAGTTTGCCGTATTGCGGGTGAATGTTCATGTAATCGGCGATGTCGTAGCCGTCGTCCTTCAGCGGCGATGGGTAAAACGGCAACAGCCAAATCGCCGTAATGCCTAGGTCTTCGAGATAATCGAGCTTGCGTGTCAGGCCGCGGAAATCGCCGTAGCCATCGCCAACGCTGTCATGAAAGGCCCGGACGTGAAGCTCGTATATGATGGCATCCTTATACCAACGCGGGTCCATGTCGGGCATCGCAGTATCCTACTTGGAATGAAAGGTTGACATCAAAAGTCGTTTTTCAAGCCACCGGGCCGCGGCCATCGCGGGTTCATCAGCGGACCGGATCTTGGCCACCGATGGTGCTACTGTATTTTTGGTGGAGTTCCCCATGTCCAGCCCCACGCCGATCGCTCGTTCCTCAGGAATCTTATTGCATCTGACAAGCCTGCCAGGGCCATTTGGGATTGGCGATTTAGGGCCGGGTGCCCGGCAGTGGCTGGATTCGTTGGCGGCCGCTCGGCAACGTTGGTGGCAAGTGTTACCCGTAGTGCCCACCGGCTATGGGGATTCTCCATATCAGTCCCCCTCCACCTTCGCCGGAAATCTCAATTTCCTCAGTCCTGAAGTTCTGGCTGCTGAGGGTTTGGTGTCGGCGACGGATGTAACGGCGTGCGAACTCCCCGCAGGACCGATCCACTATGCGGCGGTGATCGCCGCGAAAAAACAGCTTCTGGCTCTTGCCTACGCTCGATTCCGGGCCGGCGCGGCAGCAGCACTTCGCGTGCCATTTCAGAGCTTTTGCGACCAAGAAGCCGCGTGGCTGAACGATTACGCCCTTTTCGTCGCCATTAAAGACCACATGGGCGGCCGGCCCTGGTGGCAGTGGCCTCAATCCCTCGCCCAGCGCGACCCGGACGCCCTTCGCACAATTCGCGAGAAACTGGCTGAAGCCATCGAAACCTACCGTTTTGGGCAGTTTCTTTTCTTTCGTCAATGGACCCAGCTCCGCGCCGAGGCCCATCAACGCGGCATTCGCTTGTTAGGCGATATTCCCATCTATGTGGCCGACGATTCCGCCGATGTTTGGGCACACCCAGAATTATTCCTGCTCGACGAAAACCGTCGCCCCCTTTTTGTGGCCGGAGTTCCGCCGGACTACTTCAGCCGCACCGGGCAACTGTGGGGTAACCCGGTCTACGATTGGAACGCGCACCGGCGCACGGTATACCGGTGGTGGGTGGCTCGCTTACAAGCCACACTCCGATGGGTCGATTTGGTCCGTATCGATCATTTTCGCGGAATCGAGGCCTATTGGGCGGTCCCGGCCGGCGATGCTACGGCGGAAAACGGCCGTTGGGTGCCCGGTCCGCGCGAAGAATTGCTCGAGGCCCTCCGTACAGCGCTGGGTCAGCTACCCGTCGTGGCCGAGGATTTGGGCTTCATCACGCCCGAGGTGGACGAATTGCGCGAACGGTTCCATCTGCCCGGTATGCGGGTGTTACAGTTCGCTTTTGGTGGGGAGGTTGAGGCCCGGTTTCTCCCCCACCGGTATTCCCGCAATTTGTTGGTCACCACGGGCACACACGACAATGACACCACCCGCGGTTGGTTCGAGAAGCTCACGGCGGAGGAGCGTGGGGCTTATGAAGCCTATGTTCCCGAGGCCACCCGCGACCCGGTCTGGGCATTGATCCGCACGGGTTGGGCTTCGGTCGCCGATGTGGCTGTGGCTCCCCTCCAAGATGTTCTCGAACTGGGCAGTGAGGCCCGGTTGAACACCCCGGGCGTCGCTTCCGGCAATTGGGTCTGGCGGGCGAGCGAGGCCCAAATCACCGACCGTACCTGGATCGACCGGCTGGCAGAATATACTCAAGTCTATGAGAGATAAGACTTTACGGCAAATTATATCAAACCTGGTGAACCTAGCGGGCCTGGCTGGCCCATCAGGTCACAGCCCCGCGGACCACCGAAAAGCGGCACGACAAGTTAGGTCATCGTCGCTGATGGCAACGCCATCGCTGCGTGGGCAAAGCCCCGGGCGAATGACGTGCCCCGACAAGGTCAGTCATCGTCACTGATGGCAGAAGGTCAGTCATCGTCACTGACGGCAGAGTATGGAGCGACCATTGCTGCCACTGTCCTCACGGAGTGAGGGATTATGTCCCTGTGGGAGTAGGATGAGGATGTTGGGCCGCAATCCCGTTGGTCAGTGGGGCCGTGTCTTGGACGATTGTGTGGTTTGCGGTGGGGATTGTGTGGTTTTCGGTGGCCACGGTCGGTGGCAATTTCGGCGTAACATTTGATTCTGAAAGCACTTGGTCTTCGTCATCCACAGGCATCGCCAGGGGTAATGCGTCGCGGTGGAACCACGCCATGATCTTCCCAACACGAACGATCAGATCATCCCAGAGCGAATAGGCCACTGGGGTGACCAGAAGCGAAAGTAGCAGTGAGAGCATCTGCCCCCCGAGGATCACTTTGGCCATGCTCGCCCGTGCTCCCGCTCCGGGGCCACTGCCGGTTGCGATGGGGATCATGGCCGCGACCAACATGATGGTGGTCATCATGATGGGCCGGAACCGGGCTTCGTTGGCCTTCAGGATGGCTTCGTTGCGCGGTAATCCTTGGGCTCGCAAAACGTTGGTATAGTCCACCTGCAGAATGCCATTCTTTTTCACAATCCCAAAGAGCATGAAAAGCCCGATCATCGCGTAAACATCTAGGGGGGTTTGCAGCAGCATCAGCGAAATTAGGGCAAACGGGAGCGTCAGCGGCACGGCCAGCAGAATCGTGATGGGATGTACTAAACTTTCAAACTGAGCGGCGAGAATCATGTACATGAAGATGAAGGCCAGAATGAAGGCCATCAGGAAGTTAGCGTTGGAATCGGCCATGAGTTTGGCTTCGCCGAGGAACTCGGTGCGGTATTCGGGTGGCATGTTGAGTTCGTCGAGGTAGGCCTGGACTTCAGGGAGCACATTACCCAGAGCCACTCCGGGAGCGAAGTTGCACTGAATGCCGATTTGCCGCTGACGGCCGAAGCGTTCGATGGTAGCGGGTCCGCGTTCGGGTTCGAGCCGAGCAATGCTGCGGAGTTCCACCAATTGCCCGGTCGCGTCGGTGACGGTCAGGGAGTTGATGGCCTCGGGGCGATCGCGACCGGGAAGAGCAGCCCGCAGCCACACGTCGTACTGCTCGGAGCCTTCTTTGTATTTTGTGACCGGTTCGCCACCCACGAGCAACGATAACGCCGTGGCCACGGCTTGGACGTTGACTTGCTGATCTGCGGCCCGTTGCCGGTCGATACGCACTTGCAATTCGGGGCTGCGGCTGGCGGCGTTGGTATCAACGTCGGTGAATTTGGGGTTGGCCTTCATTTTTTTGACAATCTGCGCGGCATATTCTTCGAGCTTGTCGCCATCGGGGCCGCGGATGCTCAGGTCGAGTTGGGCATTTTTGAAGGCACTGGAGCTAAAGAGCTTAACATCTTGAACGGCAGCGCGCAGATCGGGGTAATCCTGGAAAATTTGCCGCGCCTCAGCCATTGCCTCGCGTTGGGAAAACGTCCGCTGGCGTAAATCCACCATCCGGCAGTAGATTTCCACTTGGGTCACATCACCCTGCCCTTTGGGAGCGCGGCCATCGGTTGGTCCGATGGTGCTGAAGACGTTCGTCACGCCCCGGACTTGCTTGAGGCGTTGTTCCAACTCGGCGACTTGCTTTTCGGCTTCTTTGAGCGTCGTGCCTTCCTTGAGCGTGATAGCAACTTCAAACTCACTTTGGTCATCTTTGGGCACAAAGTCGGTGCCGACAATGAGGAACAACACTGGGGTACTGAGGAACATCGCCACGGTGGAGAGAACTATGACCCAGCGATGCCGCAGCGACCACCCGAGAATAGCGACATAACTGCGGGTGAGAAACCCCGAGGCGGCGGTGGAGTGGTTGCCATGGGTAACTCCCAGCGGCTTGAGCAACCGGGCGCAGAGCATCGGTGTGAGGGTAAAACTCACCACCATGCTCATCAGAATGGCGAATGCGACCACAAACCCGAAACTATTGAAAAAGCGGCCTACCTGACCGGACATAAAGGCAATCGGGGCGAAAATGACCGCCAACGACAACGTGGTCGCCACCACGGCCAAGGCGATTTCGCGGGTCGCCACACTGGCCGCTTCCCAACCCGAAGTTCCCTCCAATTCCATGTGACGGAAGACGTTTTCCAACACCACAACCGCGTCGTCGATGACAATACCGACCGCGAGAATCAATCCCAAAAGAGTCATGTTGTTGAGGCTGAAGCCCATCACATCCATGAAGGCGAACGTACCGACGATGCTTGTGGGAACCGCCGTGGCGGCGATCAGAGTCGCACGCCAGTTACGCAGAAACAGGTAAATGGTAGCCACGACCAACACCGCGGCCAAAACGAGGTGAAATTTCACTTCCTCGATCGAACCTTTGATGAATTTCGATTGGTCGCGGATGATTTCGGTTCGGATGTCGGCAGGGAGCGTGGATTGAATCTTCGCCAGGCGTGCCTTCACGGCCTCCGCTACCGCGACGGTATTGCCGCCCGATTGCTTCTGAACGATCAGGCTGACGGCCACGTTGCCATCGAGCCGGGATTTACCGCGCGGCTCTTCAATGTCGTCGCTGACCGTGGCGACATCCTTGATGCGTACCGGGGTTTTTAATCCCTCGCTATTGGTCCGGGTGGTGATGATGATATTCTCGAAATCCTCCGGACGCTGAATCCGCCCAGTGACCCGTAGCCCCTGCTCGATCGAATCGCCATCGACCTTGCCGCCTGGAAGTTCGAGGTTTTGGGCCACCAAAGCCCGGCGGACATCTTCCGCCGATAGGTTATGGGCCCGCAGCCGATCGGGTTTGAGCGTGACATTGATAGCCCGCTGCTCCCCACCGACGAGAATGACTGCCCCGACCCCAGTCACGCCTTCCAGGTCTTCTTTGATTTGTTTTTTGGCGATTTCGGTGACTTCGCGGAGCTTGCGCCCCGGGCCACCAGAAACGGCGATGGTAATCACCGGCGACGCATCGAGATTGAATTTCTCTACCACCGGCGGATCGGTACCGTACGGCAGCCGGGGAAGCAAGGTAGAGACTCGGTCGCGAACATCCTGAGCCGCGATGTCGCCATTGCGTTCGAGCTTAAAGCCAATCACCACAGTCGAGACACCTTCCTTGGTCGTGGAACGCATCTCATCAATGCCCGAGACGGTGTTAACGGCTTCCTCGACCAGGCGCGTCACACTCGATTCCATTTCCTCCACGCCGGCACCGCGCAGGGTGGTTGTCACCACCACCACGGGTACATCCACGTTCGGAAACAATTCCACGTCGAGCCGCCCATACGATGCCAGACCCAGCACCACCGGTCCTAACATCAGCATCGTGGTGAAGATCGGGCGTCGGATGCAAATATCCCAAATCGCCATGGAGGATGCCCTAAGTCACTGAGAATTGACTGTGCGAATCCAACAACAAACCGCAAACGTCGGTGATGACTTCAGCGGATGCGGATCGGCGAACCATCAATCAACTGCGTTTGACCGCTGGTAATCACCTTCGCACCCGCGGGCAGGCCGATCACTTCGATCCACTGTTTCTCCCGCGTGCCGACTTTGACCTCGACTACCTGCGCCCGTGTTCCCTCGACCACAAAGACTTTATTCACCCCGGCGAACTGCACCAAAGCCTCCGGAGGAACAACAACGATTTCTTCATTGCGCGTAATGATTTCCGCTGTGGCGAAGCCCCCCGCCTTCAGTTCCCCATCCCCGTTGCGAATGTAGATGATGATGCTGAACGTCCGGGATGTGACATCAATCGTGGGATTGATCCGGGCAATGACACCTTCAAAGACACGATCGCCATAAGCCTGCACACGGACTTCGACTTTCTGGCCTACCGCGACCTCAGGAGCGTGCTTCTCCGGTACGGCAACCGTCAGTTTGAGAATGTGATCGATAACCAGTCGGAAGCAGTTGGTCACAGGCATCGACTGTACCATCTCGCCGGGGGAAACCATTTTCTGAGCCACGGCATATTGCAACGGGGTTTTGCTGGGGCCGAGCAATTGCAGCCATTCTTTCCACTCCGCGGGATGGGGGGCGGCCAGTTTGGTATCGGCCAAGCGGCGTTCCGCATCGTCCAGGGCTGCTTTCAGACGCCGAGCGTTGGCGAGCATCACCCGAGCATCGGTTTCTGCCAACTGCAACCGGGCTTTGGCCACCGCCAGACGGTTGACGGCGGTATCGTACGCCTGAGCCGCTCCGGCCACGCCGATGAGCTTCTCTTCCCGCTTCAGTTCGGCCTCCGCATAGCCCAGATTGGCTTTCGCTTCGATCACCGTATCGACGCGGGCGACGATCTGTTCCAAATCCGCGCCTAACTCCGGCAGAGCCGTCAGCTTCAATCGCCGTAACTCCGCTTCGTAGGCCGCCCGGGCTTGTTCCACCGCTAAGCGATATTCGTACGCATCAAGTTCCAGGAGAAGTTCCCCCGGCCCGATCCGATCCCCCACGTCGTGATAAACCCGTTCGACCCGGCCACCGACTCGGGGCGCCAACAACACATCTTCAAACGGATACAGCGTGCCCGTCACAGGCACGGTCCGCCGCACAGTAACGGTCTTGGCCTCAGCCACTGTCACAGGAACCGGCTTAGGCGTATCGGCGGTGGTGGGGGTTTCCTGGCCTGGTTGGCAACCCGCGAGTACGACCACGGCGATGCCCATCATCCAGCAGGCGGATCGATTCATCGTTTCTCCTCAGCCGGTGCGGCCAATAAGCCATGAAGGATGACATCCAACACATCGTCGGCCTGCGTTTCCGGATCGACCGAACGATTGGTCAGTAAGTTCGTCAGAATTGTGCCGTACAACAGGTCACTGATGACCGCGAAGAGCCGCTCTTGGGGGATCGGGCGGATCACGCCCGCTTGCACCAATTGTTGGTAAAACTGGGCGTGTTTGCTTTCGATATCATCCTGCTTGACCGTAAAGTACAACGGCCGATGATGATGCGGAAAAGCCGCTCTCTCCTGAATGAACAATTCCGCCATCTCCGGGCGGCGATGGAAAAAGCGCAAATAGGTTCGGATCGCTTCACGAATCAGCGCAACGCCATCGAGCGGCTGCGCGAACACAGCGTCCATCTCGGCTTGCAGCTCGCTTAAGCCGCGCTCAACCGCACTGAGAAAGAGCTGTTCTTTGGTCGGAAAATAGCGGTAGATCGTCCCGTTACCAACGCCGAGGTGATTGGCAATCGTTTGCACCTGGGTGTTGGCAAAGCCATAGGTAGCAAATACCCGCGCCGCAGTGTCGAGAATTTGGGCTTTCCGCCGCGCTTCCAAATCGGGGTCCTTCGGTCGCCCCGGTTTACGATGCTCGCCAACACTCATCGAAGAGTTCCGCGAAAAGATCATTAACGGATGAATCCGTCCGCTAATTGATATTCGAATTCAGGGGACAAGACCCCTCACCGATAGATCATTAACGGATGAATCCGTCCCCATCACAGATAATTAACGGATGAGTCCGTCAGCTAATAACATACACTTCGTTCCAAAAGCGACAAGCGAGACAAAAAAAACAAAAAATTTCTGGCCAACCCCAGCGAACGGACAGATGGTTGATGGCTTCCTGGTTGGCGATGTCACCCGATTTCAATCGTCGGTAAGAACCCCACCGACCACCAGAAACAGATGCATAGTCTGGACTTACGGTGCCATCGGATTGCTCTTGTTGGTATCTTTTGAGCCGTCGTCGCCCGAGCCGTTCACTCCCTGGGCGGACTTGCTAACCCACAACGTCATCTTGTTGGCCGGATTCTCGACGGCAGAGCGAGGCAAATAACTGGGCGAACCTGCAAACCCACAATGTCATCTTGTTTGTTGTTGGATTGATTCAAGTCGGCAGAACCGGTGCTACGGCAGGGATGACTTGGCTTGGTTCGCCGACACTCAAGGTGAAAAAATGCGCGAACCGCATGTTCCTATCGGCGGTCCGTTGTGAGAAGACACAACGGAAGCTTGCGGGACAATCCGGTGCTGTGTCTGTTCTTCATCCCAAGTTTTAGGAGGGTTACGTTATGCATCCTGCAGTTCCTGCTGTTGCTGGTACGACTCCTGCTGTTGCTGGTACGGCGTGTCCGGGATTGTGTCTGGCGGCCGGGGGTGTGACGTTGACGGCCACCTTGGGGGTGGTGGTCGCCACGTTGGGCATTGGCGCCTTGGCCTTGGTGGCCCTCTCGACCCTCTCTCAGCCCCAATCGTCTGTGCGCGTTTCTTACCGGGGTGCTGAAGTGGAATTTCGCCGGGATTAACCCCTTCGTTCGCAAGTTCATCAATCCTTCGCAAGTTCATCAATGGTTGTGCCACAGTGAAAACCCTCGCAATCAACGGCCCCGGGAGGGGCCTTCCCGTGGCCTTCTAGTATTGTCTGCCTTCTCCAACACGTTCGACCACCAAATCCTCACGCCAGCAGGGGCTTCCCCAGTGGACCAAGGGTTCGCCGGATGCCGACGATACGCAATCGCTCGGGGCCAGCCGCCGACGATATGCAATCGCTCGAATGCTGGGATTGATGGGGATTGGGCCAACAGCCGCCACTGGCACACTGTACGAACTTGTTACACCGCAAGAAATTCGAGAACGGCTACTACCAACAGCGACAATTCCGCGCAGATAGGGTACGATCGTGGCATTCGCCGATCGTTGGAGAATTGGCCATGATCGTCATCCAACCGCATCAAGCCTGTGTGAACGTCGTGTGTTTTTCACCCGATGGCTCACGGCTGGCCTCCGTTTCGGAAGACTGTTACGCTAAGGTCTGGGACCCCATGGAGTTACACACCGGCCAACCATTGTGGGAAGTCGATGCAGAAGCCGACCACGACGACGACGAACTGTGGTGGTGGAGCGGTACGGGATTGTCGCATGCCCAATTCACACCCAATGGTCAACTTTTGATCACCAGTGGATGGAGCCGGCATCTTCGCGCCTGGGATGTTACAACGGGTCGGGCGAAATGGGAAATCCGCAAACCTCGTGGATTCGGCGGGGTGGGCGTATTGGTCATTTCCCGGGACGGCAGTCGCTTGGCCTTCGCCGGGGGGCAAATCGGAATACCCGAGCGAGTCTTCATCGTCGATTTGAACCACCCGAAGCTGGAAAAATCCGTGAAAGGGCACGACGATGCTTGCGGGGCCTTGGCCGCTGGTCCTGAAGGATTCGTTTCCGGCGGAGCCGACAAGCATGTGAAGTTGTGGTCGTGGCAGAGCGGACGTTGTTATTGCGATTTGGCACTGCGTGGAGTTGTTCGCGGATTGATGGTTTCTCCGGATGGTTCTCGACTCGCAGCCTCCGGCGGCGCAGTGGTGATGGTTTGGGACATGTTGGAACCGCAACGAAAACATGGCCGGCGTCTCCCGGGGAAATTGCGGCAGTTTCGCGGCCACAACGGTCAGGTGCAGAGCATCGACTTCTCTCCGAACGGCCAGTTGATTGCCTCGGCTGCTCACGATGGCACCATCCGCCTGTGGGACGCTGCAAGCGGGGCCGAACTCCGAACATTCGCCCCCAAAATCGGCCCCTTACACCACGTCGCATTCTCACCCGATGGGCTAACGGTGGCGTTCTCCAGTGAACGAGGCCATATCGGCTTACTCGACCTGGAGAGTTAGCCGGAGGTATCGGCTCTGAGACGGCATTGCCAGCGCACTTCGTTTTGCCTTGGAAAGTCTATGCCACAAGCACTCGCTAACGCTTGGCGCATCGTCTCCATACACTGGCACCATGAAGACTTACGGGTTTTTACGGGTGGCGGCGGCACGGCCGCTTTTGCGTATCGCGGATTGCCCCTTCAATGCCCAACAGACGGTCCAGTTATTGGCGGAAGCAGAAACCCGGGGCGTCAATGTCGTTGTCTTTCCCGAATGCGGGCTGACCGGCTACACCTGCCACGATCTTTTCCATCTGCACAGTCTTCAACAGGCTGCGGCCGACGCTCTGGAGCAGGTGGTATGCCAGAGTGGATCGATCTACCGCGGAGTGGCCGTTGTTGGGGTGCCGCTGGCGTTCGCCGGGCAACTGTTCAACTGCGCAGCCGTGATCCACGCCGGTCGAATCTTGGGAGTCGTCCCGAAAACCTACCTAGCCAACTACAAAGAATTCTATGATGGCCGATATTTCAGCCCGGCACCCAATGCCACCTTCCGCGAAGTGAACTTTCGGGGGCAAGTGGTCCCCTTTGGAACCGACATCCTCTTCCGGTGTCGCTCTTGGTGCGATTTTCTCTTGGGGGTCGAAATTTGTGAAGACCTGTGGCCGCCCATACCACCAAGTTCACTGCAAGCCCTTGCTGGCGCTACCGTTGTGGCGAATCTCTCGGCCAGCAACGAAGTGATCGGCAAAGCCAGTTACCGACGACAGTTGGTGTGTGCTCAGTCAGGGCGGTGTATCGCCGGGTATGTGTATGCGTGCAGTGGCTGGGGCGAATCGACCACCGACGTGGTTTTCGGCGGCCACGCTCTGATCGCGGAGAATGGCGTCCTTTTGGCCGAAAGCCAGCGCTTTCAACGCCAGGCTCAACTGCTTGTGGCCGACCTCGATCTGGATCGGCTGCAACACGACCGCGTCCAAACCACCAGCTTCAACGACGCTCGCCGATGTTGGGAACCGGCCATCAGCCGTTTCCGGCAGGTGGAATTTGATCTGGAAATCACGGCTCGCCAACCGGCCCTTGCCCGCCCGGTGGAAGCACATCCCTTTGTTCCACAAGATGTTGCGACACGGGATGATCGTTGCCGCGACATTTTCCAAACACAAGTCGCCGCCTTGGCCCAACGGTTAACGCACGTCGGCCTACCCCCAGTGGCCATCGGCCTCTCCGGCGGGTTGGATTCGACCTTGGCCTTTCTGGTTGTTTGCAAAACTTTCGACCAATTGGGCATCGATCGGAACCGCATTCTCGCGCTGACCCTACCGGGGTTCGGAACGACCGCACGCACCAAAAAGAACGCCCTCGACCTGGCAGCTGCTCTCAACGTACCGATCCGGGAAATCGACATCCGCCCATTGTGTTTGGAGCAAATGCGGTTGATGGGTCACAGCCCTTTTGGAATATCACTGACCCACGAAACCGTTGAGTCGCTCACCGAAAAACTCCGTCACTTGCCCCCGGAGAAACGGCACGATCTGACTTTCGAGAACACCCAAGCTCGCATACGAACAACACTTCTCATGAATAGCGGCTTTGTGATCGGAACCGGGGATTTATCAGAAATAGCTCTGGGTTGGTGCACTTATAATGCTGACCACATGAGCATGTACAACCCCAACGCCAGTATCCCGAAAACCTTGGTGAAGTTTTTGGTGCAGTGGGCCGCAGAGAATGAGTTTGCCGGTTCCACGCGGGCGACGCTTCTCGATATTGTGCGCACGGAAATTACCCCTGAACTCTTACCCACCGATACGACAGGGGCTATCACCCAAGCTACGGAAGCGACCGTCGGACCCTACGAATTGGTGGATTTCTTTCTTTACCATTTCCTGCGTTTTGGTTCGGCGCCCGAAAAGATTCTGTTTTTGGCACAGAATGTCCGTTTCGACCGCGATTATGCGCCCGCCGAACTCCGCCGCTGGTTGGGAGTCTTTGTGAAGCGTTTTTTTGCGAATCAGTTCAAGCGGTCGTGTCTGCCCGATGGCCCGAAAGTGGGTACGGTCAGCCTCTCCCCACGGGGTGATTGGCGGATGCCCTCCGATGCACAAGTCCGGATATGGCTGGAGAATTGGGAAAAAACGGCAGAATCGTGAGCAGCTGCCGATCCCACCGTGTCCCCCCGAAACCACTCGTTACCGCACGCTCTCTGGCCGGAGAAGTTGTTAAGAATTGACAGTCGGGGTTTGCGGGGGCTATAGTTGAGTTGTGTCAAGTCTGTGAGCCGTGCGCTCGAGAGCCGGCCCGACAGGGACGTTATGATTCGATGACTACATAGCCCCGCGCGATGGGGTTATTCCGATAGAGCGTTAAACGTCGCCCATGGTTTTCGGTATGGGATAAAGCCGTCAGCGGGAAATCTCGCGTCAGCCCGCCGAGGTATACAAAACGGAATGCCACGAGTGCCTGATTCCACCGGCTCATCCTCGGCCACCCCGCAACCGGGGGATCGACCTCCGTTGGACCACCGACCTCCTTCGACCGATGCCACTTCACCGCACCCTGGGCCCTCGGTCCATGAAGTGCCATCCTCCAAGAGCAAAGGCCATGGTCCGGATGCCACTTCACCGCATCCTGGGCCTTCGGTCCCTAGCTCTGCGACGATACCTGCGGGTTCATTGGCGGCATCGGCAGCGGGGGAATCGGATGTAGCCCAATTTTTGGACGCGCCCGCGGCAAATACGGACGATGCCCCTACGGTCATCACGCACGGTCAGGCGCTTTCCTCTTTCCCGCCCCAGGTGTCTTCTCCGGCCGGAAGCCCGACCGACCCAACGGCCATTGCCGGTCGGCGCCTGGGTCATTTTGAGCTGCTGGAGACCATTGGTTCTGGTGGCATGGCGGCTGTTCTGAAAGCTCGCGACACGCAACTGGCCCGGATTGTGGCCTTGAAGATTTTGCCGCCGCTGGCCGCCCGCGACCCCGAATCGGTGACGCGCTTCAAACAAGAAGCCCGAGCCGCGGCCGCACTCGACCACGAAAACATCGCCCGGGTGTACTTCTGTGGGGAAGATCAAGGACTGCACTTCATCGCGTTCGAGTTTGTCGAGGGAACCAACCTTCGGCAGCTGATCGATCGTCACGGCGTGCTGCCGGCGGCCGACTGTGTTCGCTATATGTTGCAAGTGGCCGCGGGGCTGAATCATGCGGCGGAACGGGGGGTCGTGCATCGCGACATCAAACCCGCCAACATCATCATCACCCCCGATGGACGGGCCAAAATCGTCGATATGGGCCTGGCTCGGCTCGACTCCGACGCGGCCAATGGCGGTGTGACCCAATCCGGCGTGACTTTGGGGACTTTCGATTACATTTCGCCCGAACAAGCCCTCGACCCCCGACAAACGGACGTTCGCAGCGACATTTATTCTCTGGGTTGTACTTTTTATCACGCTTTAACTGGCCGACCACCGGTACCTGAAGGCACCGCGGCCCGCAAACTCCGCGCCCATCAGTTCGAATCACCCTTGGACCCGCGCTTACTCAACCCCACCATCCCCGACGAACTGGCGATTGTGCTGTCGCGGATGATGGCCAAACAACCTCACCAACGCTATCAAACACCGCGGGAATTGATTGCTCATCTGAAGGGCCTGGCAGAACGTCTCCAGTTGGATTCCACCACCCTTTCGCAGGATGCCGCGATCCAAGCCGTACCCACCCAGCGCGAATTAGTGCCATCCACGCCCCGACTCCAGCCGTGGTGGCTTGTGGCGATTGGCTCGCTGGCTTTGGCCCTGGCTGCTTTCGCGATCGCAACAAGCCCTTCCCGCCCCGCCCCAGGATGGGTGCGTCAGGATGGTCTATCGCCACAAGGCGTGGATCCCCCCTTGCGGCGTGAAACCGAGCACTCTTTGGACCCAAGCCAACGCCCCCTCCCGGTGGCGGTTCAGGTGCGAACCGTCGCGGAATTGGTCCAACATCTCGAAGACCCCCACACGACCAAAATTGCTTTGGCGCCGGGTGAATATGACTTCACCCAACTGGATCGCCCGATTCGTTTCCAAGGCAAAAGTCTCGAACTCATCGGGGCACCCCTCAGCGCCACAGGCGGAGTAACCAAGCTGATCCTCGTGGCCGATGAGTCGCGCAGCAACGGCACACTGGCTATCCAGGCTGATACCCTGATCCTGCGTAATATCTGGTTTCAATTCGTGCTGGACCCGAATTTGAACACGGACGACGTCGGCATGACCAGGCCGGTTGGGGTACGGGTGGAAGATTGCACGAAGGCCGAATTGTGGGATTGTGTCTTCACCAGCAGCGATGAACGTTTCACCGACCACGAACCACGAACCCTGACGTTCAGTTCCCGGTCGGAGAGCTTCCCGTCGATCCACGTTCAACGCTGTGTTTTTGCGGTGAATTCGCCGGGGGCCACGGGCCTGACAGCGCCGGCGGGTTCTCGGATCACCATCACCGATAGTGGTTTTGCTCCGCATGTGGCCTGCGTTGGCGTGGAAAGCCCTGGCTGGGCAGAGTTGCTCAACCCCACAGAAATTCAGCTCGACCATTGCACATTCATGGTCGACCCCGGCGGATCGGTGATCGACATGGGGGCTTCCCCCCGTCTGACGCTGACTGCAGCCGACTGCCTGTTTGCAGCGGTCGATGGTCCTCGTCTTCGTTCGCCCATCGCCCGTTCGGAAGCCAACCGTCGGGGAGTGATGGTCCGGGTGCGGGCGGAGCGTCCGGAGGGTGTGCAATTTTGGGTTCCCAATGGTCGTTGCAACGGTTACTTCCGTGTCGATGCTCTGGGTACCACAAAAACCACCTGGAGCTTTGAATTGTGGAAGGCGGAAGCCCCTCCGGTCGACGACAAAGGCCGTGTGAAGCTCGATCAGAGGCCGTGGGCCGAAAGCGAACCGCTGGCGGTGGTCCGTTCCACTAACCCGTGGAAAGCCTTCCGTCTGAAAGTCGATGACGACGCTGAGCCGGGCATCTTTACCACGGAGTACACCAAAGACGCCAAACAACGCGCCGTTCCGCTGGGGGCCGCTTTCCACCAGGCCGACAATGTGCGTCGGGCCTACAAAGATTTGCCGATGGCCTGGGGTTCATTCCGGCCACGCACCGCAGAACCGCGCAAAATCTGGTGGCCGACAGCGACCCCCGCCGATCTGGCGCCTGGAGTTTCCAACGATCTGGCGACGTTGCTGAAATCTGTGCGCCCTGACGAAACTATCTACATTCGCCACACCGGGGAACTGGAAATCGATACCATCGAGATCAAATCCCCCACCCGGCCCGGCGAAGGCGAGTTGCGCGTGAAATTCGCGCCGGATACCGATTGCCAACCGGTGCTGGTTATTCAAGCCGACAACGATCGCGACCAAAGTTTATTCAAACTCAAAGGGGGAGAAATCACCTTCGACCGCCTCCATTTCCGGTTGAAGCCCAACCGCCCCCGCGATGAACAAACGCTGGCTGTGGTCAGCATCATTGGTGGCAAAAGCTGCACCTTCAACCACTGTGTCTTTACGCTGTCGGGTGAAGACGATTCCCACGCGGCTGCGGTGCACCTGCCCGATGCCGATCGGATCATGGCCATGGATTCCCCAGTACGGCCCGTACCGAAGGTGGTTTTCAACCATTGCCTGCTGCGGGGCAAAGGCCGCGCGGTGTGGGTCGATCAGGTCAGTCGTCCGGTGGAAGTGGCCCTGAATCACACACTCACCGCCCTTGAAGATGCGGTCTTCTATGTTCACGCGGGGGGAAAAGTCGTCGGCAGCGGCACAAGCAGCCTGAAGCTTACCCGGGTCACTGCCCTCACGGGCGGCCCGATTCTCGAAATGCACGGCAGTAAGTCATCGGAGGCTATGCGGCCCGGGGGCTTACTGAAGGTTGAAGTTGAAACGGCAGAATGCTTGTTTGTGGCGGTGCCGAATGCCGGTCGCCCGCTGGTCGAATTGGATGGCGTTGACCCAGCTGAGGTGAAGTCCGTGTTCAGTTGGCGAGCACTTAAAGCTAACCGCTATGCCAATTATGAAACCAGTGCCGTTCTGGCCGTGATCCGCCCTTCCGGCGAAGGTTTCCCCAAAGAATGGACGCGAACCGCCTGGATCGACAATGTCGCCGAACCCCCCCCGGATGCGGATAAACGCTTCGGGGAAATCCGCTTCACCACCCCGCTGCCGACCCTCAAAGAACTCGTCGGCTTTCAACCGCATCAGCTGACGATTCAAATGGCCGAGTTCCTAGATTGGAACGAAGATCAGCGACTCGATGTGGGCGCTGATCCCAAGGGCTTCCAAGCACTCCCACTCCATCCCGACGAGGCTTCACCCGAAGAGCCTTGATCCGAAGAGCCTTGATCGCTGCGCGCAAGTGCCATCACGGGTGACCAGAGGTTGCCCACGAATGTCACACCATCCATGAGACGGCCCCGGGGACCTCCAACCCCGGGGACACCGCCGGCTGGGTGAAGGTCCGTCAGTTACTTCTTCTTGGTGGTATTTTTCTTGGTGCTTTTTTTGGCAGTCGCTTTGGCTGTCGATTTCTTAGCGGGGGTTTTCGCCGCGGACTTTTTGGAAGTGTTGTCTTTCTTACCGAAGATGGCGTCGTATCCGGCCCCAAACTTTTCGTCTTCTGCCATACCCACGCGCACGATACTCATAGGTTGCCTCCACAGGATGTTAAGGTGAATGGGAGTTCTTTGGATAGTGTAGCTTGTTTATCGGCTGTTGTGGAGCGGGGTCTTCACAGTTCCGGGCACGCCAGACGCAAGAGGATTTCGGCCGCCGGTGCCAGTTGCGCTAGGGCGATCCATTCATCCTTTGTGTGGGCTTGAGCAATGTCGCCAGGGCCAAAAATGAGCGCTGGTATGCCCGCCGCGGCGACCGATGCCGCATCGGTACCAAAGGGAACTGCCACAACGGCATGTGAACCGACCACAGCATCAATCGCTCGGCCCAGACGGGGGACCCAAGCGGCCGAGAGTTCGGGAGACAGAGGGAGACAACCAGCGGCACTGCGCTTCAGTTCGAAGGGAAAAGTCACATCGGGTTGGGCCTTCAAGAAGGCCTCCAATTCCGCGGCGGCAGTGACAATCGTTTCCCCCGGCACAAGACGGCGATCGATATCAACGCGGCAATAATCCGGTACAGTGTTGGGTGAAATGCCACCATCAATACAACCGACGGAAATCGTCGGATAGCCGACGACCGCATCCGCAGGCCGTTCGTGGAGCTTGTGGGAATAGTCTTCAATGGCGCGGATGAGGCGGGCCATGCGATAGATCGCATTGACACCCGCCTCCGGTTGGGAGGCATGGCACGCGCGCCCCGTCGTTTGAAGAACCCAGCGGGCTACCCCCTTGTGGGCATTGACGATGTTGAGGTTTGTTGGCTCCGCCACGATGGCACAATCGGCCCGCAGTCCGGATTTCATAAGTTCTTGAATACCCAGCCCACTGTGCTCTTCATCCACCGTGAAGGCCAATGTCACTTGGGCACTGCCGGAAGGTCGCTCGGTGACAAGCCGGGCGAAGGCCGTTAGCATCACAGCGATACCGGCTTTGACGTCGCAGGCTCCCCGCCCCCAAAGGCGGCCGTTTTCGATCGCCGCCCCGAAGGGAGCAATGGTCATCCCATCCACCGGCACGGTGTCTTGGTGGGCTTCCCACAGCAGATGATAGGGGGGCGGTGTGGGGGGGATGTAGGTGGCGATGATGTTGTCGCGTCCAGCGGCTACGGGCTGTCGATAGTACGGGCAGCCCAATTCCCGGAATCGTTCTTCGAGAAACGCGGTCACCCGTGTTTCATAGGTGATGGCGGGGTCAAGGTCCGTTCGGCCCATCGGGTTCACCGACGGTAACTGAACCAATCGGGCCAGCAGTTCGGGCAGTGGCAACATAAGACGCATTTTAGCCACGGGCTGCCAGAAAAAGTGCGATAATCTCGCTGGCCAAGCTCGCGGCCCCCTTTCGGTGCTTCGTGGTGCCTCCTATAACGTCCTCACCGACGTTCAGGAGCCGCCATGAAAGTCCATGAATATCAAGCGAAAGAATTGCTCGCCGCCGCAGGGGCCCCGATTCCTCGGCATATCGTGTGCAAAACAGTGCAGGACGTGGCAACGGCGTTTGATCAACTGGCGGAGGGCCGCGGCGTGATGGTGAAAGCCCAAATCCACGCCGGTGGACGGGGGGCCGGCCAGCTCGTCGGTTATCCAGAAAAGCTGGGCGGGGTGAAATTTTGCGCCACCCAAGAGAAGGCCCGGGCCGTGGCCGAAGCCATGCTGCAGCATCCCCTCAAGACCCTCCAAACCGGCCCTCAGGGGCAACCCGTCCGCACCCTCTTGGTGCAAGCCGATGCCGAACCCGCGCAGGAATTCTATGTCGCGGTTGTCTTTGATCGTTCCCAGGGCGTGCCACTGCTGATGGCCTCCGCTGCCGGCGGCATGGACATTGAAAAAGTGGCTCATGAGACCCCGGAGAAGATTCTCAAGGTCCCTTTCGCCCCGGAAACCGGGCTACTTCCCTTCCAAGCCCGGCGGATGGCGTATGAACTGGGGTTTACGCCCGAGCAAGCCCCGGTCGCGGAAAAAATCATGCTCGCCTTGGCCCAAGTTTACCTCCAAAAAGACGCCACCCTGGCCGAGGTGAACCCCCTGGCCGTGACCAAAACCGGCGCGGTGGTCGTTTTGGACGCCAAAATCGATTTTGACGACAACGCCCTGTTCCGCCACCCCGACATCGCGGCACTGCGCGATGAAGGAGAAGAAAACCCCGCTGAGGTGCGCGCCGCCAAGGCCCACCTCAACTTCATCCAACTCGATGGAACGATTGGCTGCTTGGTCAATGGTGCCGGGCTAGCGATGGCGACAATGGACATCATCAACTATCACGGCCAAGCGAAAGGCGTAGGGCCGGCCAACTTCCTGGATGTCGGCGGCAGTGTCACCCCCCAAGGAGCCGTGGAAGCCTTCCGCATCATCCTTTCGGACCCCAAAGTCAAAGGCATCCTCGTCAATGTCTTCGGCGGTATTGCCAGCTGCGCGACGATCGCCGAAGCCCTGGTGAAAGCCGGCAAGGAAGTCGGTTTCCGCGTTCCGGTGGTGGTGCGCTTGGAAGGGAATGAAGTGGAGAAGGCCCGGGCCATTTTGGCTGCTGCCGCCGCTGATCTGCCCACGCTGAAAAGTGCCCCGGACCTGACCAGCGCTGCGAAGATGATTGTCGAACTGAGCCAGTAATCCGCAACAACCGTCTCGGTGGGCGGCGACGTCCCGGAAAGGAACCCATATGCCACAGTTATTGGTTGTTCGGTTGGTCGCGGTGGGGTTATTGGCGACGGCCGCGGGGTTGGTGGCTTTGTCAGGTTGTGGCAAGCCAACGCCACGCTCCACTACCAACCCAGATACTCCCAACCCTTCTGAAACTCCCACTACGAAACCCACCAGCAACGACTCGCCCCAACCCTCGCCACCAACCACTCTCCGTCCGGTGGAGCCGTCGGCCAGCGAGGCGCAAACGGCCTTCCTCCGCGATCTGATCGGCGGCCAAGCCGACGCGACGCGACTCTCTCAGGGCTTTGTGAGGGTTGTCGGCAAACCCCTCGTCTTTCCGGACGACAAGAAGCTGGGCTACAGCCCCAGTAATGCCACCAGTTGGCTGAAGGCAGTTGGTGAAGGGCTGACCTTGGGGGCCGAACTCCAGCGCCAGCAAGCAGGTGATGTCGTCTTCTTCCGTGGTTCCGTCAGCGGTCCCCGCTTCGGCAAAGAGCCTGGCACCACCGGGGGTTATTCCCTGCGCATGGTGCGGGAACAGGGCACCTGGAAAGTCGATTGGCTATCGCTGTCCTCCGCAGAAATGCCCCCTCGGCCGGCCGCGACCACGCCGGTGCAGGCCGCACAAGATTTTGTCGTAACCGCTTTTTTGGAAACCGTTTGCGATCTCCACGGCCTGACGCGCCAACAACGGGCCCCTCTGATTGCCGCAACCTTGGCCCCAGAATTGCGCACCCAATGGGCGCCCCCCTTCGAACAAGACCTCAAAGATGGCTACGACTACAACCCCGGCAAAATCGGACTGGAAGCGGTGAAAATCGGCGGCGGAACCTCCACTTTCACTTTCACGCGCAGTGGTGATGCACCCGAGTTCCACGCGGAATTGACCAAACCCGCTGGCAAAAAGAACTACCTTATCAAACTCACCCCGGGAAATAGCCCGATGGAGTGGCGGGTGCGTGACGTTTCGGAAGTAACCTCCCCCAAGAATTGAATGCCTAACCCGGGGAAGAGAAGACGCCACGGGAGAGAATCGATGCCCCCTACCGATTCACTCAATCAGCTCTACCGCGATCTCGGTTGGAAACCGCTCTCGGCCCACTGGGCCAAAGCGGAAATTGTGCTTGGATTCTTGGCCGCCGCTTTGGGCTTCATCGGGGGCATCAAGCTGGCGATGTTACCCGAAACATCGACGCCCGTGTGGTTGTGGATGGCGCCGGTGTTGCTCATCACTTTGGGCGGCTACTTGGCGCTCGCCGGGCACCGGAGCCACTTGTATCAATCGAATAACCGCCTTGCCGCTTACCTGGCGGAAATCATCCGCTCGCAATCCCACCAGCCGGAGAAGACCCCGTGAGCATACTTGTGGATCGTTCGACACGTGTGATCTGTCAGGGCATTACCGGTGGCGCTGGCAGTTTTCACACCGATCAGTGTTTACTCTATGGCACCCAATTTGTTGGTGGTGTCACGCCCAAAAAAGGCGGCATGATGTGGAAAGGGGAAAAATCTGGCCGGGAACTGCCGGTGTTCAACACGGTGGCCGAAGCCGTGCGGGCCACCGGAGCGACCGCCAGCATGGTCTTTGTGCCCCCCGCCGGTGCCGCGGATGCGATCATGGAAGCCGCGGATGCGGGTATTCGATTGATCGTCGCCATTACTGAAGGCATTCCGGTTCTGGATATGGCCAAAGCCAAACGGTTTCTCAAGAGCTTTCCGGGCGTGCGTTTGATCGGCCCCAACTGTCCTGGCATCATCACACCGGGTCAGTGCAAAATCGGCATCATGCCAGGCCCCATCCATAAGCCGTGTGGGCCGAATGAACGTGGTGTCGGCGTGATCAGCCGCTCCGGCACTCTCACCTACGAAGCCGTCTTCCAACTGACCGCTCTCGGCTTGCCGCAGACCACCTGCGTCGGTATCGGGGGTGACCCGGTGATTGGCACGACCCAGATTGAACTGCTCGAATTGTTCGAAAACGACCCACAGACCGAAGCCATTCTTCTGATTGGTGAAATCGGTGGTACCGCGGAAGAACAAGCGGCGGAGTATGTGGCCCGACATGTGAAAAAGCCAGTGGCGGCGTTCATCGCGGGGCAAACAGCGCCGCCGGGCAAGCGGATGGGCCACGCCGGGGCCATCATCAGCGGTGGCAGCGGAAAAGCTCAAGATAAGATTGCCGCTTTGCAAAAAGCGGGGATCGAAGTGGCTCCCACCCCCGCCGATATGGGCCTTGCCGTGCAAAAGGCGCTAGCGAAAAAGAAATGACCTCGCCGCAGACATCGCTACGTTTTGTCCGGCTTGGCGTGCCGGCGCAAAAGGCGTTGGCGAAAAACAAATGACCTCGCCCCTGTCCTAAGGGTGCTTGCCCGCGGCCAGGGGATACCACAATGGCTTATTGTGTCCACGCTGTTGGCTGGATTGTCGCTGTCGCTTTGCCCGTTTACTTCCCTCGGAGTTGCTGATATTCATTTTGCAACCGTTGTAACGAAAGAATCAACTCTTGCCGCTCGCGATTGATCCGGTTCAGATCCCCCAGCGCATCCTGAACCTTGATTTCTGCCTGTTTGATCCCATTGGTACGATTGGGGTTGTTTTCAGGAAGCGCTTGCGCCTGCTTCAGCTCTTGTTGCGCCGCCTGAAGCGCGATATCGGCCTTCTTTTTCGCTTCGTCATTGCGATCGATTTGTTCTCGGAGCCGGGCAATCCGTTCGGCGAGTTCGGCCAGAGCTTTTTCATCGACGCTGAAATCGCGGCCATGGGGTTCAACCATCGGCAGGAGCCGTCCCGCTTTGGCATTTTCCAATCGTTTTTGCGCGTATTTGATTTTCACCTCAATTTCCCGGATTTCGGCCATCCGCACCTGTAGCTCAGCGCGCGCCATCTCGCAGGCATAACGGGCTTCCAAGATATCAAACTCGTTGAAGGCTTCCTTATGCTTCTCACGTGCCTCGGTCATCAATTTGAACCGCGCTTCCCGCGCCGCCACGTTGACTTCCACCATCTTCAGCTGAGCTTGTTTAATAATCAGCTGGGCCTGGAGAAGCTCCAACTCTTCCTCCATTTGCAACAATCGGGACGTGATGACCGACGGCTGTCGGGGCTGTAGGGGCTGAGGTGGCTGGGCCGGCTGCAGGGGTTGTATCAGCTTGGGTTGAGCCGGCTGCGGCTGACGAGGTTCATCGGCCCACACAACGGCAGTCGTACACCCTGCGCCTACAAGCAATAGATTCATCCACCGTGCCATGGTCAATCCTCCCTGGAAAGCCCAAGAAACTATCACCCACCCCTCATCATACCAAATTCCCCCCTCACGCCCGCGGAGTGTCTTCGACATCCTCGGAATTCTCATTATCATCCGTGACTGGCGGCAACGTAAAGGTCGGTAGTGGTTCCAGACCGAAGTGACGGCGAGCCTCCCCAACGAGGTTCATGAGAAATGTTCGGGTAGCCCAATGGTTTTCCAGCACGTCGGCGGGTATCCGAACCGGCGCCGACATACCCACGCGAATCGGTCGGCGCAGGTCCAAGCGCTTATTTTTGGTAGGCGGCCCGTTGTAGTACGAAGTAAAACTACCCCATCCACCGTCGATCCACACCGCGTAGACCGGGGTTTGCGGTCGGGCTTTGAGAATCTGCCACACCCCTTGTCCGAAGCGACGCAACGGCCGGCTCTCTGTTCGCCGCAAGTAGCCCTCCGGGAAGATGACCAGGCACTCGCCCCGATCCAAGGCCGCCACAGCTTCATGAATCTCGGGGGCATCTTTCTTGAAGGTTTTCTCCGGTACTCGAATCACCCCGAAAGCGACCATCAACCATCGCAAAAGCGGCAGATCGTAAAACCGGGCCGTCATCATCGGCGTAATCGGTCGTGGCAGAACTTTGGCGAGAAAAATCGGGTCCAGCCAACAGGCATGATTGGCAATCACGAGGCACGGTCCGGTTCGCGGAAAATCGACAAACCCCGGGCCGGACCAGCGCACACGATACAAAATCCACACAACCGGTTCGAGGACTAGTTCAAAAACGGGTCGAAAAAACCCTACCCACGCCGCAACAGTCACCACCCCGGCGGCCACCAGGACAAACCATTCGCCACGTTCTAGCGGTCGTTCCTGCTGCCGAAGGAAGTAGGCCACACCCACGCCGACTCCAACCGCGGCAAGAAGCACGATGGTCTGCAGCTTCGACTCGCGCCAGCGGCGGCCGCGGACTAAACCGCCCACCATCAGCCCCACTGCTGCACCATGCACCCAACCCGGCCATTCCTGCCAGTAAACCCCATGCCCAACCGCCGCCAACTCCACGAGCGAACCCAGTGGCGCCAACCCCAACGCGCGGTACGGCCCCCAGTACAGCTTGGCCACTCCCAAGGCGATGAAAAACCCACCAGCCAACCACCCACTGACCCAAAAGCGTTCCGCGTCGGCGGCATGGTCCACCACCAACAGCACCACCACGGGCAGCATCAGGCAGATCAGAGCCGCAATCACCACGGCATGAAACCGTTCGCGGACCACCTGCGGCTCACGGCTATTGTCAACCAGGGGCATTGTCACTCCACAACCATGGGAAGCCATTATGATGGCCCCGTGATGATCCTTGCCAGCACGCGGCAAGCCGCTATAGTATAATTTCCGACATACTATTCGGCTGAGGATGCCCTACGCGAAGTGAGATTCCGGTCATGGCAAAGTCGTGTGTATTCACGGGCAGAAAAGCGGTTTACGGCAACCGCAAAAAATACCGCGGAAAGGCCAAATACCTCGGCGGTGTGGGCAAGAAAATCCTCGGGACTAGCCGCCGGAAATTCAAGCCCAACCTGCAGAAGGTAAAGTGCGTAGTCGATGGCGCAGTGAAAAAGGTCTGGGTTTCTGCCGCAGCCATTCGCAGCGGCTTGGTCGTCAAGCCGGTTAAGGTGAAGCCGTTCGAGAAAGTGAACGTCTGAACCGTACAACGGTTAGTGTGATCACTAGCCAAGTCGGGAGTTGTAAAGTCGATGGCTATCCGGAGGACTTTACAACTCCCGATTTTCTCATTTTCGGACTGAGGACGCTATTTCGGACTGAGGATGCTATGTCGCTATCGCTCGACGAAGTTCGGAAAGTGGCCCAACTGGCGCGTCTGGAACTGAGTGCTGCCGATCTTGCCCTCATGCAGCAACAACTCTCCGCGATTCTTGATTACATCGACCAACTCAATGAACTGAATACTGATGGCATAGAGCCACTGGCCCACCCCCTGCCCATTCACAACGTTTTCCGCCCCGACGTGGAATCGTCCTCGTTACCGGTCGAAGAGGCTCTCGGCAACGCCCCGAACCGAATCGGGGATTACTTTGGCGTTCCCGCGGTGTTCACGGATGAACCCATCAGCCACTGAATCGCCCCCAGCAGACTCTGCAGCCCATACCCCGGACGGCGTTGGCACTCGACCAACGAGGTGTTCATCATGTCTCTGATCGAAAAGACCGCTTCTGAGCTATTGGCCTTGCAGAAGAGTGGCCAACTGCAGGCCACGGAAATCGCCGAGGCCTTTCTAAACGCCTATGCCGCCCGCGAACCGCAACTGCAATCGTTCATGTTGGCCCCGGATGCCAGCGTCGTCCGCCAACAAGCCGAGGCTATTGACGCGAAGCGGAAAAAGGGCCAGCCCCTGGGCCGACTGGCCGGTATCCCGGTTGCTATTAAGGATGTTCTGTGTACTCGCGGCATCCGCACGACCTGTTCCAGCAAGATGTTGGAGCATTTCGTTCCACCTTACGATGCCCACGTCATTGAACGCCTCAAAGCGGAAGACGCCATCCTGTTCGGCAAGACCAACATGGACGAATTCGCCATGGGGTCGTCGACTGAAAATAGTGCTTACAAAATGAGTCGGAATCCGTGGGATACGGAGCGTATCCCCGGTGGCTCCAGCGGCGGTAGCGCGTCCTGTGTGGCGGGGGGGCAGGCCCCCCTCTCGTTGGGCAGCGATACGGGCGGTTCGATTCGCCAACCGGCGGCCCTCTGTGGCTTGGTTGGCATGAAGCCGACCTACGGTCGGGTATCCCGCTACGGGCTGATTGCCTTTGCCAGCTCGCTCGACCAGGTCGGCCCCCTGGCCCACGATGTCCGCGATTGCGCCCTGCTTTTGGAAACCATCGCCGGGCACGACCCCCGCGACAGTACCAGCGTCAACGATCCGGTCCCCCCTTATACACAAACCCTCGACCAACCCATCAAGAACCTCACCATCGGAGTTCCCAAGGAATTTTTTGGCCAAGGATTGGATAGCGAAGTGGAAAGTGCCATCCGTCAGGCATTCCGGGAATATGAGAAACTGGGGGCCAAGATCATTGATGTTTCCTTGCCGCACAGCCCCTATGCCCTCGCGGCCTATTACATTGTGGCTCCGGCCGAGGCCTCCAGCAATTTAGCCCGTTACGACGGCATGCACTACGGCCACCGCACCGCAACCCCAGGCGATCTGATTGCGACCTATTCCAAATCCCGGGCGGAAGGTTTTGGCAAAGAAGTGCAACGCCGCATCATTCTTGGCACCTACGTTCTTTCAAGCGGTTACAAAGATGCCTACTATCTCAAGGCCTTGAAGGTCCGGCGATTGGTGAAAAAGGATTTCGACGACGCCTTCCAACACTGCGATGTCATCATGGGGCCAACGACCCCTACTGCGGCTTTCAAAATCGGTGAAAAAGCCAACGATCCGCTAGCGCTGTATCTCTCCGATGTTTACACCGTGTCGTGTAATCTCGCCGGAATTCCCGGACTGAGTATTCCTTGTGGCTTCACCCGCTCGGGCCTACCCATCGGCTTGCAACTCCTGGGTGCCCCATTCACGGAAGAAAAACTCTTCCGCATCGCCCGGATGTACGAGGCGGTCACCGATTGGCACACCCGCCGACCGAAACTGTAAATCCTCACAGCAAAAGATTTTCCGTCTATATGTTGGTAGGTTTGACTATTTCTGCGGAACGTGAGAAACTGTAAACCCTTCCAACAAAAGAGCTTCCGTTAACAAGACTGTGCAACAGGGTCCTCGGCGGCAGCCACAGTTGGGTTCTTGTCGCAGCCGCGACGCTGTGTCATAATCGCGCCGCTGCCCAAGACCCCACGCGAGGTGAAGTATGACGCCGTTTGCCCGAGCGCTGGTGCTTTTCGTGGCCATCGCGGTATTGATGGCATCCGCCAGCTTGCCCGTCGCCCCGGCCCTTCAACAGAACAAAGACAAGAAAGACCAACCAGCCGCGGTGGGCACCATTGAAGTTTACCAAGCGAAAGATGGTTGGCGTTTTCGCGTGAAAAGTAGCGATGGTAAGACGCTCGCCATCGCCACCAGCGGTCAGCCCACCAAAGAAGATTGTTTGAAGATCGTCGAGACGCTCAAAACCACCATCCCACAAGCGAAAGTGAGCGAAATTCCCAGCGAAAAAGAGAAAGAAAAGGACAAGGACAAAAGCAAGGAGAAAGACAAAGCGAAGTAAGCCCCCTTCCCGACAGGAATAAGTCCCCTCCCCCACAGGGTGGAGTGACTTCCAGGAACAATTCCCGACCAGCTGATCCGGCTGGCCACGATCCGTTGCGATGGGCTATCACCACGATTGGGCCAATCCCTTCCCGCGCCGGGACATTCCCACACCGGGACATTCACACAGCTCCCAGGCCCAGTCCGTTGAGAAGGGCGGTGTTCATCATCCCGTCACGGATGGTGAACACCCCCGGGAATTTCGCCTCCCACGCGGCGTTGGCCGCCGGGCAGTACTGCCGACCGTTGGCTTCAATGGCCGCAACCCCGGGAATGTGTGCGGCCAGTCCTGCGGAGTGGATCAAGGATGCTCCGACACAGGTCAAATCTTGAACACAGCGAAACAAGTTGTACTTTTGTGCTGCCGCGGCTAATAACAGTGATTGCGTCTGACCCTTACAGGCCTTGAAGGCCACGCCGGTATAACCCATTTCCATAGCCAACTTCAGCGATTCGAGGTCTATCAGTGATTCGTCGATCACCACCGGTTTGAGTCGTGCCGCGGCGTGCATGGTGTTTTCGGGGTGGGCCTGCAAATCCCGCGCGGTGGGTTGTTCGATGTATTGAATCCGCTCGTAAGCAGGGGGCGATTGTTCGCGAAGTTGCTGGAGGAAATCCAGCAAATATCCAACATTCTGGCAGCGTTCATTGAAATCGAGCGAGTACCACCAGTGGTCTACTTGGCGGTGTTGCTGTGTTTGTTCGGCGACACGATCAACCGCGATCACCCGTTCCACATCCCAGCGTAAATCGTCACCATTGAGTTTGATTTTCAGGTGGGTTAAGCCATCGCGCAGTATCCAGTCCCCGAGATGTTCAGGGAGTCCATCGCCGATGGGTTGCCGAACGTCGGAGGGCGTCAGGGGGTCGAGAGCGCCGACAAGATGGTACAGTGGCATCTGCGGTTTTGGTTCGGGCGTGAGAAAGTCGCTAAGGTGAAGGCCGACGAATTCCGCGCCGAGGTAATGGTCGAGATCATGGGGAAGGAAAGCCCGGTGGTAGGTGTGATAGCAGTTGAGCTGATGGAGTTTGCCGTAGGCATCGTGCAACGCGGCATCGAACGCGGAAGAGACGACAAGAACCGCAAGAGCTGGCACCGGTTCGGGGAGCTGTTGTTTTTTTGTACACTCTTCGCCCGTTGGCAGAATCTCCGCTTCGAGCTGATGCGTGATGGCGATGGGGTGTCCGGAGATTGTACAGTCTCGGTATTTCTCTGCGACCCGGCCGGCGACCCATTGCATCGCGGCCAGGGTTTGCTCATAACTCAACTGTCGCGAGGGAAACGCCCACACATTGCCCAGCGGCATTGAGCCAAAGCCCGTGGCCGTCGTCCCGGTCCCGTTCTCCACGATGATTTCCACGTTCAGCAGCGTGACCCGGTCCAGCGCAACACCACCGAATTTGATCGGCGCGCGATAGCGAAAATGCTCATAACCGAAGCGGACATCGCGAATGCGAACATCGGTGCTACCCACAGCGGCAACCTCGGGGCGAAGGAACAGAGACACACATCCACTGCACACTGTAATCCACTGCACACTGTATGGGTAACCCATCCCGGTCGCCAACTAACCGTTGCGTGAACCCTCTTTCCGGCTATGGTCAGGTGTCATGGAGTTGTGAGGATGGCGATGACGCCAACCAACCGTTGCGTGACCCCCCCTTTTTTGTGTGAACCCTCCTGATGGCGGACGAGGACAACATGAGCATACCCGATTGGCAACTGCCGGCGGGAGTCAACCGCGGGTTGTGGGACTATCTGCATGCTCGCGATATGATCGCCCATTACGACGAGAACATTCAAACTGCGCCACTGGCACGTGTGGATATCGCTTTTTGTGAGAGGGTTTTTCCCACCCCAGGGCGGCTACTGGACCTCGGCTGCGGCACGGGACGTTTGTGTGCCCACTTCACTCCCAAAGGGTTCCACTGCATAGGTGTTGATCTGTCGGACGAGATGTTGGAAATCGCCCGCCACAAAGTACCTGCTGCACGCTTCGTGAAGGCCAACATCGTTGAGCCATTGGAGTTTCCCGACGCATCGTTGGATTATATTGCCTGTTTGTTCAGCACCTGGGGGATGATCTGTGGGGCGGAGAATCGGGCGCAGGTGCTGGCGCACGTTTTCCGGCTCCTCAAACCCGGTGGTCGGTTCGTTGTGCATGTTCACAATCGTTATTTTCGTGGTCTCGGCTGGAAACGGGTGGTCCAACAATGGTGGAAAACACTCTGGGGAAGTCCGGACGCCGGTGATCTGACGATGCCGCAAGCCTACGGCGGTGCTCCCCTGACGCTGCATCACTTCACGCGCCGCGAAGTTCGCCAATTGTTGGAAAGGCACGGCTTGATGGTGACGCATGAACTGGCCGTGGATGCCGCGGGGGAACCGGCGCGCGGAAGCCGGGTCTACGGTTGGCTTTTTGCCAGTCAAAAATCACCCGAAGCTTCATGAGGATAAGGATTTACAACAAAAAATGGTTCAGCTTCACCGCAAACGCCGACCTAAGGCGGAGATTCTGGGTAGTCTTTCTGTTCCGAAGACTTTCTGATCCGATCGTGGTGATTGGCAATAGCGCGAACAACTGGGGGAGGAAGGTCCGGCTGAGGCTGTCATTGGCCCAAGAGCTTGCGCAGAACATCCTCGGGTGCTGGTTCGTAGCTATGCGGTTCCATGCTCATGGCCGCCCGGCCTTGGCTGAGGCTGCGCACTTCATTGGCGTAGGTGAACAACTCCGAAAGCGGTACCAGCGCGACGATTTCGGCCATATCCCCGCTTTCGCTCATGTCTTGCGATTCAATCTGCCCGCGCCGTCGCGAGAGGTCGCCCGTGATGTTACCCATGAACTGTTGGGGTGTGGTCACGGTGACTTTCATAATGGGTTCGAGGAGCACAACGTTGCCTTCGGTGGCTTCCCGGTATGCCCGGATGGCCGCGGCGACGAAGGCATCTTCGGTCGAAAGTTGCGGATCAAACTTGGCTTCAAGGATGCGGGCCTGGGCGTTCATCAGGGGGTAGCCGAGTTCCCCGGTTTGCAGTGTGTCTTGCAGAGTTTTTTCCACAGCGGCGAGAAACAGAGGGGGAATCGGGTTGGTCTCGGTATCGACCAGATTGAAGACGGCCACCGGTTTTTCACTTTTGAAGTTGGTGAATGAGACTTTCAATTCAGCGTAGGTCGGTTTGTCGCCGAGTTTATCAATTTTTACCTCAACGGTTCGCGGGGTTTTGAGCATTTCGCGATAACTGACGCGGGGCTTTCCGACACGGACCTTCAACCGGAAATCGCGTTCAAGGCGGTGCCGTTTCACTTCGAGATGGAGGGTGCCCATCCCGCTCATGAGGGTTTGTCCGGTTTCTTTGTCGGTGCGAACTTTGAAGGTGGGGTCTTCGAGTTGGAGGACTTCCAGGGCCAGGGCCAGCTTGTCTTTGTCGGCTCCGCTTTCAGGTTCAATCGATTGACTGACAACGGCTTCGGCGAACGTAATAGGTTCCAAAATGATGGGGTGCGCGGTTTCGCACAGGGTATCGCCGGTGGCGGTATCTTTGAGGCCGATGACGCAAACAATATCCCCGGCGGGGCCGCTCTCGACTTCCTCCAGGCCGCGTGCCGGGTCGGCATGCACGTGGAACAGTTTGGCGATGTTCTCCTTAGTATCTTTCCGGGGGTTATAGGCCCGCATGTTGGGCTTCATCATGCCGGAATAGACGCGGATGAAGAAGCGATTGCCACTGGGATGCCAGGCCGCTTTGAAGACCAAGCCACAGAAGGGTTCTTTAGGATCGGGTTTGCGTTTCTCCTCTTTACCTTTGAGATTCGTTCCGACCACGGGAGGGCGATCAAGCGGGCTGGGTAAGTACAGCGTGACCGCATCGAGAAGCGGTTGAATACCAATATGCTCGCGACCGCTTCCGGCCAGGACGGGGTAGATTTTTCGCGCCAGGCACTGCTCGCGCACCAATTGCCGCACTTTTTGCGTATCGGGTTCTTGGCCTTCGAGAACGGCGGAGGTGATGAGGTCTTTCTCATCCGCAGCCGTCAGTACATCGAACAGTTTTTCGCGATATTCCTGGGCTTCAAGAAGATTTTCTTCGGGGATGTCGGTGGTGCGTACGGTTTTGCCCAGATCGCTCGCCGCAAAGAATTTCGCTTTCATCTCGATGAGGTCGATCACGCCGCGAAAGGGGGTGCGGCTGTCCGCGGCGCTACCGCTGCCGATGGGAATGACGATAGGCACGGGCCGGCCATGTTCTTCCGGATGCGGGGTCAGGCGGTTATGGATAGATTTGAGCGTTTGGGCGAAGTTCGCTCCGACAACATCCATTTTGTTGACGAAGACCAGGCGGGGAACCCCATAGCGATTGGCCTGTCGCCAGACGGTTTCGGATTGGGCTTCCACCCCCTTTTGGCCATCGAAAACGACAATGGCGCCATCGAGAACCCGCAGCGAGCGTTCGACTTCGGCTGTGAAATCGACATGCCCTGGGGTATCGATGAGGTTGATGGTGTGCCCGGCCCATTGAAATGGCACACAGGCCGAATAGATGGTGATGCCGCGGGCTTGTTCTTCGGGGTCGTAGTCGGTTTCGGTCGTGCCTTCATCGACGCCCCCGAGTTTATGCTTGGCACCCGAATAGTACAGCAGGTGTTCCGTCGTGGTGGTTTTGCCCGCGTCGATGTGGGCGATGACGCCAATGTTGCGAACGCGCGTCAGGTCCAGCCCTTTGTCCTTGGCCATGGGAATGGGTTCCGGGTGAGCGTCGTGGGTCGGCGGGATTCGCCAGAGTCAGGGGGGTTCAGCAGTTGCCGCTAGCCCTCAGAAAATGATAGCAGCTACCTTCCGAGGGTTCATCAGGCCCGGAAGATAGCTGAGGGGGTGGAGTCAGGGTTTTACCACGCGAAGTGGCTGAAGGCTTTGTTGGCTTCGGCCATCTTGATAGTGGTTTCGCGTTTGGCCATGGCTTCGCCTTGGCGTTGGTAGGCGGCCATGAGTTCATCGGCGAGTTTCAGATAGGTAGCCCGGCCCCGTTTGGCCCGAACGGCCGCGAGAATCCAGCGGATGGCCAGGCTTTCGGCCCGTTTGGGTTTCACTTGCATCGGCACTTGGTAGTTCGCCCCCCCGACACGGCGTGAGCGGACTTCCAATGTCGGTTTGACGTTATTGATCGCTTCCGTAAACACTTGCACGGGGTCAGCATCGGGCATGCGCCGCTTGATCTGGTCGAGAGCCTCGTACACCACGCGCGTGGCTACGGACTTCTTACCATTGTGCATCAAGCAATTGATGAATTTGCTGACCAAGATCGACCCATAACGGGTATCGGGGACGAGTTTGTCGTAGCTGGCCGTGCGGGATTTCGCGCCCATGGTTTCGTGTATTGGTCGAGGTAAGACGTTGTGTTACAAGAATTTGTGTTACAGACACGGAGGGTAAGTGCCGCTGTTTGCTCCTGAGGTCCGGAAGGCCACGGTGGATAGTTTCCAGCCGTGGCTACGGCGATGCCTACTTCCCGCCCTTCTTGGCACCGTATTTGGAGCGAGCCTGTTTTCGGTCTTGAACGCCTTGGCAGTCGAGTACACCGCGAATGATGTGGTAGCGGACACCTGGCAGGTCCCGCACACGTCCCCCCCGAACCAAAACGATCGAGTGTTCTTGTAAGTTGTGACCTTCGCCGGGAATGTACGCCGTAACCTCGATGCCGTTGGAGAGTCGCACCCGGGCGACTTTGCGCAGCGCCGAGTTGGGTTTTTTCGGCGTCATCGTTTTGACGACCGTACAGACCCCCCGTTTCTGCGGGCAACCCTGCATCGCAGGGTGTTTGGGTTTGGAATGCTGGGGAATTCGCGGCGATTTAATCAATTGATTGATCGTAGGCATTCGTTCCCATCCTCACGGAGCCGCCAAGCGTTTCCGCCCGCGGAGATAGTATCTTAGCGACCCACCGGACCTTGGGAAGAGGCCCGGTGGGAATTTGTCGATGGCTGAGGAACAAGCCGATGGGTGGCCGGCTCAGGTTCCCGAAATCTCAGTCGCCGGGGTCTCGGCGCTGATGGCAGTTTCGCCCTCCGGCAGGTTGATCTTCACTTCCGCCTCTTGGTGCGTCTTGAAGCCAGTTCCGGCGGGGATCAGGTGGCCCAAAATCACGTTTTCTTTGAGGCCGACCAGATAGTCCACTTTGCTTGCCAAGGCCGCCTCGGTGAGGACCTTGGTCGTTTCTTGGAAGCTGGCCGCCGAAATGAAACTATCGGATTGCACCGCGGCTTTGGTGATACCCAACAGTTGCACTTCGCACGTCGCCGGCTCGGGAATAACGAAGGTCGCTTTCTTTTTCTTTTTATCGAGGGCGTTTTGCTCTTCTTCAAAGGCCTCGCGGCTATAGACACGCCCGGCCACCAGCGACGTATCACCGGGATCGACCACCTTGACACATTCTTCGGTCAGGCGGCGATTGACCTCGTTGAAGGCGAATTTGTCCATGACGGCACCGGGAAGTAACCCCGTGTCGCCAGTGTGGAGGACTTTCACTTTGCGAAGCATTTGCGCGACGATGATTTCAATGTGTTTATCGTCGATTTCTACCCGTTGGGAGCGATAGACCGACTGGACCTCGCGAACGAGGTATTCTTGCACTTCGCGTTCGCCCCGGATGCGGAGAATGTCGTGGGGGACCAGCGGTCCGTGGACCAGCGGGTCACCGTGTTTGACATATTCCCCGGTGTGGACGCGCAGGTGGGCGCCCGCGGGGACTTGGTGTTCGCGGACCTCCCCATCGGACTTGCCATCTTCACTTTCGCGGATGATCTGAATGATCCGTTTGCCGCGTTTGCGGTTGGGGTCGATCTTCACCCGACCGGAAATCTCGGCCATGACGGCCGGGTTGCGGGGACGGCGGGCTTCAAAAAGTTCGGTCACACGCGGTAAGCCCCCGGTGATGTCTTGGGTTTGTGAAACCTCCCGCGGGGTTTTCGCCAACAGTGTACCGGCCGTAACTCGTTGGCCATTCTGAACTTGCAAGTTCGCCCGCTCGGGAATGTAGTAGACTTTGTCCTCACTTCCCTTCTCGCCTTTGATGATGATCTGCGGGTGCAGATCGCCTTTGTGCTCCATGATGGTCATCCGGACCACGCCGGTGGCTTTGTCCAGCTCTTTGCGGACCGTAACGCCTTCCTTGATGTCCTTGTATTGCACGATCCCGGCTTCTTCTGCCAACAGGGGCACCGAGTGGGGGTCCCACTTGACCAGAGTTGTGCCGGGGGCCACTTCCTCCCCTTCTCGGACGAAGACTTCGGCCCCGTTGGGTACGGCGTAGCGCTCCACCACCGGGCCGCCTTCGCCACGTAACAGCAGCAGCTCACCGGTTTTCGCCAGCGCGATATTTTGGCCCTGTTCGTTGGTGACGACTTGGACTCGTTCGAATTGGACAATGCCACCTTTTTTCGCCTTATGCTCGCTATCGACCGCGGCACCGCGACCGGCGACACCGCCGATGTGGAAGGTCCGCATCGTCAGTTGGGTTCCGGGTTCGCCGATCGACTGGGCGGCGATAATGCCCACCGCCATCCCTTCTTCGACCATCGCTCCAGTGGCGAGGTCCATCCCATAACACAATTGGCAAACACCCAGAGGGGCTTGGCAGGTCATGGGGCTGCGGACGGAAATTTTGTCGATACCGAGCTTTTCCAGTTCCTTGGCCTTGGCCGGGGTGATCATTTCGTTTTCGGCCAGAATGACTTCCCCGGTCGTGGGGTGGGTGATGGCATTGCGGCTGACGCGACCGCGAATAGCCTCGGACAGCGGCCGATCGACCTCATCGCCTCGGTACATGACCCCCTTGCTGATCCCTTGGGTTGTCCCGCAGTCGTGCATGGTGATGACGACATTTTGGGCCACGTCGGCCAATTTCCGCGTCAGGTAACCGCTGTCGGCAGTTTTTAACGCGGTGTCGGCCAAGCCTTTGCGGGCACCGTGGGTGCTGGAGAAGTATTCCAACACCGTGAGGCCTTCACGGAAGTTGCTCTTGATGGGGGTTTCGATGATGGCTCCACTGGGTTTGGCCATCAGGCCGCGCATCCCGGCCAGTTGGCGGATCTGTTCAATACCGCCGCGAGCGCCGGAGTGAGCCATCAGGTAGATGGGATTCAGGTAGGGCACTTCTTTACCCGTCACGGGGTCTTTGCGCCGGTCGTTGGCCAGGTCGGCCATCATCTTTTTGGTGATGAGGTCGCGGGCTTCCATCCAGGCGTCGATCACTTTGTTGTACCGTTCGATGTCGGTGATGACGCCGCGTTCAAAGTTTTTGCGAATCTTTTCGACCTCTTGGTCTTTTTGGCGCAAAACTTGCTCTTTGTTGTCCGGCGTCCGCAAATCGCTGGCGGCAAACGACAGGCCGCTTCGGGTCGATTCGCGAAAACCGGTATCCTTCATGCGGTCGAGCAGCGCAATGGTTTCGCGGCGACCCAGAAGTTGGTAGCAGTCGGCAATGATGCGGCTGAGGTATTTGCTCGAAAGCGGTAGATCGTAGAAGGCCATCTTGGGGTGCAAGATATCGTTGAAGATGACACGACCAACCGTGGTCCGCACCAGGCCATTGGGTTTGCGGGGCAATTCTTCCGCCCGGGTGCTGCCTTTCTCATCTTTGACTTCACTGATGACCTTCTTGTCGATGGGCAAGCGAACACGGATTTTCGCGTGCAGACCCAGTTTGCCTTCGGCATGGGCTTGGAAGACTTCCGCCGGGCTGTGGAAGACCATACCATCACCTGGCTCGACGGCTTCATCCTCGCCACCACGGTTGGCCGTCAGATAGTAACAGCCCATCACAATGTCTTGTGACGGCGTGATAATCGGGTTGCCATTGGCGGGGCTGAAAATGTTGTTGGTCGACATCATCAACACCGTGGCTTCGACCTGCGCTTCGATGGAAAGCGGCAGGTGAACGGCCATTTGGTCGCCGTCGAAGTCGGCATTGAAGCCTTTGCAGACCAGCGGGTGAATGCGGATGGCGTTGCCTTCGATCAGCACCGGCTCGAAGGCTTGAATGCCCATGCGGTGCAAGGTGGGGGCACGGTTGAGCAATACCGGGTGCGACTTCGTCACTTCTTCGAGGATATCCCACACCACCTCATCTTTGCGTTCCAGCATTTTCTTGGCCGATTTGATGGTATCGGCATGTTGCAACTCTTTGAGGCGGCGGATGATGAACGGTTGGAACAACTCCAAGGCGATTTTCTTGGGCAGGCCGCACTGGTGCAGCTTGAGTTCCGGCCCAACTACGATGACGGAGCGGGCCGAGTAATCAACGCGCTTACCCAGCAAGTTTTCGCGGAAACGACCTTGCTTGCCCTTGATCATGTCGGTGAGGGACTTCAGCGGACGATTGCTGCTGCCCAAAACCGGTCGTTTGCAACGGTTGTTGTCGAACAGGGCATCCACGGATTGTTGCAACATTCGCTTTTCATTGCGAATGATGACTTCCGGAGCGTTGAGGTCCACCAATTTCTTGAGGCGGTTGTTCCGATTGATGATGCGCCGGTACAGGTCGTTGAGGTCGGAGGTAGCGAAGTTGCCGCTATCGAGCAACACCAAGGGGCGCAGGTCGGGCGGAATGACGGGGATGCATTCCAGCACCATCCATTCGGGTTTGTTGCTGCTGTCGCGGAGCGCTTCGACAGTTTTGAGGCGTTTGACCAACTCTTTTTCGCGTTGTTTGGAGCGTTTTTCGCCTTTTTGCATTTCCTTATCGAGCCGTTCGCGCAATTCCCGCGACAGTTCGACCAAGTTGAGCCGTTCTAAGAGTTTTTTAATCGCCTCCGCCCCCATATCGACTTCAAAGGCATCGCCATGCTCCATGCGGAGGGCTTTGTACTCTTCTTCATTGAGCAGTTGCCGTTCTTTCAGCCCCGTGACTTCTTTATCGCCCGGATCGATGACAACGTAGTCTTGGAAGTAGATGATCTTTTCCAAGTTCGTTGTTTTCATGTCCAGCAGAGTACCCAGGCGCGACGGCATGGCCTTGAAAAACCAGATATGTACGACGGGAGCGGCTAACTCGATGTGCCCCATGCGTTTGCGGCGAACCCGGCTGTGCGTGACTTTCACGCCGCAGCGATCGCAGATCATGCCTTTGTACTTCATGCCGCGGTACTTGCCGCAGGAGCATTCCCAGTCTTTTTCCGGGCCGAAGATTTTCTCACAGAACAGGCCATCTTTTTCGGGCCGGTAGGTGCGGTAGTTGATGGTTTCGGGCTTTTTGACTTCGCCATGCGACCACGAGCGGATGTCTTGCGGGCTGGCCAGCGAGATACGCACCGCTCCGAAATCGTTGATGCGTTCGTAGGTGGAACCTTCGGTATCGGCCATATTTTTGAGATTGGCGGTGGACATAATCAGCTCCCTAGGGGAGATGGTGAGGGTGTTCGGTTCGGGGTCCATTGGAGGGCCACGTCACGCGAACGCTACGGCCCTCCTGGATTTGCGATTAGGGGTGCGGTGTCTCGATTATGAACACAGGTTCATTTGCCGACACCGGCTCAAAGACGCTTCTTTTCCAAGCACATGTTCAGACCCAGACCACGGATTTCGTGGGTAAGAACGTCGAAACTCGCGGGTGTGCCCGCTTCGAGGGTGTTTTCACCTTTCACCATGCTCTCATAAATCTTGGTCCGACCTTCAACATCGTCGGACTTGACCGTGAGCAGTTCTTGCAGGATGTAGGCAGCGCCATAGGCTTCGAGAGCCCACACTTCCATTTCCCCAAACCGTTGACCGCCGAAGCGGGCTTTACCGCCGAGCGGCTGCTGGGTGATGAGTGAGTAGGGGCCGGTGGCTCGGGCGTGGACTTTGTCATCGACCAGATGGTGCAGTTTGAGCATGTAGATATAGCCGACCGTCACCGGCTGATCGAACGGTTCGCCCGTGCGGCCATCGTACAGGATGGTTTTGCCGGTTTCCGACAAGCCAGCTTCCTTGAGGGCTTGGCGGATTTCTTCCTCGGTCGCCCCATCGAAGACTGGGGTAATGGCCTTGAAGCCCAATTTGGCCGCCGCGTAGCCCAAGTGCGTTTCCAGAATCTGGCCGACATTCATCCGCGACGGCACCCCCAGCGGGTTGAGCAGAATATCCACAGGGGTGCCGTCTTTGAGAAACGGCATATCTTCTTCCGGCAGAATCTTGGAAATCACGCCCTTGTTGCCGTGGCGACCGGCCATTTTATCGCCCACCGAGATGGCCCGTTTGGTGGCGACGTAGACCTTGACCATTTGTTGGACACCGCTGGGCAGTTCATCGCCGCGATTGAGCGAATTGAGTTTCCGCTCTTGCTCGTCGATGAAAAATTGGATGCGTTCCCAGTGGCGGTGGTAGATTTTCTGGGCTTTCTTTTGGTTGTCGGGGCTGCGGATATCGAGGTTTTCGAGCTTGAAGTTTTTGGCTTGCTCGGCAACGGTACGATCGTCCTTATCCGCCGCCAGTTGTTTGCCGCTGTGGGGGTCTTTGAGTTCTTTTTTGTCGAGCACTTCCTCCAACGCCCGGACAAACTCGCGGAATTGTTCGGCGATGCGCTTGTTGTAGGTGGTCTCGATTTCCTTGCGTTCTTTGTCGATTTGCTTCTTCTCCTCCTCGCTCATGTGAGCGCGGCGGCTGAAGCGGTGCGCAGCGATGACGATACCCTCGGTGCCCGACTGCACCTCGAGCGAATCGTTTTTGACATCTTCCCCGGCACGACCAAAGATGGCGTGCAGCAGTTTTTCCTCCGGGGTCAGTTCGGAGCGCGACTTGGGCGATACTTTCCCCACCAGAATGTCCCCCGGGCGAACGTATGTGCCGATTTGGACCACACCGTGTTCGTCGAGGTTGGCGAGGGCTTTGGGGCTGACGTTGGGAATATCGCGAGTGAACTCCTCTTTGCCGAGTTTGGTTTCGCGAATTTCGATATCGAATTCTTCAATGTGAATCGACGTATAGGTATCGTTTTTGACGAGCCGCTCCGAAATGATGATCGCATCTTCGAAGTTGTAACCTTCCCAACTCATGAAGGCGACCAAGACATTGCGGCCCAGGGCCAGTTCGCCGTTCTTGGTGGCGGCACCGTCGGCGATGATCTGCCCCTTCTTGACCCGCTGGCCCAAGCTGACAATCGGCTTTTGGTTCAAGCAGGTGCGTTCGTTCAACCCGTGGTATTTGCGTAGCACATACTCGCGAACGATCTTATCCTTCTCTTCGATTTTGATCCGTTCGGCATCGACATAAACGACCGTGCCATCTTCTTGGGCTTTGACGAGCATCCCCGAGTGCTTGGCCACTTCTTTTTCCAGACCGGTAGCGACCAGGGGTGGCTCGGTGACCAACAGTGGCACCGCCTGACGCTGCATGTTGGAACCCCTCAGCGCCCGGTTGGCGTCGTCGTGTTCCAAGAAAGGGATCAGGCCCGCGGACACACCGACCATCTGTTTGGGCGAAACGTCGATGTACTGAATTTTGTCCGCCGGGATCAGTTGCAGTTCGCCATTTTGCCGCCCACTGACCCGTTCTGCGACGATGCGGTCGCCTTCGGTGGGGGTGTCCGCGGGGGCCAACACCGCCGTTTGCTCTTCATCGGCCCGCAACTTGACAATCTCATCGGTGATCTTCTTGTTCTTGACCCGTTTGTACGGCGTGATCAAAAAGCCGTAGTCGTCGATTTCGGCATAGATTGAGAGCGACGAAATCAGCCCGATGTTCGTTCCTTCGGGGGTTTCGATGGGGCAGATACGGCCGTAGTGGGAGATGTGGACGTCGCGGACTTCGAAACCGGCCCGTTTGCGATTCAACCCCCCCGGCCCCAAGGCGGAGAGCCGGCGCTCATGGGTCAATTGCGCCAGGGGGTTGGTCTGGTCCACCACCTGGCTCAACTCACTGCGGCCAAAGAAGTATTCGATGGCCGCGGAAACGCTTTTGGGATTGATGAGCGAGCGGGGCGTCATGTCCTGTTGGTCGCGAATCGCCATGCGCTCCTGAACGGTGCGGCGCAGTTTCAGGAACCCTTTGCGTAGCTCATCGGATGCCAATTCGTCGATAGTCCGTAAGCGCCGGTTGCCCAAGTGGTCGATGTCATCGATGTGACCTTTGCCGGCGCGAAGATCAAGCAGATATTTGATCGAATTGACAAAGTCGACGCTTCGCAGCGTCATTTCCGATTCTGCAACGTGTTGGTTGAATTTGCGATTGATGCGGAAGCGCCCCACGCGGCCGAGGCGGTAGCGGTTGGGGTCTTGGAACTTTTCGCGGAAAAGCTCCTTGGCTTTTTCCAATTGCGGCGGGTTGCCGGGCCGCAGGCGCTGGTAAATTTTCAGCAGCGCCCCTTCGTGGGAATCGGCTTGCGTTCCCGTAGCGACATCTTCCAGAATCGAGTTGAGCAAAATTTCATCTTTCGGGTGCGGTATCACGAGCAATTCGTGAATCTGGGAAGCCATGATTTTGTCCACCTTCTCCGCGGTGAAGGGTTTACCCGCGTCGAGGTAGACTTCGCCGGTCTCCGGATCGATGACATCGTCGGCCGCGATCATCGGCGGCACACCGTTTTCCGGATCGCCCACGAGCCGTTGCCGGGCATCTTTGGCTTTGAGTTTGATTTTTTCGGTTTCGTAGAACTCTTGGAGAATGCTGGCCGTGGTGGAATACGCGGGGTCCATCGCACGCAGAAGGGTGATGGCGGAGAATTTCCCGCTTTGGTCGATGCGCACGCCCAGGGTATCTTTTTTGGTCGCGTTGATTTCGATCCAGGAACCGCGTTCGGGAATGATGCGGCAGGAGTGCAAGTCTTTGTCGGCCTCGCGCGTGACGACGAAGTCCACGCCCGGCGAACGGTGCAGCTGCGAGACAACCACCCGTTCCGCCCCGTTGATGATGAATTCGCCCCCGCCAATCATGATGGGCATATCGCCCAGGTATACTTCTTCTTCCACCGCGGTGCCATCAGAGCGGCGCAAGCGCAGCCAGACCCGGAAAGGGCGGCCGTAGGTGAGGCGCAGTTGCCGGCATTCATCGGGGTCGTAACGGGGTTTGCCCAATTCGTAGCGGATGTATTCCAGGGAGATTTTCTTGTCGTAACTTTCGATCGGGAAAATCTCTTGCAAAACGCCCTCCAGTCCGATAGGAGCGCGTTTGTCGTAAGGGACATCCAATTGCAGGAAGCGCGCATAGGCCCGCGTTTGCACCTCGGTCAAATCGGGGACTTCCACAGCATCGCCAAAACGGCCGAAGTTTCGGACAGTGGTCGGAGTGATGATGCGTTGGGCCGGGATTGGCATCGGCGGTTCCTCAACAAGTCATGAAGTTGGGGTCTGCGGCACTCGTTGCGGGAGCTACGGCCTGGGCACAGCGCGCCGACCGCGTGAGTGTCAAGCAGCGGACCACAAGCGTAATAACCATCCAACAAGGGGATGACACACAGCACCGATGGCCGCAGGGCCTTCAGCGCCTGGTGTCGAGGAATTCTGGGCGTTACAGGGTCACAAAGAGGACGGCGCCGCCTCGCGTGTCCGGGGTATCCAACCCCATGGTGGACCCAGGAGGCGGTGGCACGCGCAATCGGTCACCAACCCGCACCCCACCAGCGCTCAGCGCTGCCGGGTTGGGATGGTGTTTCTGTCTGGGTGTCGGCATGGTGCTCGATCGACGGGGTACGACATAGGGCAGCAAGTGGGTCGCGCGCATTGTCACCACTTAGCTAAGCGCATCACATCCAGTCGGCATCCCTCGGGGAATACCGTATAGATACGATGAGTCCAGATTTTTTGGTGAAAAAATCGCTTCTGACAATATTACCCAGATGGAGTGCAAAAGTCACCCCATCTGGGCATTTTTTTTGCTCACAAACACATCCCTGGCATCCATCGCGCTGGGTGAAGGAGCGCCCCAACCCTTCCGGAACTGCTCCCAAACACCGCTGGTCGTGAATCAACCCGCCGGTTTGATCGTGACTTTCGCGCCGGTTTCTTCCAATTTCTTCTTGATGTCTTCGGCCGTCTTTTTGTCCACGTTCTCTTTGATAGCTTTGGGAGCGGCTTCCACTGTGGCCTTCGCTTCACCTAAGCCTTGGCCGGTGATCTCGCGAACGACCTTGATAGTCTTCACCTTGTCCGTGAAGCTCTCGAGAATGACGTTAAACTCCGTGGCTTCGGCCGCGGCGGCCGCCGGAGCGGCCCCCGGAGCACCCGGAGCTGGCCCGGACATCACCACCGCCCCGCCGGCGGCCGGTTCGATTTGATACTTATCTTTCAAGTAATTCTTCAGTTCCACCGCCTGCGCGATGGTCAGGCTGGCGAGTGCATCGCCTAATTCAGCAATCGAAGGCATGATCGGAACCCTTTCTCTGTTGTGCCGGGTGAAGCGGCCCGGCGGTGGTGGCGCGTAATAGCTGGCTTCGCGGAACCGCTTGTTCAGCGGCAGGTTGTTGGGGAGGTCAACACAGGTTGTTGGGGAGGTCAACACAAGCTATTTGTAGCAATGGACTTATGCCCCAAGTTGCCCAGGCTCAGGCCGGCCGTGGCGGGCTTGTCGGCCGTGTCGCCACAGCGCTGTTGTCACCGATGGTCTGTGCTGCCCAGGCTTTAGCCGGCTGTGGCGGGCTTGTCGGACCCACTCCCCTTCTCTTCGATGGCTTTCAAAATCCCGGCGATGGCCGCTCCCGGACCCACCAAACACCCAGCAAGGGCGGCCCCTGGACCGAGCAAAGCAGCGACAACCTCACCAATTGCCTCTTGCCGTGTTGGCACTTTGGAGAGGTTCTCCAACGTCATCGGTTCGCCGTCGGCGACTCCGGTTTTGGGCTTGATCTTTTCGGGTTGTTTCGGATCGGGGCGCAGCTGTTTCAGCAGGTCCAACACCGCTTGCCCCAAGGCTTTGGGACTATCGCCGCCCCAACACAGCAGCGTTGGGCCCGAGCCGGGGTCAACCTTCACCCCATTCTCATCAAACACCTTCTTGACAAGGGTGTTTTTCACCATCTTGACGCGAATCTTCCGCGCCCGCAGCCCTTTGCGCAACTCATAGTCGGCCGCGGAGTCGAGTTTGAGCGGTTCGAGAAGAACGAAATCGCGAACCCCCTTGAAGGTGTTGCGCAGATCGTTCAGTTCCATTGCTTTGATTTTCTTGCTCATAGCCAGTAGTCCTGGGTCCGCGGTCGGTGGGCCAGTGGTCCGCCGGGGCTGACGAAGCGTTCCCCACAATCGTCACAGGGTTCCTCACAACCGTCGTAGGGAGCGAGCCAAAAGCCCTGATCCATAATAATCCCGTTGGGAATCTGATCCCTGGTAGCAATCAGATTGCCAGCCGTATTCCTGGGGACATCGTCGCTGACAGCACCACCCCGTTGATGAAGTTACCCTTGACACCCGCGGGTTTGGCGGCGCGTACCTGGTCGATAAATACGGTGATGTTCTCGATCAATTTTTGCTCATCAAAGCTCAATTTTCCGACTCCGGCATGAATCTGACCGGTTTTGTCGGAGCGGTATTCTACCTTCCCCGCTTTGAACTCACGCACTGCCGCGGCAATGTCCCCAGTGGCGGGAATGACCGTGCCCGCTTTGGGCGTAGGCATGAGACCCCGGGGACCTAACACCTTCCCTAGCCGCGAAACCTGCCCCATCATGTCTTGCGATGCCAACGCGACGTCGAAATCGAGGAAGTTTTCCTTCTGCACTTTCTCCACCAGGTCGGCTCCGCCGACAATGTCCGCCCCGGCTTCTTTCGCTTTGGCGATGTTGTCGCCTTGGCAGAAGACGGCGACACGAACGCTTTTACCGATCCCATGGGGTAGCGGAATGGCTCCGCGGACCATTTGATCCGATTGGGTGGGATCGATACCCAAGTTGATGTGGAGTTCGACCGTTTCATCGAACTTGGCACGTTTGAGCTTTTTCAGCTCGGCAACCGCTTGTTTGACCGACATCGCACCGGCTTCGCGGAGTTTGCGTTCGATGTTTTTGAGGTGGTTGCGGAGTTTCTTACCCCGGCGGGGAGCAATCCCTGGCTTCTTTCGCTTTTGAACCCCTTCGCCCTCGCCACCTTTCTCTTGATCCGCCGGTGGTGTGGCTGACGCCGGAGGCGTTTCGGCGACAGGCGCTGGTGCCGCGGCCGCAGGGGGGGGGACCGCCGGAGTATTGGCAGGTTGGGATGCCGGCGCGGTTACGGCCGCATCCGCTTTCTTGTCTTTTTCCTTGGCCATGGATCGACACACCTCGTTCTAGCGGGGTTCGTTGTGCCATGCACAACTACAACCCCTCCCGCGGCTCGTAGTACAGCAGCGGTTCGTGAGAAGGTAATACTTACAAGTTGCAGAAAACGACGGCAACGGATCGACGAATTTTCTTCGCCGCTTTTGTGGGGACGAGGCCCTTTTCAGCTTGAGGCTGAAATCATGACCGCAGTCCGGCGATGCTGGCCGAAGTCCGTTCTGTTAGTCTTCGACCACCTGTCTATTAGCCTTCGACCACCTGAATACCCATGCTCCGGGCAGTCCCTTCGATAATCCGCATGGCGTGGTCAACATCGCGCGCGTTGAGGTCCGCGAGCTTTTGCGTGGCAATATCCCGCACTTGTTTTTTGGTCACCGTGAATCCTTTGTACTTGCCCGCTTTCTTGGCATCGGCGGGGATGACTTCTTTCCCGGCCTTTTTGGCATGGGGTATTTTCGCGGCCAACTTCAGCAGAACAGCCGCCGGCGGACTTTTGATTTTGAACTCAAAGCTGCGGTCGGAGTACACCGTGATCACCACCGGCAGCATCAGCCCTTTCAGCTCGGGTTTATTGGTTTTATCGTTGAACTGCTTGACGAACATGCCGATGTTGACGCCGTGCGCACCCAAAGCCGGGCCAACGGGGGGAGCGGGCGTTGCCGATCCGCCGGGGCATTGCAACTTCACTTGTGCCGTCACTTGTTTCGCCATGATTCCACCTGTACGCGGGTGAGACGGAACATTCTAGATGTTTCACGGCCTGGTGGCATCGGCCAATACAACGGAAATTGGCCGGCCGCCGATGACCCTCGCTGGAGGGTGGCGTGTCAAATCTTCTCCCCGTGCGGAGCATGCCGTTGGATTTTGTCCGAGCCTCATCCTCATTCCAACTGGCGTTCGCCCGCTGTTAAATCTTCTCGACTTGGGAAGCATCCAGTTCGACTTCGAGCGGCCGGCCCCAGAACGTTAGCTCCACTTTCACTTTGGGCGTGTCGGTGGGGTCTTTCACTTCGGAGATTTCCTTGACTTCGCCCTCATTGTTGATGAACGAACCTTCGCGGATGCGGACACGATCACCTTTTTCAAAGTCGAGTTTGAATTTGGCGCGTTTGAGCGGGTCTTTGACGGTGATTCCGGTGAGCATCGATTGGACTTCATGCTCGGGCATGGGTTCCGGCACCGGGGGTTTGCCCCGCATATTCAAAAAGTCACCAACCCCACTGGTTTCGCGGAACAAATACAAAATCCGGTCGTTGAACTCCAACTCGGCGAAAATATAACCGTGGAACTTCTTCTTTTTCTTGGTGACCTTCCGCTCCTGCGTGGTGTATTCCCCGGTTTTTTTGTCCTTGATCCGCACCATTTTCTTCTCAACCACTTCCTCCACCGGGATGACGATTTGCCCAACGTACTGTTCTAAGCCTTCGATCGCGACTTTGCGAAGAATGGCGGCTTTGATAGTGTCTTCCCGGCCACTTTGAACTTTGATGGCGTACCACTTCTTTTTGTTTTCCGGAGGCGGCTCTTCGACCGGCACCGGTGCCGAGGGGGCAGCAGCAGGGGCTTCTGCCACGGCAGCTGTCACTGGTTCGCTGGTCGCGGCCTTTTTGCGGGTGCGCTTCGGTTTGGCCGGTGACTCCGGCGGCGTGGCGGCAACGGCGGTAGAAGGTTCCGCCGGCTCGTCTTGCACAGGCGCCGGCTGTTCGGGCACTTTCTGCGTAAATTCTGATCTGACCGAGACTTCCATTGAATCTGCCGCTGCCTCCGCAGCGCCGTGGGTGGCAGTGGGTTCTTGGGGCACTTCTGCGGGTCCAGAAGTGGCCGCCGCGGCGAGCGGCTCTGACACATCGGCCGTTGGTTCCTCCGGGGCCGCAGTCTCTTGCGATATCTGGGAAGTTGCCGGGCGGTCCAATGGTGGGACAGCCTCGGGACCACTCATGATGTCCCTGGGAGAGGACTCCGCACCTTGGGCCGTCACCCCTGGGGGCGTCTCACTCGAGAGAGTTGCCGCGGTGACCTCCGATTGCGATGCTCGATGCTCACTGATGGTGGGAACCATGCTGGCCGTTGTGGTGTCGGCTTCTGGCACTTTCGTAACCACGGTTTGTTGGTGATCAGCGGAAACGTTTTGTGAATCAGCTTTTACGTCAAAAGCGGCTTCGTGATTCTTGGATGCGATGGCTGGCGCCGGAGTCGCCACGGATTCGGTGGCCGCTGCGGCAGGCACCGATGGGGGCAATGACTCAGGGGGTGTCGCGGGGGGCGTCACCGGTTGTGGTTCATGGGGTGGCTGGGGAGTGGCTACAACCGAAGATGTTTCTTCACCGGAGTTTACGCCAAGGGACGCTGAGGGCATAGCCGCCCCCTGGGTCGCGTTTTCCGCCGTTGATGGCGAGCGTTGCGGTTCATGGGTGGTGGCGGTTTCATCAGTCATCGGAACTCGGCCACAGGGCCGCCTCCAGGGGTCCGCGTTACCACTTCACTTCTTGGAATTGACCAGCCTTCTCGGAGGTGGGCGCCGCACTGGGGAGCACGCCGACATAACGATTGCTCAGCAACCATCCCCAGAACAAGTCGACCACAAGTAAAAAGATGGTCAGAAGCAGGGTGGTAATCAGAACCACGACCGTATCTTGGGCGAGCCGTTTGCGGGTGGACCACGACACTTTGTTCATTTCCGCTTCAGTAGCAATCAGGAACTCCGCGAAGGTGGGAACGTTGACGGCCCGCCAAGCGATCCACAGGGTGAGCAGAAAGATGAGAGCCGGAATGACTTCCGCGGCATTGTTCATGACGACGATAGGTTCCAGACCAAAAGGCATCGTCATGGTCCAGCGATTGGGCAATAGTCCTTGGAACCAGAGCGTATAAGCCCCGCTGGCGCCGATCAGCAGAATCCCCAAAATGGTGAGTCGGCGGACCCGCAAGCCGAGCGAACGTTTGTAGTGATGGGTGGAGAACCAACCCTGCTCCTCCAAGCTGGTCATCCACCGGTTCCCCGTGGAGCCAGTGAACAGTCGAACCGCCAAAAACAGCAAAACAAGGCCGATAACGCCCCCGAGCACCTGCCCGGCGACGCCATCAAAAGCCAAGGCGAACTCACGCACGATGAGAAAGATGAGGGCCGCGGTCACGAGCATCAGAAAGACCCCGGCGCGGGTGCCCACCGGTACATTATCCTCCGCCAAGCGCGTACCAAACCAGACCAGCCCCCCCGTGACCAGCGCTAAGGTCGGAAGCCAGAAAACCCAGTCGAGGAAGTTGTCACGGATGTGGGGGGTAACATGCTCCACCCAGATGCGCGGCAACAGGTACGACACCACCGCCAGCACCGCGACAACATAAATCGCCCCCAGGAAGCTGGCGATCGGCAAACTGAGGGTTTTGTGGGGGGTACTGGGTGCGGAACTGGGTTCGACGGCGGTGGCCATACTCCATCCTCGCTGCGGAGTGTTGCAATGCGTCCGTAGGGGGGTCTCTCTGGGCTAGTGTAGCTACTCTGTCTCTGGGCTAGTGTAGCTAGTATGAACCAACCGGCCGCCAAATCGGGCGAACCCGGTTCAGCGGCCGGCGGCGATCGCGTGGCAATCTGTTGTGCGTTATCCGCAACGCAGCCGTGTCCGGCTGGGTGTCGGCATTCCGGCATCGGGTTGAGCCGACTCGTCGTTGGGTGCAGGTCGCGGAACTTCCAACAGCACGAGCGGAGGGATTTGAACCCCCAACCGGCGGTTTTGGAAACCGCTGCTCTACCGTTGAGCTACGCTCGTAACCGGGGCCGGATCACGGACTGCTGTACTCTTCAGGAGTAGACATCGCCAGCAGTCATTGTCGCTGAGGACGTTCTACAAGGCTAGGCAGACCGTGGGTAGTCCTCAGTGCCCCATGTGGGTCTTGGGGCGGTCGGTGTCGCTACGGTGGTTTCAGGCGATGATCTTGGTCACCACACCGCTACCGACCGTCTTTCCACCTTCGCGAATCGCAAAGCGGAGGCCTTCATCCATAGCTACTGGCATGCCTTCCATCAATTCGACGTTGATCTTCACGTTATCGCCGGGCATACACATTTCCACACCCGGCGGCAAGGTAATCGTACCGGTCACGTCGGTAGTACGGAAGTAGAATTGCGGTTTGTAGCCGCTGAAAAACGGCGTATGCCGCCCACCTTCATCCTTGGACAGAACGTAGATATTGGCTTCGAACTTGGTATGCGGCGTGATGCTGCCGGGTTTGGCCAACACTTGCCCGCGTTCGACGCCATCTTTTTCAATACCCCGCAGAAGCACCCCCACGTTGTCGCCGGCGATCGCTTTTTCGAGGGTCTTTTGGAACATTTCGATGCCGGTGATCACCGTCTTGACGTTGTCTTTGCGCAGGCCGATGATTTCGACTTCATCGCCGACTTTGGCCGATCCGCGTTCGACCCGTCCAGTGGCCACGGTACCCCGACCTTTGATCGAGAAGACGTCTTCCACCGACATCAAGAACGGCTTGTCTTCGTCGCGCTGCGGCAGCGGGACATAGGTATCGAGGGCAAACATCAAGGCATCGATCGACAACGAGCCATCGTTTTCGGTGGTCGGGTTTTCCAGGGCTTCCTTGGAGCGGCCATAGATGATGGGAATGTCATCCCCCTTGAACTCGTATTTGCTCAACAGGTCGCGCAGTTCCATGACGACCAGCGGAATCAGTTCCGGGTCGGCCTTATCGCATTTGTTGAGGTAGACGACGATGTTGGGCACCCCCACCTGTTTGGCCAACAGGATGTGTTCGCGCGTCTGGGGCATGGGGCCGTCGTCGGCCGCGACCACCAGAATCGCCGCGTCCATCTGGGCAGCCCCGGTGATCATGTTCTTGATGTAGTCGGCATGACCGGGGCAGTCGATATGGGCGTAGTGCCGGCCTTTGATAGTTTCAGCGTAGTTGATTTTGTCGACGTTGGGATAGTCCAGCAAGTGCTTGAACGGCAGAGCATCGGCTCCACTGTAGGTCCGGTCGTTCGATTCGTACTCGACATGCGACACCGCGATGGTAACGGTTTTATTGGCATCCCGAACGATACCGCCTTTGGCGATCTCGGCGTAGGTTTTGACCTCTTTGATTTTGTTGAGGTGCGCATTACGAGCCAGGATCGCCGCTGTCAGCGTGGTTTTGCCGTGGTCAATGTGGCCAATCGTGCCGACGTTCACGTGCGGTTTGGTCCGTTCGAAGATCCCCTTTGCCATCGCTTGCCTCGCTCCTGTGTGGAGTTAACAACGGGTTAATACTCAGTGTGAAAAGCCCATTCATTGGCCGCCGCGACCAGCGGCGAGAGCTGCTGATGGGACTTGAACCCATGACCTCCTCCTTACCAAGGAGGTGCTCTACCGACTGAGCTACAGCAGCAGACTCAAGAGAAAGGGTAAAAAGAAAAAGTCAAAAGTGAAGGGGGGCAGACCGCAGGGCCGGCATTTTCCTTTGAACTTTTTCCTTTTGCCTTAGCGCCGGCTCGTTGCCGAGGGCCGAATCCACGGCATGATCCGCCGGACGCTACCGAGCGGATCACGTCCACTTCTCCAGAGGCAACCGCGACAAAGCGGGCGACGGGATTTGAACCCGCAACATCTAGCTTGGAAGGCTAGAGCTCTACCGTTGAGCTACACCCGCAACGCGACCACGGACTAGAAGAAATCCCTGAGGGCCAACCGACTTTTCTTAATCTACTCTCCTCGCGGAACTTCTCGATTCCGTGGGCCGGAGTGGGTAGGGAGGGATTCGAACCCCCGAACTCCGAAGAGGCCAGATTTACAGTCTGGTGCAATTGACCACTCTGCCACCTACCCGCCGTGTTCTCCTTACATCATCGTGTTGTAGTAACTGGCGGCTACATTGAGAAGGCTCCGCCGAAAAGCTCGCGGAGGGAGTTGAACCCACGACCAGCGGTTTACAAAACCGCTGCTCTACCACTGAGCTACGCGAGCCGAAGGACGACATCTTTCCCCCGTCCCATGCCGCAGGAAAATGCCGCCACCTCTGTAGAGGAATTCTACAGCGCCGAGGTTCGCGTACAAGACTAACTCACCAAGCCTCAGGGCAAAAAACATCATCCAGTTCGCCCCGCCCTACGCCCCCGGCGAACGTCATCCCACCATCCTTTATTCTTCCACTTGAAGCCGCTCCTCCTCCAACCTTCCAGCACGCCATAACCTGCGAACCTGATGAAAAAAGTTCCCTTCTTCACCAGGTTCGGCCCAACTCGGCTCAATAGTCGGACGGCGGCGGAAGGTCGCTGTTGCGGCTGCCGAGCCATTGGTAAGTGGCGAAAGGAATCGTATCGCGAATAAAGCGCACGGAGCCATCCCCGAAGACGAAATTCGCCCCACCTGGGTGCACACTGCGAAACGCATAGAATGAACTGAGCGTCCAGAAATTCCGCGGTGCCATATCGCGCGAGACAAACGCCCGGGTGTTCAGCGGCACCACAGTGGTGGCGTGGCTATCGCCTGGGTGTGACCGGACCCACGTGGTCATGCCCAACCGGGGCTGCCCTGCGAAAGCCCCACTTGTGAACGTCCAACCGGTCATGGTGTAGTGCATTTCACCCGCCAAGAAGGTCTGCGCGGTGCCTTTGGTCACACTCAGGAAATTCAGCCGTCCCAAGTGAGCCGAAATCATCATCCCATCATCGGGGGTAAACATCGATTTCAGCGTATTCCACCGCTGCAACGCCACGGCACCCGTGGCCCCGTGAGAGGTGTACACCGGTTCGGTGGCGGTCCATGTTGAGGTATCCCCAATCGGCTGAAAGTTCCCCCGGCACCAGGCATAACTGGCGATCGGCAAGGTATAGGCTTCGGCCGGCGTCGGCCACGGCATGGATGGGCACAGGTAAACTTTCAGCGGTTGGCTGGTCAAACTGGCGTTCGAGGGCGAACCACTGGTGTCGGTGGGCGGCAAGGCCGGGTTGTATTGCCGGGCAATGGGGTCTTGCTCCAGATAGGGCAAAATTTCGATAAAGGCACTGTGAAGCACGTAGTTGGTACCCAAATTTTCCGCCGCAACAACATCTTGCGCCCCATTCGTGACCCCGTGTACCGCCATTGCCACATTCGGCAGATGATTTCTCACCCCATGATAACTATGAATGGCCAAACCTATTTGTTTAAGATTATTCTGACAACTCATCCGCGCGGCCGCTTCCCGCACTTTCTGCACCGCGGGTAATAACAGCCCAATCAGGATGGCGATAATCGCGATCACGACTAACAATTCAATCAGGGTGAACGCGCGACGACGTGTGTCCGTCATGGTGGTCTCCATGTGAATGGTCTCCATGTGAAGAACTGGTGTTACGAAAAACAAAATTGTGTTATCGCGCAAGCCCCGCCATTTCAAGTAAAAAGGATGTGAAAACCGCGTTACTGTCCGCAACCTTCGCCACGCCGAGGTGCCCCGTGTCGGAACTAGTGCGATTTTCGGTTTCCCTCGAAGCAGATCTGTTGGAACGTTTCGACCGCTTTTGCAAAGATCAGAAACTGGCCACCCGCAGTGAGGCAGTACGACAGTTGATCCGCGAACGACTCACGGAGCAGGCGTGGCTTGCCAATGCCACGGATGTCGCGGCCAGCCTCACTCTCGTGTACGACCATCACAAAACACAATTAACGGATCGGCTACTTGACATTCAGCACAAAAACGCGCATACTGTAATTGCGTCCATGCACGTTCATCTCACCCATGATCTGTGCTTGGAAGTGATTGTGCTGCGCGGATCGGCCCAAGAACTTCAGAGTTTGGCGGCCGAACTCAGCGGGATGAAAGGAATTCATCAGGCGCAATTGGTCGTGGCCCGAGCCGAGAACACCACCCACCACCACCCTCATCAACATTCTCCTCATCAGCATTGAGGATTCATCAGCATTGAGGATGGGTTGGCCAGGATGATATCTGGTCGTGTCTCAACCAATGTCGTGTCTCAACCAATGCTCCGACAGAACCGGCTCCAAGCAGCATGAAAGGGCTGTATGATCCAGCCGTCGTGAAAATGTTTTTGACAATACGTCAAGCCGCTTTTGTGTCGAAGGTATGAAAGGTCCGTGTTACCCAGCCGTCGTGAAAAGCCGCAGCACCTGGGCACGAACCGCCGGCCCCCAACGATAGATTTTGGGCGAACTGATACCCTCGAGTCGCGCAGCGGGAGAATTTTGCGGTCCCACCACCACGAATTCGCCCTCGCCGAGCGGTTGCAGCAACAGTAAGTACTCACCCGGTCCACCAAAACCCGTGCAGATGGGGAGATTTTTCACCACAATCACCTGCCCCACCGGGGGAGACGGTGTAGTGAGCGATTCTTTAACGCGAGCCTGAGGGTTTGCCGAATCGCCTGTGCCATCCAGTTCGGCGACGACGACCACCACAGCGGCAGCAGCCTGCGCTCGCGACACCACGGGTTCGCGACTTTTGGTCAAGGCCGTATGACCCAGCCAAGCAAACCAAGCCACCAACAGGATGGCCGAAGCCGCCAGCCCGACCTTTCCCCACGCCCAGCGGCCAGAGCTATCTGCGACCGAGCGAGGGGAGCTTGCCGACGGTGCATGAGACGTCATCGTTTACTCCGTTTGGCTGGTTTATCACCCAGAGTGAACTCAAAGCCTTCCGTCAGCGCTTGGTGCAGATCGAAGAGGTCGTGGAAATCCTCGGGTTCGTCGCGGTCGGATTTGCTCAGGCGTTTGACTTTGATGAGCTTGAAGACAATATCGCCAATGTCGTCGGTGGTTTTGACCCCCCATTGTTTGAAGACCACGGAGGCCATCATGCCAAATTCCCGGATCGCCAGTTCACAGATACCTCGCAGCAGCTCAGCCCCGGAGACGTGCCGATCGTCCGCATCAAATTCCTGGCCGCGACCGAGCGATTCTTGGGTGTAGCTGACCGCTTCACAAACGAACTCGTAAGCCTCGTAGGCAAAGCGTGGGTCTTCGCGGCAGAGTTCTAAAATCAACGGGTCCACAGTTACCTCACCATTCGTACGCCAGAATCGCAGCTGAAGGTTGTTATCGGTGGTTGCCTCGATGGTGTTTTACAATTTGGAGAGCACTTCATCGACCGCAACGGGCAAGCGGCGGCCATCTTCGAACTCGATTAACACTCGGCGGGCCAGAATTTCCTGGGCCAAGACCCGCCCTGGCCCTTTGACGGTCACCACCCGCGCGCCAACGGGGGGCAGCTGTTTTTGGAATTCTTCGTAAACCTCCTGTTCGAAGCGGAGGCAGCATTTCAGCCGTCCGCAACGACCAGAAATTTTCGAGGGATCCAGCGTGGACTTCTGCAATTTGGCCATCCGCATATTCACCGGCGGCATGACCACCATATGGGTGTTACAACACACTGGTTTGCCGCAATCGCCATAATCGGCTAAAAGTTTCGCCTCATCGCGAACGCCGATTTGCCGCAATTCAATCCGCGTGTGGAATTCGCGGGCCATGCTCTTGACAAGTTCGCGAAAATCCACGCGGCCTTCCGCGAGAAAGTAGAAGATCAGGCGCTCGCCACCGAAGAGACATTCCACATCCACCAATTGCATAGGCAACTGGTGATACCGGATCAGCTCTTCCCCTTTGGCGAACTGATCTTTCTGCTTTTCGCGGAGGCGGGCGAGCTTGTCGCGATCGGCGGCGGTGGCTGTGCGCAGAATTTCACCGCGCGTCGGTTCGGGAATGGCCGCGACAGCGGCTGGCGTCGCCGGACAGAGAACCTCCCCCCACTCCTGACCACGCTCGGTGCGAATAATCACCGCATCCCCCCGCCGGATGCTCAGTTCCGGGGAGGCTGTGAATTCACCGAGGAAGCGCATGGAGCCGTGGCGAACGATGTACGCCGGCAAGGGCAAAGGGGAATCCAACGGCGGCGTTGTCATAATGATATTTTGGCACCTGCGTGAGGAAGAAACAACACAAGTGGTTCCGGGGATGGCCCCACCGTCCCTGGCGAGAAGTCACTTTGCGCCCGCGTTGATCGCGCGTGGCCGTTGATGCCGCTAGGCGGCATCATGGACACAGTGCCACAGCCGTTGATGCCGCTAGGCAACATCATGCTGGGCCGCATCATGTATGTAGTTCCACAATGTCTTTATCGTGCAAGACATGGTCGCGGCCAACGGTTTGGCCATCGTGAACACCGGTGCCCCAAACCCGTGCCGATTTCACGCGGTCTTCGAGATCGCGATGGATTTTCCCCGCTAAATCAGCCACCGTCGAACCCATCGGGAGTGTAAAAGGCGATGTCAAATCCGCCGGTCGGCCCGGCTGTTTGGTGTAAATGCGCATCACACCCAGCGCCTGAAAGATCGCGCGCCGCAACTCCGCCAAGCCATCGCCACGTTGCGCCGAGACCACGACAAGCGGGAAGCGGCTCGCAAACTCCTCACGAGCGAGTTCGAGACGAATGTCGGCCGCATCGTCGTCGCACTTGTTGGCAACAAGTAGGGTAGGAATGGCATAAACAGCGGGATCATCACTGGGAGGGCTGCCGGGGGCGACCAATTCGCGCCGTGCACGCTGCAGGCGATCAATAACGGCTTGTGTGGCCGCCGGTCCGTCGTCGTCCGACAGATCGAGAAACAACAGCGCCGCATCGGCGGCCCGAGTGATGTCGGTGATGAAAGGTTCGTAATGATCGCTGGTGATGGGCGGCAGGTCGATGAGCTGCACCCGGACATCTTCATAGTCCATCATGCCCGGAATCGGTTCGCGGGTCGTGAACGGATAGGGAGCGACGGCCGGTGTGGCTTTGGTCAACTGGGTGAGAAGTTGCGATTTGCCCGCATTGGGTGGGCCAACCAGAACGACAGTCCCCGCTCCTTGCCGGGGAATTTTGAAAACCCCATGCGGGACTTTCTTCGGCCCCGCTTGGGCTTGCTCGATCTGATCGGTTAATTCGGAAATTTTGCTCTTCAGATCGGCCTGAACCTTTTCACTAGCCTTGTGCTTGGGCAATAGCACCCACATTTCCTTGAGGGCTAGGAGTTTGTCCTCAAGGGTTTGGGCTTTCCTATAGCGTGCTTCGGCATCGTGGTATTGGGGAGGAAGATTGACAGCCATAGCGAAAACTCACGAACCAAAAACCAACACACTGCACCCCCACATCATCCGCTGCGCCAGCACCGAACCGACAGAATCGTGTGGGATAATTCAGTGCTTGCGCCGCGGCGGCAATTGTGTGTATTCTGTTCTCCATCATCCACAGAAAGAAACCCCAATGTAAGGAATTCCCATGGCATTATCGCTTTACGATCAAATTCAGGAAGCCGCGAGTGTGGTTCGAGCACACTGGCCACACGCCCCCACCGCCGGGATCATCCTCGGTACCGGTCTGGGCCGACTGACGGAAGATATCCAAACCGACACGGTGATTCCGTATGAGGCCATCCCCCACTTTCCGACCTCAACCGCCCCCTCGCACAAAGGCCAGCTCGTTTGCGGAACACTCGCCGGCAAAAAAGTGGTGGTGATGGAAGGTCGCTTCCACTACTACGAAGGCTGGACCCTCCAACAAGTCACATTTCCTGTGCGCGTGATGAAGGCACTGGGAGCCGGCACCCTCATTGTCAGCAACGCGTGCGGAGGAATGAATCCCCAATGGAACAAAGGGGATTTGATGCTCATCGAAGACCACATCAATCTGCTGGGCGACAATCCCCTGATTGGTCCCAACGATGAGCGACTCGGGGAGCGTTTCCCCGATATGTGCAACTGTTATGACCGAGAATTGCTGAAACTGGCACGGCAGATCGCCTTGGAGGAGCAAATTGTGTGCCATCAAGGCGTTTTTGTGGCCGTCAGTGGGCCGAATCTCGAAACCCGGGCCGAATACCGTTTCTTACGCACAATTGGCGCCGATGTGGTCGGCATGTCGACGGTTCCAGAAGTGATCGTTGCGGTGCATGCGAAAATGCGGGTTTTGGGGATTTCCGTGATTACCGATCAGTGTTTGCCGGATGCCCTGGAACCCGTGAGTTTGCCGGACATTTTGGCGACGGCCAACCAAGCCGAGAAGAAACTGCGAGTTTTAGTGCGCCGGGTCGTGGCGCAACTTTAAGAAAAAGCAAGAATTCGACAGCCGGATCATTGCGATCTACACTTAAGCGTCGCCGCCACCGGTCCGTCGCTGAATCTGCCGTGCTGTCTCAACCCACCTTCGTCAACGGCTCTTGCGCTGGGCCAGCCCATGGGTCTGGGTCGGCCCCGGGGGTTATGCTATCGCCCAGACGATTCGTGGCCGAGACCCTCGCTATTGCCGGAGCTTACTTCGTCACGGCCCAGTTGGGGCTACTGGCGACCATCCCTAACACCCCCGGAGCGTTCATCTGGCCGCCGGCGGGTCTTGCCGTCGCGGTGTTGTGGCGGGCAGGCTTGCGTTACAGCCTCGGCGTTTTCTTAGGTGCGTGGGCGACAGAACTCACCATGTTCTCATGGTGGCAGGCCCTCGGTATTGCTGCAGGTAGCACATCGGGCCTGATACTGGCCGTGGTGATGATGAACCGCTGGAACCTGACGTTCCTCAACCCTGGTCGACGGGAGTTATCCCGGTTGATCCTCGCGAGCATAGTGGGTGTCACGCTCAGCTCGATCAACAGCCTGATTTGGCAAGCCGCGGGGGGGTTACCGTCATCCCAGTGGCTGTTGGTTGGAATTGCCTGGTGGTTGGGAGATACTATCGGCATTCTCCTTGTCGCCCCGGCGTTACTGACTGCGTCGTGGCCGCGGTGGCAGTATCGCACTCTGCAAGCGGCGTTGGGGCTGCTTGTTACGGCCCTACTGTCTGCCATCGCTTTTGTGGATGTGTTGCCGGTTCCCGTACGGGCGTTGCTGCTCTTCCCCGCCATTCTTTTTTTGGTTTATGTCGGCATTCGGGAACAGCTCGGCATGGCGTCCATCCATGTCGCCCTGTGGGCCGCCATCGCCCTGATCGGAACGTCGAGTGGGCAGGGACCCTTTCGGCCTTATCCCCCGCTCGCACAGATGCTGATGTTATCGGCGTTGCTCACAACCTGTGCCGTGATGGTTTTAGCCTTGGCTGCAACCCACACGGAACGGGACCGTGCCCAAGCCGCCTTAGCCGCCACGGCCGCGGAGTATCAGGCCCTTGTGGATAGCACGCCAGCCGTCATCGTTCGCTATCAACCCGATGGGAGGTTAACCTTCGCCAATGAAACCCTCTGCAAACTCTTGGGTTGCGAACGCTCAGCATTGATTGGACGTTCGGTGTTCGAGCTGATTCCCAATCTTCCCCGAGGGGAAACGGTTACAGAGTTACCCTTGGTCCACGACCCGGGCGTGACGATGGATGGTACCTCCGGCAGCTTCCTTTTCCCCGATGGCAGCAAACGTTGGTACCGCTGGACCGCCAAGCCAATCACCACCGCTCAAGGAGCGATCGAATTTCAAGCGGTTGGTATCGACCTGACCGAACGTCGGGAAGCGGAAGCCCAGCGGGCCGCGATTGAACGGAAAATGCAAGACGCCCAGCGATTGGAAGCCCTCGGGGTTCTTGCCGGAGGCGTGGCACACGATTTCAACAACTGGATGGCCGGTATCCTCGGTCATGCGGAATTGGCCCTCGCGGTTCTACCCGAGAACCATCCCGCTCACCAGCATCTGCAAACCGTCATCAACGGCGTCATGCAAGCAAGCGGGTTGACCCGACAATTGCTCGCGTACTCCGGGAAAGGGCGATTTTTCCTCCGCACAATCAACTTGAATGAGCTGATCGTACAAACGACCGACTTACTCCGATTAACTCTACCCAAAAAGGTGCAACTGGAACTCCAATTGGCTCCGGAACTTCCCCTTATCCGCGGTGATGAAGGACAACTCCGCCAAGTGTTGATGAACCTCATCATCAATGCGGGCGAAGCTATCGGAGACAAACCGGGAACTGTGACCGTCAGCACCACCGGTCACGGTATTCAGATGGATGTTGTCAGCGGCGGGATTTATAGCCCCGCGGCCCCTGGCCGATTCGTCGAATTGATTGTCGCTGACACCGGTTGCGGCATGGACGAAAGCACTCGGGCGAAACTCTTCGACCCGTTTTTTACGACAAAATTCGCTGGGCGTGGTTTGGGCCTTTCGGCCGTTCTGGGAATTGTTCGCGGACACGGCGGTGGCATCCGTGTCGAAAGTCAACTGGGTGTCGGCACGCGGTTTACCGTACTTTTACCTGCCTTGGAGGAAAGTGAAACCTCGGCACCGGTGGTCCCAATCGCCCCCCCCAGCGTGCCCTCCCAACTTCTGCCCTCGTCCCCAGCCACGAAGCCAGAAAGGCCCCCCGACAGCGAGATGCTGCCTCTTGCTCCCAGCGACCCTACGCCCCCACCCGGCATCCCCCAACGGGGATTGGCTCTGGTGGCCGATGATGAACCAACCGTTCGCCGAGTGGGTGAGCTTCTCCTCAGTCAGTTGGGATTTCACGTTGTGGCTGCCAGCAATGGCCAAGAAGCGGTGGAATTATTCCGCGTTCATGCCGAGAGAGTTCAACTGGTGCTGCTCGATGTGACGATGCCAGTGATGGACGGGCTGGAAGTGCTCGCCGCCATCCGACAGATGTCCCGCGATGTACCGGTGCTCCTGTGCAGCGGCTATGCCGCCGAAGCCATTCCCGAAACTGCAACGACCCACGGCAGCACCGGCTTTTTACAAAAACCCTTCACCCGCCGCGAGTTACAAGCGGCCTTGGCTCAGGTCGGTATCCACGTCAACCGCAATAGTCTCTCCATTCGGTAGAGGTAGTTTCAGAACAGATGGTGTCGTGACAAACCCCCTGATTTTGTGGCTCAGCTCGGGTTTTGCAACGGCCTCTAAAAAAATCCCTGTCCTGGGACCAATCGGAAACCCCTCGTGACAAATCATCGTCCCTCTCGGCCCATCTTCCTGCACGGCCCCTTCGATGAACCCACGCAGTCTTCGATGTGAAAAAACCATGTGGTTTGCGCAAATTTCCAACATAAACGTTGTGAGAAACATTGATGAATCCCGCCTCTTGGCGAGAAAAAAACAGGCTTCGTCACGGCATACTGACGGAATGACATCAGAGTTCATGAATCGGAGGCCGACTCCCAATGGCGGACCCCAGCGGAACGACGATCTTGCGGCAATTGCGTTTCGTCGTTGCCTCCTGGAAGGAAGATCAACGGACCGATGTCGAACTGCTGAACCGTTTCATCCAAACGCGCGATGAACAAGCCTTCTCCACCCTGGTGGGTCGGCACAGCGAACTGGTCTGGGGTGTTTGTCTGCGGGTGTTGAAGAACCCCGCGGACGCTCAGGATGCTCTCCAAGCCACCTTTTTGCGGTTAGCTCGGGATGCCCACCGCATCATCAAGCAAGAGGCCCTGGCGGGGTGGCTCTACCGGGTGGCACGGGATTGTGCCATCGATCTTCGCCGCGCCATCGCGCGGCAGCGTCGGTTAGAAAATCGCTTGATGAAAGTTGCCCAAACGGAATCACCTTCCACCGACCTGCGCGTTTTGCTCGATGATGAACTTGACCGGCTGCCGCTTTCCGAACGCGCGGTGATCGTTTTGGTTTGCCTGGAAGGGCGCACCTATGCCGATGCCGCTCTCGAACTCCAATGTTCGATCGCGGCCGTGCATCGCCGCCTGGTGCGTGCCCAGACTCGACTGCGGCGGCGATTGATCAAAAAATACCCGAACATCGGCGGTGCGGTCCTCACGCCTGCGTTTTTCCAAACCCCCGAGGCCTGGGCAGTCCCCCCGCGCGTGCTGAGCGAAACCGTCGCGACAGGTTTAACCTTCGCCCATACGGGGCTACTGCCGGTCGGTCGGATCACGCAACTGGTGGTCCCAAGTACATCCTCGTTCACTCTCATCTCCGCAACGTCAGTCATCATCCTGACGGCCACGGCTGCCCTGGCAGGAGCACTCCTCGTGGCCCCGCCGGACTACGACCCGACAGCCGCCCCGGCAACCGCTCCCACAGCTACCCCGACCGAAGACCCACAAGCGCCGGCAAGATTCGCACAACTCCACACCCTCACGGGACGCATTGGCGGGGCCAACGGTCAGCCCATCGCCCAAGCGGAAGTGACCGCCTTGGTACGCCAACCGTTTTGGCCGGGCGAACGTGGGCTGCGCGATGTGATCCTGGCTCACACCACAACCAACGATGCCGGGGAATTTACACTGCACCTGCCGGCGGAATTTCCCACGTGGTTTCAGGAGCGCGTCATCACGTTACAAGCCACGGCACCAGGTTGGGGCGTCGCGACGGTGCCGGTACGCCTCAACACCACCGCCGCGGTCCAGCTTCATCTTCGCCCAGCCCGTCCATTCCGCGGTCGGCTGGTCGATGGTCAGAAACAGCCCATTCCGCAAGCCCGGGTTGACGTGGTGCGGATTGGTGACGCCGTCGCCGAGCCGATCCTCGGTTCAACGCATCAACCCATGCCACCCGGTTGGCCCGAGCCGGTCTGGACAAATAGCCAAGGTGAATTTGTCTTCTCCCACTTGGGATCGTGTGAAAATGTGTGGATTCGTGTGAACGAGCCGCACTTCGCCATCGCCACCTTCCGTCTGGATAACCCGGATAACCCGGCTGAGCGTCCGACACCGGAGTTTGTCCTTGAGCGGGCCGTCCCTCTCACCGTCGAAGTGTTGGCCGCCGATACCGGGCTAGCCCTTCACGGTGCCCGGGTTTCGTTCATTACGGATCGTCACATCGCCCACCCCCATTTCTGCACCACAGAGTTTGCTATCCGCGGCCCACGGATACTACCTGCCGACATCGACACCCTGACCGATCACGCCGGCCGCGTCACCGTACCCTTCGCCAACGACGATCAACTGGACGTTTTGGTGTATCCGCCCCACGATGCCGGCCCTTACCTGGGCGTGCGGCAGCATGTTGATCTCACCGAAGTGCATGCCAGCGAGGGGAAAAAGCTCACCGTGAAGCTACCCCGCGGACAATGGCTGACGGGGCAAATCACCGATGCGCAGGGGCAACCCTTGGCCGGCGCCGCGGTGCATTGGGGGCCAACCGAAGCGACCAAACCCGAGTGGCGCAGCGACCTGCTGACCGGACGTGACGCCATCGCCCGTACCGACCCCGCGGGGAACTTCCGCCTGGCCCTACCGCCAGGCCCCGCGACCCTGCGGGTTTACGGCCCGAACCCCAACTTCATCGCGACTTCAACAAAGCTTCCTGGCAACTCCAACACCACTCTGTACGCTCACGCAGTGGTGCCGTTGGAGGTTCCCGCCACGGGTACAATACCCCCCCTCAGTATCGCTCTGACACACGGTCGGTCGATCCACGGTCGCGTCCTTCACCCGACGGGGGATGCCACCGAGGGCTGGGCCTTGGCTTCAGGCCGGGTATCGCCCGTACGCGGCTATGCCATGATTCCGCTGCCCATTCGCAATGGGGCTTTCACCATCCCCGGTTGCAAACCCGACACAAGCACGCGGATTTACATTCTCGATCCTGTGGCTTGCTGGGGCGGAATCGTCGATGCCACCCCCTCGGAAACACCCACCGTTGCCCTCAAACCGTGCGGTGGTCTACAACTGCGGGTTCGTGGACCCGACCACCAACCGCTGCCGAACGTCAGTGTTCACTTAGCGTTGTTAGTTCAACGGGATCGCCCCCAAAGCGGCCCAGAAATTGAACAGGCCGACCCGCAACCGGTGGAATGGTTCGACGCCGTCAACTACCCGACACGCCCGAAAACCAACCACGATGGCCTCGTGGAATTGAAAGCCTTGATCCCAGGTGCCCGCTACAGCCTGTCACTGGGTACCGGCGCCCAGAAGATGGCCTTGGGCACATTCACCATTGAACCGGGTCGAACGCACATCCTTCCCGATGTCGTTGTTGGTGAACCTCGCACCTTCGTCCCAGGAGATTCGCGATGAAATGGATGTATGCACTCGTGGTCATTGTGGGAGTTGGAGCCGGCAGCTTCACCGCCGACACAGCCCCATCGGGAGTGAGCCACGGGAAGCAAATCCTCCGCTTTCAAGAAGGAGTCAACGGCTACAAGGGGACGATTGATCTCGAAATCTGGGCGGTATCCCCCAACACCTGTTTGAATGGAAATCCCAACGCCAGTAGCGATGCGGATAACGACGGCGGCGAAAGTCAAGTACTGGTGCGTTTTGAGAATATCATCGGGCATCAACCAGGCCAAATTCCGCCCCACTCCGCGGTACATTCGGCCATCTTCACTGTCAGTGCCTTCGATGAAGGCACAACGGTTCACCTCCACCGCATGCTCGTGCCGTGGAAAGCCACCGCCACTTGGAACAGCCTCGTCGCCGGCGTGACCGCAGATGGCCTGGAAGCCTCCCGACAAAAAGATGGCTTCACTTTCGGCAAAATTTCAGCCAGTAGCTCGTTCATCGATTTTGATGTGACAGATACCGTCCAAGCCTGGGTCAACGGCAAGCCCAACTACGGCTGGGTGTTCATCAACACCGGTGGCAATGGTTGGGATTTTTACACCTCCGAATTTGAGGATGTGCAACAACGACCCAAGCTGGTGGTGGAATTCACTCCGCCAAAGACCCAGAAGTAACTTTCTCCATAACCAGTGAACTTATAGACACTTACAACCATCTTTCGAGAAAGGAAACCGCCGATGCGCGCGATTGCACCAGGTACTTGGAAGGCTGACCCATCCCATTTTACCCGCCCAACCCGACGCGACCTGCTCCGCGTGGGCTGGTTGGGGGGGTTAGGGCTGACCTTAGGGGATTTCTTCCAGCTCCAGGCCGCTGCCGCAGAGACGGGCCGCAAGATCGAAGCCAAGGCGCAATCGGTTATCCATATTTACTTGCAGGGCGGCTTTCCGCACATGGATAGCTTCGACCCGAAGCCCGATGCGCCGGCCGAGTACCGCGGCATTCTCGACACGGTGGCTACAAAGTTGCCCGGTGTGCGTTTCAGCGAACACATGGCGAAAACAGCCACGATCGCGGATAAGCTGACGATCGTTCGGGCAATGTCGCACACCGAAGTCGACCACAGCCGCGGCGAGCATAGCATGTTCACCGGCTATCGACCCAGCCCCGCGTTAACCTACCCCAGCATGGGCAGTGTCACCGCTCACGAACTGGGGGTACGCAACAACATGCCGCCGTACATCGTCGTTCCAACGGCCGGCAGCCAATACCTCAACAGCGGCTATTTGAGTAATCAATACGGCCCCTTCGCGTTAGGAGCCGATCCAGGTCGATCGGGCTTCACGGTCCGTGATCTGTCCTTGCCCCCGCAGGTCGATGACGCTCGCTTCCACAGCCGCCGTGAATGGAAAGAACTCGTCGATGAGCATTTCGCCAAGACGGAGAAGGATGACCAACTGACCGCGATGGACAGCTTCTACCAACGGGCCTATGGCATGCTGTCATCACCGACGGTCCGCAATGCCTTTAGCCTCAAAGGCGAAACCGAAGCCACCAAGAAGCTCTATGGCATGACGGGTTTGACCGGCCCACTCGCCTTCCGCAACGCGGGGGCCGCTCGCTTTCTGATGGCGCGTCGCTTGATCGAAGCTGGTGCCCGCTTCGTCACTATCACCTTTGGCGCCTGGGATACCCACGCCTTCCACTACCGCGGGATCGAAAATCAAATGCCACTTCTGGATATCGCGTTCTCTGGACTGATCACCGACCTCGACCAACGCGGGCTGTTGAAAGATACTCTCGTGGTCCTCAACAGCGAATTCGGCCGCACTCCCAAAATCAATGCCGGCGGCGGCCGGGATCACTGGCCGCGTGTTTTCAGCATCGTGCTAGCTGGGGGAGGCGTGAAGGCTGGCCACGTCTACGGCGAAAGCGATGCCCTGGCCGCGGAACCGCGCACCGATCCGTTGAGTGTCGAAGATTACGCTCACACCCTCTACCACCTCATCGGCATCGACGCGAAAAAGGATTTGATGTCGCCGGGGAACCGCCCGCAGCCCATTGTGATGAACGGTAAAGTGGTCAAAGGGTTGCTTGCGTAACGCGAGAACCCTCATCGCTCAGACTCTCGTCGCTCAGATCGCACAGAACGTTTCCTCTGGGAGTGACACTCGATGGGCCTGCGGTTTCTTTTCACCACGATCACCCTCGGTTGGCTGTGTGCGACCGCGGTCGCCACCCCGCCAAGCGTGGAATCGGTCAGCCCCAGCGCCGGCCAACGCGGCGGCAGCGTCACACTCACACTTCGCGGGGCACGCCTCAGTGGTGCCCAAGAACTGATGTTCTACTCTTCCGGCATCACCTGCACCCGACTGGAAAGCAAAAGCGAAAACGAAGTGGTCGCGACATTGCAGGTAGCCGCCGAATGCAAGATCGGGCTGCATGCGTTCCGGCTGCGCACCCTCGGTGGCGTATCGGAAGTTCAGACGTTGGCCATCACCCGCTTCCCCGTTGTGGCCGAAGCCCATGATCACGGTTCGCCCGATACCGCGCAGAGGCTGGAACTCAACACCACCGTTTCCGGAGTGATCGAGTCTGGCGATCGCGACTATTATGCGGTCACACTGAAGAAGGGCCAGCGGCTGACCGCGGAAGTCGAAGGCGTTCGACTCGGTGCCGGACTGACGGATACGATCATCACCGTCTTTGGCCCTGATGGTAAGACCCTGGCCAGTGTTGACGACACGGCCCTCTTCCGGCAAGACCCCTTCGTCTCGCTTTTGGCTCCCAGCGAAGGCACCTACACCATCGAAGTTCGCGACACCACCTCAAGCGGCGGTTCCAACCACGCCTACTTGCTTCATATCGGCACGTTCCCTCGACCGGCAGCCATCTTTCCGCCCGGCGGACCCGCGGGAACCGAAGTCACACTCACGCTGCTGGGAGATGCCACGGGTGAACAAACCACCCAACTTCGGTTGCCCAAGGCCGATGCGGCCTTCGAGTTCTTCCCCACCGATCAGCACGGCACGGCACCGACCGCGCATCCCTTCCGTGTCTCGCCATTTGCCAACGTGAACGAAGCGGAGCCCAACGACGACTTCCGCCAGACAAAAGCTGCGGTGGCCTGGCCAGTCGCGTTCAACGGGATCATCAGCAAAAAAGGGGATGTCGATCACTTCCGCTTCCATGCCCAAAAAGGTGATACGATCGATGTGCAAGCCTATGCCTACCGCATTGGTACGCCGGTTGATACGGTGCTCGAAATTCTCGATTCCTCTGGCCAGCGCATCGCGATCAACGATGACGACGCGACTCACGATAGCGCACTTCGGCTCACGATCCCAACCGATGGGGACTACATCGTCCGTGTGAGTGATAAACGCCAACAAGGCGGGCCGAATTATATCTATCGGATCGAATTGGATCATCCGAAACGCGGCTTGGCCGTATTCGCACCCGAACGTCTGCGGAAATCGCAGGACCGGCAAGTTATTGCCATCCCACGCGGCAACCGCGTGACCGCGTACCTGGCGGTGCGTCGCGATGACATCACCGGACCCGTCGCACTTTCCGCCAGCGAACTTCCCACCGGAGTGAAAGTGGAACTGGGAACCATTCCTGACGGTGAATACCTGCTCCCGGTCGTCTGGGAAGCCACGGCCGATGCCCCGCTGGGAGGAAAACTGGTGCCAATCCGCGGTACCTGCCGCGATGGAAACAACACCATCACGGGTGGCTTCGTACACGAAGTGCCCCTCGTCCGCGGTCCAGGCGACTCCGCGATTCAGTCGATTGTTTTGGACCGCTTGGCGGTGGTGGTGGTTGAAGAATCACCCCTCCATGTCAGCCTTGTACCACCCACCACCCCCTTGCCGACCGATGGCACCCTCGACATCACCGTTCGCATTCAGCGCAAGAATGATTTCACCGAACCTGTCGAAGTGACCTTCCCCGCTCTGCCACCGGGAGTGGAAGCCCCCACCGCGGTGGTGATTCCCCCGGAGAAAACCGAGGCCGTGGTCACCCTGGTGGCCAGCGCTGCTGCTGATGTGGGCGACTGGAAATTGATTGCGGAAGCCACCATCGCCCGCCCTGGCCGAGCCGGCCGCGACCCGCTTCTGATCGGCATGAATGGACTGGGCACGCCACCATCGGGTAGCCGTCGCCCGCGGCGCTCGAGCGAGGGAATGATTCCGGTGGCGTCCGAAGCGCGAACCATCCAAGTCGCATTACCTCCCATCCAGGCCGTCATCCAAAATGCCAGCTGCGCACAGGGCCAGAGCGTGAAAGTGCTGTGCAAACTTGACACGAATTCACCGTTGCCCGGCCGCTTCACCGCCAAACTCGATGGCTTGCCCCCGCGGGTGACGGCCCCCCCCGTCGAGATCGCCGGCGATGCGAAAACGGTTGAGTTTACCGTAACTATCGATGCCACGACGCCCCCCGGCGAATACCGCACGCTGGTTTGCGAACTGATGGGCAACATAGCTGGCCAGAAAGTGGTTTACCGCGTCGGTCGCGGTGGATGGCTCAAAATCGATGCCCCCGGAGCCGTTCAAACCGACGCTACCGGGAAACCACTCAGCCCTTTGGAAGCCCTACGCCAGCAGGAAAAGCTACGCCAGCAAGAAAAGAAGTAACAGTCTCTCCGTGAACAATCTGTGCCCAAAAACGAGACCAAGACCCTTGAAGTATACATTTGTTTGTTATACTATACAGATGTCCTAGATGAGGTGACTATGCGTTGGCTGTTGCTAGTCAGCGGTGTGTGTGTGTTCTTCTCGAGCTTCACCCAGGCGGCCGAGCCGGTGCGACTAGTCGTTTTTCCCCCCACTGTCGAACTGACGGGAGCACGAGACCGGCAGGGCCTGGTTGTCCAAGCTGAGTTTGCCGATGGCAGCACGCAAGATGTCACGGCCGCGGCCACCTACAGCTTGGATAAGCCCATCGTCTCCACCCACAAGGCCTTCCTGGCACCCCTGGAAGAGGGTCAAGCCACCCTCACAGTGAGTTGGGGCCGCCACGCGGTCCAGATTCCAGTGACGGTCAAACAACCCAAGCAAGTTGAACCCTTGCGTTTCCGCAACGATGTACTGCCCGTGCTCACGCGTGTAGGTTGCAATAGTGGCAAGTGCCACGGTGCCGCCTCAGGCAAAGATGGGTTCCGGCTATCGCTCTTCGGCTACGATCCGGAAGGCGACCATTTCCGCATCACCCGTGAACTGGGCGGCCGCCGGGTGAATCTGGCCCATCCGGACGATTGCTTGTTGCTGAATAAAGCCACCGGCAAAGTACCCCATACCGGTGGTCAGCGCATTGAGCCTGGTAGCGAGAATTTCCAACTGCTGGTGCGCTGGCTGGAAGATGGCGCACCGAAAGACCCCCCTACCACAGCTCGTCCTGTGGGAATCGCGGTTTACCCCAAAGAAGCTGTGTTTGCCCGCCCTGGGCAAGCACAACGGATGGTGGTTCGCGCCCGCTACAGCGATGGTACAGACCGCGACGTGACCCGTTTCACCGTGTTTGTTGGTAATAACGACGCTGCGGCCACCGTCAGCGAGGATGGCATCATCACCGGTAATGGGCCTGGCGAAGCCTTCATCCTGGCTCGCTTCGATGAATTCACCGATGGAACCGCGGTCATCATTCGCCCCGGCACACCTTTCACGGACCCGCAAACACCCACGTTCAACTACATCGATACCCACGTTCATGCCAAATTGAACAAGTTACATATCATCCCCGCGCCTGTCTGCAGCGATGAAGTCTTCTTGCGCCGGGTGTTTATCGACTTGATCGGCCTGCTACCGACACCCGCGGAACGCGAACGCTTCCTGGCCGACACCGACCCGCACAAGCGAGAAAAACTCGTCGATAGTCTCCTGGAGCGCGAGGAATTCCGCGATATTTGGGTCATGAAGTGGGCCGAGTTGCTCCAGATTCGCACGATCAACGGTATCAGCGAGAAAGGGTTGCGGCTTTACGATCAATGGCTGCGGGACAAAATTCGTTCGGGAGTCACGATCGATGCCATTGTGCGTGAACTGCTGCCCGCCTCTGGGGGAACTTTCGAAAACCCGCCCGTGAACTACTTTCAAACGGAAACATCGCCGCAGCTGCTCGCGGAAAATGTCGCCCAAGTCTTCCTAGGTACCCGCATCCAGTGTGCTCAATGCCATAATCATCCTTTCGACCGTTGGACGATGGATGACTATTACGGCTTCGCCGCGTTTTTTGGTCAAATTGGCTACAAGAACGCCCAAGACCCGCGGGAACTCACCGTCTTCAACTCGGGGGTCGGCAAGACCCTGCACCCAGTCGGTCAGCGCCCCGTGCAACCCAAGTTTCTCGGCGGCCCAACTCCGGAAATTCCCCCGGGAACTGATTACCGACAGGTTCTCGCCGATTGGCTCACTCACCCTGACAACCCTCAATTCCGACGCAACATTGCCAATATCGTCTGGGCGCACTTTTTCGGCAAAGGTATCGTTGAACCTGTGGACGATGTGCGTGTGTCGAACCCGCCGAGCAATCCGGCATTACTCGATGCGCTGGGGTCCAAAATTGCCGAATACCGCTTTGACGTTAAGAAACTCGCCCGCGACATCTGCCTCAGCCGCACTTATCAACTGTCGACCCAACGCAACGCCACCAACGATCTCGACGAACGCAATTTCTCGCGGCAAACGGTTCGCCGCATGCGGGCCGAAATCCTTCTCGACTGTATCAACCAAGTGACCGAAACCACGTCGCGTTTTCCAGGTTTACCCCCCGGTGCCCGCGCCATCCACATCCCCGATGGCCGGACTCCCAACTACTTCCTCACCACGTTCGGCCGCGCGCTGCGTACCACAGCCTGCTCGTGCGAAGTGAAAACCAACCCCACCCTCTCGCAAGCCCTACACCTGCTCAATGGCGATACCACCAATGGGAAAATCGCGGAAGGGCGGGTGGTGGAGAAACTGCTAGCCGCCAAGAAAGACCCCGTCGCCGTAGCGGAGGAACTCTACATTCGCTGCTTGGGCCGCCGCCCCAACGCGACCGAAGCACCCAAGATCGCCCAACGCCTCGCGAGCGCGGAAAACCACCAAACCGCCCTGGAAGACCTCTTCTGGGCACTGCTCAACACCAATGAGTTCATCTTCAATCGATAACGCGATCAACTTCTGATCCAACACCCATGAGACAATTCATGAGAAGCCCAGGCATTCTGTTGACAATAGCTCTTGTCGCCTTCGTGCCGACGACGACCCCCGCGGATGAACCGAAGCCGGCAGGCCTCATCACCTTTGAGGCGCATGTGCAGCCAATCCTGGCCAAACGGTGCGGCAAGTGCCACAGCGGCGATCGGCCCCGGGGTGAACTCGACCTCTCGAGCTTTGCCAACCTGATGCAAGGCGGCATATCGGGGAAGGTTGTGATTTCGGGTAAGCCCGAGGAAAGCTTGCTCTACACTCTCACCGCGCATCTGGAAGACCCGAAGATGCCGCCCAACAGCCCCAAGATTCCGCAAACGGAAATCGACACCCTCCGCCAGTGGATCGCCGCTGGTTTGGTCGAGAAAAGTCGCACACCTGTCGCTGTGCCGACACCCACACCTAAAACCCTCGATGGCCTGCAGAAAGCCGCGACCCTCCCTCGAGCCACGCCGATCACCGCGCTGGCAACCAGCCCCAGCCAACCGTTGGTCGCAGTGGCCGGCAACAAGCAGGTGCTGCTGTACGAGCTGCCAAGTGCCAAGTTGTCGGGCGCGGTGGCATTCCCAGAAGGGGAAGTTCATTCGCTGCGCTTCTCGCGCGATGGTCAAGTTTTGGTCGCCGCTGGAGGCGTGGGGGGCCAATCAGGAGCCGTCGCGGGTATCGACGTGGGCACGGGTAAACGGCTTTTCACAATCACCGATACCACCGATGCAATCCTCGCTGCGGACCTTTCCCCCGATAAAACGCGCGTCGCCTTCGGCGGACCGGGCCGCGTGGTGAAAATCGTCGCAATCGCCGATGGCCAAGTGATGCACACCTTCCGGAAACCGACCGATTGGGTTCTGTCTGTTGCCTTCAGCCCGGAGGGATTGCTGGTGGCGGCCGGCGATCGCTTCGGTGGACTTTTTGTTTGGGAGGCGAAGTCGGGCAAGGAATTCGCTACCCTGCGTGGCCACAGCAAAGCCGTCACCGCGATCGCTTGGCAGGCCGATTCCAACGGCTTGGCCTCAGCCAGTGAAGATGGCACGGTGCGGTTGTGGGATATGCACCAATTGCGCGAAACCCAGCGATGGAACGCCCATGCCGATGGTGTGTTGGACGTGGTTCTGCACGCCGATGGCACCTTGGCCACCGCCGGACGCGACAACTGGGTGCGCGTCTGGAACAAGCCTGGACAACCACTGGCGGAATTGGGTCCGGCCAGTGACATCGTCATGCGGGTCGCTCTGTCTGCCGACGGAAAAACCGTTGTGGCTGGCGATTGGTCGGGTACCGTCCAATTCTGGCCCACGCGTGGTGGACAAGGCCGTCGTCTGGAGCTTCCCATTGCGCGCCAACTCACAGCCGCGGCCCCCATTCCAGTGCCCCTGCCTCAGTGGCCCACGACAGCCCAACAGCCCACGCCACCCCTGGCACCACCGGCTCGCGTGGAAACATTGAAAAACGACCTGGCCCGCAAATTGGCTACTTTGCGCAGCATCGAGGAAGCCGTTGAGAAGCTCAAAGAGGAAGCCGCTCGCAATCCGAAGAACGAGGCCCTCACCAAAGCCTATCTCCAGCTCTGTGAAGCGGCGCTGGCCATGAAAGCGGATGTTCTTGAAACACAAAAAACCCTCGAAGCCGCCAGCAAGGAGTCAAAATGATCCGTCGTTTCTCGACACTTGGCTTGGCGACGGCCTTGCTGGGGACCTTGAGTAGCCTGCCGAGTTTGGACCTGCCCGTGGCCTCCAGTGCCGATTGGCCAATGTGGCGTGGACCGAAAGGGGATGGCATCGTCGCCGATCCTGCAGTTCCAACACGTTGGAGTATCACCGAAAACGTACAGTGGAAAGTCCCGGTTCCTGGGATTGGTCACTCGTCCCCGGTGGTGGCCAACGGTCGCGTCTTTCTCACGTCGTTTGATCCCAAAACCAACGACCGTTGGCTGCTGTGCTTCGATCGCAATGATGGCCAGCTGCTATGGCAAAAGACTGTGCTGACAGCGCCGCCCGAGAAGATGCATCAGAACAACTCCCCCGCCAGTGCCACCCCCGCGACCGATGGCTCAGCGGTTTGGGTGACATTTCTGGATGGCGAGAAGATCACCGCGGCGGCCTATGACTTCGCCGGCAAGCGTTTGTGGCTCAAGACCTTTCCAGGCTTCCGATCGCCACACGGTTTCTGCGGAACACCGATTCTCCATGGTGAACTTGTCATCATCAACGGCGATTCCGATGGCGATGCCTTCCTGGCGGCACTCGACAAAACCACCGGGGCGACGAAATGGAAGGTCGATCGGCCTCACCGCACACGGTCCTTCAGTGTTCCTGTGATGGTGGACGTGAAGAATACTCCACAACTGGTGATCGCCGGGAGCAAGTCCATCGCGGGCTATGAACCGAAAACGGGGCAGCAACTGTGGGTCGTCGAGAGCACCACAGAGAAGTTTGTGGCCACCGTGGCCCACACCCAGGGCTTGATTTTCGCCACCGGCACCAGCCCCAACACGAACTTGATGGCCATCGACCCCACCGGCCGTGGCAATGTCACTCAAACCCATGTGAAATGGTGCGACACGAAGTTGGGAGCGTATGTTCCTTCGCCACTGGCATTCGGCAACCGCTTGTTTGTCGTGTCGGATTCAGGCATCGCCACACTTCTCGAAGCCTCGACGGGCAAGAAAATCTGGTCGGAACGTTTGGGCAGCCGTCGGCACCACGCCTCACCGCTTCTCATCAATGATCTGATCTATTGTTTAGCCGATGATGGCACCATGTTCATTCTCAGAGCCAACGACGAATTTGAGGTCGTGGCTCGCTGCGCCATTCGTGCCGAATGTCACGCGACTCCAGCTGTGTCGGATGGCCAGTTGTTTATCCGTACTACAACACACCTGCTCTGTATTGGGGCGAAAAAGGATATGTATTGGGGCGAAAAAGATGGGGCGAAAAAGAACTGAGTCTTGATCCTTCGCCCAAGGACTCACTTGGGTTCAAAACCAGGTCGGATCGTGCCATCGTTGCGAATAAGGGGTTGAGGGTTCGGGACCTTTCCGAGTTCGCGCGAGCCTTGGGCGGGTCCGTCGCGGCCCAGGTCGTTCTCCATAGCCTGCACGAGTTGTTGCAATTGCTTCACCACATCCGGGTGTTTGGCCGCGACATCCTGCGTTTCACCAATATCGGTTTTGAGGTTATACAGTTTTGGGGTATTGAAGTCGGTGTCATCCTTTTTGACAGGATGGGCGATTTGCAATTTCCAATCGCCCTGGCGAACGGCTTCGAGCCGCAAGCCGCGGTAGTAATAGAAGGTATCGTGACCCCGAGCGTCCTTGGTGCCCGCAAGGATGGGCCAAATGTTCTTTCCGTCGATAATGCGATCCTTGGGTAATTTGGCCCCCGCCAATGCGGCCAAGGTCGGAAGAATATCGAACATGCCGGTGATGGCATCGCTTTGGGTACCCGCGGGGATTTTCTCGGGCCACCACGCGATGGTGGGCACTCGCACACCGCCTTCCCACGTACTGCCTTTGAAACCACGCAGCGGAGCATTGCTGCCGCGAACCGTCCCGCCGTTGTCGCTGGTGAAGATGACCAACGTTTGTTGGGCCAGCTGCTGTTGGCGCAAAGTGTCCAAAATTTGGCCAACGCTATCGTCCACTTCCTCAACCCAATCGGAATAGAGACCGTGGGGTGATTTCCCTGCCCAGGCTTGGCCTGGATAAAGCGGGAAATGCACCGCATTGTGGGCCATATAGAGAAAGAACGGTTTCTTCTTGTTCGCTGTGATGAAGGCAATGGCTTGCTGAGTGTAGTTCTCTACCATCGCTTGTTGATCTTCTGGCCGCACCCGCTTGAGAACTGTCTGGTTCCGCAGTAGTGGCAACGGGGGTTGACCGTCGGCTTTGGGTTTGGGAAGCGGCTGGCCCAGGCTGCTTTTGGCGCCATCTTCTGCCGGTCCCATGTCGTTCGAGTAGGGTAAGCCAAAGTGATAATCGAAACCATGTTTGTTGGGCAAGAACTCCGGCTGATCGCCCAGATGCCATTTCCCAATAATGGCGGTGGCGTAGCCGTGGCTTTGGAGAATCTTGGCGATGGTGATTTCCTTGGGCGATAAGCCCACATCATGGGCGGGAAAGAGCACATGGGGGATGGGCAGGCAGCGCTTGGGGTAACTCCCGGTCATGAGCATGGCCCGCGAGGGTGAGCATACCGGTGCGGCATAGAAACTGGTCAATTTCCGACCTTCACGGGCCATGCGATCCAGATGCGGCGTGCGGTTGATCTTCGAGCCAAAGGGGCCGATGTCCGCATAGCCCAAGTCGTCGATATTGATCACAATGAAATTGGGCCGACCCTCTGCGGCCACGGCGACCAATGAAACGACCATCACCCCCATCGCAGCAACCACATAGCGCATGCCCGGCTCCTTTGCGCGGTTCGTTGCCACCGGCCAACGTATGCCCAAGGCTTCGAGCATCGACGCTAGCGGCACTTCGTTGGGAAGCCCTCCCACTTGACGCTTCAATCACCATAACAGTCAGCATGCCCGAGGAAAATAACACACGGTGATTTCTTGGGATCGGCGTCTCTTGTCGGATCGGCGTCTCTTGTCTCGATCGCCACCGCGGCAGCGCTAGTGCGTCGCAACGGCGATGAGGTAGCGGCCGGTGATAAGTCCCTCGTGGCGTGGTGGCTAGCCCCTGCAATCCTTCCCTGTGAACATCAGCGGCGTTTTGCACGGAATGGTTCATTCTCGGCGGCCGTGCTCCAACGCCATTATCCATCGGTACTCACAACGAGAACCGGGCAACAATGAGGATAACCACACAGTCGTACTGTCTTGAAAGTAGCGCCCGCGTGCAGGCTGGTTTGAGCCTGTTGTGCGCGCGGGCACGGTCCGGCCGCTTACTCAGCGGGATTTCGGCCAGGGGTAGGCATTCGATCCGGCGTTTTTTTCGTAGGGACCTTCTGGCAGGGTCTTCTGCCATGCCAAGGCGGCCTTCTTCAACCGCTCAACTATCTCCGGGTGCTTATCCGCGAGTTCCTTGAGTTCACCGGGGTCGGCGGGGATGTTGTACAACTCGGTGCGGCTGCCATCGGGGTTGAAAAGGAGTTTCCATGGTCCTTCACGTACCGCGAGGATGGGGCTGATGTTAGCCACGGGTCCTATGATGCGGAACCGCCATTCCCAGTAGAGGGGTTTGGTCCGTTGGGTAGGCTTGCCACGAAAAGCGGCTGACATGTTTACACCATCAGGATCGTGTTGCTCCGGGAGTGGAATGTCTGCGAGGGCGGCGATGGTGGGCATCAAGTCAACCCCACTGAGAACGGTCGTGTTATCCACTTGCCCCGGCTTCATACCGCCGGCAGGCCAACGAACAATGAATGGCACCCGGATGCCGCCCTCATAGAGGCTCCGCTTGCGCCCACGGAAGGGTCCCGGACTACCCACACCACTGTGTCCAGCATCACGAATAAAAATGTCCTCGGGGCCATTATCGCTGCTGAAAATGACAATCGTGTTCTCGGTCAGGCCGCGGTCGTCCAGAGCTTTCATCAGCCGACCCACTTGGGTATCAAGATCGGCTACCGTGGCATAGTAAATCGTCCGCGCCGACCGATGGCCACCACTGGCTGGTTCTCTTGCATCAAATTTCGCAAACGGCTGCATTTGCTCCGCTGTGGGATTGAGTGTCGTGTGGGGTATCAAGGTCCAGAGTTGTACGTAGAACGGCTGAGATTTGTGCTTGTCGATGAAGCGAATGGCTTCATCCACAAAAAGCGCGGTCGATTTTGCACGGAATTGTGGGTCTTTGCTCTCCTCGCGCCACGAATTGTTGACGGCTGTGGTGGCTTTTACGAAGTCGAAGCCATAGTCTTCGGGAGGAGGAGCCTTCGCTACCGCACCGAGGTGCCACTTGCCGATATGCGCCGTCGCATAGCCGGCTTTTTGGAGAAGCCGCGGCAGTGTGGCCACTCGAGGGTCGAGAAAATTCGGAATAGCGCGGCTCTTATTCAGCTCGGAGCCAGCGATCTGGGCATGGATGCCATGCCGCCCCGGAAAATGCCCCGTTATGAAGGCCGCCCGGCTTGGCGAACAGACGGGTGCGGCGGTGTAAAAGTGCGTGAATAACGTGCCTTGTTGGGCCAACCGATCCAAATTCGGCGTAGGAATGAACCGATTCCCGTAACAACCCAAATCTCCCCAACCAAGATCGTCGGCCAAGATAAAGACAACATTCGGTTTTTTCACATCGGCAGCAGCCACCCATGATACCGCCGACACAAGCGCTACCAGCGTCAAAAGAAGAGGTTGGTACATCACTTCACCCACGGAAAAGGATGTGGATATGCCTCATAATATAAAACCACACCCTCAGCCTCTTGACAACCTAGGAACCCCGTCATGTCGGAGAATTCGCCACGCATTTTGATGTGCCCGCCGGATCACTACGGCATCGAGTACGAAATCAACCCGTGGATGAACCGGTCGCTGGGGGCCATCCGCGAACTTGCTTTTCGGCAGTGGAAAAATCTCCACGATACACTTATTGCCTTAGGGGTTCAGGTGGAAACGATGCCCCCCCAACCCGGACTACCCGATCTGGTCTTCACCGCCAACGCCGGTCTGATTTTCCACAACATCTTTCTCAGTAGCCGTTTCCGACATGAAGTGCGTGCCCGGGAATCACCGTACTTCGAGGCGTGGTTTGCCGCGCATGGCTTCCAAGTGGAGCACCTGCCCGAGAATACCTACCACGAAGGTGCGGGCGATGCCCTGTTCTGTGGTGATACCCTCTTTGCCGGCTATCGGACACGTTCCGATGCCCTAGCGCATCAGTGGGTGGGGGAAAAACTCGGCGTGCGTGTACTTCCCGTGGAACTGATCGATCCCCGTTTCTATCACCTCGATACCTGCTTTTGCCCGCTGGCTCCCGGAGTCGCGCTGTATTATCCCGGAGCCTTCGATGCCTACGGGCAGCGGGTTCTCACCACCCACGTCCCCCACTTGATCGCGGTGACCGACACAGAAGCCCTACGTTTTGGCTGCAACGCGGTGGTGGTCGGCAAAACCGTGGTGCATAATAGCCGTTGCCCACGCATGGCGGAAGACTTGGCCCGCGCTGGCTACCGGTCGATCGAAGTCGAACTGGATGAATTCCTCAAAGCTGGCGGCAGTGCAAAGTGTCTCACTCTCCGCCTGGATGGCGAAGAGGCCGCCGGCTGGAAATACCATCGCAGCCCTGTGTGACAAGGCCCCTCTCCGCGAGGAGCAGTGATTCAGCCCAGGGTTTTCTGGCGTGACTCCAAGATTTTGCGCACGCCCCCACGACGGCGAACGCGATATCCAAACACTGATAATCCGACGATACCCAACACCGCCCATGTCGTGGGTTCGGGGATCACCGCGGTGTCGCGGAGATTATCCCAATAGATGTCGTAGGTATTGCCGGCATTGTAGCCTTGGAGAATGACGTTACTCAGCGCGACCGAGGTCGATGCCGAGGTTGAACCCACGAAATTGCCATTGACGTAATAGTTGAAGTTACCTCCGCTCAATTCAACGCCCCAATCATACCATTGGTTGTAGCCGACAAAACCCGGGACGTTGATCCACGAACCGTTATTCCATATCCGGAAGCCACCAGCACCGCTATTCAATTGATTATTGAATTCAATGATCGGGAACCAAGAAATCATATTGCCGGCATTGACGGCGGTGGCCCAAAAGCTCGCGAGGCGGCCCTCAGCCCCCGGTACGTTCTGATTGAGGTTGGCCCAATTGGCGGGAATGAACAATTCAATTCCCATGCCCGTTGTCCCTGGGGCCAAGTCGAACTTGCGCCCTTGCGTGTTGAAGAAGGCCCCATTGAACCCAGGTGGACGTAAACCGTCTGCGTCGGCTGCATGGATTTGCTGGTGCAGTACACCTGTACGACCGCCACCTGTTTGCCCGGCTGCAAAGATCGCGGGCGGGTAACGGTCGACATACCAAGTGCCAGAGGCTTACGTATTGCTCAAAACGACATCCCCCGGCATGTCGAAAGTGTTGATGATGCCCGCGTTCGCGGAAGTCCACGAACCAACCAGGGCAATCCAAGCGATTAAACTGCGATGGGAGAAGGAACATTTCAAGCCTCGCGTGAAAACAATGGTGAGAAGAATAGACAGAACCGATCGTCGCGTGACAACCGGACTCGGTGTGTGAAAGTTTGGTGGCTATTGTGCCTCGATGGGCACAACTTCATTCGACCACTTCAACGACCGGAAACATTCGGTTCGTGGTGCGCGTGATCGGTGGCGTCTGCTAACGGTCGAAAAAATCCTCCAGTGTCAATGGCTCGTTCTCTTGGTACGGTCACTGATTTCGATTTTTGCCTACGCTTAGATCGTTTCATGTCATCAAAAAATTCTACGGAATCCTCAAATTCCCTCAATTTGAGGATGACGCACTTTATTTTTTCAACCACGCGATCATTATCGCTCGGGTTGAAATTGATAGATCACTGATTTGTTCCGGGATTAAACACTTCGATTCAGTAATATAACACGACGCGTGGGGGTGGCAGAGAACCGCGACGGTCGAGTGCTAGACGTAAGACGATAGTCACAATCGCGAAGAAATGGCTGATGATTGCTAGGTAAAACCATTTCGTATAGGCCACATTATACGACCGGAAGACCTGTTCCTCCAGATACTCGAGCCGGGCTTGCTCAGCGGCGCTATTGGCCGCTTTCTCCCAGCGATCCGCGAATTGTTGTGCGATATGTTGATGAATCGCTCGCTCCAGACTGAAACCCTGAGCGGCCTGCAGGATGAGCACCACAAATGCCAACGTCGTACAGCCAACAATGATGGCATTGCGCCAGGGCCAAAGTTTGGCGAGGGGGGGAATTTGGCGCGGATCGACCGAGGAGAGGCCGCGCTCGGCCCAGGCAAACACCAGAGCCACAAACAGCAATAAGAAAAACGGCACCAGCAACCGCCAATCACTGGGAACGCGGTCGAGCCAGCCACTGGGAATCACGCCGGCTTCTTCGAGTTGGAAATTCCGGTAGGGTGTGAGACCAAACATCGCTCCCCACGGCCGCTGGGCATACACCGCGGAATCGCCCACAAAACAACCCACCCACGGAAACGCCGTACTCAGGAGAACCACCGTTAACAGCAAGGCCGGCATCCACGCCACCACCTGCGGCGAAATCGTGAGCGTCCAGGTGCGGGTCAGACCTGCTGGCGCAGTCGCAACTGCAGAGTCAGGGGACGAACTGGCCGGGGGACTGGGAACTCCCGTCGGGTGGGTCTGTGAGGCCGATGGGGGCGGAACATCTCCTGGCGGCGGCGGTGGGGCACTCTGCGTCGGTGTGGACATTTCCGGATGGGGCAATGAGCGTATCGGTTCGATGGGGCCTGCCGCGGCCTCAGCCATCGCCGCTGTCACCGCGGTGGGATGCCGAGTGGGCGTGGGAAAGGACTTGGCGCAATGCGGGCAGGTCACCTCCTTCCCCGCGGCGTCATCGGGGAAAGTGGCTTCATTCAGGCAATGCGGGCACACCAACCGCATGGGCATGGGCGGTTCCTCGCTTTCATGGTGTTGTCAACATGTACTATGAATTGCTGCAAGTTATTATCTCAAAAGAACTTACAACAAGCACAGCCACAGACGATCCCGGAACCATCGCGGCATCGGGCTTAGGATAGTGGCGGGTCCGTGGGATTTTGGCCACCAGGCGACGACCACGATTGTTCGAGTTCGCGGAACACCTTGGGAAGGTAATCGAGCAGATCGGTAGCGGTGAGGGCGGTTTGGCTCAATTCTTGGGCCGCGAGGTCCCCCGCGCGACCATGGATCCATGCTCCCAACACGGCGGCATCAAAACACGGCAAACCCTGACCGATCAACGCAGCAATCACTCCGGTGAGAACGTCACCGCTACCCCCGGTGGCCATACCGGGGTTGCCGGTGTCATTCCGGTACCAACGGCTGCCATCCGCAACCACGGTGCCAGCCCCTTTGAGCAACACGACCCCGCCGCAACGTTGAGCGAACTGAGAGGTCTGTTCTTCCCGCTCCGTGTCGTGGAAGGGTGCGGGTCGACCTGTCAGACGGGCAAATTCCCCCGGATGCGGTGTTAGCACCCACGGCGAGGAGCGCGCGAATTCATCGCGAAAAGGCGAAATCGCAAACAACCCATCGGCATCAACAACGATTGGTTTGTCCGTCACCGCGACGATCAACCGTTGCACGAACGCGACCGTCGCCGGTTCCCGGCCCAACCCCGGTCCCAGGGCCACCACATCCACTTCCCGAATGCGGTCGAGCAGTTCTTCAACGGTGCCATCGCCGTAGCTGCCGTCGGTATGTTGGCGGATGCCGAAAGTGGTATAGCCTGGATACGCAGTGGCGACGATCGGTTGCACTTCGACCGGGCAAGCGACTTGAACCAACCCGGCACCACTACGGAGGGCGGCCCGACCACACAATATGGCAGCCCCGCTCATACCCCGACTTCCCGCAATGACAAGAACGGTTCCATAGGTCCCCTTATGCCCCTCCCGGGCGCGGGGAAGCAGTTGTGGTAACTCCCGAATTCGTGTTCGACTACTCATGGAGAACGGTTATACCGCGGCGGTTGCCAGACGGACACCGACGACTGCGCAATCCCAGCCAAATGAATATCCTGAGAAGAAGATAAGAAAGGACCTGCCAAATACGCGGTCAAGGAGAAGCGGATGACACCCAACGACTTACTCGCCAGCGGCTACCGCATGGGGCGGCAGATGGTGCATCTGATGGTCGATGACTTGACAGAAGCCGAATTTCATCATCAACCATGGCCCGGGACCAACTGCGCAGCATGGATCGTGGGTCATTTAGCCGTCACCGCCCGCCGCACCGCGGAGCGCCTCGGGGCCTCCGATTTGCCGGAATTGACTGAAGAATTTGTGGCCCGTTTCAGTGTCACCAAACAACCGGCGGGGGTCCAGACCGAACTGGGCGACAAAGCCACCATTCTGAGCCTGTTCGATACGTGCGTCGATAAACTCATCGCGGCGGCGCAGACGATTCCCGTGGATGCGCTCACCAGTCCACCAGCCAACCCCGGCCCCTTTGCCGCCAACTATGGAGAAGCGGTGTTATTCGGCTCCCTGCACTTCGCCCTGCATAGTGGACAGCTTTCCACAATCCGCCGCAGTCTGGGGAAACCACCTATCGCCTGACCGAAGAGGAAGGCGGCCAACCGGAGAGGCAGGCAGCCGACGCCAAGGTGGTACGCGATGAGAAGCGGCCGACGCCAAGGTGGTACACGATGAGAAGCGGCCGGTAGCCGTGAGTGAGCCGTGCCAGCAGCTCCAAGCGCGTTAGGGTGAAGTGAATTTCTGGAATTCCGCCTGGAAGCGCTGGGCGAGTTGTTGGGCTTGGGCATCGTAGGCGGCTTGATCGCGCCAGGCGTCGCGGGGGCGAAGAACCTCCTGCGGTACCCCTGGGCAGGTCGCGGGAATGGCGAGACCGAACACGGGATCAGGCGTGAAAGGCACATCGTCCAATTGCCCGGTGAGAGCAGCCCGCAACAACGCCCGGGTCTGCGTGAGGCTCATTCGTTGACCGATCCCGTACGGCCCCCCCGTCCAACCCGTGTTCACCAGCCACACGGGGGTATTGTGCCGTTCCATTTTGTCTTTGAGCATCGTCGCGTAGCGTTGGGGTGGCAGCGGCAAGAACGGTTTGGCGAAACAAGTACTAAACTCCGGTTGGGGTTCCACCACACCGACTTCCGTACCCGGGATTTTCGCCGTATAGCCACAAAGAAAATACTCGACCGCCTGATCGGGCGTCAGTTTTGCTAGCGGTGGCAACACGCCGAAGGCATCGCAGGTGAGGAAAAAGATATTGCGTGGATGCCCTCCCATGCCGGATCGCTCGCATTGGGGAATGAAATCGACCGGGTAGGCGGCCCGGGTATTCTCCGTGATTTGTTTGCTGTCGAAATTCGGTTGGCGTGTCGTGGTGTCGACAACGACATTTTCAAGCACACAACCGAAGCGTAGGGCGTTGTAAATCTGCGGTTCGCCAGTGGGGGAGAGTTTGATCGTTTTGGCGTAACAGCCTCCTTCGATGTTGAAAATGCCGCGGTCACTCCAGCCGTGCTCGTCGTCGCCAATCAGACGCCGTTCAGGATCAGCGCTGAGCGTGGTCTTGCCGGTGCCCGATAGCCCGAAGAACAAAGCCACATCACCCGCAACCCCAACATTGGCCGAACAATGCATCGGGAAGACGCCCCGTTGCGGCAGCAAGAAGTTCATCACCGTGAACATGGCCTTTTTGATTTCGCCGGCATAGTGGGTCCCGCACACGATGACCAATTTTTGTTCGTAGCTAATGGCGATGCAGGCTTCGGAATTGGTACCATCGCGACGCGGATCGGCGTGGAAATCGCAGGCGTGTAGAACGGTCCATTCGGGTTCAAACGCCGACAACTGCTCTGGGGTGGGGCGTAAGAACAAGCAGCGGGCAAACAGTGAGTGCCAGGCCTTCTCCGTGATCACGCGAAGCGGCACACGGAACTCCTCATCCGCCCCCACAAAACCATCGAAAACGAAAAGTTCGCGGTTTTGCAAATAGCTACGGACCAAATCCCGCAGGCGGGCAAACACTTCCGGGGCCATCGCCCGGTTGGCCCGCCAGTCGATCTGATCCGCGACGCGGGGTTCTCGGACGGTGAATTTATCGTTGGGGGAACGACCGGTGCGCGGACCCGTGAAGGCTACGATCGCTCCCAATTCGGTGAAGTAGGCCTCACCGCGTCGGACAGCATGCTCTGATAACGCCGCCGACGACAGATTCGCCCACACCGGCCCGACATGACCCAACCCCAGCGACGCGACCGCGAACATCGGCGGGGCGGCGCTGGGCATATTTGACTTTGACGGGGGAGCCGTTGGCACCGAAGACGACATGCTAGCCCTCCATACCCCACCACGATAGGGGTAGGTGGGCATTATAGCTAAGAAAGCTGGGCACGCGGGGGGGATTTCACCCCCCGGCGCCTTTCTCCCAGACTCCTATCCGCAGCCGCCCCAAGGGAGCGCAGTCCAACCCTCAACTCGCACCGTGGGTGCGGCGGCTGTCAGTCACAGACGGCTGTCGGCTCGATTCAGGTCGTTTCGCCCGGTTGAGCGCGAAATGTCAGCCGGTCGGCTGCGGCGTCGTAATCGACAGTCACTGCAGCGCCATCGGGCACTTCGCCTTGGAGTAATAACCGCGCCAGGGGCGTTTCAATTTCCTTCTGGATGGCCCGTTTGAGCGGGCGTGCCCCGTACATAGGATCGTAACCGACCCGGACGATGAACTCTTTGGCCGCGTCGCTGAGGCGGAGTGTGATCTTCCGTTCCGCAAGCCGTTTCCGCAAGTTGCCCAACTGAATTTCCACGATCTTGATCATGTCGGCTTCGGTCAGAGCGTGGAAGACGACAATCTCATCGATGCGGTTGAGAAATTCGGGCCGGAATTGTTTCCGCAGTTCATCCAGCACCGCGGCTTTCATGCGCTCGTAGACTTCCCCGATGTGCGAGCCTTTGTATTGCAGGATGCGCTGGCTGCCAACGTTGGACGTCATAATGATGATGGTATTTTTGAAGTCCACCGTGCGGCCCTGGCCGTCGGTCAGTCGTCCATCGTCGAGTACCTGCAACAGAGTGTTAAACACGTCGGGGTGGGCTTTTTCAATTTCATCGAACAGTACGACCGAGTAGGGACGACGGCGGACGGCTTCGGTGAGTTGCCCGCCTTCGTCGTAGCCAACGTAGCCTGGCGGAGCTCCGATGAGCCGTGAGACGGTGTGTTTCTCTTGGTATTCGCTCATGTCGATGCGGATCATGGCCCGTTCATCGTCGAAGAGGAACTCGGCCAGCGCCCGGGCCAATTCGGTCTTGCCGACCCCGGTGGGGCCGAGGAAGATGAACGAACCGATGGGCCGATTGGGGTCTTTCAAGCCGCTGCGTGCACGAACGACCGCTTCGGCCACCGCTTGGACCGCCTCGTCTTGCCCGATCACACGTTTGTGCAGCTCATCGGCGAGGTGCAAGAGTTTTTCCCGCTCGCCTTCCATCAGCTTGGCGACAGGAATACCCGTCCAACGACTGACGACTTGCGCGATTTCCTCTTCACCGACTTCTTCTTTGATGAGTTTATTGGCCCGATCGCGTCCTGAGTTCGCCTCCAGGGCAGCGAGTTGTTTCTCGAGGGCCGGGAGTTTGCCGTACTTCAATTCCGCCAGGCGATTGAGGTCGTAATCACGTTCGGCACGCTCGATTTCCCGTTTGACTTGTTCAATCTGCTCGCGGATGTGTTGGACTTGTTGCACCGCTTGTTTTTCGGCCTGCCAGCGGGCCTTGAGGGCATCGGCTTCGGCTTTGAGGTTGCTCAATTCTTGCTCGAGTTTTTCGAGGCGCTCTTTGGAGGCCCGGTCGGTTTCTTTCTTGAGAACCTCGCGTTCAATTTCTAACTGCATGACCCGGCGGCTGATTTCATCCAATTCGGCAGGCATCGAATCGATTTCGGTGCGCAGTTTGGCAGCGGCTTCATCGATCAGGTCGATAGCTTTGTCGGGCAGAAAACGATCGGTGATGTAGCGATTCGACAAGACCGCGGCGGCCACCAGGGCGGCATCTTTGATGCGGACACCGTGGTGCAATTCATAACGTTCCTTCAGCCCGCGCAAGATGCTGATGGTATCTTCGACCGAGGGCTGATCCACAAACACCGGTTGGAAGCGGCGTTCGAGAGCGGCATCTTTTTCGATGTGCTGCCGGTATTCATCGAGGGTGGTCGCCCCAATGCAATGGAGTTCGCCGCGGGCCAACAGGGGCTTGAGCAGGTTCCCCGCGTCCATCGCGCCTTCGGCTTTCCCGGCGCCGACGATTGTGTGCAGTTCGTCGATGAAAAGAATGATACGCCCCTCCGACGACGTAACTTCTTTGAGAACCGCTTTGAGGCGTTCTTCAAACTCGCCGCGATATTTTGCTCCGGCGATCAGTGCCCCCATATCGAGTGCCACGATGGTTTTGTCCTTCAGCCCCTCGGGGACATCGCCGCGGACAATCCGTTGGGCCAGACCTTCGACCACCGCGGTTTTCCCCACCCCCGGTTCACCGATGAGAACCGGGTTATTCTTGGTCCGGCGGCTGAGAACCTGCATGACACGGCGAATTTCCTCATCGCGACCAATCACCGGGTCGAGCTTGCCCTGGCGGGCGTATTGCGTTAGGTCGCGGCCGTATTTTTCGAGGGCCTGATAGGTTTCTTCAGGATTTTGCGACGTCACCCGTTGGCTGCCACGAACTTCCTTCACTGCCGACAGGACACGATCCCGCGTTAGGCCGAAATCCTTGAGGATGCGCCCCGCGACGCCAGTATCCTGCGTGGCGGCCAAGAGCAAATGTTCGACCGCAACGTACTCGTCATTGAGTTTTTTCGCTTCGGTTTCGGCCGTGTCGATGAGTTTGACCAAGCGTTGCGTCAGCCGCGGTTCGACATCCCCAGTGACACGGGGCAATTTGTCTAACTCGCGTTGTAGTTTCACAGTCACGCCATCGACAGAGACCCCGGCTTTCTGCAAGATGGCCGGTGCCAGACCTTTCTCCTGATCAAGCAGGGCCATCAAGGCGTGTTCGGCATCGATATGCTGGTGGTTGAGACGGGCCGCGAGTTTTTGGGCACCGGCGAGGGCTTGTTGAGCCTTTTCCGTAAATCGGTTAAGATCCATGAACGTATTCCTCCCTCCCGGCCTCCGAACGATTCACCGAGAGGAGGCGGGCATTTGCAGCATTGGATAGCCCCAGTCGACGATAGGATTCCACATCGTGTCAATTTTCGCGGCCGACACTCTGGGCCGCTTGTTGCATCGCCTCGGCTGCCTTGCGGATCGATGGTTCGGTCGGTTGCTGCATCGCTCGCAAGGCTGTGAGAAGGGAACTTCCCGTAGCATTTCTGACCGCTGGCCACGCGGGGGATAACGGTAATTCGCTCACAAGCCGCAACCGGGCGATCGCCTGGGCGCGATGCTCGGCCGCTTCGCGAAATGCCCCTGCAACGCTGCAGGATACGGAAGCCCGCAGACGTTTCTCAGCTTCACGCAGCATTGGAAGAGCCTCTCGCGGTTGTTGCCGGCTGACTGCCTCCGGCGCATCGAGGCTGTCTCGGGCTTGCTGATCCGCGACCAGTTGGCTGAGGTCGGCTATAACTTGTTCAATTTGAAGAACTTGCAACAACGACCGCCGGCAAGACGAGGACCATAACCCTGGAGTCAACCGGGCTTGCAAGTGCATCGGCAGGTTCGTGACCTGGCCATGCACTTGCCGATGATGGCGGATCAGGCTACGGAGCTTGTCCGCGAGAAAGGTTGAAGGAATAATACGTTCGGCCGCCGGTGGCGGAGGGGGCGGCGGCAACGGTTCCAGGGTGGCCAGATCGGCGCGATCGGCCATTTGCGCCGCAAGTTCATCTAGGACCGCGACCAGGGCTTTATGATCGGTGCCAAAGCGGTCGAGATCGGATTTGCCGCGCAATTTCGTGTATAAATCCACGGCCCGTTTTTTGAGGGGTGTTCCCGCCAAGCCGACACGGGTGTGGATCAGTTCCTCGGCTTCGCGGCTTAATTGTCGCAGGGTGTCGTCCGCAAGGAGCCGCTCTTTGGACTTCTCGGTGGCTAGGCGGCGATTGTACGCTAGCCGTTGGACACGTTCGAGATCGGTTTCGCGGCCATTGAGCCGATCGGCCAGTTGGCGGGTGGCCTCCGCCGCGGCTTGGACAGTCGTTCGGAGGCGTTCGGGGGGGCCATCGCGGATCGCTTGCTCGGCTTTTTGAACAGACAGCCGGGCCTCCTGCCAGAGGGCCGGGGCTTCGGGGGCCGTGAAGGCGTTGAGTTGCCGCTGAATGTCTTGCAATGCTGCGATGAGGCGTTCAGGAGGGTCGGCCCCCCCTTCGGGCGCTACGGCGAGTGACTGTACCAGTTGGTGAAGCTTTTGCGCCACTTGCTCGGCTTTGCCATCGGGGCTGGGATTGCCCTCCAAAACCCATTTGAGCCGTTCGAACTCGCGGCGAACCCAGGCTTGTGACGCTACTACATCCAGCGGCGAACCCTCTTGCAAGTCGGCCAGTGCGAGGGTGATCGCGCGCACCAAGCGGGTATGCCGTGGTTGCAATCCTGGAAGGTCGAGCATTTCCACAGCCGGGATCAGTTTTCGCTGTTTGTCCGCGAAGGGGGCCAGTTGCTTGACCACAACCTCCGGTGTGGAGCGTTCCAGTTTTTTGAGAGTCAGTTCAATCGCGTTACTGGTGGCTTCCCATTGCAGGCGAAGGGCATCGGCAGCGCGTAGGCTCAGGGTCAGCCGTTCGGCCAACGACGGCATCGATTCGGCCAGTTGGCGTAGGGCCATTGCGGCCGCGGTCATCGCGGCGTCAGCGGTGGTGCCCGTATCGGCCAAGGATCGTAGCGCAGCCTCCGTGTGCATGATCGCTTGGTGACGGGCTTGGCGGACAGTTGTCTCTGGGGGACTATCGAGGGCTTGCAACGCCTCGACAATAGCCCTTTGTTCGAATCGGAAGCGGCCTTTTTCCTCCTCGCGAAGCTCAACGTACCCCACCTTTTGGGTGGCTGTGCGAAGACGGGCGCGAAGATCGTCTTGCCAACGTGCCAGCTGCGCGACCGCCTCTTTCGGATCGGCGCGCTCGGCCGACCACCGCTCACAAGCATGGGCCAAACGGTCGAGAGTTTGGACATTTTTTTCAAGTTCGGCCAGGGCTTCGACGGTTTTGCCCGCAGCGGCTAAATCGGCGATGCGAAGTAAATCGTCGGGGGGCGGCAGCGTGACACCCAGCAGACGACCGGCTGTTTCCATATCGCGAAACACGGAAGTTGAGTGTTTCACGAGAAGTTCGAGCTGACGCTGCATCTCTCCCAGCAGTTCCTGGCGTGTTTGGATGAAAAGTTCCTGCGTTTGCTGATCAAGCTGTTGCAAGCATTCGAGCCGTTGGCGAAGCACGCGGAGCCATTGTTGAATTTCGGCGTGGTAGGCGGCGGCCACAGCCTGCTGAAGGGCGGGACTTTCGACAATCAGAGTTCGGAATCGGTCGAATAATTGACGATGCTTCGCCAGACGGTCCGTCGGCGGTGAGAGTGTCGGCCAGGCGGTCAGTTCGGCCGCCAACGCGAGCAATCGCCAGCGGTCGACACGCGCCTGGGCACGTGTGGCATTCTTTTCGATCAGAGAACGCATCTGGTCCACGATGGGATTCAAGACAGCCTGTGCACGGACCAGTGCTGTGTTGCGAACGTCGGGTTGGTCGGTTTCGGCCTGCGCGAGAAAGCCTGTACAAAGATTCTCCAACGGCTCGACCAATTCGCAGCAGTTAGCGGCCAGGTGACGAAGTTCCGGGGTCAATTGTGCTTCGGCGGCCGCCTTGCGGAGAGTATCTCGGGCTGCCTCGATTCTGGCCTTGGCGTTCTGCAAGCGCGTTTGATGATGGACGTCCAACCCGACTAACCCCGCTGATTCCTTTTGAACCGTCACGATCTCTGAGTTGGCCGCCGTCAGCTCCGCCAGAGCCGACGTGAGCCAATCGCGAAGGTCGTCGCGCTGGGCGAGAACTTCTTGAATGGGCAGGCTCTCGGCGTGGCTCTGAATGTGAAGTTCGGACCAACCCGTGGGGGGGTAAACCACATCTTGCGGCACGAGGGTCAGTTCGTCTATCACGCGATTGTCGAACACACGCAACCGCAACCGCACGGTATCCCCTTGCCGAACCCGCTCCGCCAGCGGGAATTCAATTCGCCCCGTCGCCACACGCGCATCCTCTTGTGGTGTGAGCGGGATAGGCACCGTTTGCGTCGAAGCTTCTGCGGAACCGATCTGATACTCCAGGACGGCCGCGGTCAGGCCATGATCGTCCCTTGCTGTAAAGTCAATCGCGACAATATCTTCTGGCTTCGCCAATCGCAAGCGCCGGGCCAGACCGGAAAGTTGCTCCAACTGTGGTGGTTGATCGGGAATTACTTGAACCTGCAAGGCTTTTTCGCAAAACAGCTTCTGTCCACGCTCTTCTGTGGCCAGTACCAAACGCAGCCGTCCACTGTGTCCCAGCCGCAGACAAGCCGTGGCACTGCCGCGATCGGATGACATGTTCAACCGCACGCTCTCCGCGGCATTGGCATTTTGGGCCAGCCACTCCAGGCTCGCATAAGCCACGGGTCGATCAAACGTCAGCTCCAGCTCCAGCAAGCTTTGCTGAAAGGCCGTAATGTTCGCAAAACCACGTGTTTGCGGCGCCAGTCCCACATAGGGTGGCGGTGAAAGGATGATCCGCGTCGCCTCGGTCAGTTCCACCGCATCCAGAACCACCACCCGCAACCATTCGCTGCGAACGCGACCCAATTCCACGCTAAAGTCGAAATCGTTCGCAACTTGCGGAACACGCGCGTGAAACTCGCCCCCCGGGCCGGGCTGCATCGGATACCGGCGTTCTGCGTGGGTGGCGAGGTCCCGGACGATCAAAGTCGCCTCGGCATGGGAAAGATGAATTCTTTCATTCGTATTGTACCGTTTCGGATAGGCCGCGATCGTGACCGTTCCACCTCGGGCTAATACTGTCGGTGGCGAAACAATGTGTACATAATACGCGGCCAAGCCGTAGGTCCGCGACCACGGCAAAGCCACCCGGCGCAATTGATGCGCTGCTGAGGGATAGGACGCTACCACGATAGCAGTACTCAGCAGAGCCACCAAACCAGCGATAGCAACAGCCACCGCCGAGGTGTAGGAAATGACTTGGGGGAAATCGAGTTGTTTGAGCCGGCGGGCCGTATCTTCCACCAACACGCCATGCAGTGGGGAGGCGATCTTCTCCCGATCCGGGTGAAGGACCGAGTATAACCGTTGGCCCAATTCTGGCCGTCGTTTCTCAACTTCCCCGACGACATCCTCGAGGGAGATGGCCTGCCGTAGGGGCCACACCACCCAACGCCCAATCAGCACGCCGGCAGTGGTAATCCATGTGGCAAAAGCCATCGCCCGTGCCCAATTGGGCAAAGGGGCCGCTATATCGAGAAGCGCAATCCCGTACAACAACAAGAGAGAAACTAAGATGCTGCGGGCAGCTCCACGCAAGGCTCGAATCCGGCGCAATCGCGGAATTTGTTCAGTGAGTCGTTGTTCAATCGCCGGCGGAACGGTCATGAACACTCCGCGAAACGGACGCCTTGACGACGGGTAACTAAACTATAACCAGTGCTGCTCCCACACGGCAAGCGAACACCCTGTCACGATGATGGGGATAGATACGGCGTTCAGATAGCCAATCGGTCGCCGGGGAATTGTTGGTCACCCTCGTCACGATGATAGCAGGATAATCTCGGCCGTCAGTCAGATCGTGTCTCAGTATGATTTCTGACCTTCAGATCGACAGCTTGCGCCAGCGGTGGCAACGCACCATCGAGCAACTCCGGATCGATGGGGCCGCGGCTCAGCCCGTGTGGGAAGTTCTCCGAGCCGCTTACAGCGCGCCCGAGCGATACTATCACAATCTGGAACATCTCACGGAGATGTTCGCGATTGTCGATCGTTTGGCGTCCAGGCTCGTTCATCCGGTGGCCGTTGAGTTGGCCGTTTGGTTTCACGATGCGGTCTACGATACGCACGCGACCAACAACGAACAACGCAGCGGCGAACTCGCTGTCGATCTCCTGGGGCCTTTGGGCGTACCGGCTTCGACAATCGAATGCATCGTGCCTATGATTTGGGCCACTGCGAACTTTCAATCCCAGGACGCCCTGCCCACAGGCGATACGGCTGTACTACTCGACGCGGATCGGGCTATTCTCGGTTCCGCCCCAGAGCGCTATAGCGAGTATGCCCGCGCTATTCGGGCGGAATACCATTGGGTAGCTGAATCGACCTATCGGATGGCTCGCGCCGCGGTGTTACGGGAATTCCTGGAGCGACCACGCATTTACGCGACGGAAGAAATCTATGCGGAGCGCGAAAATCAAGCTCGCAACAATCTCAGGGCAGAACTATCCCAGTGGGAGTAAACCCCGCCGATAAGTCGGTTGCTACCGACACATCGGGGTCAACGTTAGAAAAAGATTTCGATGTCAGGAAAGGATTTCGAGAGACGAGCAAAATGGTTAGTCTTGTTGATACGGGACGTGCCGACACATCGAGGTCGATGTCAGAAAACGGTTTCGAGGCTGCGGTGGGAGTAGGCCCCGTTGGTGGGTTGGTTCATGCAGCCATCAGCAAGGCTTTTGCGTTTGGGTGAGGTGAGAACTGCGTTTGGGTGAGGTGAGAACCAGGTTGATGAGGGGTCCGCGAACAAGGGGGACGGAATTGCTGGCGCCGGAGGGTGTGGGGTCAATGGAAGGGAGTCTGGGGGAACCTATTTCTTTTCCCGGGTTGGTCGATCATAGTCTTTGTTTTTGCCGCGTTCGCCTCCCATTCCACAACCTATCAAGGAAATGGCCAGTAGAACCGTCAGGAGAAGCAAAAGAG
>JANWYJ010000091.1 GCA_025055115.1 Gemmata sp.
CTCTCCCAAACCCACGCCACAACTCAGCGTAGCACCAGCGAACCAACAGCAAGGCGTTGCGCGAATGTCCGAATATCGGACACTGCGCTAATCTGGCTCAATGGCATTTTGAGCTCAATGGCATTTTGACTCGATGGCATGCTGGTGCAGCAGACAATCGCAGGCCAGCTGTCCGGAAATCCAACACTGCGGTTACGGAGCTGGATCGTTCTTCGGCTCCGGGTCTTTCTTCGGTTCGGGGGAAGGCTCCGGGTTTTTCTTCGGTTCGGGAGAAGGCACCGGGATAATGGGCGGATTGTATCGTTTCAGTTGATCGACAAACTGTTGAGGTTGATGAGCGAGCATGCCCTTGAGGGTCAGCAGTCGTCCGCGGAGATCGGCTTCGGGGGTGGATTGGGGGTTGGCTTGGTCCATCAACTGTGCCATGAGATTGGCGGGTAAGGCGTTGCCATGCTGGCGGATGTGCCGAATGAGGGCATCCGCGGCCTTCAGACGAACTTCCACGGGGCGGTTGCGAACATCGCGTAAGGCGGCTTTGAGCAAGGCCTCTTGCGCTGCGGCCGACTTGAAGCGGGCCACGGCATCAATCGCGGCAGAAACAATCTCCACATCGGGATGACCCAATGCCTCGCGCAGTTCGAGTTCGGCCGCCGTCAGATCGTATCCGGGAATCTCCCCAATCGCCATCCGACGGAGGTAATCAATCGCCAGTTTGGCTTCCGCCAGACGGTGCGTTGGATCGCGGGGAGCCATAGCGGGGTCTTGCCTCAGAATGGCCAAACCTTGCTGAATATTGGTGCGTGAGTAGGGTTCAGGAATGATCCGGATGTGGGGGTATTCGCGAAACGTCCGGGCGAGTTTCGCTTCTAATTCCTGATCACGATACGTTTCCACTTGCAGCCCCAATTCGACCGGATCGACCTGACTCAAAAGCCGGTCGTAGCGGTCGTAGGCGAAGGGGGCTTTCGCCACGTCGATTTCGAAACGTTCAATCAATTTCATCAGATCGGTGGTGGCGATACCCGTTCCGTAATCGGGTGTAGGCGGTTGCAGGGTCAGTTGTTTGCGAATGCGGTTCAATTCTGCGACCGTTTCGGGTGCGGAATCTGCGGAAAAAGGAAATTCCACACCCAAAATCGCATAAGTGATGAGCTGTATGCGCAGATTCATCAGCCGGCGCTGGGTTTCCGTGAGGGTCAGCGGTAAGGTATCGATCACCCGTTGCAAGCGGGCGGTGCGATTGGCTGCCGCGTTGCGGTAGCGATTGTCGCGGGCTTCCTGAATCTTCTGCTTTTCTTCCGCTTGCTGGGCCGGGGTGAAGCGGGGGTCCGGCAGATAGGGTGGTGGCATGGCGATCACGTCATTTTCCGTGGCCGCAATGAGCGCCGCCATGCGTAACAGCAATTGGTCGAAACGGGGGGGCCGGGGTTTGTCGGTCGAAGCCACAATATAGATGGGCCGCTGTGCCACTTGGGGATTGGCTTCCAACTGCGCTACCAGATCGATCAATTCCGGATCGGCGGTGTGCCGGTCGATCACGAGGATGTCGAAGTCGGAGGCTTTCGCTACGCGACGCAACAGTTGCCGCCCGGTGGTGAACGTTTCCACTTTGAACCCTAATCCGCGCAGTAAGACGCTATTGTTGCTGGTGCGGAAGGGGTTGGGATCAACCAACAGCAAAGTCCCCTTCGATTCCGGGGGAGTACCGGGATCACTGGCGGCGGCGCGGCGCAAAATGTCGACAATCAGGCGTTTGGCTTCGGCTGGTGGCTGCAGGGGGGCACGCAGAATCGCGGTGGCCGCCGCGAACTGAACGGCTGGGTGGTCGTAACGGAGCGCTCGGACGAGGAGGGCATCGCGTGGTGCGGGTCCGGCCGGAGGGGTGGCTGCGGCCCGGTCGGCGCGATCGCCCAAAACTTGAAGCATGGCCAGAACCAGTGAGGTTCGCTTCTCGTTCAGGCCGCGGGCCAGCAGGTCCATCAAGGGCCGCGACGGGGCATCGGCCAACAAGGCGTACACAGCCGGTTCAGCGGTTGCCAACGGACCATAATTGGCTCGTTCGATACCGCGTTCGGCCGCCAGGGCCAGAATGAGCAGCTGCGCCGGTTCATGCTCCGGCTTCGATTCGAGTGCCCACCGAGCATACTTCAGGCCAAAGTATTCGTCGGCTTGCCGCACGGGAACATCAGGCAATTTGTTAAGCACTAGAACGCCATCACGGTCTGTCGTCACCCACAACGCGGTGGTTGTCGGTGTGGCATCGGGATGGGTCTTGACATCGAGATACCGGGCTTGGTGTTCGTAGAAGGTTTTGGCGATCGCTGTGAGTTCCACTTCCGGGCGTTTACTATCGGCTTTGACACCGGGGTAGAAGCGGTTGAGCAGATTCAGGGCCAAAACGCGCAGGTTCTGGGGAACGGTTTGGGGGTCTTTGGCCAAAATCCGCCACAGGTGGGGCGTGAAGTCGGTTTGGGCGTTGGTGAGAAGGTCCAACACGTCGCGGCGTGCGGCCAAAGCTTCGAGAATTCCCAATTGCCGATCGGTTCCCAGATGATCGAGAACCGCGACCCACCCGCCCATGGTGGGGCCATCAAGCACCGGGATGGTTTCGAGAATGCCCCGATAAAGCTCGGGGTCCGGATTCATCCGTATCGCGTCAACCAGAAAGGGGATGGCAAAATCCCCGGTCCGCTTCAACTCTTGCTGCGCGAAGACTTTCTCTTCGTAAGAAGCCCCTAGGTTGGCAATGAATTTCAAAACCCGCTCTTTGTTCCGCAAAACTTTGTCGGTAACTTCTTTGGCGCGCCGGTTGAGTTCTTCGATCAGTTCGCGAATGCGTTTTTCCCGGGCTGGATCGTCGGAATACCGCGGAACGGTGCGCAGTTGTTGGAACGCGGTGGTGCCGTATTGCTTCTCAATGGCCAGAAAGTCGTCGTCGCTGGGGTTGCTTTTGAGGAATTCTTCCAGATAGACGGCCGCAATATCGAACTTGCCTTCGCTGAGGATCAGGCGGAACTCGGTGTAGATTTGGAGCGGTTTTTTGGGTTCTTTCTGGGGTTGCGCGGCGGTATTGCCGGCACTGGCGAAAGACAACGCAAGCGAGAAAGCAAGAAAGAGGGCCGTTCTCACTGGGTATCTCCTGCAAGGTGTCGGCTCCGTCGGAACGGTCGATGGTTCGCGGCTATCCTATCAATGGCCGCAATGGCTTCTGACCTTTCAGCGCCGCGGCGCTAGCGGAACAGCCAGAAATCCGCAATCCCCTCACGGATCATCCCCCGTGACGGTTTCTGATAGCATTGTGACGCGGTAATTCAGTTGAGGCAATCGTCTTCGCACGCGACCAGATCAGCGAAGGTTTCCCGACGGCGGATCAGACGGTGTGTACGGCCTGTAACGAGGACCTCGGCCGCACGCAGCCGGGAATTGTAGTTGGAGGCCATCGCCATCCCATATGCCCCAGCCGAGAAGACCGCCAGCAAATCCCCGCGTTTCATCGCCGGCAACGGACGGTCTTTGGCCAAAAAGTCCCCGCTTTCACAGACCGGACCAACCACATCTTGCTTGAAGCAATGGGGCATGTCGCGAAAGGGTTGCGGATCGTCCGGGTCGCCGTTGACATCGGGTTCCACGGGCACATTCTCTGGCGGTTGCACCGGCCAAACCCGATGGAACGAACCATAGAGGGTAGGACGGATCAGGTCGTTCATCGCCCCATCTTGGATGATGTAATGCTTGCCGCCAGTCGATTTGGTATAAAGCACTCGCGTCAGCAGAATGGCTGCGTTACCCACGATGAACCGCCCTGGCTCCAAGATGAGTTGGCACCCCGTTTCTCGCACCGCTGGCAGAATCACCTCGGCAAACGCCCGCGCCGGAGGGGCTTCATCGTTGCGGTAATTGATGCCGAATCCTCCCCCCATGTTCAGATAGCGAATGTCGTGCCCTTGCGCTCGGAATTGACGAATCAGGGTCACGCCCTTCTCCGCCCCCAGTCGATACGGCTCGACCTTCAGAATCGGAGAACCCAGATGCATGTGCAACCCAACCAAGGCAATCCCCGGGTGGCCCACCACCGACTGAGCCACATCGACAATCGTCTCAATATCCAGGCCAAACTTCACCCCTTTGACAGAAGTATCCGTTTTCACGTGCGTTTTGGGCGGCAGATCAGGATTGACCCGCAGAGCCACCGGTGCCTTAACTCCTAAGCGTTGCGCCACAGCGCCAATCGCGTGAAGTTCTTGCTCACTTTCGACATCGAAAAGAAAGACGTTGTTCGTCAGGGCGAATTCAATCTCGTCGTCGGTCTTTCCTACCCCCGCGAAGACGATGGGGCTGGTACGGCCACCGGCCCGCAACGCCCGCTGAAATTCACCTTTCGACGTAACATCAAATCCCGCACCGTGTTGCGCCATCAGGCGGCAAATACTCAAGTTCCCATTGGCCTTCACGCTGTAACAGATGATCGGTTCTGCCGCGGCAAAGGCGGCTTGGATTTCGCGGAGTTTTTCAAGCAGGGCGGCTTGGGAATAAATGTACAAAGGGGTGCCGTACTGCGCCGCCAGTTCCGCGACCGGGGTATCTTCACAATACAACTGACGATTCTGATATTGGAAATGATCCATAGGGTTTGTTACTCATGCACGTTGGGTTGACGCAGGCAATTCTACCGCGGCCGAGCGCGTGTGTCCGCCTCGGGAGCGTGTTGGGACTGTTCGTAGCGTCGGAGTTTCCCGTCGAGAACGAATGGGCCAAAAGGCACGATGGCAGCAATCGCGGCGTAGATCACCCACCGAAACGTGATGGCCTTCTGAACCCAACCCAGCAACGTGACGATGGCATAAAGAATGAACAACCCGCCATGAATGGCGCCGACCCAAAAGACGACCTGTTCCCCCACCAGTGCAGTTTCCGAACCGCGGGGGGGAAGATATTTCAGAGGCATCGCGAGAAAAAACAACACCAGCGCGGAGACCCCTTCGACCAGTCCCGCTAGCCGGATACGTCCAATCGGCGTCTGCAGCACAAATCCTCCTTGGGGTGATGGATGAAGTTATCTCTCGGGTGATGGATGAAGTTATCTCTCGGGTTCGTTCAGCGGGCTTTGCGCCAAGCGTTGTTTCCAGAATTGTAATTGCCGCTCGACCTCCGCGGGGGCCGTGGAGCCGTAACTCCGAAAGGCGGCCAGCGCCTGTGCGGCTCCAAGGGAGCCTTTCACCTCAGGCCATGGGAACAACTCGTCGGGGAGTTGATCCAAGCGGCAGTGGCGTTGTTCACATTCCCGAACCAGCCGACCGACGGTTTCATGGGCGGTCCGCATCGGCATACCGCGAGCGATCAAGGCTTCCATGAGTGTGGTGGCATCGAGGAAGCCATCGTCGAGCCGGGCGGCGATGGCGGCGTGATGGAAACGGGTTTGCCGGACCAGGGGGGCGGCAACGCCCAGGCAGCTGTGTACCGTGTCGAACGCTGCGAAGATGGCCGTTTTGTCCTCCTGCAGATCGCGATTGTAGGCCAGTGGCAGCCCCTTCAACAGCACGAACAATTGCTGGAGCATGGCGATGACCCGGGCGGATTTACCGCGGATGAGTTCTAGCACATCGGGGTTTTTCTTATGGGGCATGATGCTGGAGCCGGTACAGAACGCCTCGGGAAGGTCCAGAAAGCGAAATTCCGTCGTACTCCACAGGACCCACTCTTCCGCCCAGCCGCTCAGATGTGTCGCGACAACGGCCAGACAGAAGACGAATTCTAAAGCGAAATCGCGATCGCTGGAGACATCGAGGCTGTTGGCGGCAACGGCAGCAAACCCTAATTCGGCGCGGACGAATTCGCGATCGATGGGTAAGGACGTGCCGGCCAGGGCTGCGGCTCCCAGCGGCAGGATATTGACGCGCCGGCGGCAATCGGCCAAGCGGTCGCGATCGCGTTGGAACTTCTCCACATAAGCCAGGGCATAGTGGGCGGCCAATACCGGCTGCGCTCGTTGCAAATGCGTGTATCCAGGAAGGATCAGGCCGCGTTCGCGTTCGGCCAATTCCACAAACGCCTTCTGCAGATCGCCAAGCAGAATATCGAGTTCGTCGATCGCCTCACGCATCCACAATTTCACATCCGTGACCACCTGATCGTTGCGGCTTCGCCCGGTGTGCAATTTCCGGCCAACATCGCCCAGTTTGGCAATCAGGGCTTGCTCGATGTGCGTGTGAATGTCTTCCAACGCGGTGGAGAAGGCCATCTTGCCCGCGTCGATGTCGGCGCGAATTTCGTCTAAAGATCGGAGGATTTGCTCCGCTTCGGCTTGCGTCAGAAGCCCGACATGGGCCAACATACGGGCGTGAGCTTGGCTGGCGCGGATATCGTGCCGATACAAGCGCTGATCGCAATGGATCGACTCGGTGAAGGCCTCGACGCGAGTATCCGTGCTGCCGGTGAAGCGTCCGCCCCACGTTTTCTGGCTCATAGTTTGTGCTCCCCACGGTGGCAGTGAGGTTTTAGGATTTTTTTCCCGCCGCTGACACCACTGCCGGGCAGCGCGGGTACTACCGGGTGAAGAAGGAGGAAACAACCATGGCTTATCGATGCTTGTCGGTGTTGGCCCTCAGCCTGTTGATGGCCGCTCCCACCTGGGCGCAGCCGCCCCATCCCGCCTCACCGACCTTGGAAGCCCGCCTGCGCTCGGTCCACGATCTGCTCGAAAAATTCGATTACGTTGTCGGCTTGATCGGCCAAGAGGCCTTTGCCGAGCAGGTCCGGGAGATCGTCAAAAGCTTAACTGTGGAAGGAAAAGGCCTCGAAGGCCTCGACCCGAAACAGCCGTTGGGTGCCTATGCCTACCTCGAAAAGGATATAGAATCCAGCCCCTTCATTGTCATGATCCCAATTGCCGACCGGGAACAATTCCTGACGGCTCTCAAGGAGCGACTCGATATCACCGCCGAAAAAGCGGACGACGGGATGTACAAAGTCCCGGTTCCGCAAATCGACCAGGTCTATCTCCGTTTCCTGCATGGCTATGTGTACGTCTCGCCCAATGCCACATCGCTCCAACCGAAAACGCTCATTGCCCCCAAGGATTTTTTCGCCCGCGACGATGGCGCTGTGGCTTCGTTGATCTTCCACATCGACCGCGTGCCGCATGATTTGAAGAAATTCGCTCTTGGGCAATTGGAATTGGCCGCCGCGGAGGCACGCAAAGAAGAACTCGGTACCGGCAGCCCCGCTGAAAAGCACGTCAAAAACCTCGTGCTCGATCTGCTTTTCACGGCGGCCAAAAGCGTCGTGGACGATGGCCAAGAGCTGGCCGCCAAGCTGTTCATCGACCCGAAAACCGACACGATTTCCGCCGAACTGAGCTTTTCCGCCAAAGCTGGCTCCCCAACCGCTCAATACATCGCCGCTGTGGGTGGCCAGCTGAGCCGGCCCGTCGGGATTGTTGCCGCCGCCGGCGACCCCGTCGCCTCTGGCAACGTCAAAGTCGCCATTCCGGACTATCTCAAGAAAGAATACTTGGCCGCCCTCGAGGAATTCTTCAAACAAATTCTTGATGAAATCCCCGCTGACCAGCAAGAACTGATCAAACAACTGATCGCCGTGGTCCGGCCAACCCTCCAAGGCGGCGAACTCGATGCCGCGGTGGGCCTCAGCGGTCCGAATGAACGGGGTCAGTACCGGCTCATCAGCGCGCTGGCTGTCAAAGAAGGGAAAAAGATCGAAAAATTCGTCCAGGAGATCGTCCAACAATACGGAGCTTTCATCGACAACGCCGTGACGGTGAAATTGAACCTCGAAACGATCGGTGATTTCACATTGCACCGCATCGACATCAAAGAAATGGATGAGAAATTCGAGAAAACCTTCGGGACGAAATCCTTGTGGCTCGCCACGGCCAACGATTGTCTGGCCCTCAGCATTGAACCTGAAGGTAAGATGCTGCGTGCCGCTTTGCGGGCAAAACCAGCGAAAGCCCCCTTGGCCCAAGTCGACGTGGCGTTGGCGAAATTGATTCAAAGCGTGGATAGCGAGTTGAAACCGGAAGAGGTACAAAAGCTCATCCGCCAGACCTTCGGCGATGGCCCCGTGGGGGAGAAAGACCGACTCACCCTCGGCATCAGCGGCGGCGAGAAGCTGACGGCGAAGTTTCAGGTCAAGGGCAAGGGGATCAAAGTCTTCGCCGGCCTCGAGGCGTTCAAAAAGTGAGCACCTGACCTCGGGTGTGTTGGATGCTGCCGAATCGAACAGCCGCCAACAGTGCTCCATCGGCATCTTCCGATGCCCATGGAGCGAGCGATGCAGTGCGTCAGTTTGTTCCCGCACCCAACAAACGACTTTCGTGACGTGGTGATGAGGAGGGGTCTGCGGTGGCCGCTTCGGATTCTTCGGCGAGCCCGCGGCGGCGGAAAC
>JANWYJ010000014.1 GCA_025055115.1 Gemmata sp.
TCGGATACGAGAAACCGGCCAGCTACCGCTTGTAGTCTGTCCATTGGATACGAGAAACCGGCCAGCAATGGCTTGCAGGCGGTGGCTGTGGCTCATAAAGTCTGCGTTGAATCGTCGCGGTTGGCATGGGCCGACTGCCGCCATGTTCCCTCTTCCAAAGGATCACTCATGGGCTTCGCACAAACTGTTGATGCACATGGCCAACCCGTGCACCGCTCGGGGAAAGGCAGCCACCACCAGATCGGGCTGGTCCGTGGACAATTTGGCGGTGTTCCGTTCGAGCAGTGGGTGAAATTCATTGCCGAAGCGGGTTTCGACGGCTGGGAAGAAGCGAGTTGGGAACTCGATTTGCGCCGCTGCGATACGGATGCGGGAGCCGCTGAATACGCTCAGGAACGCTACCAGATTGCCCAGCAATACGGCCTGGAAATCTTCACTGTGGCGGTTCACTTGCAAGGCCAGGTTCTTGGGGATGAACCCAGTGCCAAAACCCTCAACTTTTGCAAATCGGGGGGTGAAGCCCGGGCGGCCTACAAAGCGTGGCGAGCAGCGGGCCACAACCCGCCGCGAACCAACCCCATGTATGTGCCCGAGGAAGTCGGCCGGCTGATGCATCAGGAAGCCCAACGCGACCTGTTGGCCGCAGCCCGCTACGCGGGTCATCTCTCGAAGCTGCAAAAGCGGCGCGTCGCCCTGCCGGGCTTTGTCGGCAGTCCTGCCCACTGCTGGAGCCACTGGTTCCTCTTTCCCTGGCTGCCTAGCGAAATCGATGGCTACCCGATTCCCGATGTCTATCAGGTTTCCTTAGAACTGCTTGTCGAACGCTTCCGGCCTGTCTGGGAAGAATGCCGCAAATATGGCATCACCTATGATCTTGAGTGTCACCCCTCAGAACGGGCGATGGGTGATCTGGAAAGTGCGAGTGACTACATCAACTTCATGAACAAAGCGGGGTTCGAAGGCGTTGTCGGCTTCAATCTCGATGGCTCGCACATGGAATGGCAAAACGTCAGTGTGATCCAGTTTATCCGCGAATTCAAAGATTACATTCACTGCGCGCATGTGAAAGGGGTGTGGGTGGCCCGGGAACATTGTCGCGGGGGGCGGCTGGGCGGGCACCGGCCGATGGGACATTGGACCAACGGTTGGAACTTCGTGACCGCCGGAACCCAACGCGACGCCAATTCCCTCGAAGAAATCTTCATTGAGCTGAACCGGGTCGGCTACGAGGGAGCTGTCAACATTGAGTGGGAAGATAACGACGTCGACCCCTTCGATGGAGCCCGCCTGGCTCTGGCCAACTGCCGTAAGGCCGACCCGCGCCCCAGCCGCCTCAAACATGACGAAGCCCTGAAAGGATAACCCCGGGCGATCGGAGCACCGACCGATCGGTGGTCGGTCCGCCCAGCCCCACTGATTGGCCCCCTCCGCGCCCAGTCGCTCCACTACGCCCACAACCGGCCGTCCGGCTTTTCCCATGCACCCCCGACGCCAATCGGCGAGGGTTGCGCCTACTACCAGGACCCACGCGCTATGTTCCCCACACTCACCAGCGTTCAAACTCTGCAGGCGAACATCACCAGCGATCTGTTGATGTTCCTCCCGGAACTGGCGGTGATCGGGGGCCTATTGACGTTGTTGCTGCTCCGGCTAATCCCGCGGTTCGATCGCGTGCATCTGGGCGGGGTCGCCGTGGTGGCATTGACCGTGGCTATCTTCGCCATCGGCTATCAGATGCATGACGGCGAGTGGCCCGGCAGTTACTTCGGCGGCATGCTGACATCGGATGCCTGGGGCGGCTTGGTTCGCCTCATCGTATTGGCGGCAGCTCTGGTCACAGTCTGGCTGACACTGCAAACCGGTATCCCGGATCGTGACGATTCCGCCGACTTCTACACCTTGGTACTTGGCGCTACCCTCGGCATGATGCTGATGACAACCGCCAGCCATCTGATGATGGTGTTCATTGCTGTGGAGATGGCCAGTCTGCCCGGGTATGCTCTGGCCGGGTTCCGGAAAGGCCAACGGCAAGGCAGCGAAGCGGCCTTGAAGTATGTGGTCTACGGGGCTGCGGCCAGCGGAGTGATGCTCTATGGCATCACGCTGTTGGCGGGAACCTTCGGCAGCGGCACGCTGCGCGAAGTGGCCTTGGGGATCGCGGCCCGCGGTTTCGACCTGCCCGTTCTGGCCGGGCTGGCTTTGACTTTTGTCGGGCTGGGGTTCAAACTGGCGACCGTTCCTTTCCAATTCTGGTGTCCTGACGTCTTTGAAGGTGCTGCGGCCGAAGTGGCGGGGTTCCTCTCGGTGGCGTCGAAAGCCGGAGCTATCGGCCTCAGCGGGCGCTTGGTGCTGTCGCTGCATACCGCGCAGGCGGACCGTTGGGCCGTACCGACCCAAATCGGCGTCGGCTTGGCCGTCATCGCCATGCTCACAGTCACGTTCGGGAATCTCGCCGCCTTTGGGCAGAATAACCTCAAGCGGCTCCTCGCCTACTCCACCATTGCCCACGCCGGCTATCTGCTGATGGGTCTGGTGATCATGACGCCACTGGGAGCTGCCGCCGTGCTCTATTACCTGGCGGTGTATGCGGCAATGAATCTGGGGGCGTTTGGCGTGGTGGCGTGGGTCCGCAATGCCACCGGCTCCGAAGACCTGGCGGCCTTCCGCGGCTTGGTGCAACGCAACCCCCTGGTCGCGGTCAGTATGACGGTCTTCCTGGCGAGCCTGTTGGGTTTACCACCGCTGGCGGGTTTTGCCGGGAAGTTCCAAGTGTTGGCCGCGGTGTATGATGCTGCCAAAGAGGCCACCCTCACGGCTCCGCCTGGCGTCGGCACGGTTTTCTTTGTGTTGCTGGCCGTCGGCGCCATCAACACCGCCCTCAGCGCGTACTACTACCTCCGCGTGGCCCGGGCCATGCTGTTGGAAGAACCGACAAGTCCCGAATCGCTCCCGACCCACCCCGGAATAATCATTTTGTGCGGGGTGTTGGTGGTGGCTCTCATCGCCGCCGGTGTTGTCTGGGAACCGCTGATCGGGGTCACCAACTCCGCGGCAGAACCTTTCCGCATAACGTAAGATATTGCTACCAAGAAAGTTGCGGCAATCTATCACCGAAAAACGCATGTTGATCGACACCCACACGCACCTGTTCGACGACCGCTTCCGCCACGATCTGCCCGCGGTTCTGGACCGCGCCGCCGCGGCCGGGGTCGAACGGGTGGTCTGCCTCGGCATCGACCTGGCCTCGTCGCAGCAATCCGTGGCAATCGCCAACCAGTACCCCCAGGTAGTGGCCGCGGTGGGCATTCAACCCAATCACGCCGCCGAGGCGACAGCCGACGATTGGGAAGCCATCGTGAGGCTTGCAGAACGTGAACCTCAGGTCGTGGCGATTGGCGAAACCGGCCTGGATCGCTATTGGGACCGCACGCCCTTAGCGGTTCAGCAAGATTACTTCGCCCGGCATATCGAGTTGGCCCAAAGGCTCAACAAACCGTTCGTCATTCACTGCCGCGAAGCCGAAGCCGATGTATTGAACATGCTCCGGCCTTTCGCCGCGCAAGGCCCGCTGCGGGCCGTGATGCATTCGTTCAGCGGCGATTGGGCCACGGCCAAAGTGTGCCTCGATTGGGGCCTTTACATCTCCTTTGCCGGCATGGTGACCTACCCGACGGCGCACAATCTCCGCGCCGTCGCCAAGGACGTACCCCTGGAACGGTTGTTGGTCGAAACGGATTGCCCTTATCTGGCCCCGCAGCCCGTCCGTGGGCAGCGCAACGAACCGGCCTATGTCGTTCACACCGCGGCCTGCCTGGCGCAGGTCAAAAACGTCCCCCTTCCAGAATTGGCAGAGCAGACGACGCGCAATGCTCGGGAGCTGTTGGGGTTGGCCAATGAACGGTAAGTTGAAGCTAGGAATGAACTTGCGCTCCACCACCTGTGCGGACCAGCAATCGGGCGCAGCCCGCGGCCCCGATGAAGCCTGCGTCCGACCCGAGGCTGGCGAAGGCGATCTTCACATGCTGGGTGGGATAGGGTAAACCGAACCGGTGGACATTGTGCTCAATTTTGGCCCGGAACCACTCGCCGGCGGCCGTCATTCCTCCCCCGAAAACGATCATCTCCGGGTCGACGGTCGCGATCACCGCACAGGCCCCCAGAGCTAAAAAGTACGCCGTATCGTCGACGATTTTCAGGGCCAGCTCATCGCCGTTGGCGGCATGGTGGAAGATGATTTTGGCGGTGAATTCGTCGTCGTTGGCGGTGTAGTAGGCCTGCAGTTGGCTAGCTGGTCCGCGCCAGGAGGCCATCTCTTCCCGGGCACGACGAACCACGTTGGTGGCACTGGCATACGCTTCCAGGCAGCCGCGTGCACCACAGCCACACAACCGCCCATGATCGGGCATGGCGATGCGCAAATGCCCCAATTCGCCCCCGTGGCTGTGTTCGCCTTCAATGATGGTGTCATCCAGAATGATTCCCCCGCCGACACCGGTGCCGAGGGTGAACAGAACCATGCTTTTTGCAGCACGCGCGGCCCCGACCCAAAATTCACCGTAGGCGGCCGCGTTGGCGTCGTTCTGGTAAGCGGTGGGTTTACCAAAGACGCGGGCGATGTGATCGCGCACCGGCACGTTCTTCCACGGTTTGAGATTGGGGGGATCGAGAATCAGGCCTTTTTTGATGTCCATCAAGCCCGGTGTGGCCACGCCGATGGCCGTAATGTCGCTGAGGGTGAGTTGGGCCGCCGCCACCGCCCGGCGAATCGTTTCACACATTGTTTCTAGCCCCGCCTCCTGGCCCCGTTCGGGGTTGGTGTCCATGACCGCAGGGCGGGACAACGGCTGGCCGGCATCGTTGACCACAGCCGCTTTCATAGTGGTTCCGCCTACATCCAGCCCGACATAATACGCCTGATTCGGCATCACTTCACCCAGAATGAAAAATTCACCAACGTCCTGCAATCGGTTCGTTCTTCACATCATCGTGACCGTCGCGAACTGGCCACGGGGCTGCTGTCGTTGTACCGATCCGGCGGGGCGGATGGAAGACACGCTTCTGAGCGGCTGTTAACTGTCAGAAACGGTTGTAAAGCGCTCCCGACAGGGGGGAATTTTTGTCGGCTTCGGCCGCTGGTGACCCGACCGCTGTGAACTACAGTTAGACGAGTGAAATTCCCGCCACGGTCGCCCCTCCGGCCGTTGCTTCGCCTTTTCCACGGCTGGTAATTATGGAACAGCTCACGCCCCAAGTGATGCACAAGCTGGTCTTCACCATATTGGTTCATGGTCTTCCCGATCCACAAACGCCAATTGCCTATGAAGTGTTGCTGGAAGCCTTGAACCATCCCAACCCGCAGGTGCGCGAACTGGCGGTGGTGGCCGTAGCGGAACTGGCCGTGCCGGCTCCGAAGCGTGTCGCGGCTCTGGCGCGCGCCTTACGGGACCCAGCGGCACGCGTGCGGCGGCGGGCAGCGCGAGCCTTGGGCGATTTCGGAACCCAAGCGGCGTCGGCCCTGCCCGAATTGATCGCCGGACTGAAAGACCCTGATCTGAGCGTGCGCCGGGATTGTGCCGGGGCGCTAGCCCGTTTTGGAACGGCGGCCAGCCCAGCGATTCCGGGTCTGGTCGCCTTACTCAGCGAGCCGGAAACCCGTTGCCGCGTCGTGGCCGCCACGGCTCTGAAGCGTATTGGCCCGGCGGCTGTACCGGCTTTGCTGGAAAAGTTACGCCAGAACAACCCCGTGGCACGCCCACGGTGTATCGCGGTGCTGTCGTATCTGGCCCCCGATGATCCCGAGGTGATCGAAGCGATTCGCGCAGCCGAAAACCACGAGGCGAACGACGAGTACGGCCAGTTACCAGCGACGGTCGTGTGCACCTCCTTGGCGGCGGTGGGAGCCTCATAACACCCAGTCTTCCCGGAGGATTGGCTGCAACTTGTGTCACCATGCCGACTCGGTCGTCGCACGAACCTCGTTGTCTTGGGTTGTTGGGGGGGGCAAACCACCTCTGCGGTGCCAGTGTTCCGAGTCGGGATGGTGAATGACCGGAACGGGGGATTGTCAGGTTTTGGCGGCTTGGGTCCGTTGCTGCATCAGTTGCTCGACCGCGCGAATGATCATCCCGCGCGGCGCGAAACGCTCCAGAAAAAGCAGCCAGCGGTTCCGCCAACCAGGTACGACCATCCGTCGCCCGGCCCGCATCGCCCGCAGCCCAGCTTCAGCGACCGTGCGGGCGTCCATCACTTGCCCCGCGGTAAAAACCTGCGTTGTTTGCATCCCGGCCACGTCGGCAAATTCCGTGGCGACCGGACCTGGGCACAGCACCGTTACGCTGACGCCGCTGCCGTGCAGTTCACGATGTAACGCCTCGGAGAACGAATTGACGAACGCTTTGGTAGCATAATACACGGCCATCAGTGGCCCCGGCTGGAAGCCGGCAATCGAACCGACATTGAGAATCTGGCCGCGACGGCGGGCCAGCATTGCCGGCAGAAACAACCCGGTCAGTTCCGTTAACGCGGTGACGTTCAGTTGGATCATGCGCAGTGATTTCGCCAAATCCGCTGCGGCAAATGGTCCCAAATGACCAAATCCAGCGTTATTGACCAGCACATCAACCGTTACTCCGGCGTTTTGAACCTGCTCAAACAACGTGCGGGCTGCCCCCGGTTCGGCCAGATCACAGACGAAAACCCAGCATCGGGCACCCAGAGGCTTCACTTCCTCCGCCAACGCTTGCAAGGGGTCTGCGCGACGAGCGACCACGACCAGATCGTGATCGACGGCCAGCAAGCGAGCCAGTTCCCGACCAATTCCCGCACTGGCCCCGGTCACCAGGGCCGTAGGACGATGCGCCGCCACCGACATGGTTTATCCTCACAAGGGGTTTTCGGGGATATTCGGAAGGCCAGGCGACTGCGTCGGCTCGGGCGCATCGGCCACCGCTGGCGTTTCGTTGGCGCCGATCTTTTTGTTGGCGCATGTCTCCGGGGGAGGTGGCGCGGGGGGAATGAGGATGAGATAAATTTCGCCATCAGCTTCGGGTTGTTCGAGTCCCAAGCCATGATGGCGGATCAATTCGAGGATGGCCAGAAAGATGCCGATGAGCCGGGCTTTGAAGAAGGGGGGGGGGAAGGCGTCGCGGAAAGCCAGCCGACCTCCCGCGGCGGCCACTCGTTCCTGAAGTTGAGCTTCGTAAACGTGTTGCGGCGTATCGTCGACAGCGATGGTCGCGGTTTGAAGCGATTGCGTTTCCCGCATCAGCCGGGCAAACGCGCTGACCAAATCCCATAGTTCCACCGGGCGAACTTTGGGGCCTGTCGGTGCGATCGGCTCGGGCGGTTCTTGCCGGGCTAGGCGTGTTCCAGCTTGTTCTGCTCGCGTTTCCAGGGCCAAGGCGGCGTCTTTGAACTTGCGATACTCCAACAACTGCCGCACCAGTTCGCGTCGTGGATCGGGCCTTTCGTCGGACGATGATATTTCGTCGCTGGGCAGAAGCGCCCGCGACTTAATCTCCATCAGCGTGGCGGTCATCACCAAAAACTCGCCGGCGAATTCGATATCCAGTTCCCGAAGTGTTTGCAGATAGGCCAGGAACTGATCGGCGAGCTGAGCAATGGAGATGTCGTGAATGTCGACTTCGTTCCGCTTGACCAGATACAACAACAAGTCGAGCGGCCCGTGGAAAGTATCGAGTTCAACCGTGTAGGGCATAGGAATCTGCCATCCGTGGCGGGGTGAAGGGGGCCGGCTAAGGCTTACCCCACCAAGGGATGTTTCCAAGCGTTTTACCGCGACCAGGGAAGCAGCCGAGGAAATTTCTGCCGAAACCTCAAAATTTCTGCCGAAACCTCAAAATTTCTGCGGTTGTCTCAAATCACTGTCCCATCGGGAATGATTCCCCCCCGCGGAATACAGATGATCCCGTCACGGATGTAGTAGGAACCGTTTGGCCCATCGGCTTCATGGCGGCCGTCGCGGTTAATCAATTTTACGCCATGACCGATCCGGCTGTCTTTATCCAGAATGGCGCGTTCAATGACGACATCATCGCCAATATTCAGATCGGGGCGATTCTTGCGGCGATTTTCGGCCCGTTGGGCATCGGTTTCAAAATCGTCGGAGCCAATCAGGACCGTGTCGCGCAGCACACAATTGCGGCCAATACGGCTTCGGACGCCGACCAGACTGCGTTCCAGACGTGTTCCAGAACCGATCACGCAGCCGTCGGCAACTAAGCTTTGTTCGAGGATCGCTCCGTTGAAGCGGCTGGCTGGCAAGTTCCGCATGCGCGTGTAGATCACTCCTTCGGGGGAAAAGAAATCAAACGGCGGATTGGGGCTGGCCAAAGCCAGGCTGGCTTCATGATAGCTGCGGATCGTGCCCAAATCTTCCCAGTAGCCGTCGAAGAGATGGGCGCAGATGTGTTTGGTCTTGTAATTGCGGGGGAAAACTTCCTTGCCAAAATCGGTGGCTAGGGGCTTGGCCGTCAGCACTTCGTAGAGCACTTCGGTTTTGAACAGATAGGTGCCCATATTGGCCAGATAGTGTCGGCCGTTGCAAGGAATGCCGCGGCGCTCGATCCATTCCGCCGAGGTGTAGTAGGGTGCCCGTTCTTCGGGGGTTTTGGGCTTCTCCACAAACCCGGTGATGCGGCGCTGCCCATCCATGCTGACTAACCCGAAGCCAGGCGTGTCCTTTTCATGGACGGGAATGACGGCAATGGTGATGTCGGCCTGCAGGCCACGATGGGTTTCTACCAGATGGCGAAAGTCCATGCGGTAAAGTTGATCGCCCGACAGAATCAGCACATCGTCGGGGTTTTCCCGTTGAATGTACGACAGATTCTGGCGCACCGCGTCGGCGGTGCCTTGATACCAATCGGCACTTTCATTAGTCTGTTGCGCCGCGAGAACTTCCACAAAACCCTTACTAAACATATCAAATTTGTAAGTATTCGCGATATGCCGGTGCAAACTGACACTGAGAAACTGCGTCAGAACGTAGATTTTGTGCAGATCGCTGTTGATGCAATTGGAAATGGGAATGTCGATGAGGCGGTATTTGCCGGCCACAGGAACCGCCGGTTTCGACCGTGATTTCGTCAGCGGGAACAAGCGTGTTCCGCGACCGCCTCCCAAAATCAGTGCCAAAACGGAACGCATCATGCCGGAGCCTCGAAACGTCATTAGAATCTGTGCAACAGGGGCGAACTAGTAAAACGAGCAAGTACCTGGATGCTATCAACGCGCCTTTGGTAACGGAAGCCGTTGGCATCCAGAATCCACCAATCGTCCTGGCACTCATCCCCAATTCTGTGGCTTGAACCATCGGTACTGAAAGGCTGGGGGTCGGTATTGATTTTGTGGTGTCGGGCCGTTATGCCAGCGTCACTTCCCACCATAGGAATAGCGCAACGATGCAGCGAGTGTGGCTGATGATGCTCTGCGCCGCGGCCTTGGGGTGCCTTCATCGCCCGGAGCGGCCTGCGGTCGGCTCCGTGGTTCGTTCGCTAGCACCGGCCGCGGTGGTGGAGGGGCTTTATCTGGAATCGCTTCTGCTCGAACGGCCCTGGGGCGATTCGTTCCTCAACGACGAGTTATGGAAATTCACCCTGCCGGTCGGTTCGCAGGAAACCCGTGTGCTGTTGGCGGAGAATGGCTTGCGTGCCGGCATATTGACCGGTCATTTACCGCCCCGCTTTCAAAAACTGTTGGAAGACGACGCCGCTGTCGTCAACCCCCGCGGGCTGACCTTCGCCCTCCGTCGTGACGAAGTGATTCCCACCGCCGGTCCGCACGACAAATGCCACTTCCAGTTCTTATCCGACCTTGCCCGTCCGCGCGTGCCTGTGCGCTTTTCTAACGCTCGTGCGGGCATTCTCGTCCGTCCGGAAGCGACTGCCGACAACCGGGTTCAGCTCCTCTGTGAACCACGGATTCAATACGGCGAAAAACGCGAATGGTTTCGCCCATCCACCGATAACACGGAGTTTGTGAAACATCAAGAAGTCCCACAGGCCCGGTATCCGGAGTGTGCCTTTGAGACCGTGTTGAGTCGCGACGATTATTTGCTGATCGGTTGTTCTGAAGAACACCACGATACGTTGGGCGAAGCTCTCTTCCGCGTGGAGGCACATCAGGTGCCGTATCAGCGGGTTTTGGTGCTGCGCAGCTGGGTGGTCAATGCGAAGGCGTCGTCTGATCTGCCCGCGCTGGGGTCGCCCCGGCGGCCGTCGATCGCCGCCCAAGCCGCAGCCAGCTGCCGCTGACTGTAAGTCATCCCGCAAATAGAAGTTACGACAACAAACACTCAGCTACCCCGGCGACGCCACAACCACGCCCCCACCGTCGCCTGCCGCTTGTGACAAAGCCGATAACCCAGGCTCAGGGCCACCGGCGCCGCCGCCCACAACAACAAATCCCTGAGGGGAAACTGCAACGCCCAAGCGGCTTCAGCGAGCACGTCCTGCGTCGATTTCCCCACCAGCCATTCCCCGAGCATCATTCCAGTAGCGATTAAGAGGACCAAGACGATCCGATCGACCACCCCCGGCCATAACACCGAGTCCGGTTTCTCCACGTTCCGACGCGGTGCGGAAGGCTCAAGCAACGGTCGTGATGGTGGCCGGAGGATTGGCGGGGCCAGGAAGTCGACTTTGATCTCGCCCAGGGTATCTGCGGGTAGCCCCGTCGATTGCTGTTGGCCGAACCGCTGGCGCTGAATGTCGCTGCGGCTGACCAGCGTGGGGCCAGCGACGTTGAAATCGATGTCTGGCGACGAATCAGGCTTCGTGACCAGGATATCGTCGTCGTCGAGTTGGTCTTCGGGCCAGACCGGTTGCCCTGGCGCCGGTTGCCCCGGCGCCGGTAGGGGAACCAGTGGGGGCGGAACCACTGGAGTCCCTCGGGATGGCGGCGGCGGTGGGGACCACGACTCACACGAAGTCACCGGCGGCGGCGACGATCCGCGTGGTGCGCTGATCCGCTGCCCACAGTGTTTGCAAACCAACGGCAAACCCGCCAACGCGGGCAATAGTTCATACGGCCGCTGGCATTGCGGACAATCGAAACGGACCACACCCAGAACTCACCGAGTGAAAAAAACCACTGTTATTCGCAATGTAGTACATTCCGCGACGATTCTGAAAATTCCTGATTTGACAAACGCCGGGGCATCGCGCACAATACTATTCAGATGTTCAGAAATGATTCTGCGGAGGGCCGGAAGTATGGTTTGTGGGGAGTTTCGTGAATTGCCACTGGGGCAGTTGAAGCCGGCACCGTACCATCCGCGGCGGGTGTTAGCGGCGTCGTCGGCGGCGTATCGGAAGTTGAAGGCGAGCGTGGCCCACTTTGGGCTGGTGGAGCCGTTGGTGTGGAATGAGCGAACCGGCCATGTGGTCGGTGGTCATCTGCGTCTGCGCATTGTGCGGGAATTGGGCTTTCAGGAGGTGCCTGTGGCTGTGGTTCGGCTCGATGAAGTGAGTGAGAAAGCGTTGAATATCGTGTTGAACAATCCGGAAGCCCAGGGTCGCTATCATGCGGCTCAACTGGCGAATCTGGTCGTCGAGCTGGATGCCTGCGGGCAACTGCCTCCGACGGGGTTAGCACGCACGGTCTTGTCGGTGCTGCGCTTGCGACCGGCTTCTTCGGCGCCACGACCGATGGTTGCGACCGATCGTGTGGAAATGACGGCCCTAACCGATCGGGCCACCGACTCCCGGCTGACGGACCAATAGGATCAACGGATGCGCCATCATGATGTCCTTGTTCACGTTCGCCCGCCCAGTTGATCTGTGTCAGTGGGCTGGGGGCCGTTTTGCATGGTCTGTAGCGACCTTGCTTGTTTGCTCGACGAGACCACCGAGGCAAACTACGGGCTTCCAGAAGTTTTCCCGGCGTCCCGATGTTGCTGCCCTTACTTCGCCGAAGCTAACTGTGTCGTTTCACCAACTCCGTTGGGTTGACGCTCTCGCCAATCAGGAGCCGCCTCGATGCTCGACATCGTGTTATATCGTCATGGGCTAGTCTCTTGTCTGGGTTGTGGGAATCTGTCGCGGCGCGATCTTCTTCGCGGCGGCGTGTTGGCGGGGTTGACACTCCCAGGGGGGCTTGCGGGGAAGTCTTCAGCAGCCATCGCGACTGAGTCGCGCCGCCGACGGGCGACGGCCGATGCGGCGATTGTTGTTTTCCTGGGTGGCGGTTTCTCGCATCTTGATACGTTCGACCCAAAACCCGAGGCACCCGCGGAAATTCGCGGTCCCTATCGCCCCATCGACACCGCCATCCCCGGTTTGCATCTGAGCGAGCACCTTCCGTTACTGGCCCAAGTGATGGACAAAGTCGCTGTGGTTCGTTCGCTGTCGCATGATAGTGAACATCATGAAACCGCAACCAATGCGGTCCTCTCGGGTCGTTTTGGCAGCCCGTTTGGGGATTATCCAGCCCTCGGCGCGGTAGTGGCGCACGAAACCGAGGGTACTGGTTCGCTGCCTTCTTATGTGGCGATTCCGCGGAATCCGTCGTTCACCTGGGAGTTGGGGAAAAGTGCCTTTCTGGGGCGCCGTTACGAGGCCTTCCCGGCTGGCGATCCGTGTCGACCGTATTCGGTGGTCGATGGGGCTGGGTTGTCGGTCCGGTCGCGACCATGGCCGTTTCCGTGTATTGACAAATCGTTGTCCCTGGTGGAACACGCGGACCGTATGGAACACGCGGACCGTAAGCCCAGCATGCGGCCCGAGAAATCGGGGGCGATGTCGCAGCCACCTTTCTTTTCGCAGGAATTTCGCCGTGCGTTGGCTCTCAATCGCGAATCGGAGAAACTCCGCGAGCGCTACGGCTACACGACCGCAGGGCAATCGATGCTACTTGCCCGGCGGTTGGTGGAACACGGTGTCCGCTTCGTGACGGTGAACTACCCAGGCTGGGATCACCATCGCGCTATCTTCGAACAGTTGAATCACAAACTACCCGAATTGGATCGGGCCTTATCCGCACTCATCGACGACCTGAATACGCGCGGCTTGCTTGCACGCACACTGTTGGTTGTGATGGGAGAATTTGGGCGGGCACCCAAGATCAACACGTTCGCGGGGCGCGATCACTGGAGTCCGGCGGCGTCGCTGCTGTTGGCTGGGGCCGGCGTTCGCGCAGGAGCAGTTCTGGGCCAAACCGACCGACACGGGGCCTTTGTGACGCACCGGCCAGTTTCGCCGGCCGATGTTGCATACACCATTCTCGCTTCCTTCGGCATCGATCCGCGGCAACCGCTCACCACACCCGATGGCCGATCCATCGCCATCCTCGATCGTGGTCAGTTGATCAACGAGCTTATCGAGTAGTTTCCCATGCCGATATCCCGCGGCGGCCAAAGACCTCGATCAGGATCGCCCATCGGGTATCCGCGCTAGCCGGAGTTCGCTGTTTGGGAGTTGGCTGTTTTCAGTCACGCGACGGGAAACGGATGCGTGGCCGTGCCCCCCTCCGGAGGCACTGCGGCGTCAACGATGGTTGCGAGAAAGTGAAAACGATGGTTGCGAGAAAGTGAAAACGATGGCGAAAGAAAAATGAAGACGCCAAGTGCAAACGTTATAACCGGACGTTGTGGGCGGAAAAGCTGGGCTGAGCGGCGTTTGCATCATTTTGACCGCGATGTATAATTGCGCAAAACAGGTGGCGTTTTCCGCAACCTGTGTCTGTCGCAGGGGGACGATTATGCCGCACCCCAAGCGTTCCAGCTCCACAACCGGTCACTATCCGCCCGGTTCCATTATCGCCGTTCTGGCGGAGCGCTCGCAACTCGACTTCGAGCTGGACTTTTATTCGCGAATACTCGCGGCTGTGCCCGATTTTGCTGAAGTTCTGCGGGTGCAAGCTTGCAACTACACTCTCAAAGGTCGCTTGCACGAAGGATTGGCCATCGACGAAAAGCTCGTTGCGGTTCGCCCGACCGATGCTACCGCCCACTATAACTTGGCGTGCCGCTACGCTCTGCTGAAGCAGCCGGATAAAGCGATCAGCACGCTGCGCAAAGCGGTGGAGTTGGGTTATCGCGACTTCGCCTATATGCGAGAAGACCACGACCTCGATTCGATTCGCAAAGACCCCCGCTTCCGCAAGTTGATGAAAGAATTTGCTCCACAATCCGAGTGGTAACGCCTAATGCAAGCGTGAGAAATGGTGAGAAAGCGGCTATAACAGCCGGTATCTCCCGTTTCTTTCGCCCTTGGGCGTGACTGACTATGACCGCTCCTGCGCTTTTCACCTCGCCAGCGTCTGATGCGGCCCGGGCCGCGTTTGCAACCAAACCCCGCGGATTGGTCGATAAAGTGATGACGGTCGCCGAAGCGGTAGGCCGGTTCGTTCACGATGGCGACTACTTAGCGATTGGCGGCTTTGGCACCAATCGCATCCCGACCGCCGTCTGTCATGAGATTCTGCGGCAGAACAAGCAGAAACTGGCTTTGTCGGGGCATACGGCCACACACGATTTCCAAATTTTGGCCGCTGGCAACCTCACCGGGCGTGGGCAGTTGCTCGCCAAGGTCGATGTGGCCTATGTTGTTGGTTTGGAAGCGCGGGGGCTTTCGCCTCACAGCCGCCGGGTTCTCGAATCGGGGACCGTCGAAGTGGTGGAATGGAGCAATTACACCCTGGCGCTGCGCTATACAGCCGCCGCGATGGGGGTACCGTTTGTTCCGGTGCGGTCGTTGCTGGGGACTGATACGCTCCGCCACAGCCCGGCGAAGGAAATCACTTGCCCGTTTACGGGGGAAAAACTGGTGGCGATTCCCGCCCTGTACCCGGATGTCGCCGCGATTCATGTTCACGAAGCCGACCGGTATGGCAATTGCCGCTTCAGCGGCACTTCTGTGGCGGATATCGACTTGGCTCGCGCCGCCAAACGGGTCATCATCACCTGCGAGCGCCTCGTACCCCATGAGGAAATGCGGCGTGAACCGCACCGCACACAGATTCCGTTTTTGTGCGTCGATGCGGTGTGCGAAGTGCCGTTTGGCAGCTATCCGGGCAATATGCCCGGTGAGTATTTCTCGGATGAAGACCATTTGAAAGCCTGGATGGAAGCGGAGAAAGACCCCGCGGCCTTCGCGCAATTTCTCGACGATCACATCTTCGGCGTGAAAGACTTCGCCGAGTACATCGACCAATGCGGCGGGTTGAAACGGATGCAAGCACTCCGTCAGCGCGAATTGCTCTTGCATCTGGGGCGTTGAGGCTCACTCACGTCGGACGGTTGCGGCGGCTGGTTGTGATTGGCTGATCTTTCACTCTCTAAGAGGAGGCGATCATGAGTCGGACGGTGTTGGTGGCTGGTATCGGGTGGTGTCTGGCAACTGTTGCGGCCGTGGCCGACGAGGCCAAGGGGGAGAAAGTCTCAGCGGTTGTCAGTACCGATTACTTCGAGAAGAATAACTCCGGACTGAAAGGTGATGTCTCGTATCTGGTTTTCACGCAGGCCGAGGCCTTCGACAAAATCTTCCAAGCCCGGCCTCCGTTGATGGGTGGCAACAAACCAGTGCTGCTGCCCGCCGATGTTTTCGACAAACACGTGGTGGCGACGGTCATCACCCGGGGAAACGCTCTCACGACTTATCAGCTGTCGAAAGTGACTCGCGATGGCGAGACACTCTACGTCGAGTATCAGACGCAAACGGGACCACCCAGTACCGCGATGTTTGCCAGCCCGCTGATCGTCGCGGCACCGAAGGACCAGGTGAAGAAAGTCGTTTTCATCGCCAACGGCAAAACGGCCCAAACAGTGGCCGTGAAGTAGACCGCCAGGGCGGTGATGAGTGCCTAGCAAGGAAGTCGGCCGGGTAGAAACGCCTGGCCGCTTCGACTAAGTCTGGCCGCGTCGACTAAGTATCGACGTTGAATGGAATCCGTGTGATCGGCGGAGGAAATCGGCCGGGTAGAAACGCCTGGCCGCTTCGACGGATCATGCCCGCGCCACCCTACGCCTTAGTGGCGCCGTCGTTCCTCTGCATGCGTTCCCATAACAGCAGGGAGGTAACGGTTTTGGCGTCGCGGATGGTGCCATCGAGGCACATCCGAATCGCTTCGGTCAGACGGACAACGATGGGTTCGAGTTTCTCGTCAGGCTCGGGCCGAGCCGTGCCGGGGGTGAGTTCTTCGGCGATGAAGAGGTGCAATTTCTCATCGAGTAAGCCCGGGGAAGCATAGATGTAGCCGAGGCTGCGCCAGCGGGCGGCGTGGTAGCCGGTTTCTTCTCGGAGTTCGCGTTCGGCACATTGTTGCAACGTTTCCGTGGGTTCCACGGTGCCTGCGGGGACTTCCCACAGTGTTTCGCCGACGACGAAGCGATAGTTCCGCAGCAGCACGACATGGTCGGCATCGACCACTGGTAGAATCACGACCGCACCGGGATGGCGAATGGCGTCGCGGTGAATGACGCGGCCCTCGGCAGTTTGCAGTGTGTCCACCTCCACGCGAATCCGTCGGCCGACATATACGGTTTCTACAGCCATGAAGTCCTCGCGGCGATGCAGTCGTCTTCGGCGGGTGAACTCTGGAAGCCACCGCCCCCCCGATGGTAGATTATTCTTAGACCACCGGCAACCCGTTCGCGACGCGAGAGTGAGTCCGTCCGATGCGTGATCCGATGAGTTGGGCCGTACCCCTGTTCCGGGTGTTCGGTATCCACATCAAAATCCACATTTTCTTTTTCATTATCGTTCTGGGCTTGTTCCTGCGACAGATGACACTGTTGCAGTACGACAACGTCTGGTGGGTGGATATTTTTTTGCTCACCGTGGTGGTATTGTTCGGCAGCGTGTTATTGCACGAGTTTGGCCACTGTTTTGGTGCGCGGCATGTTGGCGGTGATGCGAGTGAGATTCTCATCTGGCCCTTGGGCGGGCTGGCGTACACCGACATTCCCCATCGGTGGAAGGCGTTGTTTTTCACCGTGGCCGCTGGGCCGGCTGTGAACGTCCTCATCGGGGTCGTGTGCATCTTGGTGATTGTCGCCAGTGGTTTTTTGCCCAACCTCAACCCGCTGAGCGATCCGTATTTCACCAAAATGACCAACTACCGCGATGGCCGCGTGTATACCAGCCGTTATTCTACGCAGGTGTACAAAGCCGGGACGGCTGAGAAACCAACGGCCGAAGAAGTCAGTGCGCGTTGGCGTGACTACGAGCAGAAATACGGAGCGGTTCCGAAATACACCGATACCGCGGCCTATGCCGATGCCATGAAGCGGATGAACCTGGAACGCACCCTGGCACCGACAGCGGTGGTGTGGGCGCAGCGCATTTTGTGGCTCAACTGGCTGCTGTTTCTGTTCAACATGATTCCGGCGTATCCGCTCGATGGCGGGCAGCTGCTGCAGGCGCTGGTGTGGGCACGGACGGACCACCGGCGGGGTATTGTCGTGGCCGCGTACACGGGGTTTGCCTTCGCCATTGTGTTTCTGATTATCTCGATTGCGGCCAACGAGGCGCTGTTCCTCGGTTTGGCCTTATTCATGCTATACTCGTGCTCGATGCGGCTTACACAATTGGAAACGGACGAAGGACCGTTCGGCTATGATTTTTCGGCGGGCTACACCAGCTTGGAGAAGGATGATGAGGAAACCCGGCCGGTGAAGCGCCCGGGCTTGCTCAAGCGGTGGTGGGAAGCCCGCAAAGCCCGACGGATTGCGCGCGAAATCGAACAACGTCAGCAGGAAGAAGCTCGTGTCGATCAACTGCTCGATAAGATTGCTCGTTTGGGCAAGGCGTCGCTAACCGACGAAGAACGCCGATTCCTGGAACGTGTCAGCGCCCGCAAACGCAACACATCGTAAAACAGCAAGCAGCTAGCGCTCTGCGTAACCCCACAGGCGAGCCTGCGCTACCAGGAGGCTATCGTGTCGCATCGGATCACTCCGCGGACGCTCTCGGGCTTCCGCGATTATCTGCCGCCGCTGATGCTAGCGCGCGAAGAGATACTGCGCCGTGCCCGTGAAGTGTATCGTTCCTATGGCTTCACACCGATTGACACCCCCGCCTGCGAAGCCTTGGATGTGCTGTTGGGCAAAGGCGGCGAGGAATCCGATAAGCTCGTCTACCGCGTCAAAAGTGCGCGCGGCGAGGGTGAGGCCGAGATGGGCTTGCGCTTCGACCTGACCGTACCCTTGGCCCGCTTCAGTGCGCAGTACATCCCCGAGTTGGGCACCCCTTTCAAACGCTACGCCATGGGGCCGGTCTGGCGTGGGGAACGCCCGGGCAAAGGTCGCTACCGCGAATTCTGGCAGTGCGACTTCGACACCATCGGTACCACGTCCAACGCGGCCGACATCGAAATCGCTCTGGTTATCAATGACCTTTTCGAGAAAATCGGCTTCGACCGCTTTGAAGTCCGCATCAACAACCGCATGGTCCTCAACGGCCTGCTCGAACTCCACGGCCTGGCCGACAAAGCCGTACCGCTGCTGCGGGCGCTGGACAAATTGCCGAAAATCGGTCGCGACAAAGTCGCCGACGAAATGATGCGAGAAGCCGCGGTGACCGCCCCACAGGCCGACGCCGTGTTGCAATTGGCCCAAACCTCCGGCAGCAACGCGGAAATCCTCGAACAACTCGAAACGTTTTTTGCCACCTCCCCCAACGACCGGGCCGCGACGGGCCTCCGCTGCCTGCGCGAACTGCTTGCGGTGGCACAAACGGCAGGCATTCCCGATGGTCGCTTCCGCATCGACCTGAGCATCTGCCGCGGACTCGACTACTACACGGGAACCGTTTACGAAACCTTCCTCACCGACTTACCAGGTATCGGCAGTGTCTGCAGCGGCGGCCGCTACGATAACCTCGCCAGCAAGTACACCAAACTGGTGCTGCCGGGGGTGGGAGCTTCGTTAGGATTGGACCGCTTGATCGCGGCGATGGAGGAACTGCAACATCCGCTCATCACGATGTCCACGACCCCGGCCCAGGTGTTGGTCGTGAACTTCGACGCGGCCCGCCTGGGGGATTATCAGCGGATCGCGCGGCGATTGCGAGCCGGCGGTGTGAATGTGGAAGTGTATCCCGAGGCCAAAAAAGTGGGGGTGCAACTGGCGTTCGCGGAGAAACGCGGCTTCCCCTTCGCCCTCATTGCCGGCCCGGCCGAGTTCGAGCAGGGGGTCTGGAAGCTCAAAGATATGGCCCAACGTGAAGAAACCACACTGAGCGAAACCGAACTACTGCAGCGGATACCGTTGTTACGCGCAGCCCAATTACGCGCCGCCGGGAACAAGCAATGAAAGCGGACAACCACTACGAAGCTGCGTTCGATGCGTTTGCCCGCCGCTGTGGGGCCGCGGTGGTACCGGTTGTGGAAACACGGCGCAATTACCTCCATTCGGCCACGGTCAAGTCCCCGGATTTTCTCGTCGTTGCACCAGGAGGGGCGAAACTGGTGGTGGATGTCAAAGGCCGGAAGTTTCCGGGAACTGGCAAAAACGGCCAATCGCGGTTCGTGTGGCACAACTGGTGCGAACGCGAAAGTGTCGTGAGCTTGATCGCGTGGGCTTGCCAACTCGGCGCGGGTTTCCGCGGTGTGCTGGCGTTCGTCTACGACTTGCCGCTTTGGGCGGAATTGCCGTCAGGCACCCCCGACCTGTTCGCCTTTCGCGGCCGGTTGTATCTGCTCCGCGGTGTGGCGGTCCACGATTATCGTGCTCACATGCGGACACGCAGCCCGCGCTGGGGCACCGTGCATCTGCGGACCGAGGATTTCCGGGAACTCGTTCGCCCCATCTCCCATTTTCTGGCTAGCCAACCGGTCCCTATTGCGTCGTCACCGGCGACCGATGGAACCGTGGGTTGAACCGCAACGGCGACACGGTGCGGCTCCATGTCGTTCTGTCGCGGCGAATGGCGCATAATACCGATGGCAGAGAATGTGTTCGCTTTTTCGCGGTGAAGCTGATGAGAGCGTTGAAAATCGGCATCGTGCTGGAATCGACCGGTTTACCCCTGCGGCAAGCGTTGATAGCGGCCGCTGACGCTGGGGCGCAGGGGGTGGAATTCGATGCGGTGGGTGATGTGTCGCCGGATGCTTTGAGTGCAACCGGCCGCCGGGAACTGCGAACCCGGCTGCGTTCGCTGGAGCTGGACGTAGCGGCATTGAACGTTCCGGTGCGACGGGGGTTGGATGTTGCCGCTGACCTACAACCGCGGATCGAACGAATCCGCAAAGCCATGCAGTTGGCGTATGACCTCGGCGCCCGCCAGGTTGTGGTCCCATGCCCGAAGATTCCCGACGATGAATCCCAGCCGCGGGCGCTATTGATGCGGGAAGCCCTCGAAGACCTAGGCCGTTATGGCGACCGCATCGGTTGCGTCGTCGCACTGGAAATCGGTTACGATCCCGCCACGCGGGTGAAGGCCTATCTGGAACGGTTCGACACCGGCAGTTTGAAAACGACCTTCGACCCAGCCAACTTCCTGCTCCACGGCCACGATCCGCTAGCCCATCTTGCGCCGCTGGCTGGGTGGATCGCTCATGTGCACGCGCGCGACGCTCGCGCCGCTGGTGTCAGTCGTGGGGTGCAGGAAGTGGCGCTGGGGGCCGGCGATGTCGATTGGATGGCCTTCACCGCGACACTGCAAGTCATCACCTTCGACGGCTTTCTGACGGTCAAACGCGAACAAGGCGACAACAAACTGGCGGATGTGACCAACGGTGTGGCCTTCCTGCGGCGTTTCGCCGCACCGGTGATGTAGCCGGCTGGCCCGGCGCTACCGTTTGGCCAGTTCCACCAACGCACGCAACGACGGTGGCCGATAACGCTGCTTGTGCCACACGGCACACAGTGTCCGCGTCGGTACTGGGCGGCCCAGCGGACGATAGACGCACTGCTTGGCCGTATCCGCCAAAGCGGCCATTTCCGGCACCACCGAAACACCTTGCCCCGCCGCGACCATCGCCAAAAGGGTGACGATTTGCTCACCGCGACAGACCACGCGCGGTTCCAACCCACTCCGGTGACAGAAACTGAGCACCTGGTCACCAAAGCAATGTATGTCGTCAAGCAAGATGAATGGTTCATCCACGACATCGGCCAACTTCACCTCACTTTTAGCGACCAAACGATGCCTGGCCGGCAAGGCCATCACCAGCGGCTCGGTGAAGAGCTTCTCGACATGCAAGCGGTCGTCGCGAATCGGCATCGCCATCATGGCCACATCCAATTCGCCGGCCAATACATTGGCTAACAACCGCTCTGTCAGGTCTTCTTGGAGTTGCAGTTGGACCGTGGGGTGATCTTTGCGGAAACGGGTCACCAGCTCCGGCAAGAGGAACGGAGCGACCGTGGGAATCGCCCCGACACGCAAACTGCCGCCTTCGGCCGCATCGCGCACGGCTCGTTCCGCTTCCTTGACTGCGGCGAGAATCGCCTGCGCATGACCGAGTAGCACTTGCCCGGCTTCGGTGAGAACGACTTTGCGACCCAAACGGTCGAACAGGCGCCGATTGAGGCCATGTTTGCGGCTCTCCAAACGAAGAATTTGCTCACTGAGAGTCGGTTGGGTAACACCGACCCGCTCGGCGGCCCGGGTGAAGCTCCCCGTTTCGGCCACCGCCACAAAGTACTTCAGCTGATGCAATTCCATAGTTTGTTCCAATAGAAAATCGATTTGATATGGCTTGTGCCAATTCTATACCATTCATCGTCGATGAGTATCAAGAAATTCATCCCGGCGATTGTGGCTGCGTTCAGAGCGCATAAAATGAGAAATGGCGGTAAGCGAATAACTGCGTGGGCAGGTTCTCGACCGGTGGGGTGGCCCATGTCGATTGAAGAAGCCATCGCCAAGGACCTTGTGGCGATTTTGTTCGTCACGTTTCTCTTCGGTGGGGGAGCCTTGTGGTTGATTGTTGCGACCGTGGCGGAGCAATGGCGGAAGTTGCGTATCGCGGAGCGGAATTCGCAACTCAAGCAGTCGATGGTGGCAGCCGGCTACCGGGCCGATGAGATCGTGCGGGTCCTCAACGCTGGTAAAGACGACAGCTGAACGGCTCGCATGAACAATCCTTTCCGCCATTTGCCGTCGATGACGAAGCTGCTGGAAGCGCCGGGCTTGGTTGCGGCGCGGCAGCGGTACTCACAATCCCTGATCACCGCGACAGCCCGGGCCGTTCTAGCGGCTCGTCGCGCTCAACTGGCAGCCGGCGCTTCGGGTCGGCTGGATGTCGATTCCCTGGTGGCGGACATTGTGGCCTGCTTAGACGCGCAGAGCCAACCGGCGCTTCGTCCGGTTATCAATGCCACGGGTATTGTTCTCCACACCAATCTGGGGCGTTCACCTCTTCCGGAAGAAGCGGCCCGGGCGGCCTATGAAGCAGCTCGTGGTTATCTCAATCTGGAATTGGACCTAGCCAGCGGGCAGCGATCGAACCGGCAAGACCCGATCCGGACCGAATTGCGGCGGCTGACCGGAGCCGAATCGGCCACTGCGGTCAACAATTGTGCCGCGGCGACCGTGATGGCGCTGCGGGCCGTGGCGGCGGGGCGGGAAGTGATTGTGTCGCGGGGGCAGTTGGTCGAGATTGGCGGCAGTTTCCGCATCCCCGAAGTGATGGCCACCAGTGGGGCGATTCTGCGTGAAGTGGGCACCACCAATATCACCCGGCTCAGTGACTACGAACGGGCGATCACGCCCCACACCGCGGCCCTGATGCGAGTTCACGCCAGTAACTACCGCATTCGCGGCTACACCCGGGCCGTGGCGCTCGAACAACTCGTGGAACTGGGGCATCGGCACAACCTGGTCGTTATCGACGATGCCGGCAGTGGGCAGATGATCGATCTGGCTCCCTTCGGCTTCCCAGATGAGCCGCTCATCCCGGCCAGTGTCGCCGCGGGGGCGGACCTGGTACTTTTCAGTGGGGATAAGCTTTTGGGGGGGCCCCAGTGCGGCCTGATTGTTGGAAAGGCGGAACTGATTGAGAAGATCGAAAAAGACCCCCTCATGCGGGCTTTTCGACTCGACAAAATGACACTGGCGGCTCTCGAAGCCACGTTGCGGCTGTATCGTGATCCGGCATCCGCCCTGGCGGCCATCCCGACATTGCGGATGCTCACCACCCCCGTTGTACAACTCCAAGCGCGCAGCGAAGCGCTGGCCGAGCGGCTCCGTGCCATTCCCGGCTTGACGGTGGACGTGCGCGACGCGGTGGCTTACGTTGGTGGTGGTTCGCTTCCCGATCAGGCTATTGCAACGATTGTGCTGGCGATTGGCGCGTCACGGTGGAGTGAAAGCACACTGGCGACACGCCTGCGCACCGGGAACCCCGCGGTCATGGCCCGCATCCAGGAGGGCCAGGTCTGGCTCGATCTCCGCTGTGTGCGGGAGGAGCAAGAGGAAGAACTGCTCGCAGCGGTTCGACAAGCGGTTCAAGAAGAGTTGCATCCGGCGAACAGTCCGGTACGATGAGGCTTCACAGGGTGTTGCGATCATGCTGAAAACTGGAAGCGGGCAAACCTATGTTGCAGACATCGTGGACGACTTCCTCGACGCGGCGGGATTTCCTGCGTGGTGTGGCCGCGGGTGCCGTCGGGTGGCCGTGGGCGGCAGCCGTGCGGGGGGGGAGCGCTACGCCGCCGCGACGACGCGCGCAGTCGTGTATTGTGATCAACATGGTCGGTGGCCCCGCGCAGCTCGACACCTTCGACCCAAAACCGGCGGCTCCCAGTGAAGTCCGGGGGCCATTCCGTCCCATTGCCACCACAATACCCGGTTTGCACCTGAGTGAACTGTTCCCCCGGCTGGCGCAGTGCGCGGATCGCTTCAGCCTGATTCGTTCGCTGTACATGGACGCTGCCCCGGTCCACGAATGTGGATTCCAACTCCTCAACACCGGGCGGTTGTTCCGGGATGGCCCCGATTGGCCCAGCGTCGGCAGTGTGTTCGATTATCTGGGGGCATCCGCGGGCGCAGGAAGTGAACCGCGTGCCATCATTACTCCATATCCTCAGGTGGAAACCGGCATCCCCACCAGCCGTGGCGAGGGCAGTGGCTGGCTCCAGCGCGAACCAATGTATTGGTCGCCACAACTCTCTTCACCGCACGACTTTCTGGCTGGGGTGGTTGAGCGCGTCGAACGCGGGCCGTGTTTCATCCGTGTCAATCAGTTTCCCACAGTGTTTGATGCCCCTTCTTGGGATTGCCACGCCGTGGGCGGTTCGCTGCGAACCAACCTGGCCGACATCCGCGACATCGTCGCCCCAAGCTTCGACCGCGCAGTGTCTCAACTGCTGATGGATTTGGACGACCGGGGTTTGCTCGACACAACACTTGTTGTCGCGACCGGGGAGTTCGGGCGCACGCCGCGGATCAACCCCCACGGTGGGCGGGACCACTGGGCCGAATGTTGGACGGCACTGGTGGCCGGCGGTGGCGTTCAGGGCGGCCGCATCATCGGGGCCTCGGATGCCACAGGTAGCGAACCCCGCGAACGCCCGGTATCGCTGCCCGAACTCGTCGCCACCATTTTCTACGCCGGGGGCATCCCTCCCGAGGCGACTCTGCCTGGCGTGTGCGGCGAACCGGTGGCGGTTTATCCCGCGGCCCCCGTCATGGAACTCTTCTGATCATCGCGCCGTCGATATGACGAATCGTGTTGCCCCGGCTTCGGATGACACCGCCCGTCACGGAACTTTTCTGATCATCGCGCCGTCGATGGAATCCGGCTTTGAGGAAAAAAGCAAGAAATGGCGGTTTCTTGCTACTGACCTTCTTTCCACCGCAGCGGTGGGTTAAACTCCATCACAGAACCTCAAATTGGGGAGGAGAAAACCGTGGTGGACAAATCGAACAAACTGGACAAGACGAAAACCGATATTCTGCGTGACAACAAGGACTTGAAACACGCCCTGGCCGAAATCGAGAAAACCTTCGGCAAAGGCTCGATCATGTCGCTGGGTGACATGGGGGCGATGGATGTGGAGTGCATCTCGACCGGTTCGTTGGGTTTGGATATTGCTCTGGGTGGCAAAGGCTTGCCGCGGGGCCGGATTATCGAAGCCTTCGGCGCTGAATCGAGTGGCAAAACCACATTGGCCTTACACACCGTGGCCCAGGCCCAGAAAGCCGGCGGCGTGGCCGCGTACATCGATGCGGAACATGCCCTCGATCCCTCATGGGCTAAAAAACTCGGTGTCGATCTCGACAATCTGCTGGTGTCACAACCCACCTACGGAGAAGAAGCGCTCCGGATTGCCGAAATGCTCATCAAATCGAACGCCGTCGATATCATCGTCGTCGATTCGGTAGCAGCGTTAGTGCCCAAAAATGAAATGGAAGACAGCGAAATTGGCGATACGAAAGTCGGCCTGCAAGCCCGGCTGATGAGTCAAGCGTTACGGATTCTCAACCCGCAGGTGAACAAGAGCAAAACCTGTTTGCTGTTCATCAATCAGATTCGCCAGAAAATCGGCGTTATGTATGGCGATCCGAACACAACGACCGGCGGTTTGGCGTTGAAGTTCTATGCCAGTGTGCGCATGGAAGTGAAGCGAGTGACGCATGTCAAAGATGGGGAGGAGATCATTGGTTCGGAAACACGCGTCCGTGTGGTCAAAAACAAGATCGCCCCGCCGTTCCGCAATGCCGAATTCAACATCCTCAACGACCGTGGCATCGACTTTGAGGGCGAAGTTCTGGCTATGGGTGTAGAGGATGAACTGATCGAAAAAAGCGGTGCGTTCTACTCGTACAAAGGGGAACGCTTTGCCCAAGGCGAAAAGAAGGCGATTGAGTATCTCCGCGAAAACCCGGCGATTCGTGACGAAATCGCTGAAGCCATTCGCGCCAAGCGGACGCCGAAACTGGTCGATCCGGCGTCGCTGGAAGCCGTGGCCGCCCGCGACGAGGAGGAGGCGGCTGCGGAATTGGCCGCTTTGGGTGAAGAGGTCGAATTGCCCAAGAAGAAACGGAGCAAAGCCGCCGCCGAGTAACCGCAGCGCCGTCGCTTCAGCGTACCGCCGGGGGAGGTCGATGACTGACTGCCCCCGGATGGCTCGATCAGCCCACCATCCGGATGGCTCGCCCACCATCCGGATGGCTCGATCAGCCCACCATAAAGCCCCTCAGGGCTTCCCCGACAAGCCCGCAGGGGCCATTTCCTCCGCAGACGGCTACTTGCGCCATCACCACCAGCGCATGCGGTTCGCATGGTCCAGGTCTGGCCCGTGGGAAGACTCTTGCCAACTACCTAGTACGCCATCACCACGCTGGACCGCGGGAAGACTGCCATCACCAGTCTGGCCCGCGGGAAGGCTCTTGCGAACCACTTAGCGCCCCATCACCACGGGCGAATGTGGTTCGCATGAACCAGGCGATTCGGTGGGTTGCATGCAATTCAGGTTATTCGGTGGGTTACATGCAATTCAGGTTATTCGGTGGGTTGCATGTAATGCTGGAGACGGCAACCAGCGCTGGGACCGTCACATGCGGGGCTTTCCGGACAGGTCCAGGCCAGTCATTCCCTTGGCTTGCTGGCTTCATGTTGCGCTCGTTAGCGTCATGTACTGCCCATCGCATGGTTGGGGACACCATTCACGGTAACTGCCAGTCCATACGATACCGACGGTGTATCTCGTGGGCCGTCATCACATAGTTTGGGACACCATTCATGGTAACTGCAAGGCGAGGTTGTACACTTCTTCGATGTCCAGAACCGCGTTGTTGCTTTCAAAGAGCTTGGCAATGGCGGACTTGTGGATTTTCATCTTCGTTCCGCCAACGCCCAAAGCCCCGTAGCGGATGATGCCATTGCGTTCGACGCCCTTATCGTTCAGCTCCACACCTTCGATCCCCGGGGGTGGAACGCCGTTGAGGTCGATCATCACACGAATCGATTTCACTCCATTGCGGAGTTTTCGGGGCAACATCACCACGCCCGCGGCACCTGCGGCTACAATCAGATTGCGGCCCTCCAGTGCCTCGGGGGCTGCCGCACTCGAGGAAACGCTGATCGCTTCGATTTGGGCATAAGGAATATGGGCGCGCACCGCGGCACACACCGCTTCCGCCCGCTCTTTTTGCCGTGAACCGACGCGGACATGCCCCCCCGCTTTGGCCAACAAGCGAGCGACCCGTTGCCCGACCGGTCCGGTTCCGCCCAGGATCAACGATTGCGCGGTGCTGAGGTCGAGGTGCCGCCCGGCCGCTCGGACGGCCGCTGCAGCCGTGGTATTGGCACCGTTGGGATCGAGCATCAAGGAAACACTCAATCCATACTGCGGAATGAGATGTTTTTTCACTTCCGCCAACACCGCCTCCCCCGCGGCAACGTCTGAACCGCCGATAAAGATGGCTGTCCGAGCCAGATCACTGCCCCCGCGGGTAAAAATGCAGCCGTGAACCAGAGGCATTACATTCTGAGGGGTAATGCCCCCGTAGCTAAAAACGTGCTGCACTCCGGCATCCACCGCCACCACACGATCGAACACGCTTGGGAGGGGGTCGGTATCGAGTTGCACCAAAATCGTTGGTTTGTCAGACATACGGCCTCACGCCCCAGAACAACGCTCAGCGGCTCACGGTGGACGAAAACCCAATGGCGTTCCGCGGGCGCAATCGCGGCTGTGCCGGCCGCGCCTGGCCCACGGAACAAGCGATTACTCGAAGGGATGCTTGGTGTCTTTCTTGGCGATGATTTCGTCGATGGTGGGTGTTTTGTGGATGGCGTTTTTGATAGCCAATTTGGTGGCTTCGTAGTTGTTTTTGTAAATCTTCTTATTGTCGTTGGCGGTGGGGGCGATGAACACGCCGCAGACAATCACCCAATCTTCCGCTTTCTCTTTGGGAATGACGCCGTCGACCACACTATCGACCACCGCCCGCGCCACCGCGGCTTGGGCCGGCCCGAACATTTGCATCACTTGCTTGCTGCCTTTCATCGTCACTTTGGTAATCATGACCGTGGACGGTTTGCAGACCAAGTTGGGCGAAACCACGGCCAGCAAGTTGGTGTGACCTGCCGATTGATTGGCCAAGGCGTTGGCAAACGCTATACCAGCTGGTCCATCCTTCGGCCCGATAATCAAGTCGATGTGGGCGACGTTGTCGAGGTCGTTGCCTTCGATCACCAGACCTTCGCCAACATAAAACGCGGACATGAGGTCCTCCTCAGCACAGGGACGGAAAATGCGACAACCGACGGCGTAGATGGTAGCGGGACAACGAACGAAGGCAACCAGAATTCGTCGGGAGTTTTCGCGATCATTGCGAAATCCGTGCTCCGGCGCTTCCCCGCGACTCGGGATGCGGTGCGGCTCATATGCTCGTTTTCACCCTCCTTGGGCCACAGCTGCCGTCGCGCGCGGCTCACCACCCCAGCCATGCCCGCCACCGCGGCGATGTCAGCGTGATACGCCCGTAGGAAAAATCGCGAGTCAAAGTCCGTTCGCGGAAGAAATCCAGCCCCAACAGGCCATCAGCGACCACTCCCAAGGGCAGATCATGGGCCGCAACAACAAAATTTGAGCGGACCTGTTCTAGGGCCACAAGCGTTTGGACTTCGATCATCGGTACCGGCGCCCCACCGGTGGCTGTTCGCAACCGCGTGCGATGGACAGGCCGCCCCCCATCGTAGCCTAATCGCCGCAACATTGGGGCTGGCAGAACGGTGAACGTCGAAGCCGTGTCGAGGGCACATTGGGAAGATATTCGAGCCACACGGACCGAATACCTCCACCGGAACGTAACGTAGATAATTCTCGCGGGGGGAGAAAACGGTACACTCATTATCGAGCAACTCCCGGCTCGGCATCGACCGGTTCTACCGTTTCAGCTTCGTTGTCCCCACAACCGAAATACCAGGTTGCCGTTCGTGTCACGTTGGGATCGTTCCCCTCACTGATGCGACGCAAAAACTCGCTGCGATCCGCACAGTGAATCACCACATGCTCCCCGTGATGATCCGAGAGCGTCCGCGAGTGGTGGGATTCGCCACCAGGACCCATTGATGGGGGTATCGGGCGGCGATTTCCGCCATCGTTAAATAGGGTTCAGTCATCAGGCACCCCCATATGGGTACTAAGACGGCCAACACGGCTCGCTGCGCGCCATCAGGGGATGAAGACTTCCGCCGGTTGGAGAACGAACTCATCAACCCCTTCCGCGGGTGGGGTCAATTTGATCTCTTTCACACGCCAACCGGGGTGCTGGATGGTTCCGGTGAACGGCGGATGGCCGGTGACGTTGCCAACGACACGAATGGCCGACGGATCAAAGCCGGGGGGAATCGTGACGGTTTCATCTTCTTGGCCCGGCAAGACTTGTTCCAACACCAGATGTTGTTTCAGCGCGGCCTGGGCCTTTTTGTGAACTTCCCGAACCGCTTGGCCGATTTGCTCATCGCTGGCCCCGTGGATGTCTTCTAAGAGGAAGTCCACCAACCGGGCCTCGGCTTGCAACAGGGCCAACAACCGCAGTGGGGCGCCACTGGGTCGGGGAGGTTGGGGAGGTTCGGGCTGTTTCACCTCCGCGCCGGCGAGAATCGCCTGCAACTTAGCCGCGAAGGCGGCATCGCGGCTCGCCCGGCGCGCAACAGTCAGCCCCTGGATCGCCCGCCCCAGGCTCCCCGCCTGGGCAATGGCCCATCCCACCATGGCCAGTATTCCAACCATCACACCGAGGGCCAATCCCACCGCCAGTTCCAGTTGCATGGTCCCAACTCCTCCCATGAAGGCCGGTTTTCATGAATTGGGGCTGTTATAGGGATGGGACCACAGCGCCAAGGGCGCAACTGCGGGTGGATGGGGCCGGAAGGCTGGCGGAGCGACCCTGGCGAACCGGCAGCGACGGCATAAAATGTCCGGATGCAGTGGTTTTGTCAGGCCTTTTGTGACGATGAAAGGACTATATGCGCCGCGACGTACGCGGGCGGGTGATTCTGATTACTGGGGCTTCGCGGGGAATTGGCCGGCGGGTGGCCGTGCGGCTTGCCCAACAGGGCGCAATTCTGGCTGTCACTGCGCGTTCCGAAACGGACCTGGCCACTCTCACGCGGGACCTGCGCGACATCGGCACAGAAGCTGAAGCCTTCCCCGGTGATCTCACCCACGCGGACGATCGGCAACGGATTGTGGCTGGCACACTGGCCCGTTTCGGACGCCTCGATGGGTTGATTAACTGTGCCGGCGTGTGCAGTTTTGGCGAGTTCAGTACCTCGCGCGAAGAGATTGTGCGGAAAGTGCTGGAAGTGAACTTTTTCGCCGCCGCAGACATGATCCGCCTGGCCACCCCCCACCTGACGCGCAGCTACGAAACGGCCACCGATGGATGGAAACCGGCGATCGTCAATGTCGCCAGCATCTGCGGGCGGTGGGGCATTCCATCCTTGTCCGAACATTGTGCCAGCAAACATGCCTTGGTGGGGCTGACCGAAGCCCTGCGGGGCGAGTTTGAACGCTTTGGTATCGACGTTCTGTTGGTGTTGCCGGGGTTGGTTCGCAGCGACGACCTGCAAAAACACCTGCTCCGCAACGAAGGGAAGATTTACCTGAATTTTGCCGGGGCACAGCCGCCTGATGAAGTTGCGGCTGCCGTGGTCCGCAGCCTGGTAAAAAACCGCGTGGAACAGGCAGTCGGTTTCGTATCGTGGTGGGTGTGGTTCGGCAAACGGATGTTTCCCCGGGTGGTGCGGTTCTTCATGCAGCGCAAAGTGTGGAAATTTGCGCGACGCGAGAGGGCGCAACCGTGACAGCCACAACGTCCCCCTGCACGGATTCACCAACTGTGACCCTGCGTCAGATCGAAGGCTACCCGTTGTGGGTCGGCACTGCACGCGATGCCCGCGATCTGACGACGGTCCTGGCGGCGGGTATTGAAGCCGTGGTCGATCTGGCCACCCTGAGTGAGCCGGTCGTACCACCGCGTGAATTGGTGTACCTGCGCTTTCCGTTGGTCGATGGTGGCGACAATCCGCCCTGGGAATTGTGTGCCGCCATTCAGGCCGTGGCTGGCCTGGTGCGGCTAGGCGTTCCGACCCTGGTGGTCTGCGACGGCGGCATGAGCCGGGCGGTGGTGATCGCGTCGGCCGCCACATGGTTTCAAACGCCTCTCAAAACTTCGTTGGATGAAGTTTTGGAAAAATGCGCCGCCGCTGGGCCCTGCGATGTCCAACCCCGATTGTGGATGGATGTCAAACGCTATGTCTTCAGTTGTGCCGAAGCCCACTACTGTAAGCGGACCTAAGCCGACTTGCCAACCCGAGCGAGCGAGGATGAGTGGATGTGTGGTATTGCGGGGATGATCGACTTCCACGGACAACGCCCAGCACCAGCGGGTGTTGTGCAGGCCATGGCCGAGGCGATCGTCCACCGCGGTCCGGACGAAGACGGCTACCTCGAACGCCCCGGGCTGCATCTGGCTAACCGCCGCCTGTCCATTGTTGGCCTGGCCGACGGCCGCCAACCCCTCGGCAACGAAGATCACACCGTCTGGACGGTCTTCAACGGTGAGTTCTTCGACTACAAAGCCCAACGCGCCACCCTGGAAGCCCGCGGTCACACCTTTCGCACCCACACCGATACGGAACTGCTCCCTCACTTGTGGGAAGACCACGGCCCGCAAATGCTCCAGCATCTCAAGGGCCAATTTGCCTTCTGCTTGTGGGATAGCCGCACTCACGACATCCTTCTGGCCCGCGATCGCGCGGGCATTTGCCCGCTCTTCTACACCATCGTTCGCTACGACGATACCGCGTGGCTGCTGTTCGCTTCGGAGATGAAGGCTCTGTTCGCCTCCGGGCTGGTCGAACGCCAGGTCGATTTCCAAGGCCTCAACCACATCTTCACCTTCATGGCCATGCCCGGCCCGACCACGGTGTTCCGGAACATCCGCTGCCTCATTCCCGGCCGCTATTTGCACTTCCGGTTGGGGCAGACAACACCGGAACAGGCCACTACGCAAAAAATCTACTGGCAGATCCACTACCCCGACGCGGGACACGAAGAGTACGGTGCGGACGAAGCAAAAACAATCGATGGCTTCGAACGTGTCCTCTTTCAGGCCGTGCAGCGCCGGGTCTGGGCCGATGTCCCCGTGGTGTCGTATCTGTCGGGAGGCGTCGACTCGAGTCTGGTCGTGGCCATGGCCAATAAGGTAATGGGCCGACCCCTCCCGACCTTCACGATCTCCATCACGGACCAGCAGCTCAACGAGAAATCCGAGGCTTTGTTCGTCGCCCAACACCTCGGTTGCGATCCGGTTGTGGTTGAGTGCGGGCACGAAGAACTGCGCCGCCGCTACCCGGAACTGATCGCCGCTGCTGAATTCCCCGTCATTGATACATCGTGTTTGGGTTTACTCGATCTGGCCCGGGCCGTTCACGACCACAACTACAAAGTCGCCCTCACTGGCGAAGGCGCGGATGAATGGCTCGCCGGTTATTCGTGGTTCAAGATTCGCAAACTTATCGGTTGGATGGACAAAATCCCCGGCCTTCCGCTGGGGTACGCCCTGCGGGCGCTGGTGTTGCGGCTCAACGGCACGCCGCGCTTTTCCCTCGATGCCTACCGGCACACGCTCCAAGTGATGGGTGGCGCGGGCAATGGCTGGTTCGATATGTACGGGCTGATCAGTATCAATAAACTGCGCTTTTTCACCGGGGCGGCCCGGGAACAGATTCTCGCCCGCTCGGCTTTCGACGATCTGGAAATTCACCCCGATCTGTACCGCTGGCATCCCTTCCACCGCGCCTTGTATTTTGGCGCCCGCATCATGCTTCCCGGACATTTGCTGGCTTCCAAAGGCGACCGCGTCGCCATGCATTCCTCCGTCGAAACCCGCTACGCCTTCCTCGATGAAGACGTGATCGCCTATATGGCCCCGCTGCATCCACGCTGGAAACTGCGCGGCTTGACCAACGACAAATTCATCGAACGCCAAGTCGCGCAGCGCTGGCTGCCCCGCGAAGTGGCCTGGCGGCGCAAGATGATGTTCCGCGCACCGATGGATACGTGGGCCAGAATCAGCCCCAGCGTGAATCCGCGCGGCGATTGGGTCGATCAAATTCTCTCCGAGGAGTCGATCCGCCAAGCGGGCTACTTTGATCCGCTGGCGGTGCAACAGGCGCGGCAGAGGTTGGCCCAACCTGGCCGTGGCTATGCCCGGCTGAGCCTCGAAATGGGACTGACCGGGGTTTTGGCCACGCAACTGTGGCACCATCTGTATCTGGATGGTTCGTTGTGCGATCTTCCCCCGGCCCCCTGCGTCGCTCCTCGGCCCCGGGCTGGGCCGCTGGCTTGACAGCAAAAGACCAGCCCGCCGCGGCTCGGGGGGGGATGATGACAGAATCGTTGATATGGCTCGTACGGCTTGACAGGAAAAGACCAGCCCACCGCGGCTCGGGGGCCGGTTGGGCGGAATGGATAGATTTGTGAGTCGATGGGCATGAGTATTGCTCTGCAAACGCTCTGGCACGAACGATCGCGCTACGCGGCGGGGGTACTGGCCGTGGCCTTTTCGGCCGTCCTGATCGCCTTGCAGTGCGGCTTGCTGCTGGGGCTTTTCAAAATCACATCCATTCCGATCGATCACACCACCGCGGACTTGTGGATCGGTTCCACAAAAGTTCAGAGCGTCGATTTGGGCAAACCGATCCCAATTTCGTATCTGAGCCGCATCAGCGGTATCGAAGGTGTGACCAGTGTGGAACTGTACATCGCCAACTTTGCGAACTTCGCCAAGCCATCGGGGGGAACGGAACTGTGCTTTATCCTGGGCAGCAACACCGATCGCGGTGCGGCCGGAGCGGCCACCGTGCTTTCCCCCGAACAACTCGACGCTCTGACCATGCCCAACAGCATTATCGTCGACGAGTCCGACTTAAAACGTCTGGGCTTCCTCGATAATCCGACCGGCAAGGTGAAAATCAACGGCAAAGAAGTGAAACTCGTCGGTACGGTCAAAGGGTTGAAAAGCCTCGCCGCCCCGTGGGTGTTCTGCTCGCTGCATACGGCCCGGCAGTTGCTCAACCTCATTGTGCCTGCTGATCATGTGACCTACCTGTTGGCCCGTTGTGATTCCCCCGCCCGGGCCAAAGCCATCGCCGCAGAACTCCGCGCTAAATACGGTGCCGATATGGGCACCTACACCGCCGCGGAATTCTCCTACAACAGCCGCGAATACTGGTTACTGCGCACGAAAGCCGGTATTGCCATCGGTTATGCCGCACTCCTGGGGCTTTTGGTCGGTGCCGTCATCACCGCGCAGACACTTTACTCGGCGACGATTGCCAACGCCAAGGAGTTTGCCATCTTGCTGGCCCTCGGTATTCCCCGCTGGCGCATCTCGTCGATGGTGATGATGCAATCCTTCTGGGTGGGCGTTATTGGTGTGGTGCTGGCGTATCCAACGTGCCTGGCCTTACGTTCGGGAGCAGCCCAAGTCGGTGCTGATGTCGATTTGCGTTGGGAAGTGCTGGTGGGAACCGCGGCGGTCACCATCAGCATGGCCTTGATTTCCGGCTTGTTCGCTCTCCGCAGCGTGCGGACCATCGAACCGATGACACTGTTGCGGTAAAGCGATGTGCGGTAAAGCGATGGGGGCGAGGCATCACAAACGGCTTCAGAACGCCTCCGCTGTGATCGAGAGAAGAGTGAGGACCAGAAAGTACCGGGTGGTCGTTGGGATGGGGCTGGTAACATGATGCTGTGGGCAGGAAGTTCATCGTCACCGAGTTTGCGGGGTGTGAACCTGGTTCGCACCTACGGCGACGGTACGGCCCGCCGCGCCGCCTTGCAACACGTGACGATCAACCTCTATCCAGGTCAGCTGGTGTTGCTGATGGGGCCATCGGGCAGCGGCAAATCGACCCTGTTGGCAATCCTCTCCGGATTGCTGGAACCGGACAGCGGCCAGGTTCTGGCCGATGACGACGGCCAACTCCGCGATCTCTGGCAAATGAATCCCCAACAACGCGAGCACTTCCGCCGCAAACACACCGGCTTCATCTTTCAAGGTTACAATCTGTTCCCGGCCCTCACTGCCCGACAGCAGTTGGAATTGGTGCTGTTGTGGGGTGAAAACGTCAGCCGCCGCGAAGCCCAGCGACGGGCCGACGCCATGCTCGACCGGCTCGGATTGCTGCCCAACCGGCATAAGAAACCTGCGCAACTGTCCGGCGGCGAGAAGCAACGGGTCGCCATCGGCCGCGCCCTTGTGAAAAATCCGACTTTCATGTTCGCCGATGAACCCACCAGCGCCCTAGATTGGGAAAATGGCCAAAAAGTGATCGAACTTCTCCGCGACGCCGCCCACCAACGCGGTGCCGCGGTACTGTGTGTCTCCCACGACCATCGCTTGCTGCCGTTTGTCGATGTGTATTACCACCTCGACGACGGCCGACTCGAACAACGACCGCTGCCTGTTGCGCATTCGTGAACCCCCGGTTGGCGCGGGGTGATCTGCCCGAAGGAGCTACGCTGGCGGAAAACCTTGCGTCATCCCCCTCCCGAGGAGGACTTCACATGTTTCGCACGATGCGACCGCTGCTCATCGTGTCTGCGTTCGCACTGATGATTGGCAGCATCCTCGGTGCCCGCGCGCTGACCTCCGACGGGGAGAGTACAAAATCGGTGCTGGATATTCCGCCCACCAAAGCGGGTCTGCATGTTCTCGGTACCGTCGATACCGATCCACCACCGGTTTCGGTTGGCTTGCCCCCGGTTCTGCAATCAGGCACCATCGCTGCCGTTCATGTCAAAGACGGTGACCTGGTTGCCGTCGATCAGGCCCTCTACGAATTCGACGCCACCATTCAGAAACGCGATGTCGAACGGGCCGAATACGCCGTAGCCTATGCCAAAACCAAGGTCGAGGAGGCCAAGGAACTCGAAAAACAACACCAACTGAGCATCGAACATGCCCAACAAGCTTTGAAGGCTGCGCAAGGCAAACTGGAGCTGGCTACCGCCTACTACAACTTCGTCGATAAGAAACTCGAAGAAAGTTACAAAGCCGATCGCCATCCTCCGGACACCTGGCCAGAACGCAAGAAAAGTAGCCTCGAGTTGTATAAAGCCAACGTCGATTATGTGATTGCCAAAAATGAGTGTGAACTCGCGGAGCTGAAACTCAAACAACTCCAGTCAATGAACCCGCGCGTCAAGGTCGACGAGGCCCAAGCCGCGGTCAAACAAGCCGAAGCCGAATTGCAAAAAGCCAAATCGGCGATGGAACTGTGCGTGGTCCGCGCAAAATACGCCGGGACTGTGGAACGGGTCACCATTCGTCCTGGAGCTACGCTTGGCATCAGCACCCGCGACCCGGCCATGTGGATTATCCCCGCCGGTTCCCGAGTGGTTCGGGCTGAAGTGGAGGCCGAATTTGCCCACCGTGTCAGCGAGCAGCTCAAAGGAAAACCCGTCGAAATCTACGATCATACCAACCCGGCGCTCACCTATCAAGGCACGGTGCGCCGCATCAGCGATAGTTTCCTGCTGAAACGCGGTAGCGCCGAAAACTTTTTGGGCGGCGACACCCGGGTGATCGAAGTGGTGATCGAAGTCAATGATCCAGCACCCAAAGATCGCCCGCCCCTGCGGGTCGGCCAGCGGGTGCGCGTCAATTTGGGGACCTGATTCCCACGACCTTGAAGGTTGCCGGATGACGGAATCTTGCGCTGCGCCCGTGTGGTTTTCGGACTTCTCTGGCGCCTCGGCCGCGCAAGCCTCTTTCCAAGTCCGCCAATCCTTCCGGTATTGTCGCGCTGTCACCGCGGCGGCGGGCAGTTCCTTCCCGCTGGCATTCCGCCTGCTCCCGGCGGCGAAACGGTCCGCGATGGAGGCGCTTTATGCCTACATGCGGATCAGCGATGATCTGGCCGACCAACCGGGAGAACTCGAACAACGGCGGCAGAAACTGGCGGCGTGGCGGGCCAGCCTGACGGCGGCCATCGCCGGCCACTTCACCCATCCTATCCATGCGGCCCTGATCGACACCGTTCACCGTTTTACCATTCCTCCGCAATATCTCTACGACACCCTCGACGGCATGGAAACCGATCTGGGCCCGGTGCGGATGGCCAACTTCCCCGAACTCTACCGCTATTGCTACCGCGTGGCTTCCGCCGTGGGTTTAGCGTGCGTACGCATCTGGGGCACGCGGCGGGGAGTGACCGCCGCCGATGTCGAGCCACCGGCCGAGGCAGCCGGTATCGCCTTTCAACTGACCAACATCCTCCGCGATTTGGGGGACGACCTCAGCCGCGACCGGGTTTATCTGCCCGCCGATGAACTGGACCACTTCGCCTGCGGTCCCGAACGATGGCGCGACCCCAGCTGTGCCAACCGCTTCAGAGCCTTGATGCAATTTCAAGTGGCCCGCGCTCGTGCCTACTACCGCCGCAGCCAGGCCTTGCTTCCGCTTCTCACCACCGATGGCCGAGCTATCTTTCATGTGATGGCCGGCGCCTACCGCCGCCTGCTGGATGAGATCGAACGCCGCCACTACGACGTCTTCACGCACCGGGTGCGACTGCCGGCGTGGCGGAAAGCCGCCGTCTATCTAGCCGGCTGCTGCATCAAGTCCGGCTTGTGGTGACGCATAACCCCCATCGGGTAAGGGTCTGGCCGGGCCACAATCCACATCGCTGATGGCCATTGCCGAAACCGAACAACTTCCCCACATCAACTCTATGCATTCATCGGGATTAGCCACGCCGACTTCGGCGGTGGTGATCGGGGGTGGGCTGGCGGGTATCGCGGCGGCTGTGGGGCTGGCACAGCACGGTGTTCGTGTCACCCTCGTGGAAGCGCGGAATCGCTTGGGAGGCCGTGCGGGGTCGTTTACCGATCCCGCTTCAGGGCAATGGGTCGATGCGTGTCAGCATGTCAGCATGGGGTGTTGCACCAATTTTTCGCACCTGCTGCGCACCATCGGTCTTGAACACTTCTTGAGTCCGCAAACGAAGTTGTACTTCATCACTCCGGATCGGCGGAGGAGTGTCTTCAAAGCCGATCCGTGGCCGGCCCCACTGCATCTGGGCCGCGCCCTGTGGGGTGCTCATTACCTCACCGAAACCGACAAACTCCGCATTGCGTGGGGGCTATTCGCCCTGCTGCGAGCCAAGCCCCAGGCCGATCCGCCCCTGTTGCCTTGGCTCGAAGCCCATTGGCAAAACCGCCGGACCATCGACCGCTTCTGGGCGGTTGTGCTCACCAGTGCCTTGAACGAAACGATTGATCGCATCGGTCTGAAGTATGCCCGGAAAGTGTTCCGTGATGGCTTCTTGCGTCATCGCGACGGGTTCGTGGTGCATATTCCCACAGTACCGCTGGGGCGGCTCTATGGAGATGAACTCCGTACCTGGCTGGCCGCGCATCAGGTGCACGTTCGCGAAGGCATCGCGGTGAAACGGTTGCACATCCTGGCGCGTGAAACCTCGACGGCCGGAATGACCAGCCTCCCCCCCGACAAGAGTTGGACCGTGCAACGTGTAGAATTGCGGGATGGTTCCACACTTTCTGCGGATTGGTACGTTCTTGCGGTGCCCTTTGATCGCGTCGGCGATGTGATACCGGCGGAAGTGATGGAACAGGAAACGTACTTCGCCAATATCCGGCACCTGTCGCCGTCGCCGATCACGAGTGTTCATTTGTGGTTCGACCAGCCTGTGCTGACGTTGCCACACGCCGTGTTGATTGATAGCTGCGGGCAGTGGGTGTTCAACCGTGGTGAGGTCGCGCCGGGGGAATTTTACGTGCAGGTGGTGGTCAGTGCCGCGCGTGAACTGCGCGGGGCAGGCCGTGCGGAAATTCAACGGCGCATTGTGGACGAATTGCAGCGGTTGTTTCCTCCGGTGGCGCGGGCGCGGTTGTTGCGGGCCAAAGTCGTGACTGAACACACGGCCACATTCAGCGCGGTACCGGGAGTCGATCGGTGGCGGCCAGCGCAGGCCTCGCCGATCGCCAATCTTGCGGTCGCCGGCGATTGGACCAACACCGGTTGGCCGGCAACGATGGAGGGAGCCGTCCGAAGCGGTTACCTGGCCGCGGAGGTGATTCTGGCGCGCCGCGGCCAACCCGTGAAGCTGCTCCAGCCCGAGCTGGGTGAACTCTGAACGCACTGCCACTCCCTGATCCTTGTTCCGGGGTTTTCGGTTGGATAGCTCGCGTTACGGTCTGTCACCGGCGAGCCAGCGCCATTTCTCCCCAGCGCCCGGGTTGTCCGCCCTGCCGCAACACAACACAGGGTTTCAGATTCCAAAATGCTCGCGACTGGCGTCACTAAGGCTTTGTCACCGACGACTCAGATCGGCAACACAGGGTTTCAGATTCCAAAATGCTCGCGACCCTCCTCCGAATTCAGCATCAACAACCCCCACAATCCCGCCAACGCCCCTGGGAGGCAACAGCCATGCGCCAGATTCAGCGCCGCCACCACGCACGCGATCCGAGCCAGCGTGTAATAACGGCGCAACGCGATTGCCAGGCCGCCCAACAGCGTCACAACGCTGGCCAGCAACGATGCCGGAATCAGCCAGCGGTGCAGGCGGGCAATCTGGTCGGCGTCCTGCTCGTCTTGAGCCGCTTGCTGTTCCGGCGGTGTCGGTTCACCCAGGCCAATTTTCCGCAAATACGGCAGTTGATCCTTGGCCCAGCCGTGCGCTCCGCCTGGATGGGTGGACATTGCATAAAGTGTCCACACGTTCACTATTGTACCCGCGACACCACATAAAAGCAAGCCGAAAGTGGGTAATAACAGCATCACGTCGGGTCGGTGGGGGTGCGAAAGCCGGGTCGACGATGCGGACCGAGCGATCAATTCGGCCGACGTCAGTTGCCCATCGACGCGAACCGGAGCTCGAAACAACGCCTGACATTCTGGGCATTGAACTTGCTGACCAAGCCAATCGAGAGGGACACGAACCAGGTGTTTACACGCGGGACAAGCGATGACTTCGGTTGGAGGGTTCATAGGAATAAGGGTCCTGCGGTGGAAGCGAACCGAACGGAGGTCCGGAGATGCCCGAGTGGTTAGCAAGCCGATTACCGGAATGGGTCACCGCGTGGCATCTGATCGTCTTCAGTATTGTGTTAGCGGTGAGTATGGCCGCAGTCAGCGCGGCGATAGTAGGTGTGGTACTGGCACGCCTACCAGCGGATTTCTTTGTCAATCCTCATGCCCAACGTCCCATCGATCGCCACCCGGTCCTCAAAGTGTTCCTGGTGGGTTTGCGGAATCTGTGTGGTTATGTCCTGATTCTTCTGGGCATTGTGCTATCGCTGCCTGGTGTGCCGGGGCAAGGGTTGCTGACGGTTCTGATGGGTGTGATGCTGATCGATTTCCCGGGCAAACGGCGTTTCCTGCATTGGTTGGTGTCGCGAGAGGCCATTCTCCGGAACGTGAACCGGCTGCGTGCGAAAGCCGGACAACCCCCGCTGATTGTGCAGTGGCCCGAACCTTCCCCCCCATCCCCTCGTCACCCACCCAGCCCAGAAAAATCCCGTCACCATGATGGTCCGGATGATGGCGACAGATAATCCGCTGTGAGGGCGCTGCCGATCAGCCCGTGGATGACATTCCACCGCCGGTTGCTCCTGGCCCGCAACGATGGTTCCACAAACTGATTGACCGGTGGCAGCCTACGGGAGAACCGCGGCACAGGACAATGGCCGCACAAACCGGTCGACTGGCGGCAACCCTCCCGAGAACCGCAGAGCCGGACGGAGGACCCCAACGAGTGGGCCAGCCCCTCTCAAAGCCTATTCCGCCGCGGTGGCTCCGCCGTGGACACAATCGGAGAAGAGGTCGAGGCCATTCTGGACACTCTCAAGGCCTATTCCGCCGCGATGGCTCCGCCGTGGCCATCTCCGTGGCGATGACCGGCAGATTCTCCAGGGTGTGCCATTGTGTTTCAGGCGGTGCCCTGCGGCAGTCGTGAAGCTCGGTAAGCCGCCAAGCTCCATAGGTCACATTGTTCCGCTTGTCTCCTCCAAAGCCCGGCAGGCCCAGCGGAGCTTGGCAGAGCGCGCGCGGGGGTTGGCCGTTCGTTCTGCAAACGTCGGACGAATCGGCGTGTCGCTGATCGTTGCGTACACGCCGGAGCGAAGTCCGGCGCGGAAGGCTGCTTTCACCAGGCGGTCTTCTCCGCTGTGGAAGCTGATGATCGCGGCGACCCCACCGGGTTTGAGGATGGTGGGAAGTAAGCGGAGCAGATGTTGCAAGTTCGCCAGCTCGCGGTTGGTGAGAATTCGCAAGGCCTGGAAAACACGGGCGACCGGGGCGAGCCGCTGCTTGCGTTCCGGAGGTGCGCCGGGTGTGCGGTCGATGCGTACGGGGGCTGCGCTTTCGATCAACGCGCGCAGTTGCTGGGTGCGCTCGATCGGCTGAACGGCGCGCTGACGCACAATTGCGGCGGCGATGGCTTCCGCGTGTGGTTCATCGCCCCAGTCGCGAAAACATGTCGTCAATTCCTCGTGCGTGAGCACCTGCAGCCATTCGGCAGCGGTACGTCCGCGGCTGCGATCCATGCGCATATCGAGCGGACCATCGCGCATGAAGGAGAAACCGCGGTGCTGGTCATCCACCTGCATACTCGACATGCCCAAATCTGCCAGGACCCCATCGACCTGCTGAACCCCCTCGCTGGCCAAAAGCGCTGGCAAACCGGCGAAGTTCGCATGATGCAGGGTGAACAATCCGCCGATGGCATCGAGTTTTTCCCGTGCGGGTTCGAGGTTGGCCGCATCGAGATCGGTGGCGATCAACAGCCCATCGGGAGCGATCCGCCGCAACAACTCCGTGGCATGACCCGCGAAACCCAGCGTACAATCAGCGATCACATGTCCAGGTTGCGGGTTGAGAGCCGCCAGCACTTCGGCCAGCAATACCGGCGTATGGGAGCCGGGCGCGGTACTACGACGAACGCGCTTGCGCCAAAAGGGCCGGCGTTTCTTGGGGGAGGGAAGTTCGTCGCTCATGATCGCTTCATTCGGCCGGTGGGGTTTTCCCCCGCATGGCCAATAGGCGGCTCAGTTGATCGGCACTCAGTCGCGGATCATCGGTCAGCAGTGAACCGAGTTCGGTGAGGATGAAGCCTTCGAGATCGTCGCCGGTCCAACCTTCGGCCACGAGTCGGCTGGCCAGGAAGCTGATGGCGCGGTCGCGGAGCTTATCGGTCCGGCGGGTGAGAGTCCCTTCGTTGAGGTTGAAGAATTTGGCGGCTTCTCGTTGGCTGAGCCGGTAGCGCCAGCGCAAGCCCAGAAGGAGACGTTCGTCGTCGTCAAGAGAACCGAGCCATTCGCGGGCGGCCATGACAAAGACATCGTGCCAACGGTCGCTGCCATCGGGCTTGGGGGCATCGAGCGGCATGGCGATTTCATCGTCGGGTAGCGTGGTGATGCCGCTGGATTGCCGGAGTTTCGACAAATGCCAGTTTTGGAAGACGCGGATCAGCCAGGGGGCCAAGGGCCGTTGGCCATCGTAGCGTGCAAGCACGGGTAAAGCCCCGTCGCTATCGGGGGCAATGAGGCTACTCCAGAATTCCGTAACGGCCGTGTCCTGTTTTTCTTCGTCGCGTGGGTAGAGTCGCACGGCCCGTGCCCGCAAGGCATCGACCAGTAAGCAGTCGCTACGCCCCGTGCGGGCATTGAATAATTCATCCCACGCGGCGTTCTGCCCTTCCAAACAGCCTACACACACCCACCAATCAATCGCATACAGACCTTCGAGGTAGCTGGCCCAACACACACTGCCAGGGGTTTTGGGTAAAAACAGGCGGAAGGTGCGTTCCAGATGAGCCATAAAATCGGCTTCGCTCAGTTGCACGGCCGGCATTTGCAACCGACCGAAGTGGTACAGCAGCTTCACTCGCCCGCGGTCAGCCGCAGTCAGAGCGGGAATGGTAACGGCTTGGCTCACGAAAACTATCCTACGTCGCCAGTACGCAATCGGTGATCGACCCTTAACAATCATCGTACACGACATGAGCACAGCCCGGCTATCCGAGCTTTTCGCTGGCCGCCGGCGCGGGGATTGATGACCGAGGGCTTCTACCGGGGCGTGAAGAGATGAATTTCGATGTGCGACGGGGGCAGTTTCTCGGTATCTACCACCGGTGAGCGACCGGTGCCCATCCCGAGAGGGATAATTTTGCGGCGGGCGATAACACCGAGTTTGTGGACGTTATGTTGTTTGAAGTGATGGGCGACGGCTTCGGCTTGTTTGCGGGTCAGTTCGAGAGCGGCGGCGGCCGTCTGGCTCTGATCGTGGGGGTCGAAGAACGCGGCCACCACGATTTCACTGCCGGGTACTTTCCGGGCATTGAGGTGGTTGACCAAATTCGCCATGTGGGCCAACCCCTCGGGAGTGAAGATCGCACTGCCCGGTTCAAACAGATGCCCGGAGTAGAAGGAAAACTTTTCGCGGCTCATGGTTGGCCGCACTAACAGCGCCGCAGAATCTTCGACGTAGTTGCGGATGATCGGCATTTTGCCGATCGCATCGGTACCTTGTTTGACGGAGCGCAGCGTATCGCGGCCATCGGAAACGAACAGGTGCAGTTCGTCGGCTTCGGCTTCGAGTTTGCCGATGGCTCGGTCGGCACGGGTGATGAGGGAACGCAGGTCGGCGAGGGTTCCGCGGGCGTCCGTGTACAGATCGTCGTCGCGGATCAGTTTGGCGAGTGTTCCATCGCTGGTTTGGATGTCGTGGAAGAGGCTATTGGCACGGGACACGGTCGCGCGCGTATCGGCGGCCAGCGCTTTGACTTCGCGCGTGGTATTCTTGGCTTGTTGGGCCAGCTCACGGACCTCGGCGGCCAGAGCGTTCAGATCGGTGGGATTGATCCCGCGTAGGCGATGGCCGGCGAGCGCTCCGCTGTTGGGATGGCCGGGCTGAATGCTGATGACCTTCGACCCTAACAAGCCGCTGGTGTGAATCTGGGCCGACGCATCGGCGTAGATACGGTGGGCGTATGCAGTTGGAACGCGCATGCGCACGATCACTTCAGCGCCAGCTCCATCGTGGTCCGGGTAATCCACCCCGATCACCTGCCCCACATCAATACCGCGAATGCGCACAGGTGTGCCCGGGGTGATGTCGTGGGCCTCGGTGAAGCCCGCCGTCAGTTCGATGGTGTCGGTCCACAGTCCTTGTTTGTCGGCAATGCGGGCAATACCGTAGCCGCCCAGTGCCAACGCCAGCATAACAACCAGTCCCAGCATCACCGCCTGGCTACGCGACAACGACTGCGACACGGCACACTCTCCTCGGTCAGGGAGACGGTATGGCCCACTTGTTAGGGAAACGGTGGGTCCACTTCCCGCTCCGCTATTGGCGTATTCGCTGCTGGGTTGGCGTTCTTGGCGAAAATTTTGTCATTTTTTCTTCGGGGCCGCTTTCACCTCAACAGTTATCGGTGCTGCGGCGAAGGTGGGGATGGCACGGAGGGGAGCATTGTTGCCGCCTTTGGGGGGTGGGGCGGCGCTTTGCCCCCGCAGTATCAACGTGTACGGCCCCGGTGGTAGATTCGCCGGAATGTCGAGGTTCAGCTTGACCTCCTGGGTTTCGGGGGCCGCGGTGGCGATGGGGGGAAACGGGGCGTTCCCCTTCGGCGGCGGACCAAAACCCGGTGTCGCCGCAATCACTGCGATCGGGTCTTTGAATTTCTCGTCGCGGATGACTTGCAGCGTTACTTCAAGCTTGCCGCCAGCCGGGGCGGTCAGTTGCGTTGCCTTGGGGATCAACCGGTACGGGGCTTGACCGCGGACAGCCACGGCTAGCCCTTCACCGCGGTCTTGCCGCGTCAGCATCGGCACGTTCGGTACTTGCCCGGGCTGCACGCCGATGGCGGGCCATATCACGCTGAAGGCCTTGGCGGTGTGTTGGCGTTCCCCGGAGCGCGCGTGCACCGTGATGAAGCCGTCCCAATCGGCGGCATCGGGATCGGCCAGCAACACCAGGCAACCGCGTGTCTGCCCGGGGCCGATCACTTGGGGGGGGCAGGTGACACCCTGGGGCAAACCGGTGGCCGTCAGTTCGATCGGTTCGTTGAAGCCATCGAAGCGGAAGGCATAGACCGCCAAGACCACGGCTCCACCTTTGGGCACCGTGCCGCCTTCGGGGATGTGTGGCGACAATGGCATGATGGCGACGCGGAAATCGGGCTGTTCCTTGGCCAGGCGCAAGACGTATTGATCGCGCACACCGAATTGTGTTCCTGCGGCACGGGTAGAAACCATCACTTTGTAGAGGCCATCCGCGGGTACGGCGAAGCGGTAGCGGCCAGGATCGTCGCTTTTGGTGTAGAATTGGTGGGGGCTGAGGGTTTCGGGGCCGTCGTCTTGCTCCGTGATGACCTTCCCCTTCTCATCTGTCAGCCAGAAGTAGGCATCGACCGGCGAACCGATGCGCTCCGCGAACACTTCGATGGTCCATACCTCGCCTTTGTGGGCGCGGAATTGGTACCAATCGCGTTCATTCTTGGTGAGGATGCGGCCGGCGATGTCGCAGGGAGGGGTGACATCTTGGGCGGAGTTGGCGGAATGGTTCTGGTCGTTGTCAACAACGAGTGGTTGACGTGTGGCCAGAAGGGGATGCGGCACGAACTCGGCGGCTTCGCGTAAATCGAGTGGCGCAGCCGAAGGGGTGATCGGCCAACGCCTCGCCGACGGCCGTTCGTTGGTCGCCACCGGTGGAAAGATAGCGTCGCGCCATTTCTGCGTGGTGACCGTCAGCCGATAGAAGTGATCGTAGCCACCACTGGTGTAGGCGAACTGCGCCACGCGCACGCGGTACTCGCCATCGGTTGGCGCGATGAAGGAAACGACCGCATCTCCCTCGCGGTAACCGCGATTGGCCACCAGCGGTTTCCCATCCGGACCGCTGACCATCACATCGGCATACAGTTTGCTATCAATGCTGGAACACAGACACAAGATCGCCAGGGCTTGTCCCTTTTTGGCCGTGAAGGCGATGTAGTCGACATCTGTGGGCGCACTGATCACCCCGCTGACCGTGGTTTCCACGTCGATCTTCTGGGCTTGATCGACATCGTTATTCGGCTCGCGTTCGACAACTTCTGTCTGATTGGTGACGACAAACGCCCGCGGGTTCGACAATCCCGCTTGGGTCAGAACGCGTAGGTCATACGTACCACTCGCCTCGGGGGGCACCGTGAGCCGAAATTTCATCGTTGCGGTGGGTTGACCTGGTTGCGCTTTGGGGTTGTTGACGGTTCCCACAGGGTCGGCGGTGAAGCCCGGGCCGCTGATGAGAAGCTTTTCGCTGCCCTCCAGGAAGTGCCCGGACAGTGTGATCTCCACCGTTGCGCCGGCTTTCGCCCCCGGCGGAAACACACTGAGCAACTGCGGCGCGGCCGGTTGGGCCGACGCAACCGTTACCAGCGCAAGAACAACCCCTAGCGCTACGACGTGACGGCAATTCATGGCAGGCATCCTCAGAAACGGGCAAAAAGGCGGGGAGTTTCCGGAAACCATCGGGCGGCGTGTGCCGATTACTGTACCATGATGTATCATGTCCGTGTCAGTTCTTTTTGAGGAATGACTTATGCAAACGTGGCGTTTACCGGCCTTCGTTGTGGCGATCGGGTTCGCTATTTCCGGTTGTGGACCGATCGGCAGTCGCGAACCGTTGACCACCGATGGCCCCAATCAGGTCATCCTCCTGGTCCCGGGTATGACCTGAGCCACTTGACCGGCCACCGTGAGCAGTTCGCTCGCGACTCTACCGTGGGTAGAGAAGGGTTCAATCAAGACCGATGCCCAACGACGGCATGTGAAGTTCACCGTGACGGACCGAAGCCAATTCAACATGGACGAACTTCGGCAGAAACTCGGTTCCCGCTACAGTAGCGGCGTCCAACTGATTGCTGGGCCGACCGAGCCTTAGGTGCAGCGGGGTTTGCCGCACCCGTTGCTGTCCCGCTACTCGAGCGTGTCACGTCGGAGGAATCAGCGATGCTGCCGAGTTTCGTGCGCCCCACCCCCCTGACGGATGCGCTGTACGATTACGTTCTGCGCGTGGGGGTGCGCGAACCGGCGGCATTCCAGGCTCTTCGGGCCGAAACCGCGCAACTGCCCGATGCTGAATGGCAAATCGCTCCCGAACAGGGGCCGTTTCTGGCGTTGCTAGTTCAACTGATGGGGGCGAAAAAATGCCTCGAAATCGGCACCTTCACCGGCTATTCCGCAGCGTGGGTGGCCAGTGCGTTACCCCCGGATGGCCGGCTGATCGGCTGCGAACTGAACGAACAGTTTGCCACCATCGCACGCCGGCATCTGGCTGCGATGGGGCTTGGAGAAAAGGTCGAACTCCGCATCGCTCCGGCGGCCGATTCGCTCGCCGCACTTCTGGCTGCCGGTGAAGCGGGCACCTTCGACTATGCCTTCATCGACGCCGATAAGAAACAGTACGACCTGTACTACGAACGCTGTCTGGAACTGGTCCGCTCCGGTGGTCTGATCGTTATTGATAATACCTTGTGGGATGGCAAACCCGCCGATCTGGCCGTCAACGATCCGGATACCTGCGCCATTCGTGCTCTCAATGCCAAACTCCATGCCGACTCCCGGATTATGCTCAGCTTGTTGCCGTTCGCCGATGGCCTGACTCTCGCTCTCAAGCGCTAGCAGCACATCGCGGCGTGAAGCCGTGGAGGTATAGATCCGGCCCCACAGGCTGCACATGCCAGCGTTCGAGGGCCAGGGCGTCCGCAACGGTCGCACAGCCGGTTCCTGCCACCGGGGAGAGTGCCGCTTGGCCGCCGATCACTTTCGGAGCGATGAAGACGTGGAATTCGTCGGCCGCCGCGGCATCGCAAACCGCACCGAGCAACCCGGCTCCGCCTTCGACCAGCACGTTGGTGAACCGTCGTTGCCCAAGATCGGCCAAAATGGCATCGACAAACCCATCGGGTTGCTGGATCGCAACGATTTCGGCCCCATCGGCGGCCCAGCCAGCCAGCCGGTGGGGCTGGGCGGTGTAGATAATCACCGGGGCTTCGCGGACTGTTTGGCGTAAGCGGCACTGGTCGGGAAGTTGGCCGGAAGCACTGACCACCACGCGGGCAGCTACCCGTGGCCCTGGCGGGCGTGCCGTTAGCAGAGGATCATCGGCCACGACGGTACCCCGACCAACGAGAATCGCATCCATCCGCCCCCGCAGTTCGTGCACGATCTGCCGCGCCGCCGGCCCACTGATCCACTGCGAATGGCCGGTCCGCGTCGCTATTTTGCCATCCAGCGACATCGCCCATTTCGCATGAACCCACGGTCGGCCGGTGTGGAGCAGCTTCAGATAGGGGGCGTTCAACTGCCGCGCTTCGGCTTCGCAGACGCCAACGTCAACGGCGATCCCCGCCGCGCGGAGCTGGGCCAGACCCCCGCCAGCGACCTTCGGGAACGGATCGCTCATCGCCGCGACGACCCGGCTGATACCGGCATTGCGAATCGCGGTCGTACACGGTGGGGTTTTGCCGTGGTGGCAGCACGGCTCCAGCGTGACGATGAGCGTTCCGCCCCGGGCGCGTTCGCCAGCCGCCGCCAACGCGAATACTTCCGCATGGGGGCCGCCAAAACGCTGATGCCACCCTTCGCCGGCGAACTGTCCGGCCGCATCGAGAACCACAGCCCCCACCAGCGGATTCGGTTCGACGGACCCCCGCCCCCGTTCGGCCAGGGCCAGGGCCTGCCGCATCCAGCCTTCCCATTCCATCCGCTTGTTCACCCTTCGATTGTCGGAAAAAAAACTACGATTTTGCGATTTTTGTTGCGAACCAGTGGCGTCCGCCTGCGTCTATATAGCGTAGCAACTCTGCTAACAGAGTGAAAAAACAACACCCGCGGTGGAATGCGGACGTTGTTGGACCCCACGAATCACCATGATCTGCCTGTTCGCGAGTTCTGAACGACCCCGGGCGGCCCATCGTACCGCCGCGGAGAGGCTCCATCGTGCCCTCCAAGGGGTGCCGGCCAGTGATTGTGGTTGCGGGACGGAATTACGAGATACAAGCGGATAGCCCCCGATGCCCGCGAGGGTATCACCGCGCCGGCTGGGGGCAGAAGCGACCCCCAGCCGGTTCGCTTTAGGGGGAAATGTGGTGTTCGTTGCTGCGGACCTCGTTCGACGTCCGGTGAGGTCGGTGGTCTTTCCAGCCGCCGAGGTTGGGTTCCACTCCCCCCCGCGGCACGGGTGATACAACCGCGGCCCACCAGAACTCCTGGGCGGGAGGTTAGGGGCCGCGGTCCGAAGGTGGCGTGAGCGTTGGGGAACGCATTCGGCCTCCCCAACCGACGCTTGGTCTGGGGGGGGCGATTCCTCCGCCAGCTGCTGTTGGGAGGGTCCCGTGGGCCAGTTGGAGTGGCCGCCTCCCTGTCACGGAGGAGATCGGGGGTTCAAGTCCCCTCGGGACCGCTGTCGTGGTGCGGCACTGAAACGACCTTGGAAAGGTAATGCCGATGCTCGCGAGCATGACCTCGGGACCCCCGCCATTGTGTTGCAGGGACACGACCGCGCCCATGATGTAACGGTAGCGTATCGCCGGGCCAAGGCGGATGTGTGGGTTCAATTCCCACTGGGCGCTAGTTCACTAAAAGGCCACACCATGGTTCACCAGCACGGTACGCCAATTGGGTAGAGCGGCCAAGCTCAAACCTTGGAGGATGTGGGTTCGACTCCCACCCGTGCTATGGCCTGGCCAGCCCGGGCGACACGGTGATGTAGACCAACGGGGCAGGAGTCGCCACGCTCAGACCGTGGATAGTGTGGGTTCGAATCCCACCATCACCACTGGAAAGAGAATTGCGGATGGGCCGGCGCTCAACCGGGCCTCATAAGCCCTGTGGCGGGGTTCAACTCCCCGATCCGCAACTGTTCGACCGGGTAGGCCAACGGGCAGAGCCGGCAGGTTGAGAGCCTGTGGGGTGTGGGTTCGACTCCCACCTCGGTCACAGGTTGATTGCCAGTCGCGGGTGGACGACAACAGCGCCTCGCCCGCATGGCCACGGAGTTCGACTTCCCGCGACGCCACAACCACACTTTCCACAACTCGGATTGGATGATCTGGTGGATTGGATGATCCTGATGCCACTGCGAGCATGGAACGGGAGCCGGATACGGTTGGCCGGGCTGCGTTGCTAGCGCAGAAGCCCCTCGAGGGGGTGTGAGGGTTCGAATCCCTCCCCTTCCGCTCAACAACAATCATCCTCGCCCATCCTCGCCGGGGGGAGGAACACGCAGCCGATTCCCAGATGGACACAACAACCAGCCTCGGTGGTGAAATGGATAATCATCTCACGCTTCGAACGTGAGGTTCTAGGTTCAAGTCCTAGCCGAGGTACCTCGCGCCATCACCCGACTGACTCGGCGGCGGTCACTTCATTGGGCCGCGTGAGCGTTCGTCGGAGATTCTGTCGTTGCTTATCGTGGCCGGTTCGGCTACACTGTTTGTGTCCCGCCTGCTCTCACTTTCCCGAGAAACTCCCATGCGCATGTGTATGCTTGGTGGCAATGGGTTCATGTGTATGCTTGGTGGTCATGGGTTGCGGTTGGTTCTGGCCGTGGGTACGGTCCTGTTCGCTGCTTCTTCGGTGGCGGTGGCTCAATCGGCTAAGCCGGTCAGCTTCATTCACGATGTGGCTCCGATTCTCAAGGAGAATTGCCTGGCCTGTCATGATGCCAAGAAAAAATCGGGCAAATACGACATGACGACCTACGAAAAGATTCTCGCCGGCGGTTCGGGGGGGGAACCGATTGTGCCGGGCAATCCGGAGGCCAGTGAATTCTACGAGCTGATCGTGACGAGCGAACAACGTCGCATGCCTCCGCGCGACAAAGGCGAAGCCGTGCCCAAGGAGAAGGCGGCCATCATCGCCCAATGGATCAAGGAAGGGGCCAAACTCGATGCCGGCATCGACCCGAAAGCCGATTTGGTGAAGGAACTGCGCATCCGCTGGAAACCGCCGGTGCCGCCCAAGGTGTATCCTTTCCCGGCGATTGTCAACGCCTTGACTTTCACCCCCGACAACCAACACCTGGTGGTGGGCGGCCATCACGAACTGACAGTATGGGAAGTGGCCACCGGAAAGTTGGTCAAGCGCATCTACACACGGGCGGAACGGGCCTACGGGTTGGCTTTTCTCCCCGATGGTAAGCTCGCGGTCGCCGGTGGCCGGCCGGGTCAAGAGGGGGACGTTCGCATCTACAATATTCAAGCCCAAGGCCACAAAGACGGCGACGTGGAAATTCTCGATGGCGTCAACGATCAGGCTGTTCTCGTCAAGCACCTGTTCGATGTGGATGATTCGGTCTTATGTCTGGCGGTCACGCCCGATGGGAAAACGCTGGCTGCCGGCGGCTGCGACCGCGCAGTGCGCGTGTTCGACCTCTCCGCCGGCTGGGAGAAAGCGAAACTGACACAAACGGTCGAAAACCACGCCGATTGGGTTCTGGGTTGCACGCTCACGCCCGATGGCAAGTACCTGATCACCGCCGGACGCGATAAAACCGCCAAGGTGTGGGATTTGCAGGCGAAAGAATCGGTGGTGACGTTCCCCGAACATAAGGAAACGGTCTATGCGGTCGCGGTCAAACCCGACGGTAGCACTGGCTTCTCGGTTGGGGCCGACCGGCAGATTCGCACCTGGAAACCGAACGGCGAAGGCAAGCAAGTCAAAAGCGCCGGCGGCCACAGCGACGAGGTGTTCAAAGTGGTCGCCCATCCGAAGCAACCCCTGTTGGCCACTTCGAGTGCCGATAAAACCGTGCGCCTCTGGAACGCGGATAACCTCACCGCCACCAAACAACTGACCGGCCTGGGCGATTATGTATACGCTGTAGCGTTCAGTAGCGACGGCGAACTGGTGGCTGGGGGCAGCTACGATGGTACCGTGGCGGTGTGGAAAGTCAGCGATGGCAGCACCGTGAAGGTCTTCAATGCCAGCCCCGGCCTGACCAGCGCCGCAGCATCGCCCCAACCGGGCCCATCGAAAAAGTAACGTAGCCCAGCACGTCAGAACACACGTTCACACATGCGCTGCGGGATGGTGGGCAACCCCACCCCGACCAGAAGCCACTAGCTGCTCTCAACCGTGGGGATGTCGAATTTTGGCGAAATGTTCCCCGTGAAACGTCGGCGAATGTTAGAATGTCGTGCCGAAGTACCTGCCCAATATGAACATGTGAATATTCATTGTGTTTTCACCATTTTCCCTCAGAATTGGCACGCCATCGTAACGCGACAAAAATAGACATCCGACGCCACCGCACCGTGACACTCATAGGACTGTCCGCGGTTCCGGCTGCATGCTAGCTAAACGCTCTGGGCTTTCCGCGATATTGGACTGACGATTTGCGGTTGGCCTGAGGATCAATTCGTATCCCTGTCGTATCCCTGGTCGAACCATCGACACGCGGATCGTCAGGAGCATTTTCCGAAACCTGATGGCGTTATCACGAGCCGCCAAGGCCACCGATAGCGCTCTCCACTCCCATCGACACGCGACACATTCTCGGCCAACGCTACGGAACCAGCCTCTGTCTCCCATGCCTAGTAGCACTCTGTATCGCCAGGCGAATCACTCGCGTGAGGGGGATAGTCGATATCCGCGGGTGTGTGTCGATGAAGCCGTCACAAGCTGGTATGTTGACCGGGGCGATGCCGGCAGGCCAGACGCGGCCGATTCTCCACAACCCAGACTGTCTTGACGAACACCTGGATAGGACCGACCGCGTGATGTGTTTGAGGCGTGAAGTCGGTTGGATGTGCATGCGTCAAGCCAGTTGGACGTTCGGATGTTCGTCGGCTGGGGGAACCGACTACCAGGGGCTG